>JBFMFC010000028.1:0-44430 GCA_040752195.1 Pseudomonadota bacterium | reverse complement strand
TACAAGACCCCGAGCCTGCGCAATGTCGCGTTGACCGCTCCCTACATGCACGATGGTTCTATCGGCACGCTCGAAGCAGTGATCGAGTTCTACGACGCCGGCGGTGTGGACAGCCCGGGTAAGAGCGCGCTGTTGGCGCCGCTGGGCCTGACCGCGGCGGAGAAAGCGGCGCTCGCCGCGTTCATGCGCAGCCTGACCGGAGGGAACATCGCGCGACGGATCGCACAGGCGCGCGAGGCCGGCACGGCCTACGAATGAACGTCGCTACTGCGCGTACCAGCCGCCGTCGACGTTCCACGCCGCTCCGCGCACCTGGCTCGCAGCCTCCGAGCACAGGAAAACCGCGAGCGCGCCCAACTGCTCCGGAGTCACGAATTCCAGCGACGGCTGTTTTTCGCCCAGCAGCGCGCGCTTCGCTTCGTCAGGGGAGAGTTTGTCGCGGACGGCGCGATCGTCGATCTGCTTCTGCACGAGCGGCGTCAGCACCCAGCCCGGGCAGATGGCGTTGCAGGTGACGCCCGTTTGCGCGGTCTCGAGCGCGACGACCTTGGTCAGGCCGACGATGCCGTGCTTGGCCGCGACGTAAGCCGACTTCTGCGCGGAAGCGACCAGCCCGTGCACCGAGGCGATGTTGATGATGCGGCCCCAGTTGGCCGCTTTCATCTTCGGCAGCGCCAAGCGGATCGTGTGAAAGGCGGAACTGAGGTTGATCGCGATCACCGCGTCCCAGCGCTCGACCGGGAAGTCCTCGACGCTGGCCACGTGCTGGATGCCGGCGTTGTTCACCAGCACGTCGATGCGCCCGAACCGCGCTTCGGCCGCGCGGATCAGATCTTCGATCTGCCCCGGCTTGCTCATGTCGGCGCCGTGGTAGAGCGTTTGCACGCCGCGCTCTTGCAGTTCGCGTTCGATGCCGGCGATCAGCCGTGCGTCGCCGAAGCCGTTGAGCACGATGTTGGCACCGTCGGTGGCCAGCGCGCGGGCAATGCCCAGTCCGATGCCGCTGGTCGACCCGGTGACCAACGCCGTCTTGCCTTTCAACATGCGAGTCCTCCGTGAATCGGCGGGCAAGTATGCCACCCGTACAATGGCGGGCCGTTGACGAGACAACGAATGGACGCGCCGCAACCCCGCTTCGGATCGGTCCGCTGCCTGAGCCCGGCCGGTCTGCACTCGATGGCCTACACCGAGTGGGGCATACCGGACAATCCGCGCGTACTGATCTGCGTGCACGGTCTGACGCGCGTCGGCCGCGACTTCGACCGGCTCGCCCGCGCGCTGGCCGGCAGCTATCGGATCGTCTGCCCGGACGTCGTCGGACGCGGGCGCAGCGAATGGCTGCGCGATCCGCAGCACTACCATGTGGCGCAGTACGTCGCCGACATGGTCACGCTGATCGCGCGGGTCGGGGTCGAGTCCGTGCACTGGGTCGGCACGTCGATGGGCGGGCTGATCGGCATCATGCTGGCCGGTCAGCCCGGATCGCCGATCACGAAGCTCGTGATCAACGACGTCGGACCGACGCTCGACGCGGCGGCACTCGTTCGCATCGGCGAGTACCTCGGCAAGCCGGTGCGATTCGCGAACCTCGAGCAGGCGGCCGACTACGTCGCGACGGTCGCGGCGCCGTTCAGCCTGCGCACGCGCGACGAGTGGCGCGAGATCACCGAGACCGTCGTGCGGCCGGTCAGCGACGAACGCGGCGAAGGCTGGGTACTGCACTACGACCCGCGCATCGCGGTGCCGTTTCGCGCGGTGACACCGGAGTCGGCGGCGGCCGCCGAGGCGGCGATGTGGAGGCTGTACGATGCGATCACGTGCCCGACGCTGCTGGTGCGCGGCGAGCACTCCGATCTGCTGACGCGCGCTACCGCGCACGCGATGACGCAGCGCGGGCCGCGCGCGAAGCTGGTCGAGATCGCCGCCGTCGGCCACGCGCCGATGTTCATGCACGACGACGAGATCGTCGTCGTGCGCGACTTTCTGCTGGGAGATTGACGGTGGCGATCAGGCGCCTGCACGTGGGCCCGCGAATGAGCGAGGTCGTGATCCACGGCGGCGTCGCGTACCTGGCGGGGCAGATCGCCGAGGACGCGAGCCAGGACATCGGCGGACAGACGCGCCAGGTGCTGGCGGCCATCGACGCGCTGCTTGCCGAGGCTGGCACCGACAAGACGCGGCTGCTGACCGCGCAGATCTTTCTCGCCGACATGGCCGACCTTGCGGCGATGAACGCCGTCTGGGACGTTTGGGTGCCGACCGGGCAGACGCCGGCGCGCGCGACCGTTCAGGCGAAGCTCGCGAAGCCCGAGTGGAAGGTCGAGATCGTCGTCAGCGCGGCGCTGACGTAGCCCGGATACTTCACGAGGTCGCCCCCCGTCTACGTGGGTGTTGCCTCGGCGAATCGGCACTTCTGGCACACAAGCGCTCGATCCAATCTGCACGGCCGGGGCTACGCGGGCTTGCGCGGCGCCGGGCCGGCCATGTTGCGCTCAAGTGCTCGCAAAGGCCCAGCGGCCTTTGACTGCGCCCCTCTCGCGCAACCTGGCTCGCCCCGGCATCCGCGCAACTCCCGCGTCCCTCGTGAAGTATCCGGGCCAGCGCGCGCTCAGAACACGCCGGCCGCAAGCCCCGCTGCGAGAGCTGCGCCGATCTCGGCGCAGCGTGCCAGATCGGCCTTCGAGATCGTCTTCGGCGCGAAGATCGCGGCGGGCGTCTGCGCGCCCGTGATCACGATCGTCGGCGGCGCGATCTCCTTCAGGCGAAGTCCGGTCGCGATGCGCTGGATCTGGCGCGCTGCGCCGGTGCCGTCGCTGCCGGCGCAGATCAGGATCGCGTACGGGCGGCCGTTGGTGCGGTCGAGCGCCGCGTAGTAGATGCGCTCAAAGAAGTCCTTCATCAGCCCGGACATCGTCGCGAGGTTCTCCGGGGTCGCGAAGAGATAGCCGTCGGCGGCGAGCACGTCGCCGGCGGTCGTCTCGGTCGCTCGCTGCAGGCGTACCTCGACGCCGGGCTCGGTGCGCGCGGCCTCGGCGGCTGCCTCGGCCATCTGCCGTGCACCGCCGGTCAGCGAGTGCCAGACGATCAAAAGGCGCTTCACTCGCTTCGCCCCGACTTCACTTTCGGTTCGCCCGCGCTGTCGGGCGAGAGGGCGTTCGCCAAGGGATCCTGCTTGAAGAACAGCGCGAGCTGCCGGTACCAGTCGGGAAAGGCGGCGTGCAGCCGCGCCGGGTCGACGAAGAAGGCTTCGCTCGACACGGCGAAAAACTCGCCTTCGTCCTGGCCCGCGTACGGATCGAGCGGCAGATGCGCGTAGTAGCGGTCGGCGGCTTCGTCGTCCGGATCGAGGCCCGGCGGCAGCTCGAGCTCGATCAGTTCGAGTTCCGCGTTGAAACGCTCGAAGGCTTCCGCCAGTGTCGCCGCCCACTCCTGCGGGTCGAGCTCGGGATGCGAGCTGCGCGTGAACGGCGGCACACCGTCGGCGTCGCCGTCGAGCATGTCGATCTTGTGCGTGAACTCATGGATCACCACGTTGTAGGCGAGCCCCAGCTCGCCGTCGTGCCGCTGCGCATCGTCCCACGACAGCAGCAGCGGCCCGCCGTCCCAGGCCTCGCCCGCGATCGGTTCGACGAACTGGTGCACGACGCCGTCGTCGTCGGTCAACTCGCGCGGAACGAGAAACTCGCCGGGGTACACGACGATGCTCGTCCAACCGCGGTACCAGCCGAGGCCGAGGTTGAGGATCGGCAGGCAGGCCTGCACCGCGATCGCGACCTGCATCGCCGCGGTCAGCTCGAGTCCGCCCGCGGCGGCCATTTCCTTCTCGCCGAGAAAGCGCTCGGCCAGCGCGCGCAAACGCGCGCGCTCCGCGGCATCGAGGCGCGCGACGAAGGGCAGCGATGCGAGCGTGTCCTCCCACAGCGCGTCCGGAATCGCGACCGTGGACGAGGCACCGAGCCTGGCGAGCAGCGACTTGAACATCGCGGTCATTGTGCCGCAAGCGCTTCCTATAATGGCCTGCAATGACGCAAGCGAAAGTTGCCGCCGTGACCCGGGCGAAACAGGTCGAGCAGACGATCGAGCGGTCGTCCGCTGCGCCGGTCGATCCGGGGCTGGCGCGCAGCGTGATCGCGCCGCTGTACGTGGACCGGCGGCTGCGCACCGGCGAACCCTTTCTCGATCATGCCGACGGCATGGTCTCGATCGTGCGGCCGTTGCGCGACGATCCCGATCTGCTCGCTGCCGCGTACCTGTTCGGCGCCTACGACGTGCTGCGCGATGCCGACGAGTGGCTGCGCGCGCGCTTCGGCCCGACGGTCGCGCAACTCGTCGCCGACCTGCGCCAGTTGATGCGGTTGTCGGAGCGTACGCGGCCGCGCAGCGGTGAAGCGGGCCCGGCGCAGACCGAGGCGCTGCGCAAGATGCTGCTGGCGATGTGCAACGACCTGCGCGTCGTGCTGCTGCGGCTGGCATCGCGCCTGCAGACGCTGCGCTGGTGCGCCGCGACCAAGTTCGAGGGCAGCGAGGCGCTGGCGCGCGAGACGCTCGAACTGTATGCGCCGCTCGCAAACCGGCTCGGCATCTGGCAGCTCAAGTGGGAGCTCGAGGATCTTTCGTTCCGCTTCCTCGAGCCGCAGACCTACAAGCGAATCGCGCGCTGGCTCGAGGAAAAGCGGCTCGAGCGCGAGCGCTTCATCGAGCAGGCGAAACGCGAGCTGAATGCACTGCTCGCGAAGGCGGGGATCGCTGCCGAAGTGAGCGGGCGGCCGAAGCACATCTACAGCATCTGGAACAAGATGCGCGGCAAGCAACTCGCCTTCGAGGAGCTGTACGACGTGCGCGCGCTGCGCGTGATCGTCGACACGGTCGCGCAGTGCTACCAGGTGCTCGCGCTGGTGCACTCGCACTGGACGCCGGTCGGCGGCGAGTACGACGACTACATCGCGCGGCCGAAGCCGAACGGCTACCAGTCGCTGCACACGGTCGTGCGCGACGCCGACGGGCGCCCGATCGAGATTCAGATCCGTACGCGGCGAATGCACGAAGCGGCCGAGCTGGGCATGGCGGCGCACTGGCGCTACAAGGAGGGCCGCGGCGACCGTTCAGCGTCGGCCGACGATGAGCGCGTCGCCTGGCTGCGGCAGCTTCTCGCCTGGCGGCAGGACATCGGCGTGCCGCAGCGGCCAGGCGAAGCCGCGGTCGACGACCGCATCTACGTGCTGACGCCGCAGGCGAAGGTGGTCGAGCTGCCGGTCGGGGCCACGCCGATCGACTTCGCGTATCACGTGCACACCGAACTCGGTCATCGCTGCCGCGGGGCGAAGGTCGACGGCGTGATGGTGCCGCTGAACACGCCGCTGAAAACGGGACAGACCGTCGAGATCATCGCCGCCAAGAGCGGCGGGCCGAGCCGCGACTGGCTCAACCCGGAGCTGGGCTACCTCGCCAGCGCGCGCTCGCGCGCCAAGGTGCGGCAGTGGTTCAACGCGCTCGAACTCGAGCAGTCGATCGTCGCCGGGCGCGAGATCGTCGACAGGGAGCTGCAGCGGCTCGGCAAGACCGCCGTCAAGCTCGAAGATCTGGCGCATCGGCTCGGCTACGCGACGGTTGACGAGCTGTGCGCGGCGGCGACCAAGGAGGAGTTCAGTCTGCGCAGCATCGAGCAGGCGCTGGTCGCGCCGCTGCCCGCGCCCGAGGCTGCGCCGCCGCCGATCCTCACTGGCAAGCCGAGAGTCGCGCCTGCCGGCAAGGGGCAGGTGCTGGTCGTCGGCGTCGATTCGCTGCTGACTCAACTGGCGCGTTGCTGCCGCCCGGTGCCGCCGGACGAGATCGTCGGCTTCGTCACGCGCGGTCGCGGCGTGTCGATCCATCGGTCCGGTTGCGTCAACGCGCAGGCGCTGGCACGCCGGCAGCCGGAGCGCGTGATCGAGGTCGCCTGGGGGCGCGCGTCCGCCGAGGCCGCGTACCCGGTCGACATCGTGGTGCATGCGCAGGACCGCCAAGGGCTGCTGCGCGACGTGTCCGAGGTGTTTGCGCGCGAGAAGCTCAACGTCGTCGGAGTGAACACCGTCACGCTGCGCGGGGAAGCGCAGATGCAGTTCACCGTCGAGGTCGCCGACGCCGCGACCCTGCGGCGCACGCTCGCCCAGATTCTCGAAGTACCCGGTGTGCTGTCGGCGCGGCGACGCTGAGCGTCGGCGCTTCTGGCATCGATCAGGCGGCCGGATCCGGCATGGGCTCGTGTATCATCCGCACCGCAACAGGCGCGTAGCTCAGCTGGTTAGAGCACCACCTTGACATGGTGGGGGTCGGTGGTTCGAGTCCACTCGCGCCTACCAACACGCAACGACCAAGGGAATCGAACATGCGGTGGTTCCGAACTGCGCCGGCCGGCGGCTGATCGGAACGGACGGGTTCGCCTTTTCGAGGAGAAAGTGCGGCTCGCCCGCACTTTTTTTTCGCCGGGTTTTCGACGGGGATACGCGAGATGATTTCGATTCGCTTGCCGGACGGCTCGATCCGTTCGTTCGACAAGCCGGTCAGCGTCGCCGAGGTCGCTGCCTCGATCGGTGCCGGCCTGGCCAAGGCGGCCATCGCCGGCAAGGTCGACGGCAAGCTCGTCGACATGTCGTACGTGATCGACCACGACGCGACGCTTTCGATCGTCACGGACAGAGATCCGGAAGGCCTCGAGATCCTGCGCCATTCGACCGCACACTTGCTCGCCTACGCCGTCAAGGAACTGTTCCCCGACGCGCAAGTGACGATCGGTCCGGTGATCGAGAACGGCTTTTACTACGACTTCTCGTACAAGCGGCCGTTCACGCCCGAAGATCTGGCGGCGATCGAGAAAAAGATGGCCGAACTGGCGGCGAGGAACGAGCCGGTCGTTCGCGAAGTTTGGAACCGGGACGACGCCGTGCGGTTCTTCGAGTCGATCGGCGAGAAGTACAAGGCCGAGATCATCGCGTCGATCCCCGCCGATGAACCGATTTCGCTGTACCGCGAAGGCAACTTCGTCGACCTGTGCCGCGGCCCGCACGTGCCGTCGACCGGCAAGCTGAAGGTGTTCAAGCTGATGAAGGTCGCCGGTGCGTACTGGCGCGGCGATTCACGCAACGAGATGCTCCAGCGCATCTATGGCACCGCGTGGGCGAAGAAGGAGGAACAGGACGCCTATCTGAAGATGCTCGAGGAGGCCGAGCGGCGCGACCACCGCAAACTCGGCCGGGAACTGGACCTCTTCCACTTCCAGGACGAGGCGCCCGGGCTGGTGTTCTGGCACCCCAAGGGCTGGGCGATCTGGCAGCAGGTCGAGCAGTACATGCGCAAGGTGTACCGGGACAACGGCTACCAGGAAGTGCGCGCGCCGCAGATCCTCGATCGCTCGCTGTGGGAGCGCTCGGGCCACTGGGAGAAGTACCGCGAGAACATGTTCACGACCGAGTCGGAGAACCGGTACTACGCGCTGAAGCCGATGAACTGCCCGGGTCACATCCAGATCTACAACGCAAATCTGCACAGCTACCGCGAGCTGCCCCTGCGCTACGGCGAGTTCGGTGCCTGTCACCGCAACGAGCCGTCGGGCTCGCTGCACGGGCTGCTGCGCGTGCGCGGCTTCACGCAGGACGACGGCCACATCTTCTGCACGGAAGCGCAGATCCTCGACGAGTGCGTCGCCTACACGGCGCTGCTGCAGAAGGTCTACCGCGACTTCGGCTTCGAACACATCCTGTACAAGGTGTCGACTCGGCCGGAAAAGCGCATCGGCTCGGACGACATCTGGGACAAGGCCGAGCACGCGCTGATGGAATCGCTGCGGCACTCCGGCGTGCAGTTCACGATCTCGCCTGGCGAAGGCGCGTTCTACGGCCCGAAGATCGAGTACACGCTGAAGGATGCGCTGGGTCGCGAGTGGCAGTGCGGAACGATGCAGGTCGATTTCTCGATGCCCGGGCGGCTCGGCGCCGAGTACGTGGCCGAAGACAATACGCGCCGGGTTCCGGTGATGCTGCACCGGGCGATCATCGGTTCGATGGAGCGCTTTATCGGCGTACTGATCGAGAACTACGCCGGCGCGCTGCCGCCGTGGCTCGCGCCGGTGCAGGCGGGTGTCGCGAACATTTCCGAGGCGCAGGCGGGTTACGCCGCCGATGTGACCCAAAAGCTGAAAAAACAAGGCTTTAGGGTCGAGGCAGATTTGCGTAACGAAAAGATCACTTATAAAATCCGCGCCCTCAGTTTGCAGAAGCTCCCGTACATCCTCGTCGTCGGGGACAAGGAGATGCAAGCAGGGACGGTGGCCGTGCGGGCCCGTGGCGGCGTTGATCTGGGCGTGATGCCGATCGATGCATTCGCGGCGCGATTGTCGGAGGACGTCGCGCAGCGCCGCAACGTGGGAGGCACGGCTTAGTTTTTTTCTTTTTTCGGAGCTGCAAACCATCGCACAGGATCGTTCTTCGCATCGGATCAACCGCGAGATCACCGCACCGGAAGTCCGGCTCGTCGGGGTCGACGGCGAACCCCTCGGGATCGTGAAACTGGCCGAGGCGCTGCGCCTCGCAGAGGAAAAGGACGTCGACCTCGTCGAAATCGCCCCCAACGCTGTTCCGCCGGTCTGTCGCCTGATGGACTACGGCAAGTTCAAGTACCAGGAGCAGAAGAAGGCGCACGAGGCGCGGCTCAAGCAGAAGGTCATCGAGGTCAAGGAGATCAAGTTCCGTCCCGCGACGGACGATCACGATTACCAGACCAAGGTGCGCAAGCTGCAGGAGTTCCTTCAGGAGGGCGACAAGGCCAAGGTCACGATGCGATTCCGCGGGCGCGAGATGGCGCACCAGGAACTCGGCCTGAAGCTGCTCGAGCGCGTGCGCAACGATCTCGAGGCCATCAGCCAGGTCGAGGCGATGCCGAAGCTCGAAGGCCGGCAGATGGTGATGGTGCTGGCGCCGAAGAAGAAGAAGTAGTTTCAGGGCGCTCGTCGCCGGTGGGTCGCCGGCGACAGGCGAAACAAGTGGAGGCAGGCCGCAAGTCCCGCGAGGGCGCCTGCATTCATCAAAGAAAGGAGGGCACGATGCCCAAGCTGAAGACCAAGAAGAGCGCTGCAAAGCGCTTCATCGTCCGCAACAGCGGATCGATCAAGCGTGCGCAGGCGTTCAAGCGCCACATTCTGACCAAGAAGACGACCAAGGCGAAACGCCACCTGCGCGGCCCCGTGGAAGTCCACGAGTCCGACGTCAAGTCGGTGCGCCGGATGCTGCCGTACGCGTAACGGAGGGACGACGCGATGCCTCGAGTCAAACGTGGTGTGACCGCCCGTGCGCGGCACAAGAAGGTCCTGGCCCAGGCCAAGGGGTACACGCAGCGCCGAAAGAGCGCCTTCCGCGTCGCCAAACAGGCGGTGATGAAGGCGGGCCAGTATGCGTACCGCGACCGCCGGCAGAAGAAGCGCGTGTTTCGCACGCTGTGGATCGCGCGGATCAACGCTGCCGTGCGCGAGCATGACCTCACGTACAGCGCATTCGTCAACGGCCTGAAGAAAGCCGCGATCGATCTGGACCGGAAGGTGCTGGCCGACTTGGCCGTGCTCGACAAGCCGGCGTTTGCGGCGATCGTCGAAAAGGTCAAGTCCAGCCTCGCCGCTTAACCGATGCGCCCCGGGCGGGCGCTTTCGCTTGGAAACGGGGCCTGGCCTTGGCGGCGGGTCCCGTTTTTCGTTCATGGACACACTCGACGAACTGGTTGAACAGGCACGGGCCGCGTTTGCCGCGGCCGACACCCCGGCCGCGCTCGAAAACGAGAAGGCGCGCTTTCTGGGCAAGACCGGCAGCGTGACCGAACTGCTCAAGGGACTGGCAAAGCTCGCGCCCGAGGAAAGGCGCGTTCGCGGCGCGCGGATCAATGCCGCGAAAGAGACCATCGAACGGTTGCTTGCCGAACGCCGACGGGCGCTTGCCGACGCCGATCTCAGCGCGCGGCTCGCGCAGGAATCGATCGACGTAACGCTGCCCGGCCGCAAGTGCAGTCCGGGCGGCATCCATCCGGTGATCCGCACGTGGATCCGGGTCGAGGAGATCTTCCGCTCGATCGGCTTCGACATCGCCGACGGTCCGGAGATCGAGACCGACTGGTACAACTTCACCGCGCTGAACAACCCGGAGAACCACCCCGCCCGATCGATGCAGGACACCTTCTATGTCGACGTGAAGGACAGCTCAGGCAAAGCGCTGCTGCTGCTGCGAACGCATACGTCGCCCATGCAGGTGCGCTATGCGCGCATGCACGCGCCGCCGATCAAGGTGATCGCGCCGGGGCGGACGTATCGCGTCGACTCCGACGCGACGCACTCGCCGATGTTTCACCAGGTCGAGGGGCTGTGGATCGACGAGCAGATCAGCTTTGCCGACCTGAAGGGCGTGTATACGGACTTCCTTCGCCGATTCTTCGAAAGCGACGATCTGCAGGTGCGTTTCCGGCCGAGCTTCTTTCCGTTCACCGAGCCTTCGGCCGAGATCGACATGATGTTCACCAGCGGCCCCAAGAAGGGCCAGTGGCTGGAGATCTCGGGCGCCGGTCAGGTGCACCCGTCGGTGGTCCGCAACTTCGGTCTCGACGCCGAGCGCTACATCGGCTTCGCCTTCGGTTCCGGCCTGGAACGTCTGACGATGCTGCGCTACGGCGTGGACGACCTGCGACTGTTCTTCGAAGGCGATCTGCGCTTCCTGCAGCAGTTCAACTGAACGCCGCGCCAGCGGAAACTCAACGATGCAATTCTCCGAACAGTGGCTGCGTGCCTACGTGAACCCGCCGATCGGCAGCGACGAACTGGCCGAGCGGTTGACGATGGGCGGACTCGAGGTCGAGGCGTGCGAGCCGGTGGCGCCGCCGTTCTCCGGTGTGGTCGTCGCGCAGGTGCTCGCCGTCGAAAGACATCCGAACGCGGACAAGCTCACCGTCTGCCGAGTCGACGCCGGGACCGGCGCGCCGCTCGCCATCGTGTGCGGCGCGCCCAACGTTACGGCAGGGATGAAAGCGCCGTGCGCGCTCGTCGGCGCCGTTCTGCCGGGCGACTTGCGAATCAAACCCGCCAGGATGCGCGGCATCGAGTCGCAGGGCATGCTGTGCTCGGCGCGCGAACTGGGGCTGTCGGACGATCACAGCGGCCTGCTCGCGTTGCCGGCGGATGCGCCGGTCGGGCGCGACGTGCGCGAGGTCCTCGCGCTCGACGATCGGCGCTTCGTGATCAAGCTGACCCCCAACCGGGGCGACTGCCTGAGCGTCGTCGGTGTCGCGCGCGAAGTCGCCGCGCTCACCGGCGCGCCGCTCGCACTGCCGTCGTTTGCCGAGGTCTCGCCGACGATCGACGAGCGGCTGCCCGTCCGGGTCCATCACGCCGATCTGTGCGGACGCTTCTCGGGCCGCGTGATCCGAGGCGTCAACGCGCGGGCAGCCACACCCGACTGGATGAAACGGCGGCTCGAGCGAAGCGGCCAGCGGCCGATCTCCGCACTGGTCGACATCTCGAACTACGTGATGATCGAGCTGGGGCGGCCCTCGCACGTGTTCGATCTCGACAAGGTCGCGGGCGGCCTGCAGGTACGCTGGGGCCAGGCCGGAGAGAAGATCGAACTGCTCAGCGGCCAAGTCGTCGAGGTCGACGACTGGGTGGGTGTGATCGCCGACGACCGGGGCGTCGAGGCGCTCGCCGGCGTGATGGGCGGAGAAGCGACGGCGGTCACGCTGGACACGCGCAACGTGTACGTCGAGGCCGCCTTCTGGTGGCCCGAAGCCATCCAGGGGCGCGCGCGCCGCTACAACTTCTCGACCGATGCGTCGCATCGCTTCGAACGCGGCGTCGACTTCGCGACGACGGTCGAGCACATCGAATACATCACGCGCCTGATTCTGGACATCTGCGGAACGTCCGAAACGAAGGTCGGTCCGGTCGACGACCAGGTACTGCGGCTGCCCGAGCGCAAGCCGGTGCGCATGCGCACCGAACGCTGCCGCCGGGTGATCGGCGTTCCGGTCCGGGACGACGAAATCGCCGCCGCGTTCAGCCGGCTTGGCTTGGCCGCACAGCGAAAGGCAGGCGAGTTCTGGGTGACCCCGCCGTCGTATCGCTTCGACCTCGAGATCGAAGAGGATCTGATCGAAGAGGTCGCGCGGTTGTGGGGCTTCGAACGAATTCCGGCGCGGCCGCCGGTCGCGCCTGCGGTGATGCGCGCGCAGCCGGAGACGCAACGGCCCGTGCACGCGTTGCGACGCGAACTGGTCGGCGCAGGCTACCAGGAGCTCGTGAATTTCTCGTTCGTCGATCCGATGTGGGAGCAGGACTTCGCCGGCAACGCCGAGCCGGTTCGCGTGCTCAATCCGATCGCCAGCCACCTCGCCGTGATGCGTTCGACCTTGATCGGCGGACTCGTCGCCGCGCTCAGGTACAACCTGAACCGGAAGGCTGCGCGCGTGCGTGTGTTCGAACTGGGGCGTGTCTACCTCAGGGATCCTGCGGTGGGCGACGGGCCGCTGGCCGTCGCAGGCGTTCGTCAGCCCGCCCGCCTCGGGGGGCTAACGTACGGTTTGGCATGGGATGAACAGTGGGCGGTGGCCAAACGGGAGGTCGACTACTTCGACGTCAAGGGCGATGTCGAGCGGCTGCTTCGGCGCGCCGATTCTCGGTTCGTCGCGGCGGATCATCCGGCGCTGCACCCGGGACGCAGCGCGCGCATCGAACTCGACGGTCAGCCGATCGGCTGGATCGGCGAACTGCATCCGCGCCTGCAGCAGAAGTACGAACTGCCCAGAGCGCCGGTCGTCTTTGAACTGGACGTCGATCCGCTGCTGCCGACGCCGCTACCGCGCTTCAAGGACGTGCCGAAGTTTCCCGCGGTGCTGCGCGACGTGGCGCTATGGGTCGACGCTTCCGTGACGTTTCAGCGGGTGCTCGACGAAGTCGCGCGCATCGCACGAACGGACGACCGACTTCGTGTGCTGCGCGACTTCCACCTCTTCGACGTGTACCGCCCGGGCGGCGAGGATTCAAGCAAATTCGCGGGAGCGACCGCTAACGCTTTGTTAAATAAGGAGAAAAGCCTTGCCTTCCGCATGGTTCTGCAAGATACTGACCGCACGCTCGCAGATGCGGATGCAGACGCCGCCGTCGCTGCGATCGTCGATGGACTGGGCGCGCGCATCGGCGCCCGCTTGCGTCAGTGACCGCCATGCAGAACGACCAACAAATGTCCGCCTTCAAGTTTCCGGATCTGCCGTCGACAACTCGCCGATCCGAGACCACGCACGAGCATGGCGGCAAGACGATGACGAAGGCGGAGCTGGCCGATGCGCTGTTCGAACGGCTCGGCCTGAACAAACGCGAGGCGAAGGACATGGTCGACGGTTTCTTCGACGAGATCCGGCAGGCGCTCGAGCGGGGCGAGTCGGTCAAGCTGTCCGGGTTCGGCAACTTCCAACTTCGCGACAAGCCGCAGCGACCGGGGCGCAACCCGAAGACCGGTGAGGAGATCGCGATTACCGCGCGGCGCGTCGTGACCTTTCATGCGAGCCAGAAGCTGAAAGCGGCGGTCGCCGAGGCGCAGGGAGTGCATTGATCCCGGTCTGCCCGGCGCCTCGCGCGAACGCTCCCGAGCACACGGCAGGTCTTCGATGCAGCGTCCCGACGCCCAGAACGCGCTGCCACCGATCCCGGCGAAGCGCTACTTCACGATCGGCGAAGTGAGCGAGCTGTGCGGCGTCAAGCCGCACGTGCTTCGCTACTGGGAGCAGGAGTTCACGCAGCTCAGGCCCATCAAGCGGCGCGGCAACCGGCGCTACTACCAGCACCACGAGGTGCTGCTGATCCGGCGTATCCGCGAGCTGCTGTACGAAGAGGGTTTCACGATCAGCGGCGCGCGCAACCGGCTCGACGAAAATGGCCGTTTCGGCAGAACGCGCGGCAACGGCGGTGACGATCCGCCGCCGCGTCCGACGCTCGCGAACGTGCGCAGCGAACTCGAAGCGATCCGCGCGTTGCTCAAAGCGGACTGAGTCAACGCGCAGGCGCGGGGGACGCGGGGCGCTCTGCGGAGCGCGGCAAGCGACTCCGCTGTGCGCGTCCGCGCGCTGTCGGCGCGTCCGCGTTCGCTCGGTTCGGATAGGGCGCGACGGCACGAGACGCGTGACCGCCGTGTACAATCCGCGCGGATCGGGGCGTAGCGCAGCCTGGTAGCGCACTTGCATGGGGTGCAAGGGGTCGCGAGTTCGAATCCCGCCGCCCCGACCAAGGAACTCCCGGAGCCGGCCGGTTGCCCGCGTCGCGGTCAACCGGCCACTTCATTCATGCGGATCCTTGTTTCCAACGACGACGGTTATCTCGCGCCCGGCGTTGTGGCGCTGGCCGACGCAATGCGCCCCTTCGGCGAAGTCACCGTCGTCGCACCGGAACAGAACCACAGCGGTGCCAGCAATTCGCTGACCCTGACCCGTCCGCTGACCGTGCATCGCGCCGACAACGGCTTCCTGTTCGTCAACGGTACGCCGACCGACTGCGTGCACATTGCGCTGACCGGTCTGCTCGAACAGCCGCCCGACCTGGTCGTATCCGGCATCAACAACGGCCAGAACATGGGCGACGACACCATCTATTCGGGTACCGTCGCCGGCGCGATGGAGGGCTTCCTGTTCGGCGTGCCGGCGATCGCGTTTTCCCTGGTCGAACGCGGCTACGCGCATCTTGACAGCGCCGCGCGCGTCGCCGCCGACATCGTCGCGCGCTACATCGCGGACCCGATTCCCGGCCCCTTCCTGCTGAACGTCAACATTCCGAACCTGCCGTACGAGGCCATCGCCGGCGTCACCGGCACGCGCCTGGGCAGGCGGCATCACGCCGAACCCGTGATCCGCAGCGAGAGTCCGCGCGGCGAGACGATCTACTGGGTCGGCAGCGCGGGCAGCGCGCGCGACGCCGGTCCCGGGACCGACTTTCATGCGACTGCGAACGGCTACGTATCGGTCACGCCGTTGCAAGTCGATCTGACGCACAGCGGACAGCTTCCGGTCGTGCGCGAATGGCTGCAGCGAAACCGCAAATAGGCGCGCGCCGCGACGCCGCGCACAGCAACACCGGACTCGCGTCCGAGCGCGTGCGCGTTCGGATGGTCGAGCGCCTGCGCGAACTCGGCGTCCGCGACTCTCGAGTGCTTGCGGCGATGGAGGAGGTTCAGCGGCACCTGTTCGTCGATCCGGCGCTCGCGAGTCGGGCCTACGACGACACCGCGCTGCCCATCGGGTTCGGACAGACGATCTCGCGGCCGTACATCGTCGCTCGAACGATCGAACTGCTGCTCGAAGGCGTCGCCGCGCCGAAGTCCGCGAAGGTACTGGAGATCGGTACCGGCTGCGGTTACGCTGCGGCCGTGCTCGCGAAGATCTTCGGCACCGTCATTTCAGTGGAGCGCATACGTCCGTTGCACGAGAAGGCGCGCGAGAACCTGCGGCCGTTGCGGCTCGCGCACGTCCGGCTCGTTTTTGCCGACGGCGCCGCGGGAGTCGCGGCGCAGGCCCCGTACGATGCCATCGTCGCCGCCGCCGCAGGGGAACGGGTGCCGCCTGCCTGGGTCGAACAACTCAAGCCGGGGGGGCGTATCGTCGCGCCGTTCGGCGCGGCCGAGCAGCGGCTGACGCTGCTCACCAAGGACGAAGGCGGCCGCGTCACGCGTCGCGCAGTCGAAGTCGTCCGGTTCGTTCCTTTGAAGTCCGGTACCGCCTAAAGCATGAAAACACGACCGCCGCAGCCAGCGCGTTGTTCCTCGATTCGACGCAGGTTGTCGATCCCGCTGCTCGCGTTCAGTGTCGCCGCATGCACGGTGACCTCGGTTCGAGAGGCGCCGATCGTCGAGAAGTCCGACCGCAGCGGCGTGCGAAGCGAGACCGTGCGCGCGCCCGAGACCGCACCGGTCGTGCCGCTCCAACGCGAGGCGAAAGACGGCACCTACATCGTCCAGCGCGGCGACACGCTCTACAGCATCGCGCTTGCCTTTGGGCAGGACTTCCGCGACATCGCACGCTGGAACGCGCTCGACGATCCGGCGCGGCTTCCCGTAGGAAAGGCGCTGCGGGTGACACCGCCGGACGCGGAGCCGGTCGCGCCGACGGTCGCCGCGGTCGTTCCCGTCGCGCCGACGGCCGCGATCGAAGCGCGCCCGCTGGGCGAGGCACCGGCTGCCGCCGCCCCTGCGCCGCTGCCGCCGGCGGCCGTCGCGGCGCCGTCCATCGGGCCGGCGGCGAAGGCATCGGAAGCGACGAAACCCGCGGCCGGCGCAACGATCGATACGGGTTTCGTCTGGCAGTGGCCGGCGGCAGGCAGCGTGATCTCCGCGTTCGACGAGGCGCGCAACAAAGGCATCGGCATCGCCGGCAAGGAGGGCGATCCGGTCGTCGCGGCGAGCGACGGGCAGGTCGTCTATAGCGGCAGCGGGTTGCGGGGTTACGGCAACTTGGTCATCATCAAGCACACGGACGACTTCATTTCCGCGTACGCGCACAATCGGCAGATCCTCGTGAAGCAGGGACAGACCGTCAGGCGCGGGCAGCGCATCGCCGAACTGGGCAAGACCGATTCGAGCGTGCCGAAGCTGCACTTCGAGATCCGGCAACGCGGCAAGCCGGTCGATCCGTTGAAGTATCTGCCGCCGCGCCCCTGAAGGGGCGCGTCACCGCGTGCGACCTCGCGTCGAGCGCCGAAACGGGAGCCGCCATGGCGCGCTTGACGAACGACACTCTCGACGACGGATCCGCTGAAGACGGCGCCGCGCCGGAGGCCGCGCCCGACGCGAGCGTTCAGCTCGACACGCCCGAGGAGGCGACGGTGCTGGCCGACGCCGCGGCGACCGGTGACGACGGGCTGCCGGCCAGCGGGCGTGAAACCGACGATCTGGCCGGCGACGCGGTCCAGCAGTACCTGAATGCGATCGGCGCGCGCCCGCTGTTGACGCCCGAGCAGGAGTACCTGTTTGCAATGCGCGCGCGCGCCGGCGACTTCGACGCACGGCAGGCGATGATCGAGCACAACCTGCGGCTCGTCGTGTCGATCGCCAAGCACTACGTCAATCGCGGCGTAAGCCTGCTCGACCTGATCGAGGAAGGCAATCTCGGCCTGATCCACGCGCTCGAGAAGTTCGAGCCGGAACGCGGCTTCCGCTTCTCGACCTATGCGACCTGGTGGATCCGGCAGTCGATCGAACGCGCGATCATCAACCAGGCACGCACGATCCGGCTTCCCGTGCACATCGTCCGCGAGCTGAACCAGGTGCTGCGCGCCAAGCGCCATCTCGAAGCCGAATACGCCGCACGTGGCGAACGCCGCGAGGCCCGGATCGAAGACATCGCGCATCTGGTGGGGCGCAGCGTCGACGAAGTCGCCGACGTTCTGCGACTGTCGGAGCCGCCCGCGTCGCTCGACACGCCGCTCGAAAGCGACCCCGGATCGAGTCTGATCGATCTGCTCGCCGACACCGGTGCCGCGAGTCCCGAAACCGTGGCGCTGGCGCGCGAGATCGAGCAGCTCGTCCGCGACTGGCTCGAGCACCTGCCCGAGAAACAACGCACCGTCATCGAACGGCGCTACGGGCTGAACGCGCGCGAGCCGGCGACGCTCGAAGGCGTTGCCGCCGAGCTTGGGCTCACGCGCGAGCGCGTGCGGCAGATCCAGCAGGAGGCGCTGCAGCGGCTGCGGCGCTCGCTGCTCGCGCGTGGCGTCGAGCGCGATGCGCTGTTCTGAGCGCCGGCCCGGAGCGTGATCGATCGAGGGGTGCATGACGCCGACGCTCGTATTCGACATCGAGACGGTTCCCGACGTCGCTGGGCTGCGCGTGCTTCGGCCCGAGTGGGCGGCGCTCGCCGACGCCGAGGTCGCGGAACGCGCGTTTGCCGAGCGGCGCGAACGTACGGGCAGCGACTTCCTTCCGCATCACCTGCAGCGCATCGTCGCGATCGGCTGCGCGTTCCGCGACGACAGCGGATTTCGTGTCAGGTGCCTCGGCACCGCGGACGACCAGGAAGCCAAGCTGATCCAGGACTTTTTCCGGTTGATCGATCGGTACACACCGCAACTGGTCAGCTGGAACGGCGGCGGCTTCGATCTGCCGGTGCTGCACTACCGCGGACTGATCCACGGCGTGACCGCCGCGCGCTACTGGGACCAGGGCGACGACGATCGCGACTTCAGGTGGAACAACTACATCAGCCGCTACCACGCGCGTCACACCGACCTGATGGATCTGCTCGCGCTGTACCAGCCGCGCGCCAACGCACCGCTGGACGAGCTGGCGCGGCTGGCCGGATTCGCGGGCAAACTCGGCCTGGACGGCAGCCGCGTCTGGGAGGCGTACCGCGACGGCAGGATCGGAGCGATCCGGGATTACTGCGAAACCGATGTCGTCAACACCTATCTCGTGTGGTGCCGCTTCCAGAAGATGCGCGGCGCGCTGAGCGCTGCGGCGTACGCGGACGAAATCGCAGCCGTTCGCGGCGTGCTGCGCGCGACCGATGCGCCGCACTGGCGCGAGTACCTCGCGGCCTGGCCTGACTGATCGAATGAGCGAGAGCTACGTTGTCGAGGTCGATTCGCTCGACCTCGAGGGGCGCGGCGTGGCGCGGCGCGAAGGCAAGGTCGTCTTCGTCGAAGGGGCGCTGCCGCGCGAGCGCGTGCGCGTCGAGCGCCTGCGCGTCAAACCCGCGTACGAAACCGCGCGCGCGGTCGCGGTGCTGCGACCGAGCAGCCAGCGCGTCGCGCCACGCTGTCCGCACTTCGGCCTGCACGCCGGTGCGTGCGGCGGTTGCTCGATGCAGCACATCGGCGTGCGCGCGCAGGTCGCGATCAAGCAGCGCGCGCTGGAGGACAGCCTGTGGCACATCGGCAGGCTCCGCGCGGAGCGCATTCTGCGGCCGATCGTCGGCCCGGCCTGGCACTACCGGCACCGCGCGCGGCTCGCGGTGCGCGACGTTGCGAAGAAGGGCGGCGTGCTGGTCGGCTTTCACGAGCGCGCGAGCAGCTACGTCGCCGACATGCGCGAGTGCCACGTTCTGCCGGAGCGCGTCAGCGCATTGCTCGTGCCGCTGCGCGAACTCGTCGCCGGGCTGACCCTGCGCAAGCGGCTGCCGCAGATCGAACTGGCCGCGGCCGGCGAGGCCGTCGTGCTCGTCTTCCGCGTGTTGCAGCCGCCGACGCAGGAGGACCTGGAACGGATGCGTCGCTTCGCCGGCGTCCATGGGATCGCGCTCTGGCTTCAGCCGGGTGGCCCCGAAACGGCACGCCCGATCGACGCGGCGGCGGTTTCGCCATTGAGACTTGAGCTGCCCGAGTTCGGCGTGACGCTGCCGTTTGCGCCGACCGACTTCACCCAGGTCAACCACCGGATCAACGAGGTGCTCGTCCGCTGCGCGGTCCGCTTGCTCGATCCGGGGCCGGACGACCGCGTGCTGGACCTCTTCAGCGGGCTCGGCAACTTCACGCTGCCGCTGGCCACGCGCGCGGCGCGCGTGCTCGGCGTCGAGGGCAGCGCGACCTTGGTGCGACGGGCCCAAGCCGCCGCCGCAGACAACGGCGTCCGTGATCGCGCCGACTTCGAGGCCAGCGATCTGTTCGCGTGGACCGCCGACGACTGGCGTCGTTGCGAGGCGAAGCTCGGCCGCGTCGATCGGGTGCTGATCGACCCGCCGCGCGAAGGTGCGTTGGCCGTGGCCCGGGCACTGGCCGGCGCCGAGCGCAAGCCGCCGCGGGTGGTGTACGTGTCGTGCAACCCGGCCACGCTCGCGCGCGACTGTGCAGTGCTGGTGCACGACGGCGGATGGAAACTGCGTGCCGCCGGCGTGGTCAACATGTTTCCACATACGGCACACGTCGAGTCGATCGCGGTCCTCGAGCCCGCAAGCGCCTGACAGGCGTGTCGATCTGCGTTCGCGTGCTAAGATTCCGCGCTTGCTCCGCGACGCAAGGCCTTCATTTGTCGAGCTTTTTTCCGGTTTTCGACGAGGCGCCGGAGGCCGTGACCGCGCGAACGCCGGCGGCACACGCCCGATGAACGCGTGGCCGAGCCGGATCGACCATCAACAAGGACACACTGGAACATGGCCATCGAACGGACCCTCTCCATCATCAAACCCGATGCGGTCGGCAAGAACGCGATCGGGCAGATCCTCGCGCGCTTCGAGGCTGCCGGGCTGAAGATCGTCGCGGCGCGCATGCTGCAGCTTTCGCGGGCGCAGGCCGAGGCCTTTTACGCGGTGCACCGCGAGCGCCCGTTCTTCAAGGATCTCGTCGCCTTCATGGTGTCCGGGCCGATCATGGTCCAAGTGCTCGAAGGTGAGAACGCGATCGCCCGCAATCGCGAGCTGATGGGTGCGACCGACCCCAAGAAGGCCGCGCCAGGAACGATCCGCGCCGACTTCGCCGACAGCATCGACGCGAACGCGGTGCATGGCTCCGACGGCCCGGAAACGGCGCGTGCGGAGATCGCGTTCTTCTTTCCGACGATGAACATCTACTCGCGCTGACCGGATGGGCGACGTCAACCTGCTCGACTTCGACGCCGCGGGGCTCACGGCTTTCGTCGAATCGCTCGGCGAAAAGCCTTTCCGCGCGCGGCAGCTCCTGCGCTGGGTGCACCGGCGCGGCGCGAGCGGGTTCGACGCGATGACCGACCTGGCCAAGTCGCTGCGCGGCAAGCTGGCCGAGCGTGCGACGGTCGCCGCACCGGCGGTCGTCCGCGATTCGACGTCGGCGGACGGCACGCGCAAGTGGCTGCTCGACGTCGGTCGGGGCAACGCGATCGAGACCGTCTTCATCCCGGAAGACGATCGCGGCACGCTGTGCGTGTCCACGCAGGCGGGCTGCGCGGTGAACTGCGTGTTCTGCTCGACCGGCAGGCAGGGCTTCAACCGGAACCTGACCACCGCCGAGATCGTCGGCCAGCTCTGGTGGGCCGAGCACGCACTGCGCGCCGCGTTCGGACTGACGGCCGAGAACGAGCGTGTCATCAGCAACGTGGTGCTGATGGGCATGGGTGAACCGCTGCAGAACTACGAAGCGGTCGTGCCGGCGCTCCGGCTGATGCTCGACGACGACGCGTATGGACTGTCGCGGCGCCGTGTGACCGTGTCGACGTCGGGCATGGTGCCGCAGATCGACCGGCTGGCGGCCGACTGCCCGGTGGCGCTGGCGGTATCGCTGCACGCACCGAACGACCGGCTTCGCGACGAGCTGGTGCCGCTGAACCGGAAGTACCCGCTGCGCGAGCTGCTCGCCGCGTGCCGGCGCTACCTGCCGAGCGCGCCGCGCGACTTCATCACCTTCGAGTACGTGATGCTCGACGGCGTCAACGACAGCGATGCGCACGCGCGGGAGCTCATTGCGCTGACGGCCGACGTGCCGTGCAAATTCAACCTGATTCCGTTCAATCCTTTCCCGGGCTCGGCGCTGCGCCGTTCGCCCGCCGAGCGCGTTCGTGCGTTCGCGGAGATCCTGATGGACGCCGGCGCCGTCGCGACGACCCGCAAGACGCGCGGCGACGACATCGACGCCGCCTGCGGCCAGCTCGCCGGCGCGGTGCAGGACCGGACGCGGCGGACCGCACGGGCGTTGCCGCCGGTCGTCACGGCCGCGCGCTGACTGGAGGCATCATGCGTTCGTGGATCCTGCCTGCAGCGGCCGCGCTGTCGATGCTGGGAACGGCTTGTACGACGACGACCACGGTCGACGGGTCGCAGGCGGCCGCGACGGCGGCGCCGGCGGTCGACCCCGACGCGCGCAAGCGCGCCGACATTCGCCTCCAGCTCGCGGCGAGCTACTACCAGAAGGCGCAGTTCAACGTTGCGCTCGAGGAAGCGCAGCGTGCGCTGCAGGCCGATCCGAACTACGCCGAGGCCTACGGTCTGCTCGGCCTGATCTACATGGACCTGGGCGACCGGCGCGAAGCCGACGCGAACTTCGCGCGCGCGCTCAAGCTCGATCCGGCCAGTCCCGAGTTGAACAACAACTACGGGTGGTATCTGTGCCAGACCGGGCGCGAGCGCGAATCGATCGAGCACTTCGTGCGCGCCGCGCAGACCAAGCTGTACGCGACGCCGGGCAAGGCGATGCAGAACGCCGGCGTGTGCATGATGCAGGTGCGCGACTACAAGGCCGCAGAGCAGTACCTGCGCCGTTCCCTCGAGCTCGACGCAACCAGCCCGTTCACCAAGTTCCACCTCGCTCGGTTGTACCTGGCGACGCGACAGCTCGACCGGGCGGCGTTCTACTACGGGTTGCTCGAAAAGCAGATCGACGCGACCGCCGAAACGCTTTGGCTCGGGCTGCGGATCGCGCGCGCCAGCGGCGATGTGCGCACGGAGCGTCAGTTCGCCGACGATCTGCGGCGGCTGTTCCCGAACTCTCCGGAAGCCTCGGCGCTGCGCCGAGGAGCGTTCGATGACTGAGTCGACCGACGCGGCGCCGCCGGCGCAAGGGGCGCTGCCCGACGACGGCGCGCCGCGCGCGAGCGCGCCGTCGTACGGCCGCGTGCTCGCTGCTGAGCGCGAGCGGCAGGGCATTTCCGTTGGGGACATGGCGGCTCGCCTGCGATTGCACCCGAAGCAGATCGCCGCCATCGAGGCGGAGGATCTCGACCGCCTGCCGGGCGGGCCGTTCGTGCGCGGATTCGTGCGCAACTACGCGAAGGAGCTGCGCATCGACCCGGCGCCGTTGCTCGGCGCATTGCACCAACGCCTGGCGCCCGAGCAGACGGCCGCGGCAGGTGCTGCCGCGGGCCCGTCACAGGCGGTCCGCGACGCAACGCGCGAGCGCGTCTCGCGCAGCGTCGTGATCACCGGCGCTGTCGGGGGGCTGATCGCGTTCGGCATCATCGGCTGGCTTTCGACGCGTTCTGCGCCCGAGCCCGGCCGGGCCGCGACGCCGCCCGTGCAGCCTGCGGCGGTCGCGCCGGCGGCAGGCGATTCGCAGTCCCCGAACGCCGCGCACCCCGCGGCGCAGGGCGGTGAAGCCGATCCCGCCCCGCAGGTCGCCGCGGCCGAACGGGCGGTTGCCGCCGTGCCGCCCCGTGCGACCCCGATCCGGCTCGCGTTCCGCGAGCGCGCCTGGGTCGAAGTGACCCAGGCCGACGGCCGCGTGCTGCTGTCGCAGAACAACGATGCCGGATCCGAACAGAAGCTCGACGGCAAGCCGCCGTTCAGACTCGTGATCGGCAACGCTACGGCGGTGACGCTCGAGTACCGCGGACGCATCGTCGATCTGAAGCCGCTGACGAGCAGCGAAAACGTCGCTCGCGTAACGCTCGAGTAGCAGGCGCGCATGAACCTGCCGACAGACGCCTGGAACCGCCTGCCGCCGCCCGCGGGTGCGTCCGCGCGCCGCCGCACGCGGCAGGTCGAGCTGCGCTGGGGCGCCCGCGCCGTTCGCATCGGCGGCGGCGCGCCCGTCGTCGTGCAGTCGATGACCAACACCGACACGGCCGACGCGATCGCCACCGCGATCCAGGTCAAGGAGCTGGCGGCGGCCGGCTCCGAGGCCGTCCGCATCACCGTCAACACGCCGGAAGCGGCGCGTGCCGTCGCCGCGATCCGCGAGCAGCTCGACCGCATGGGGGTCGACGTGCCGCTGGTCGGCGACTTCCACTACAACGGTCACAAGCTGCTGACGCAGTATCCCGAGTGCGCGCAGGCGCTGTCGAAGTACCGGATCAATCCGGGCAACGTCGGAAAGGGCGCCAAGCGCGAAGACAACTTCGCGCAGATGATCGAGGTCGCATGCCGCTACGGCAGGCCGGTGCGCATCGGCGTGAACTGGGGCAGCCTCGATCAGGCGCTGCTGGCGCGCATGATGGACGAGAACGCGCGGCGCAGCGCGCCGTGGGACGCGGCCGCGGTGCTGCGCGAGGCGCTGGTGCGCTCGGCGATCGAAAGCGCGCAGCGCGCCGAGGCGCTGGGGCTGCCGGGCGACCGCATCTGCCTGTCGGCCAAGGTCAGCGGCGTGCAGGACCTGATCGCCGTGTATCGCGAGCTGGCGCAGCGCTGTGACTATCCGCTGCATCTCGGGCTCACCGAGGCCGGCATGGGCAGCAAGGGGATCGTCGCATCGACGGCGGCGCTCGCGGTGCTGCTGCAGGAGGGCATCGGCGACACGATCCGCGTTTCGCTGACGCCGGCACCCGGCGAGCCGCGCACGCGGGAGGTCGAGGTCGCGCAGCAGATCCTGCAGTCGCTCGGGCTGCGGGCGTTTGCCCCGCAGGTGATCGCCTGCCCGGGTTGCGGGCGCACGACGAGCACCTTCTTTCAGGAGCTCGCGGAGAAGATCCAGGCGTATCTGCGCACGCAGATGCCGGTCTGGCGCACGCAGTATCCGGGCGTCGAGGCGATGCACGTCGCGGTCATGGGCTGCGTCGTCAACGGCCCGGGTGAGAGCAAGCATGCGAACATCGGCATCAGCCTGCCCGGTACCGGCGAACTTCCGGTGGCTCCCGTGTTCGTCGACGGCGAGCGCACGGTCACGCTGAAGGGGGAACGGATCGCCGAGGAGTTCCAGGCGATCGTCGAAGACTACGTGCGCCGCACGTACGGGCGCACGAACGCCTGAAAAGATGAACAAACAGAAGCTTGCCGCGGTCCGCGGCATGAACGATTTGTTGCCTGCGGAGGCCCCGCTGTGGGAGACCTTCGAAGCGCGCGCGGTCGACCTGCTGAAGAGCTACGGCTACCAGCAGATCCGCACGCCGATCCTCGAGCACACGGCGGTGTTCACGCGCGGCATCGGCGAGGTGACCGACATCGTCGAGAAGGAGATGTACTCGTTCACCGACACGCTCAACGGCGAGCAGCTCACGCTGCGGCCCGAGAACACGGCGTCGGTCGTGCGCGCGGTGATCGAGCACAACCTGCTGTACGACGGCCCGCGCCGGCTCTGGTACATGGGGCCGATGTTCCGCCACGAGCGGCCGCAGCGCGGCCGGTATCGGCAGTTCCATCAGGTCGGCGCCGAAGCGCTGGGTTTTCCGGGACCCGACATCGACGCGGAGCTGATCCTGATGCTCAAGCGGCTCTGGTCGCTGCTGGGGATCGGCCCGGTGCGTCTCGAGCTGAACTCGCTCGGCCAGCTCGAGGAAAGGAAGCGGCACCGCGAGGATCTGGTCGCGTACTTCGAGCGCCACGCGGACCAGCTCGACGCCGACGCGCGGCGCCGGCTGCACACGAATCCGCTGCGCATCCTCGACACCAAGAACCCGGCGATGCAGCCGCTCGTCGAAGGCGCACCGCGGCTGATCGAATACCTCGGCGAGGCGTCGCGTTCGCACTTCGAGCGGCTGCAGCAGTTGCTGCGCGCCAACGGGGTCGAATACACGATCAACCCGCGCCTCGTGCGCGGGCTCGATTACTACAACCTGACCGTGTTCGAGTGGATCACCGACCGGCTCGGCGCGCAGGGAACGATCTGCGGCGGTGGTCGCTACGATCCGCTGATCGAAATGCTCGGCGGCAAACCGGCGCCCGCGTGCGGCTTCGCGATCGGCGTCGAGCGCGTCATCGAGCTGATGCGCGAGACTTCCGGCGTGCCGCAGCGGCCGCTGTGCGACGTCTACGTGCTGCACCAGGGCGGCGCCACGCTCGAAGCGGCGATGCGCGCCGCCGAGTCGATGCGAGACGCCGGCCTCGACGTGCTGCTGCATGCCGGTGAAGCGAGCCTGAAGTCGCAGATGAAGCGCGCCGATGCGAGCGGCGCCGAGTTCGCGGTCATCGTCGGCGAGGCCGAGCTCGCGGCCGGCACGGCGGCGGTCAAGGCGCTGCGCGCGCGCGACGGCGGCTGGCCGTTCGCCGAACAGAAGGCGGTCGCGCTCGACCGGCTCGGCGACGCGCTGGTCGAAGCGCTGGAATCGCTGACGGAATAGGAACCACAAGGGAGCGTATCGGGCATGGCCTACGATCTGCAGGAACAGGAGCAGCTTGCCACCTTCAAGGCGTGGTGGGACAGGTACGGCAACTTCATCCTGACCGTTGTCACGCTGGTGCTGTTCGCGTTCGCCGCTTACAACGGCTGGCGCTGGTACGAACGCAACGAGGCCAACCAGGCAGCGGCCGTCTACGAGCAGTTTCTCAAGGCGCTCTCGGCGCGCGACGCCACGCGCACCCGGGAGCTCGCCGGCACGATCATCGAGCGGTACGGCCGCACCGTGTACGCGCCGATGGCGGCCCTCAATGCGGCGAAGACCTACCACGACGCGGGCGATCTGAACGCGGCCAAAGCGCAGCTCGTCTGGGTGATCGAGAAGTCGGGCCGCGCGGAGTTCATCCCGATCGCACGCCTGCGGCTGGCCGGCGTGCTGCTCGACGAAAAGGCCTACGACGAGGCGCTGAAGGTGCTCTCGGGAAATGTCCCCGACGCGCACGCCGTCGCGTTCGCCGACCGGCGGGGCGACATCCTCGTCGCGCAGAACAAGGTCGAAGAGGCGCGCGCCGCGTATCGCGAAGCCCTTGCGAAGGCCGACGCGCAGCATCCGCTGCGTGCACTGATCCAGTTGAAGCTCGATGCGTTGCCGGAACCCGTCGCGTCCTGAGGCGTCCATGAAGCCCGCCCGTCTCGCCGCGCCGCTGCGCGCGCTCGCCTGCACGCTGTTCGGCGCCGCGCTGCTCGCGGGGTGCGCGTCGAGCAAGGATCCGTCGCTGCGACCGGCCGAACTCACGGAGATCAAGCCCGCGGTCGACCTTCGCGCGCGCTGGTCGGTGTCGATCGGCACCGCGCGCGGTGCGTTGCTGCAGCCCGCCGTCGCCGAGAACGCGATTTACGCAGCCGCGGGCGACGGCACGGTGGTACGGATCGCGCCGGAAACCGGCGCCGTGGTCTGGCGCGTCGACGCAGGGACGCCGATCTCGGCCGGGGTGGGATCCGATGGGCTGACGGTGGCCGTGGCCACGCCGCGCGGCGAAGTGCTGGCTTACGATGTCGACGGCAAGCTGCGCTGGCGCGCGCAGGTGTCGAGCGACGTGACTGCGCCCCCGCTGGTCGGGCGCGGAGTCGTCGTCATCCGCTCGACCGACCATCGCGTCACCGCGTTCGAGGCCGACAGCGGCAAACGGCGCTGGACCTACCAGCGCCAGCAGCCGCCGCTGTCGCTGCGCGTCGGCACCGAAATGGCCTTTGCCGGCGACAACGTCGTCGTCGGCTTTCCCGGCGGACGACTGGTTGCCGTGGCGCTCGCCAACGGCGCAGCGCGCTGGGAAGTCGCGGTGTCCGAGCCCAAAGGCACGACCGAGGTCGAGCGGCTGGCCGACGTGGTCGGCGCGGTGGCGGTCGCGGGCCGTGATGTCTGCGCGGCGAGTTTCCAGGGGCGCATCGTGTGCGCCGACGCGGTCAACGGCAACCTGCGTTGGGCGCGCGAGCTGTCCGCCGGCGCGGGCGTGGCCATCGGCGAGTCGCAGGTCTATGTGGTCGACGTACGCGCGAGCGTGCTGGCGTTCACGCGCGAGTCGGGCGCGAGCGTATGGAAGAACGACCAGCTTGCCCACCGCGAGCTGACCACGCCCGCCGAATTCCGTCGCGCCGTGGCCGTCGGCGACCTTGCCGGCTACGTGCACCTGCTGTCGGCGGCCGACGGCGCGCTCGTCGGGCGGCTGCGCGTCGACTCCAGCGCGATCGTCGTCCGGCCGCAGCGCTGGGCCGATGCGCTCGTCGTTCAGACCCAGGACGGCGCGGTTGCGCTGCTGGCGGCCGCACCCTAGGAGCCCGGGGCAGCACTCATGAAACCCGTCGTGGCGATCGTCGGGCGGCCGAACGTCGGCAAGTCGACGCTGTTCAACCGGCTGACGCGCTCGCGCGCGGCGCTGGTTGCCGACTTTCCGGGGCTCACGCGCGATCGCCACTACGGCGAGGGGCGCGTCGGTCCGCTGCCGTACATCGCGATCGACACTGGCGGCTTCGAACCGGTTGCGCACGACGGCATCGTCAAGGAGATGGCCGGGCAGGCCGAAGCGGCGATCGCCGAAAGCGACGTCGTGATCTTCGTGCTCGATGCCCGCGACGGGCTGACCGCGCACGACCGTCGCATCGCCGAGCGCCTGCGCGTGGCGGGCCGGCGCGTCGTGCTGGCGGTCAACAAGGCCGAAGGGCTGCCGCCCGAGGCGAGCGCAGAGTTCCACGAGCTGGGACTGGGCGAGCCGCATCCGATCTCGGCGGCGCACGGCGACGGCGTCGGTGCGCTGATGGAGGTCGTGCTCGCCGGATTCGAAGCGCCGCCGGAGCCGGACGAAGCGCCGGATGAACGCGCGAGGATCCGGGTGGCGATCGTCGGCCGGCCGAATGTCGGCAAGTCGACGCTGGTCAACGCGCTGCTCGGCGAGGAACGCGTGATCGCCTTCGATCAGCCGGGCACGACGCGCGACGCGATCGAGGTCGAGTTCGACTACGGCGGCGAGCGCTACACGCTGATCGATACGGCCGGGCTGCGCCGCAAGGGCAAGGTGTTCGAGACGATCGAGAAATTCTCGGTGGTCAAGACGCTGCAGGCGATCGAGCGCTGCAATGTCGCGGTGCTGCTGCTCGACGGCGCCTCCGAGATCGCCGAACAGGACGCGCACATCGCGGGCTTCATCCTCGAAGCCGGTCGCGCGCTGGTGGTCGCGGTCAACAAGTGGGACGGGCTCGACGAGTACCACCGCACGCTGGTCAAGCGCGAGCTCGACCGCAAGCTGCACTTCCTGAACTGGGCGCGCGTGCACTTCATCTCGGCCAGGCGGGGGACCGGGCTCGCCGCGCTGATGCGCTCGGTCGCGGGTGCGCACCGCGCTGCCTTCGCCAAGCTGCCGACGCCGCGGCTCACCCGCGCGCTGCATGCGGCCGTCGAAAGGCAGCCGCCGCCACGTGCCGGGCGTTCGCGCCCCAAGCTGCGCTACGCGCACCAAGGCGGGCAGAACCCGCCGGTGATCGTGATCCACGGCAACTCGCTGGGCCACGTGCACGACAGCTACCGGCGCTACCTGGAAGGGTACTTCCGCGAGCAGTTCAAGCTCGAGGGCACACCGCTGCGCATCGAGTTCCGGACCGGCACGAACCCCTACACGGGTTAACGCGGGCGTGCGGTGGCAAAGGCAGGGCTTTTCCTTTACATTGAATTTCGGTGGCGGGCGCCCATCTAACGACTGTCGCGCGCGGCCGCCGGGCCGCCCAGCTTGACGCGGCGTTCGTCCAACGATCGGAGCCAACATGAGCAACAAAGGGCAACTTCTACAAGACCCGTTCCTGAACGCGCTGCGCAAGGAGCATGTTCCGGTGTCGATCTACCTGGTCAACGGCATCAAGCTGCAGGGCCAGATCGAATCGTTCGACCAATACGTGGTCCTGCTGAGGAACACGGTCACGCAGATGGTCTACAAGCACGCGATCTCCACGGTCGTGCCGGCGCGGCCCGTGAACCTCAGCCCGACGGAGGCTTCGACCTGAACGCGTTCCAGGTCGATACCGGACGCGTGAACCGACGTTCGCGGGCGCTCGTCGTCAGCGTGACGCTCGGGCGCGGCGCGGTCGCGCACGCCGAGCAGGACGCGCTCGACGAAATGATCGAACTCGCGCGCTCCGCGGGCTACGAGATCCGCGGCAGCTTCTGCGCGCGCCGCGATCGTCCCGACCCCGCGCACTATCTCGGCGGCGGCAAGGTCGAGGAGCTCGCGGCACAGCTCAGGGCGGCCGACGCCGGCGTGGCGCTGTTCGACGTCGCGCTGTCGCCGGCGCAGCAGCGCAACCTGGAACGCGAGCTCGACGTCCCGGTGCTGGATCGCACGGCGCTGATCCTGGACATCTTCGCGCAGCGCGCCAAGAGCCGCGAAGGCAAGCTGCAGGTCGAACTTGCCCAGCTCGAGCACCTTTCGACGCGGCTGGTGCGCGGGTGGACCCACCTCGAACGGCAGCGCGGCGGCCTCGGCAAGACCGGCGGCCCGGGCGAAAAGCAGATCGAGCTGGACCGCAGGCTGATCGCATCGCGGGTGAAGCTCCTGCGCGAACGGCTGAAGACGCTGCACAAGCAGCGCCGCACGCAACGGCGGGCGCGGGCCCGGCGCGACGTGTTCTCGGTGTCGCTGGTCGGCTACACGAACGCCGGCAAGTCGACACTGTTCAACGCGCTGACGCGTGCCGGCGCGTTCGCCGCGGACCAGCTCTTTGCGACGCTGGATACGACGTCGCGGCGCTGCCACGTCGCCGACGACGTGGGTGTGGTCGTGTCCGACACGGTCGGGTTCATCCGCGGCTTGCCGCACCCGCTCGTCGAGGCCTTCAAGTCGACGCTCGAGGAGTCGGTCGAAGCCGATTTGCTGTTGCACGTGGTGGACGTTTCGACGCCCGCCCGGGCCGCGCAGATGGCCGAGGTCGAGCGCGTGCTCGACGAAATCGGCGCGGCGCGGGTGCCGCGGCTCGTCGTCTACAACAAGATCGATCGCATCGATCGCGCGCCATCGGTCGAACGGGACCCCTGTGGTAGCATCCACGCCGTTTTCGTCAGTGCGATGTCGGGGCAGGGGCTGGACCTGCTGCGCGAGGCGATCGCCGAACGTGCGCGCCAGGCTCGCGCCGCATCCGCTGCGCTTTCCGAGATCGATTCCCCTGCATCCTTCGGTGCTCCTGCCTAACCCGGCGCGGCACGGCCGCGCGTTCCTCCTCGGCAAGCTCTCATGGTTTCCTTGTTCGGTCTCGCAATGTCGCTGAACGACCCGCAGTGGGGCCGCGGGGCAGGCCCGGGCGACGGCAAGGACGACGGCGAGCGCAGGGGGCAGCGCCCCGGCGGACAGGACGGGCCGCCGGACCTCGACGAACTGTGGCGCGACTTCAACCGGCGGCTGAACGCCTTGTTCGGCCGGCGCGGCGGCGGCCGCGGCGCCGGCGGTGGCGGGGGCATGGGTTCGCTGCGGCCCGACGCCAAGGGTGCCGGGCTCGGCGTGCTCGCGATCCTCGCCGCCGCGCTCGTGATCTGGATGGGCAGCGGCTTCTATATCGTGCAGGAAGGCCAGGTCGGCGTGGTCACGACCTTCGGCAGGTACGACGGGACGACGCCGCCCGGTTTTCGCTGGCGCATGCCGTGGCCGATTCAGTCGCACGAAGTCGTCGACGTGCTTTCGGTGCGGACGCTGGAGATCGGCGCGCGAGGTCGCGGCGACCGCCTCAAGGAAGCCCTGATGCTGACCGACGACGAGAACATCGTCGACATGCACTTCACGGTCCAGTACCGCATCAAGGAGGGCGAGAGCGGCGCGCGCGATTTCGTTTTCAACCACCGTTTTGCCGGAGGAAACGCCGCCGAGACGGTGACGCAGGTCGCCGAGTCGGCGATGCGCGAGGTCGTCGGGCGCAGGCTGATGGATGCGGTGCTGTTCGAGTCGCGCCAGGAGATCGCCGACTCGACGCGGCAGCGCATGCAGGCGATGCTCGATCGCTACGGCACCGGCATCCTGGTGCTCGAGGTGGCCATCCAGAATGCGCAGCCGCCGGAGCAGGTGCAGGCGGCCTTCGACGATGCGGTCAAGGCCGGGCAGGACCGCGAGCGCCTGATCAACGAAGGGCAGGCGTACGCGAACGACGTCGTGCCGAAGGCGCGCGGCGCCGCGTCGCGTCTGCTGCAGGAGGCCGAGGGCTACCGGACCCGCGTCGTCGAAACCGCGCAGGGCGACGCCGCGCGCTTCCGCCAGATCCTGGCCGAGTACAACAAGGCGCCGGCGGTCACGCGCGATCGGATGTACCTCGACACGATGCAGCAGATCTTCACGAACGCGACCAAGGTGATGGTCGACGCTCGCGGCGGCAACAACGTGCTGTTCCTGCCGTTCGACAAGCTGATGCAGCAGGTGATCGGCGAAGGGGGCGGAAGCGGTGCCCGCGTGGTCCCCGCGCCGCCGGCTCCGGTCGCGCCCGAGCCTGCGCAGGGCGACTCGCGCGCACGCGACGGTGCGCGCAGCCGTGATCGCGAGACGCGCTGAGCGCGCAGGGCACGCCATGAACAGGATCATCGGAACCATCGTCGCGATCATCGTCGCAGCCGTCGTTTTCCGTGCCAGCGCGTTCATCGTCGACCAGCGCCAGTACGCGATCGTCTTCGCGCTCGGCCAGATCAAGGAAGTGATCACCGAGCCCGGGCTGCACTTCAAGCTGCCTCCGCCGTTCCAGAACGTCGTGTACGTCGACAAACGGATCCTGACGATCGACACGCCGCAGAGCGATCGCGTGCAGACCTCGGAGAAGAAGAACCTGCTCGTCGACTCGTTCGTCAAGTGGCGCGTCAGCGACCCGCGCCGCTACTGGGTCAGCTTCATCGGCAGCGAGCGCGCGGCGCAGGAGCGGATCTCGTCGCTGGTGCGCGACGCGATGAACCAGGCGGTCAACAAGCGCACGGTCAACGACATCACGTCGCGCGAGCGCGACCGTGCGATGGAGGAGATCCGCGTCGCGGTTCAGGAACGCGTCAAGGAAGTCGGCGTCGAGATCGTCGATGTGCGGCTCAAACGCGTCGACTTCGTACCGGAAATCAACAGCGACGTGTTCCGCCGGATGGCGTCCGAGCGCCAGCGCGTGGCGACCGAGCAGCGTTCGATCGGGGCGGCCGAAGGCGAGAAGATCCGCGCCGACGCCGACCGCCAGCGCGAGGTGCTGCTGGCCGAGGCCTATCGCGACGCGCAGAAGATCAAGGGCGAGGGCGACGCGCGCGCCGCCGCGATCTACGCCCAGGCGTTCGGGCAGAATCCCGAGTTTTTCAGCTTCTACCGCAGCCTCGAGGCGTACCGCGCGAGCTTCCGCAATCGCTCCGACCTGCTCGTGATCGACCCGTCGTCCGAGTTCTTCAAGTACATGAAGAATCCGACGCCGGGACGCAGTCAGCGCTGATGTTGACCACGCTTGGCCTGGCGTTTGCGCTGATGCTGGTGCTCGAGGGGTTGATGCCGTTTCTGGCGCCGGCCGCATGGCGCGACATGTTTCGCCGCGTGATCGAGCTCAGCGACGGGCAGATCCGCTTCATCGGCCTGGCGGCGATCCTGATCGGCCTCGGGCTGTTCTGGATCATTTCGTAGACGGACGAGCGCGCCGCCGCGCGGCGCGCAGGGCTCGCATGGCGCGCTGGCTGCTCCCCGAGGGAATCTCCGACGTGCTGCCGCACGAAGCGCGGCGGCTCGAGGCGCTGCGGCGCGTGCTGCTGGACCTGTATCGCGGCTACGGTTACGAGCTGGTGGTGCCGCCGCTCGCCGAATACGTCGACTCGCTGCTGACCGGCTCGGGCGCGGATCTCGACCTGCGCACGTTCAAGCTGGTGGACCAGCTGAGCGGCCGCATGATGGGATTGCGCGCCGACACGACCCCGCAGGTCGCGCGGATCGACGCGCACATCCTGAATCGCCGCGGCGTGGCGCGGCTGTGCTACGCGGGCAGCGTGCTGCACGCGCGGCCGCAGCATCCGCTCGCAACGCGCGAACCCTTTCAGGTCGGCGCCGAGTTGTATGGGTACGCAGGGCTGGCGGCCGACGCCGAGATCCTCGAGCTCGCCGTCGAGTCGCTGCGCCGAGCGGGGGTCGATCGCGTGCGGCTCGACCTGGGTCACACCGGCGTCGTGCGTGCGATTCTCGGCGCCGACGCCGGCGCGGCGGCCGCCGCCGACGAGATCCTCGCGGCGTTGATCGCCAAGGACCGGCCGGCGCTCGCCGACGCGGTCGCCGATCTCGATCCGCTCGCGGGCGACGCGCTGCTCGCGCTTGCGCGTTTGCATGGCGGCTGCGAAGTCATCGAGCGGGCGCGCACGGTATTGCCGCCGCTGCCGGAGATCGCTCGCGCGCTCGACGATCTCGATCATCTCGCGCGCCGCACCGCGGCCGACGAATTGAGCATCGATCTGGCGGACCTGCACGGCTATCGCTACCACACGGGCGTCACCTTCGCGGCCTACGCGCCCGCGCTTCCCGGGGCCGTCCTGCGCGGCGGCCGCTACGACGACATCGGGCGCGCCTTCGGCCGCGCGCGACCGGCGACCGGCTTTTCGATCGACCTGCGCGACCTGACGCGGGGGCAGGACGACGGCGGGCAGGCCGCGATCCTCGCCCCGTGCGACGACGACGCCGAACTGGCCGCGCAGGTGCGCGCGCTGCGCGCGCGCGGCGAGATCGTCGTGCGCCGACTCGCGCCGGACGAGGCCGTCGACGGCATCGAATTCGACCGCGAACTCAAGCGCGTCGACGGCCGCTGGACGGTCGTCGCGCGCCGCAATCCAGCTTCCGAGGCAAACCATGGCTAAGAACGTCGTCGTCGTCGGCACCCAGTGGGGCGACGAAGGCAAGGGCAAGATCGTCGACTGGCTCACCGAGCAGGCCGACGGCGTCGTGCGCTTCCAGGGCGGCCACAACGCCGGCCACACGCTGGTGATCAACGGCCGCAAGACGATCCTGCGGCTGATCCCGTCGGGCATCCTGCGTCCCGATGTCGCGTGCTACATCGGCAACGGCGTCGTGCTGTCGCCGCAGGCGCTGCTGGCTGAGATCGACGAGCTGCAGGCGGCCGGTGTCGACACGATGTCGCGCCTGGTCATCAGCGGCAACTGCCCGCTGATCCTCGACTACCACGTCGCGCTCGACAAGGCGCGCGAGCTGAAGAAGGGCGCGGGAAAGATCGGCACGACCGGACGCGGGATCGGCCCGGCCTACGAGGACAAGGTCGGCCGGCGCGCCGTTCGCGCGCAGGACCTGTTCGACGCGCAGCGCTTCGCCGAGCGCGTGACCGAGGCGCTCGACTTCCACAACTTCGTGCTGACGCGGTACCTGGACGCGGAGGGCATCGATCCGCAGCGGGTGATCGACGCCACACTCGCGCTCGGCGAACGGCTCAAGCCGATGATCGCCGACGTGTCGTACCGGCTGAACGCCGAGATGGCGCGGGGTCGCCGCTTCCTGTTCGAAGGCGCGCAAGGCGCGCTGCTCGACGTCGACCACGGCACGTATCCGTTCGTCACGTCGAGCAACACCGTCGCCGGCGCGGCCGCTGCGGGCGCGGGGGTGGCGCCGCAGAAGCTCGACTATGTGCTCGGCATCACCAAGGCGTACGCGACGCGTGTGGGCTCGGGGCCGTTCCCGACCGAGCTGCTCGACGCAACCGGCGAGCACCTGCGCAACAAGGGCAACGAGTTCGGCTCGGTCACGGGGCGGCCGCGCCGCTGCGGGTGGTTCGATGCCGCCGCGTTGCGCCGCTCGGTGCAGTTGAACGGCACGACCGGACTCTGCATCACCAAGCTCGACGTGCTCGACGGGCTGCAGAAGGTGCGGCTGTGCACCGGCTACCGCTATCGCGGATCGACGACCGACATCCTGCCCTACGGCGCCGATGCGGTGTCGCAATGCGAGCCCGTTTACGAGGACTTCGAGGGCTGGAGCGAGTCGACCTTCGGCGTGCGCCAGTGGGACGCGCTTCCGCGCAATGCGCGGCGTTATCTCGAGCGGCTGAGCGAAACGACGGGCGTGCCGCTCGATCTGGTTTCGACCGGGCCCGATCGAGAGCAGACCATCGTGCTGCGCCAGCCTTTCGGATAGGAGGCGCGGCGAATGAAGGACCTGCACGTCGGCTGGGACGAGTACCACCGCATGATCGAGCAGCTCGCGCTGCAGATCTACGAGTCGGGCTACCGGTTCGATTCGATCCTGTGCCTGGCGCGCGGCGGACTGCGCGTCGGCGACGTGATCTCGCGCATCTACGACATGCCGCTCGCGATCCTGGCGACGAGCTCTTACCGCGAAGCATCCGGCACGCGGCAGGGACGGCTCGACATCGCCGAGTTCATCACGATGACGGGAGGCGGACTGCACGGCAAGCTGCTGTTAGTCGACGATCTGGTCGACTCCGGCGTCACGCTGACGCGCGTGATCGAACACCTGAAGCAGCGTTTCGCCGCGCTGACGGAGGTGCGCACTGCCGTCCTGTGGTACAAGGCGGCGTCGACGTTCAAGCCCGACTACTACGTCCAGTACCTGCCGACGAGCCCCTGGATCCACCAGCCGTTCGAGGAGTACGACTCGCTTCGGCCGCATCAGCTCGCTGCGCGTCTGCGCGGCCGCGCGCGCGGTGGATGAAGGCGGCCGGACAAACGCGGGCCCGCGACGGGCGCCGAAAACAAGACGGCCGGCGACTGCCGGCCGTTCAAGTGGTGCCCAGGAGAGGACTCGAACCTCCACACCTTGCGGCGCTAGTACCTGAAACTAGTGCGTCTACCAATTCCGCCACCTGGGCGCGCTGCGCGGCGCGCATTGTAAATGCCGGCCTTGCGATGTCAAATGAACGCGGCTGCAGACCGCTCGACAAGAAAGAGAACAGTTGTCCTTGAAGCTGGAAGTCCCTGATCGCGACGCGATCCTCGCGGCGCTGACGCACGCGCGATCGCCGCTGACGCCCGACGAACTCGCGCAGCGGCTGCACGTGCCGGTTGAACAGCGCGACGCGTTCGACGCCGAGGTCGCCGCGCTCGAGCGCGCCGGCCGCGTCGTGCGCAATCGCGCCGGCCTGCTTCTCGTTGCCGCGCGCGCCAACCTGCTGTCGGGGCAGGTGCAGGGACACCGCGAAGGCTACGGTTTCCTGATCCGCGACGACGGCGGCCCGGACCTCGTGCTGCCCGAGCACGAGATGAGTAAGGTGCTGCACGGCGACCGCGTGCTCGCGCGCATCTCCGGGCAGGACCGGCGCGGCCGCCCCGAAGGCGAGATCGTCGAGGTCATCGAACACCGGACCAACCGGCTGGTCGGCCGCTTCCTCAACGAGCGCGGCGTCACCATCGTCGTGCCCGAGGACCAGCGGATCCAGCACGACATCCTGGTGCCGCCCGGCGCGACGCTGTCGGCACAGCACGGGCAGGTGGTCGTGGTCGAGATCGTGCAACAGCCGCAGCGGCACGTGCAGCCGGTGGGCCGCGTGATCGAGGTGCTCGGCGCGATCGACGACCCGGGCATGGAGATCGAGATCGCCGTGCGCAAGTTCGCCGTGCCGCACGAGTTCTCGCCGGTCACGCTCGCGCAGGCCGAAGCGATCCCGGAGGCGGTGCAGCCGCGCGAACTGAAGGGGCGCATCGATCTGCGCGACGTGCCGCTGGTGACGATCGACGGCGAGGACGCGCGCGACTTCGATGACGCCGTCTACGCCGAACCGATCGGCCCGGGCCGCAAGAAGTGGCGGCTCGTCGTCGCGATCGCCGACGTCAGCCACTACGTGAAGAGCGGCGACGCGCTCGACGCCGAGGCGCAGAACCGTTCGACTTCGGTGTACTTCCCGCGGCGCGTGATTCCGATGCTGCCCGAGCGGCTTTCCAACGGCATCTGCTCGCTGAATCCGAATGTCGACCGGCTCGTGATGGTCGCCGACATGGTCATCTCGGCCAAAGGCGCGATCACCGCCTACCAGTTTTATCCGGCCGTGATGCACTCGCACGCGCGCCTGACCTACACGGAAGTGTGGGAGGCGCTGTCGGTGCCCGACAGCCGCGCGGCGCAGAAGCTGGCGCCGCTGTTGCCTCAGCTCAACGACCTGTACGACCTGTACCAGGTGCTCGCGCGGGCGCGCGAAGCGCGCGGCGCGATCGACCTGGAGACCGTCGAGACGTACATCGTGTGCGACGCCAACGGCCGCATCGAGCGGATCGTCGCGCGCACGCGCAACGACGCGCACAAGCTGATCGAGGAGTGCATGCTGGCGGCCAACGTCTGCGCGGCCGACTTCCTGATCCGGCACAAGCACCCGGCGCTGTTCCGTGTCCACGAGGGACCGACGCCCGAGCGGCTGGCCAATCTGCGCACGCTGCTGAAGTCGCTCGGATTGCAGCTCGAAGGCGGCGACTCGCCCGAGCCGGCCGACTACGCGCGGCTGATCGCGAAGATCCGCGCGCGTCCCGATCAGCAGCTCCTGCAGACGGTTCTGCTGCGCTCGATGCAGCAGGCCGTCTACAGCCCGCACAACGTCGGGCACTTCGGGCTCGCGTACGAGGCGTACACGCACTTCACATCGCCGATCCGGCGCTACCCGGACCTGCTCGTGCATCGCGCGATCAAGGCGATCCTGTCGCGCCAGACCTATACGCCGGTGCTCGTCAGCACGACGGTCGACACCGCGCCGCTGGCGGCGCGCGCGCGCGCCCGTGCCGCGAAGGCGGAGACGAAGGGCGACGCGGCGCTGGCCGTGTGGGAGAAGCTCGGGTTGCTGTGCTCGGCCAATGAACGCAGAGCGGACGAAGCTTCGCGCGACGTCGAGGCGTGGCTCAAGAGCTACTACATGCGCGAGCGCGTCGGCGAGGTCTTCAGCGGGACGGTCAGCGCGGTCGTGCCGTTCGGCATCTTCGTCGTGCTCGACGATCTCTACGTCGAAGGCCTGGTGCACGTATCCGAGCTCGGCTCCGAGTACTTCACTTTCAACGAGGCGATGCACGAGCTGCGCGGCGAACGCACGGGGATGCGCTATCGCCTGTCGGACCGCGTCACCGTGCAGGTCGCGCGCGTCGATCTCGAGGCGCGCCGCATCGACTTCCGGCTCGTGCGATCGACCGACCGCAAGACGCTGTTGGCGGCATCCGCCCCGACGAAGCCGGACCGGCCGGCGAAGAGGGGCGAAAGCCCCGCGGAACGCCAGGCTCGCCGCGCCGCCGCGGCCGCGCGCAAGCTTCGCGATGGAGACAGGCGCGAGCGCGCGCGTTCCGGCAAACGGGGCGTCGGCGGGTCGCGAATGGCCAAGACGCGCAGGCGCGGAGGTTGAGTGGGCGGCGGACGCGTCCTCGCCGGATTCCATGCCGTCAACGCGCGGCTGCGCCACGCGCCCGATTCGATCGAAGTGCTGTACGTGGACGCGCAGCGGCGCGATGCGCGGATGGGCCACCTTCTCGAGCGAGCCGAGCAGGCGCGCGTGCGCATCGTCGCCGCCGATGCGCAGCGGCTGCGCGGGCTCGCGGGCGATGTGCCGCATCAGGGCGTGGTCGCCGTGTGCGGCGAACGGCCATCGACCACGACGCTGGACGACGTGCTCGCGAGTGTGCGAGCGGACACGCTGCTGCTGCTGCTCGACGGCGTGACCGATCCGCGCAATCTCGGCGCCTGCCTGCGCGTGGCCGACGCAGCGGGCGTTTCCGCGGTGATCGTTCCGCGCGACCGGTCGGCGGCAGTGACACCTGCCGTCGCGAAGGCCGCTGCCGGCGCGACCGAGACGCTGCCGCTCGTCGCGGTGACGAATCTCGCGCGCGCGATGGACGAGCTGAAAGAAGCCGGGGTCTGGATCGCCGGCGCCAGCGGCGACGCGCCGACGCCGCTTTACGAGCTGGACCTGACCGGTCCGCTGGCGTGGGCGCTCGGCGCCGAGGGCGAAGGGCTGCGGCGGCTGACGCGCGAGCGCTGCGACTGGCTCGCGCGAATCCCGCTCGCCGGGCACGTCGACAGCCTCAACGTATCGGTCGCGGCGGGCATCTGCCTGTTCGAAACGGTGCGCCAACGCAGTGTGGCGCGGTCGACCTGAACGCCGAGGCGACATGCGCATCGCGGAGGCGATCGACCGCGCGCGGCGGCTGATCGGCAACGCGCGCCGTTGCATGGTGTTGACCGGAGCGGGCGTGTCAGCCGAAAGCGGCGTGCCGACCTTCCGCGACTTGCAGACGGGGCTCTGGTCGAAGCTCGACCCGGTGCAGCTCGCTTCGGCCGAAGGCTTTCGCGCCGATCCGCCGCTGGTGTGGCGCTGGTACGCGTGGCGGCGCGAACTCGTCGCGCGCGCCGCGCCGAACGCGGGCCATCTCGCGCTCGCGCGCGCGAGCGGGTGCTTCGAGCAGTTCGCGCTGGTCACGCAGAACGTCGACGGACTGCATGCGCGTGCCGGCAGCCGCGACGTGATCGAACTGCACGGCAACGTCCTGCGCACCAAGTGCTTTGCGGAGTGCGGCGTCCGATACGAGGATCCGTCGCAGTTGCCCGCCGGCGAACCGCCGCGCTGCCCGTCGTGCGGAAGCTGGCTGCGGCCGGACGTCGTGTGGTTCGGCGAAATGCTCGACCCGGCTGTGCTCGCGCGCGCAGAGCAGGCGGCATCGGGGTGCGATCTGATGCTGGTCGTCGGCACGTCCGGGCTGGTCTATCCGGCGGCGGGGCTGCCCGTGCTGGCGCGCCGCAGCGGCGCGCATGTGATCGTCGTCAATCCGAACGAAAGCGGGCTGGACGAGGTGGCCGACCTCGTCGTTCGCGCCGCCGCTGCGACCGCGCTGCCGGCGCTGTTGCCGGCGACCGCGCCTTGAGCGGGGCCAGCGGTCGCGGGTATACTCGCGCGTTTTTCCAAGCCTTGCCGCACTCGAACGACGCTCGGGGCGGCTTCTATCCACAAGGAGTCTCAATGCGTCACTACGAAATCTGCTTCATCGTCCATCCGGACCAGAGCGAGCAGGTGCCGGCGATGATCGATCGCTACAAGGCCCTGATCACCGGCCAGGGCGGCAAGATCCACCGTATCGAGGACTGGGGTCGCCGCCAGCTCGCCTATCCGATCGAAAAACTGGTCAAGGCGCACTACGTGCTGATGAACATCGAGTGCGGCAAGGCCACGCTCGACGAGCTCGAGCACGGGTTCCGCTACAACGACGCCGTTCTGCGGCACCTGACCGTCGGCATGCGCAAGGCCGAAACCGGCCCGTCGCCGATGATGAAGGTGGTCGAGAAGGAAGAAGCGAAGAAGGCGGCGGCGGAACAGGCGTCGGCCTGAGCGGGAAAGCGGAGTCGCGTCGGACTTGAACCGCTTCCGTCTGCGCGCCGTGCTGGTCGAGAAAGCCGCGCTGCGCTACACGCCGGCCGGGCTGCCGGTGCTCGAGGCGGGATTCAGGCACGCCGGAACCGCAGTCGAAGCGGGAGTCGAACGGGAACTGGCTTTCGACCTGACCGCACTCGCGCTGGGCAGCGTCGGCGAGCAACTGGATCGCGAACCGCTCGGCGCCGAGATCGAACTGGCCGGATTCCTCGCACCGCGCAGCCGACGCTCCAGCCGCATCGTTCTTCACATCACCGAATACACACGGATATCAGGAGTCTGAGATGGCATTCACCCGAGGCAAGCCGAAGGGCAAGGGCGGCGGCCGCCGCGGCGGTCAGCAGAACGCGCTGTTCAAGCGCAAGAAGTTCTGCCGTTTCACGGTCGAAGGCGTCGAGCAGATCGACTACAAAGACATCGAGACGCTGCGCGACTTCATCATGGACAACGGCAAGATCATGCCCGCGCGGCTGACCGGCACGAAGGCGCACTACCAGCGCCAGCTCGACACGGCGATCAAACGCGCGCGCTTCCTGGCGCTGCTGCCGTATACCGACAACCACTGAGTGGGAGACACCGCATGCAAGTCATCCTGCTTGAAAAGGTCGTCAACCTGGGCGGCCTCGGCGACGTGGTCAAGGTCAAGGAAGGCTACGCGCGCAACTATCTGATCCCGCAAGGCAAGGCGCGGCGCGCGACCGAGGCGGCGATCAAGGAGTTCGAGGCGCGCCGCGCCGAGCTGGAGAAGGCGCAGTCCGAAAAGCTCGCGGCGGCGCAGGCGGTCGGCGAGAAACTCAACGGGCTCGTGCTGACGATTCCCGCGAAGGCGGGCGTCGACGGTCGCCTGTTCGGTTCGGTCACGAACTTCGATATCGCCGAAGCGCTGGGCAAACAGGGTTTCCAGGTCGCGAAGGGCCAGATCCGCATGCCGCAGGGTCCGCTGAAAATGGTCGGCGAGCACAAGGTATCGGTCGCGCTGCACACCGACGTCGTCGTCGAAGTGGGCGTCACGGTCGTTCCCGAACAGGGCTGATGTCGCCGCCGCCTCCGCACGTCCGTGTGCGGAGGCGGCCTTGATATAGTCGGTCGCATCCTCCCGGAGCGACGATGAACTCACCCGTCGCGGACCCGCAGTTCGCCGCCGTCCGCACGCCCCCGCACTCGATCGAAGCCGAGCAGTCCGTGCTCGGCGGGCTGCTGCTCGACAACAGCGCGTGGGACAAGATCGCCGACATGATTTCGGCCGATGACTTCTATCGGCACGATCACAGGCTGATCTTCCAGCACGTCAGCCGGCTGATCGATCAGGGCAAGCCCGCCGATGCGGTGACGGTCTACGAGTCGCTGCAAACGGCCGGCCGGGCCGCCGACGCGGGCGGGCTCGTCTACCTGAACGCGCTCGCGCAGAACACGCCGTCGGCGGCCAACATCCGGCGCTACGCCGAGATCGTCCGCGACCGCAGCGTGCTGCGGCAGCTGGTCACGGTCGGCGACGAGATCGCCACCAGTGCGCTCAACCCGCAGGGACGCGAGACCAAGACGATCCTCGACGAGGCCGAGTCGAAAGTCTTCCAGATCGCCGAGGAGGGCGCGCGCGGCAAGCAGGGCTTCATCGAGATCCAGCCGCTGCTGACCAAGGTCGTCGAGCGCATCCAGGAGCTGTTCGAGCGCGCGCATCCGTCCGACGTGACCGGCGTACCCACCGGTTTCACCGACCTGGACTCGAAGACGTCGGGGCTGCAGCCGGGCGACCTGATCATCATCGCGGGGCGTCCTTCGATGGGCAAGACATCGCTCGCGCTGAACATCGGCGAGCACGTCGCGATCGACCAGGGACTGCCGGTGGCGGTGTTTTCGATGGAGATGGGCGCGGCGCAGCTTGCGTTGCGCATGCTCAGTTCGGTCGGCCGTCTCGACCAGCAGCGGCTGCGCACGGGGCGGTTGCTCGACGAGGACTGGCCCAAGCTCACCAGCGCGATCCAGAAGATGCACGAAGCGCCGCTGTACATCGACGAGACGCCGGCGCTGAACTCGCTCGAACTGCGCGCGCGCGCGCGGCGCCTGCACCGTGCGTGCGGCCAGCTCGGCCTCGTCATCATCGACTACCTGCAGCTGATGTCGGCGACCAGCAGCGGCGAGAACCGCGCGACCGAGATCTCGGAGATCTCGCGTTCGCTGAAGGCGCTCGCGAAGGAGCTGCACGTGCCGGTGATCGCGCTGTCGCAGCTCAATCGCACGGTCGAGAGCCGCAACGACAAGCGCCCGGTGATGTCGGACCTGCGCGAGTCGGGCGCGATCGAGCAGGATGCCGACGTGATCCTGTTCATCTACCGCGACGAGGTCTACAACCCCGACACGACCGACAAGGGAATCGCCGAGATCATCATCGGCAAGCAGCGCAATGGTCCGATCGGCCGCGTCAACCTGCGCTTCGGCGGCGAGTACACGCGCTTCGACAACCTCGCGCAGGGCGCATCCGCCGGCGCGCCGTTCTGACGGAAGCCCGCGCGTGCAGCTCGTCCCGGACAGCCGCGAACCGCACGGGCTGATGCGGTTGTTGCGGCGTGCGCTGCGGCCGCGCGACCGGCGCTTCTTCGCGCTGTTCAACCGCCACGCCGAACTGTGCGTCGCCGGCCTGCGCGCGCTGACGCAGCTGCTGGCGAACGTCAAGGACCCCGACGGCCGCGTGCGCGACATCGAGGCGATCGAAAAGCGCGGCGACGGCGTCGTCGACGAAGTCCGCGGTGCGCTCGAGCGCGCGCTGTTTCCGCCGTTTGCGCGCGTTCTCGTGTTCGAGCTCGTCAACGGCATGGACGATGTGCTCGATCTGACCGAAGACGCCGCGCAGTCGGTGCACCTGTACCACATCACGCACGTGACCGCCGATGCGGTGCGGCTGGCGGAGCTCGCGCTCGACAGCGCGCTGAAGCTGCAGTCCGCGATCGCCGCGCTCGAACGGATGGCGAGCCCGCGCGCGATCCTGGCGTTGTGCGCCGACGTCGATTCGATCGAGGCGCAGGCCGATCACGTGATGCGCGCGGCGATGTCGAAGCTGTTCCGCGAGGAGCCCGACGCGCGCCAGCTCGTCAAGCTCAAGGCGATCTACGAAGTGCTGGAGTCGCTGACCGACAAGTGCAAGGACGTCGCCAACCGGCTCGAGTCGATCGTCCTGAAGTACGGTTGAGCGGCCGATGGCGACGCTGTTGTGGCTGCTCGCGATCGCGCTGATTCTCGTCGGCATCGCGGGCACGGTGCTGCCGGCGCTGCCCGGCGTCGTGTTCGTCCTCGGCGGGATCGTTCTTGCGGCGTGGATCGACGATTTCGCGCGGATCTCGGGCTGGACGGTCGGCGCGCTCGCGGCGCTGGCGGCGATCGGTCTCGTCGTCGATTACGTCGCCGGCGCGCTGGCGGCGCAGCGTGCGGGCGCGACCAGACAAGGCCTGATCGGCGCGGCCATCGGCACCGTCGCGGGGGTGGTCACCGGGCTGTGGGGGCTCGTGTTCATGCCGCTCGTCGGTGCCGCGATCGGAGAGTTCATCGCGCATCGCGATGCGCTGCGCGCCGGCCGCGTCGGCGCGGCGACCTGGATCGGCCTGCTGGTCGGCGCGGTCGCGAAGCTCGCCATCGTCTTCACGATGGTCGGC
>JBFMFC010000027.1:0-46060 GCA_040752195.1 Pseudomonadota bacterium | reverse complement strand
AGATCGAGAAGGCGCACCCGGACATTTTCAACATCCTGCTGCAGGTGATGGACCACGGCACGCTGACCGACAACAACGGTCGCAAGGCGGACTTCCGCAACGTGATCATCATCATGACGACCAACGCGGGCGCCGAGACGCTGCAGCGGCGCTCGATCGGCTTTTCGGACGTTCGCCAGGCCGGCGACGAACTGGCCGACATCAAGCGGATGTTCACGCCGGAGTTTCGCAACCGGCTTGATGCGATCATCAGCTTCCGCGCGCTCGACGAGGAGATCATCCTGCGCGTGGTCGACAAGTTCCTGATGCAGCTCGAGGACCAGCTGCATGAGAAGAAAGTCGATGTGACCTTCTCCGATGCGTTGCGCAAGCACCTGGCGAAGAAGGGCTTCGACCCGGTCATGGGTGCGCGGCCGATGGCGCGGCTGATCCAGGACACGATCCGCAAGGCGCTTGCCGACGAACTGCTGTTCGGCCGGCTGGTCAACGGCGGCAAGGTCAACGTCGATGTCGACGACGCCGGCGAGATCAAGCTCGAATTCCCGTCGTCCGACGGCGGTGGTACGCCCGAGGAAGCGCGCGGCGAACCGGTACTGTCCGAATAGCCGGCCGTAACCCAACACGGATATTTCCGTGCGCCGCCCCGACCCCTAGGATCGGGGCGGTTCTTTTTTGGGGCGGAGACGATTCGTGCGTACCGGTGGATCCGGCTTGTGCGTGTGGCTGGCCGCTGGCTTGCTGGCCGGCCTGGGTGGGCCGCTGAACGCGCAGGACCCTGGCGATCAGGAGCGCGCCCGCAAGATCGTCGCGGGCGGTTGTCTGCTCTGCCACGGCATCGACGGCGAGAGTTCGAGCGAGCTGTTTCCCAAGCTGGCCGGGCAGAACGCCGCGTACGTCGCGCGTCAGCTGGCCAACTTCAAGAGCGGTGCGCGCAAGTCGAGCGCGATGCAGGACATGGTCAAGGACCTGAGCGACGCCGACATGAAGGCGCTGGGCGTGTACTTCAGCCAGAAGGCCGCGACGGCCAACGAAGTCAAGGACCCCGACTTGGCGGCCGTCGGGCGCTACGTGTATCACCACGGCAATCGCTACTCCGGCGTGGCAGCGTGCGCCGGCTGCCACGGTCAGGATGCGGCCGGCAACGCCGAGTTGCCACGGCTGGCCGGGCAGAACGCGGTTTACATCGAGAACCGGATCAAGTACTTCAACGCGCCGGAGCGCGGCAAGGACAGCCCGGTCATGCACGCGATCGTCGCGCGCATGACCGAGCTCGAGATCAAGGCCGTCGCCGAGTACCTGTCGGGCAAGAAGTAGCGCGACAGGAAGCGCGGAAAAAAAACGGCGGGGGCGACCCGCCGTTTTTCTTGTGCGTGCGAAGCCGCTATGCGAGCACGTCGGCCCAGACGTTCCGCGCCCAAGCGAATGCGTACTTGCCTTCGAGCGCGGTCGGTGCCGGCGACAGACCGCCCGCGCCGGGCACCGGCAGCATGGTCTTCTTCGCTGCGTCGTACTGGTGTACGGACGCCACGTGCACGGTGTCGGTGTCGTTGGTCATGCTGTAGCACGTGTTCGTGACGACCGGCGTCGCGCTGACCGTACCGCCCGACAGCAATGCAACGACCGCCGCGGCGCACACTTTCGCCTGCTGGTTGGCCATGTGGCCGGACTTCGGCATACCCGGCGCGACCTGGACCGAATCGCCGAGCACGTGCACGTTCTTCACCTTGATCGACTCGTAGGTCAGGAAGTCGACATCGCACCAGCGGTTGTTCGCCGTGACCACGCCCGCGGTGCGCGCAATCGCGCCGGCGCGCTGGCCCGGGATCAGGTTGACGATGTTCGCCTTCACGTCGCCCTGTACCTCGAACTTCAGCGTCCGCGTGGCCAGATCGATGTCGGTGATCACGTGGTTCGGACGGTACTCGACCAGCCCCTTGTAGTCCTCGTTCCAGACCTTCGTGAACAGGCCCTTTTTCGACTGGATGTCCTCGTTGGCGTCGAGGATCAGCACCTTCGACTTCGGCTTCTTCGCCTTGAAGTACCACGCGATCTGGCAGGCGCGCTCGTACGGTCCCGGCGGGCAGCGATACGGCGCTTTCGGGATCGCAATGACCGCCACGCCGCCGTCGGGCATGGCCTCGAGCTGCTGGCGCAGCAGGACCGTCTGCGGGCCGGCGATCCACGCGTGGGGCGCGACCTGGGCACCCGCGTCCGGGTTCTTCGCCATCGAGGGGATCTGCTCCCACATGAAGTCGATCCCGGGCGCCACGATCAGCCGGTCATAGGGCACCGTCTCGCCGCTGGCGGTCCTGACGGTGCGCTTTTCCGTGTCGACCGCGACGGCGGTGCTGCGGACCATCCGCACGCCCCAGCGCCTCGCGAGGTTGTCGTACGAGTGCGTGATGAAGTCGATCGGTTTGCTCCCGCCGATCACGAGGTTCGACATCGGGCACGAAACAAAGCGGTCGCGCGGCTCGATCAGCGTGACGTCGACCTTGCCGTCGCTCCACATCCGGATGTACTTGGCAGCCGTCGCACCGGCGAAACCGCCACCGATGACGACGACCCGTCCGCCGGGCGCGCCGCCCATCGTCGCGCAACCGCCGAGCGCCGCCAACGCCGACGCGGCGCCCAGCTTGGTCAGGAATTCCCGTCTTTGCATGGACATGTGTGCTCCTCCGTCTCGGCGATCACTTGGCGGGTTTCTGCGAGGCGAACCAGGCGGCGACCGCCTCGAGTTGCGAATCCGTGAAGCCCTTGGCGAGCTGGTGCATGACGGTCGCCGGTTTCGCGCCCGACTTGAAATCCATCAGCGCCTTGAGCAGATCCTCCTTGCGCTTGCCCGCCAGCGGCTCATTGCCGCCCGCACTGACGCCGCCGGTGCCATGGCAGTTCGCGCACGTGGCTGCGAGGTTGCGGCCGAGGTTCGGATCGCCTTGCGCGAGCGCAGGGCCGGCGGCGAGCACAAGCGCCGCGACGATGGTGGTTCGGTACACGGTTTCCTCCTTGGTGTGTTCCCCGCTCATGCGAGACGTTTTGGCGGAGCTTAACTCCGCCCGCGTCCGCTGAAAACGAACGCGGGGCCAGATCGCCCACCGCGGCTAGCGGCGCAGGTACGCGTCGATCGCGTCGACCAATTCTGCCTCGTGGCCCGCGTAAAAGTGATCGGCGCCCGCGATGCGCAATTGGCGCGCACCGTCGATCGCGCCGAGAACGCGCGCGCGTCCCGGCGCTGCGCCGACCACGGCCGCCAGATCGCGCTCGCCGAACACGTCGAGCACCGGCACCGGGCGGCGTTTGGCGAACGCGGGCGTGAAGTCGCCCGACAGACCGAGCGCGATCCACGTGCGGAATGCCGGGCGCTCGTATGCGTCGAAGTACGTATGCGCCATGCGACTGCCCAGACTGTGCGATACGAGCGACAACGCGCTGTAGCCTTTCGCCTGCAGCCATTGTGCGGCCGCGGCGATGCGCTGCGCCGCTTCCGGAAAGGTCTTCGCGTACTGGGACGTTTCGGCCTCGGCCGCCAGCACGGGCATCTGAATCGACAGCGTCGAGAAGCCGCGATCGGCCAACTCCATCCGCAGCCGGCCGATGATTCCGTGGTCCGGATGGACGCCGATGCCGTGCACGATGACCAGCGCCGTCTTCGCCTCTTTGGCGCGTGTGTACACGCCCAGGAAGCTGCGACCGCTCGATGCGCGCAGATCGACGGCTTCGCCGACCACCAACGCGGGCACGATCTCGGTGCGCCAGCGCGCCTCGCGGTCGTAGTCCTGCGCGGCCGCCGCACCGGCGGCGAGCGCGCAGGCCAGCCCCAGCAGTCGCATCGTCCAGCTCATTCGCTCGCTCCTCACTGTCGCGTTGGGCGCCGCGCGCCGTCCCGGCAGCTCGTCCGCTGGCAGCGCGTCAGTCGGCGCTCGTGCGCTCACGGAAGGCGATCGTGCTGGCCCGGTCCGGATAGCGGCCCACCTTGTCCGCATAGAAGGCGCGCAGCAGTGCGAGGTCGCGCGCCGGATCGCCGCTGATGCGAACGAAGTCGCGCGCGCCGACCACCTTGCGCGCGAAGTCAATGTAGGCCAACCCGACCGGAACGTCGAGCTGCGACGCGAGGTGGTAGAAGCCCGAACGCAGGTGATCCTGCCGCCTGCGCGTGCCTTCGGGCGACAGTCCGAGCCAGAACCAGTCTTCGGACTGCATCAGCCGCGCGAGCTGCTCGACCGCGCCGCTGGCGGCGTGCCGGTCGACCGGTCGGCCGCCCCAGGCGCGCAGCAGCCGGCCCAGCGTGGCGCCGGTGAAACCGCGGAACAGGCTTTCCTTGCCGACCCAGCGGATCGGCAGGTCGATCGCCCACTTGGCGAGCAGGCCCAGCACGAAGTCCCAGTTGGACGTGTGCGGATAGACGATCAGGATGCCTTTCGGTCCGGGCAGGCCGTCGAAGTCGACGCGCCAGCCGAAGGCGCGGAGCAGCGCGCGCGCAAGCCGCGGCGGCATCAGTGCTTGCCGGTGCTGCCGAAACCTCCAGCACCTCGTTCGCTCGCAGGGAACTCGTCGACCACGTTCAACGCCACCTGCACGACCGGAACGACGACGAGCTGCGCGATGCGCTCGAGCGGCTGGATCGTGAAGACTTCGCGGCCGCGATTCCAGCACGACACCATGATCTCGCCCTGGTAGTCGGAGTCGATCAACCCGACCAGGTTGCCGAGAACGATGCCGTGCCGGTGGCCCAGCCCCGAACGCGGCAGCACCAGCGCCGCGTAGCCCGGATCGCCGAGGTGGATCGCGATGCCGGTCGGAACGAGTTGCGCGTCCCCCGGCGCGAGCACGAGCGGCGCGCCGATGCAGGCGCGCAGATCGAGTCCTGCGGCACCGGCCGTCGCGTAACGAGGCAGTTGATCGCGCAGCCGCGCGTCGAGCACTTTGACGTCGAGTCGTCTCATCGTCGGGATCCGCGCTTGTCGGACGACGCGCCGGGCGCAGCGCGTGGCACCGGTGGGCGTGCGGCCGCCGCCTGCCGGCGGCGCTCGATGCCGACGAGGTACGCGGCGAAACGGCCGGCGGGCGGCTCGCCCGGCGCGCGGCCCGCACGGTCGGCGCGCATCAGGCGAGCCGCGCCGCGATCTCGGCGACGATGCGCCGCGCCTGCGCGAGCTTGTCGTCCTTCGCGAGCGTCACCACGCCTTGCGCGTCGACCAGATGCAGCTCGCTGTCGTCGGCGCCGAACGCGTCCTGCGCGCGGTTGGCGACGATCAGCGGAACGTTCTTCGCGCGCAACTTGGCCCGCGCGTACTCGATCACGTTGTCGCTCTCCGCCGCGAACCCGACGCAGTACGGCGGCGAGGGCAGCGCCGCCACCGCCGCGAGGATGTCGGGGTTCGGTTCGAAGTCGAGCTGCGGCGGCCCCTTCGCCTTCTTCAGTTTCGACGCGCTCGGCGCCTTGACGCGCCAGTCGGCCACGGCCGCCACCGCGATGAACACCTGCGCATGATCGACGTAGGCCATCACGTCGTCGTACATCTCGCGCGCGGTGCGCACGTCGAGGCGGCGCACGCCGCGCGGGGTCGGCAGCGCGGTGGGGCCGGCGATCAGCGTGACCTTCGCGCCGGCGTCGCGCGCGGCGCGCGCGAGCGCGAAGCCCATCTTGCCCGACGACAGATTGGTGATGCCGCGCACCGGATCGATCGGCTCGAACGTGGGGCCCGCGGTGATCAGCACCCGCTTGTCCTGCAGCAGCTTCGGCTGGAAGAACGCGATCAGCTCCTCGAGCAACTCGTGCGGCTCGAGCATGCGGCCGGCGCCGACTTCGCCGCAGGCCTGGTCGCCGCTGGCAGGGCCGAGCACGTGCACGCCGTCGGCGCGGATCTGCTGCACATTGCGCTGGGTCGCTGGATGGCCCCACATCTCGACGTTCATCGCCGGCGCGACCAGCAACGGGCAGGAGCGGGCGAGCGCGAGCGTCGACAACAGGTCGTCGGCGAGCCCGTGCGCGACCTTGGCGATGAAGTGCGCCGACGCCGGTGCGACGACGATCGCGTCGGCGTCGCGCGACAGATCGATGTGCGGCATCGCGTTGGCGACCGTGGCGCCGTCGGCGCCCCAGGCGTCGGTGAACACGGGACGGCCGCTGAGCGCCTGCATCGTCGTCGCGGTGACGAACTGCTGCGCGGCACGGGTCATTACGACGGTCACCCGTGCGCCTTCGTCCTGTGCGCGCCGGAGCAGTTCGCAGACCTTGTACGCGGCGATGCCGCCGGTCACGCCCAGAACGATCCGCTTGCTTTGCAGTTGCATTGGCGTTTCCGTTACCTGGACTTCCTGACGCGCAGCAGTTCGTCGAGGATCAACAAGCCCGCGCCACAGACGATCGCACTGTCGGCGATGTTAAACGCCGGCCAGTGCCAGCCGCGCCAGTGCAGGTCGAGGAAGTCGATCACGTGGCCATGGATGAGCCGGTCGATCACGTTGCCGACCGCGCCGCCCAGGATCAGCGCGAGCGCCAGCGAAAACAGCTTCTGCGTGCCGTGCCGCGCCAGCAGGTACACGATGAACAGCGACGCGCCGACGCCGACCGCGATCAGGAACGTGTGCTGCCAGCCGGACGCGTTCGCCAGGAACGAGAACGCGGCGCCCTTGTTGTACGTCAGCACCAGATTGAAGAAACCCGTCACCGGCCGCACGTCGCCGAAGTTGAACGTCTTCTCGACGAGGAACTTGCCGGCCTGATCGGCGGCGATGACGACGATGGCGACGGCGAGCCAGGGCCAGAGCTTCTGCCACCACGACTTCGAGCGACTCCACGCCATTTACGCCACCGTTCGCGGTTCGCCCGCGCCGAACAGGTTCGACACGCAACGCCCGCACAAGGTCGGATGCTCGCGGTTGCTGCCCACGTCGGCGCGCCAGTGCCAGCAGCGCTCGCACTTGGCGTACGGGCTGGGGGTCACGCTGATCGACTCGGCTTGCGGCGAAGCGGCGGCGTGCAGCGTCGCGCGGCTCGTGATCATCACGAACTTCAGATCGTCGCCGAGCGTGGCGAGCTGAGCGTGCCGCTCGCCATACACATGCAGGTCGACTTCGGCCTGCAGCGAGGAGCCGATCTTGCCGGCCTCGCGCAGCGCCTCGATCCGCTTCAGCACGTCCGCTCGAATCGCGCGAATCTGCGTCCACTTGGCGAGCAGCGCCTCGTGCGCCGCGATCGGCGGCAGCTCGTGATAGACGCTCGCGAAGATCGTCCCGCCGATCCGCTCCCGCTCGGCGGGTGCGAACACCGCGTACGCTTCCTCGGCGGTAAAGCTCAGGAACGGCGCCATCAACCGCAGCAGGCTCGCGGTGATGTGCCAAAGCGCCGTCTGCGCGGAGCGGCGCGCGCGCGACCCCGCCGCCGTCGTGTACAGGCGGTCCTTCAGGATGTCGAGATAGAACGCGCCCAGATCCTCCGAACAGAAGGTCTGCAGCTTGGCGACCACCGGGTGAAACTCGTAGCGTTCGTAGCAGGCGAGCGCTTCGGCCTGCATCTGCGCGGTCAGTGCGAGCGCGTAGCGGTCGATCTCGAGCAACTCGCCGACCGCGACGGCGTCTTTGGCGATGTCGAAGTCGCTCGTGTTCGCCAGCAGAAAGCGCACCGTGTTGCGGATCCGGCGATAGCTCTCGACGACGCGCTTCAGGATCTCGTCGCCGATCGACAATTCGCCCGAGTAGTCGGTCGAGGCGACCCACAGCCGGATGATCTCGGCGCCGAGCTTGTCGCTGACCTCCTGGGGACGGATCACGTTGCCGAGCGACTTGCTCATCTTGCGGCCTTGCGGGTCGACCGTGAAGCCGTGCGTCAGCAGCCCCTTGTACGGCGCGCGGCCGTCGATCGCGGCGCCCGTCAGCAGCGACGAATGGAACCAGCCGCGGTGCTGGTCCGAGCCTTCGAGATAGAGGTCGGCCGGCCAAGCAAGGTCGTTCGCATGCGAGCCGCGCAACACGGTCCGGTGCGTCGTTCCGGAGTCGAACCAGACATCGAGGATGTCGTTCGACTTCTCGTACTGCGCGGCCTCCGCGGGCGGCAGGAAGTCCTCGACCTTCGCCCGCGACCATGCCTCGACCCCGGCGGCCTCGACCTTGCGCGCGGCCGCTTCGAGCAATTCGAGCGTGCGCGGGTGCAACTCGCCGGTCGTCTTGTGCAGGAAGAAAGGCAGCGGCACACCCCAGTTGCGCTGGCGCGAAATGCACCAGTCGGGCCGGTTGGCGATCATGCCGTGCAGGCGCGCCTTGCCCCAGTGGGGATAGAACGACGTCGCCTCGATCGCCCGCAGCGCGGTTTCGCGCAGCGTTTCGCCGACGGTTTCCGTCTGCATGACGCCGCGCGTGTCGGCGGTCGGACCGTCCATCCGCACGAACCACTGCGACGTCGCCCGGTACACGAGCGGCGTCTTGTGGCGCCAGCAGTGCATGTAGCTGTGCGTGTCGGTCGACGCGTGCAGCAGATGGCCCGCCACGCGCAGCGCGTCGACGATCTTCGGATTGGCATCCCAGATGTTCATCCCGCCGAACAGCGGGAGTTCGGCCGCGTACACGCCGTCGCCGCCGACCGGGTTGAGGATCTCGTCGTTGGTCATCCCGTAGGCCTTGCACGACTCGAAGTCCTCGATGCCGTACGCGGGCGCCGAGTGAACGACACCGGTTCCCGCGCCCGATTCGACATAGGTGCCGAGGTAGACCGGCGAAAAGCGCCGGTATCCGTCGTGCAGTTTCGCCAGCGGATGAACGAAGCGGACGCGTTCGAGCGTGGCCCCGATCGCCTCGCCGACGACACGCCCTTTGAGTCCGTAGCGCTGCAGGCACGACTCGACGAGCGCGCGCGCCAGGATCAGCAGTCGATCGCCGCAGTCGATGAGCGCATAGACCAGTTCGGGATGGAAGTTCAGCGCCTGGTTGGCCGGGATCGTCCACGGCGTGGTCGTCCAGATCGCGGTGAAGGTTGGCTTGCCGAGCGTCGCCAGGCCGAACGCCGCGGCGACTTTGGCCTCGTCTTCGGCGGCCAGCGGGAATGCGACGTCGACGACCGGCGTCTTCTTGTCGATGTATTCGACCTCGGCCTCGGCGAGCGCCGAATTGCAGTCGAAGCACCAGTTGACCGGCTTCAGGCCCCGATACACGAAGCCGCGTTCGATCATGCGACCGAGCGCGCGGATCTCGTCGGCTTCGGTCTTGAAGTTCATCGTCTTGTACGGGTTGTCCCAGTCGCCCAGCACGCCGAGCCGCTTGAAGTCCTTCATCTGCAGCGCGATCTGCTCGGCGGCGAAAGCGCGCGCGCGCGCCTGCACTTCTTCGCGCGGCAGGTTCTTGCCGTACTGCTTCTCGATGTGCACCTCGATCGGCATGCCGTGGCAGTCCCAGCCCGGCACGTAGGCCCCGTCGAAGCCCGCGAGGATCTTCGACTTGTTGACCATGTCCTTCAGGATCTTGTTGACGGCATGGCCGAGGTGGATCTCGCCGTTGGCGTACGGCGGGCCGTCGTGCAGCACGAACTTCGGCGCCCCTTTGCGCGCGGCGCGGATCGCCCGGTAGACCTTGCGTTCGTCCCAGTCCTTGACCCATTGCGGCTCGCGCCTGGGCAGATCGCCGCGCATCGGGAACGGCGTGTCGGGAAGGTTCAGCGGGTACTTCTTGGAGCTGCCGGATTCGGCCATGGCTCGGTCCCCTCGGACTCTGCGAGTCAGGTTGAAGAAAGGTCCTGTCAGGGCGCCAGCGCGCCGTTGAACAGGTCTCGCGCCCGTTGCGCGTCGCGTGCGATGGCGGCGGTCAGCTCGTCGAGCGTTCCGTACTTTTCCTCGTCGCGCAGCTTGGCGAGGAACTCGACGCGCACCAGCTTGCCGTAGACCTGCCGCGCGAAATCGAACAGGTGCACCTCGAGCAGCCAGCGGCCGGTGTCGTCCACCGTCGGCCGCAGCCCGACGCTCGCCACCCCGGGCCACGCGCGGTCGTCGATCCCGTGCACCTTGACCGCGAAGACGCCGTGCACGGCGGGGCGCTTGTGCGCGATGCGCAGGTTCAGCGTCGGATAGCCGATCGTGCGGCCGAGCTTCGCGCCGTGCAGCACGCGCCCGCTGATCGTGTACGGCCGCCCGAGCAACTGCTGCGCGCGCTCCAGATCCCCGGCACCGAGCGCGGCGCGCACGGCCGAGCTGGAGACGCGTTCGCTGCCGTCGAGCACGGCCGGCAGTTGCTCGACGACGTAGCCGCCGGCGGCGGCTCGCGCGCGCAGCAGCGCCAGATCACCCGCGCGGCGCGCGCCGAAGCGGAAGTCGTCGCCGACCATCAGCCACTTCATCCGGCAGCCGGCGACCAGCACGTCGTCGATGAACTGCTCGGCCGTCAGCGACGCGAAGCGGCGGTTGAAGTGCTCGATGTAGACGCGCTCGATGCCCGCCGCGCGCAGCGCCTCGAGCTTGTCCCGGATGTTGGCCACACGTGCCGGCGCCTGCGCCGGCGCGAAGAACTCGCGCGGATGCGGCTCGAAGGTCATCACGGCCGCGACCAGACCGCGCTCGCGCGCGGCCCCGACCACGCGGGCGAGCAGCGCCGCGTGGCCTCGGTGCACGCCATCGAAGTTGCCGATCGTCAACGCGCAGGGCACGCGCTCGTCGGCATGCGGCACGCCGCGGTAGACCTTCATCGAAGCGGTTCACGCATTGCAGTCGAAGCGGCGAATTATACGGTCCGCCTCGGCGAAGGCCTTGATTTTCCGTGCCTTTCAGGGCCGCTTCGCAGCGCGATGCGTAGAATCCGGGCACCGATGAAGAACATCGTCTGCCTGATCTCGGGGCGCGGCAGCAACCTCGAAGCGCTCCTGCGCGCGGCGCGCGACGAGCGCTGGGAAAGCGCGCTCGCTGCGCGCGTCGCGGCCGTCGTCAGCAACCGTGCCGAGGCGCCTGGGCTTGCGGTCGCGCGCGGCTTCGGCGTGCCCGCGCGGGTGATCGAGCACGGACGCTTTGCGTCGCGCGAGGCGTTCGACGCCGCGCTCGCCGAAGCGATCGACGCGCACGCGCCGGCGCTGGTCGTGCTGGCCGGCTTCATGCGCGTGCTGACCCCGCACTTCGTCGAGCACTACGAGGGCCGTCTCATCAACATCCACCCGTCGCTGCTGCCGATGTTTCCCGGGCTGGCAACGCACCGCAAGGCGCTCGCCGCGGGCGTGCGCGTGCACGGTGCGACCGTGCACTTCGTGTCCAACGACGTCGATGCCGGCGCGATCATCGCGCAGGCGGTCGTCCCGGTGCGGCCGGACGACACCGAAGAGGCGCTCGCCGCGCGCGTGCTCGCGCAGGAGCACCGGCTGTTGCCGCGCTGTGTTCGCTGGGTCGTCGAAGGCCGCGTGCGGCTCGCACGCGGACGCGCCGTGGTCGAGGGCGTCGATCCCGCCGAGCTCGCACTGTTCGCCCGATGAACGCAACGCGGATCACGTCGCTCGTCGTCGATCATCTGGCGGCGCTGCTCGCGCAGGTGCTGCGCTTCGACGCACCCGCCGACGCGGTGATGTCGCGCTACTTCAAGCAGCGCGCAAAGCTCGGCAGCCGCGACCGCAGCCTGATCGCAGAAGGCGTCTTTCATGCGTTGCGCCGCTACGCCAGCCTGAAGTGGATGCTGCAACCGGCGCATCCCGAACGCGCCCCCAGGCTCGCCGCGCTGGTGACGCTGGCGCGCCAGCACGGGCTCGCGGCGCTCGATGCCCGCGCGCTCAGGGGCGACGAGCGCGCGGTGCGCAACGCGCTCGCGCTCGACTTGTCCAGCGCGCCGAGCGCGATCCGCGCCGAGGTGCCGTTGTGGCTGTTCCAGCGGATGACCGCGCAGTACCACGACGCCGAGGCGCTGTTCGCGGCGCTGATCGAACCGGCGCCGCTCGACCTGCGCGTCAACACGTTGAAGGCCGAGCGCGACCGCGTTCTGGCCGAACTGCGTTCGGCCACGCGTCAGCACGGTCCGCTGGCAGCCGAGCCGACGCGGTACTCGCCGGACGGCATCCGCCTGTTCGAGAAGCCGGCGCTGACGCGCTGGCCGCTGTACCAGGACGGGCTCGTCGAGGTGCAGGATGAGGGCAGTCAGCTCGTGGCACGGCTGGTGGCACCAAGGCGCGGCTCGATGGTGGTCGACTTCTGCGCCGGCGCGGGCGGCAAGACGCTGGCGCTCGGCTGCCTGATGAAGTCGACCGGCCGTATCTACGCCTTCGACATCCATGCCAAGCGGCTCGCTGGACTCGGCCCGCGGCTCAAGCGCAGCGGCCTGTCGAACGTGCATCCGGCCGCGATCGCGAGCGAAAACGACGCGCGCGTGAAGCGGATCGCCGGCAAGATCGACCGCGTGCTGGTCGATGCGCCGTGCTCGGGCAGCGGGACGCTTCGGCGCAATCCGGACCTGAAGTGGCGCTTCGACGAGAACGAACTGGCGCGAGTCAATGCGGTGCAGGCCAGCGTGCTGCGCGCGGCGGCGCGGCTCGCCAAAGCCGGCGGCCGGCTCGTCTATGCGACCTGTTCGCTGCTCGCCACCGAGAATCAGGAAGTCGTCGAGAGCTTTCTTGCCGAGCACCCGAACTTCGCCGTCGTCCCGGCAGCCGAAGTGCTGCAGGCACAGGGCATCGCGATCGACCACGCCGAACGCCATGCGCCGTGGTTCGTGATGCTGCCGCATCTGCACGGCACCGACGGTTTCTTCGCCGCCGTGCTGGAGCGCCGCCGATGAGGGATTCGCCGCTCGAGGCGTTGCTGCAGGCGCTCGCCGAGGGACTGGCGCGTCCGCAGCACTTCTGGACGCTGGTCGTGATCGTCGTCGCGGTGGCCGGCGGCCGGATCGTGTCGGGACTGGTGCGCCGGCGCATCGGAGCACGCCTCGCTGCGGCGACGACGCGCAGCGGCGCGGCGATCGACGCGCTGCGTTTCTCGATCGACGGCGTGCGGCGCCTCGCGTTTCCGGTCGCGGCGCTGGTGCTGCTCGTCGCCGGCGAAGCGGCATTGCGAATTTCCGGCGTGCTGACGCGTGCGGCCGACGCGCGGCTGCTGCGGCTCGCGCTGACGCTTCTGGCGGCGATGGCGCTGATCCGGCTGCTCGTCTACGTGCTGCGGCGCGTCTTCTCGAATCTGGCTTTCATCGCCGCTTCAGAACGGGTGATCGCGCTGGCGATCTGGCTGATCGTCGCGCTGCACGTGACCGGCGTGCTCGGCGACGTCGTCGAGTGGCTCGACGCGACCAAGATCCCGGTCGGCGCATCGAGGGTGTCGCTGTGGGTCGTCGCGATGGGTGCGCTGTCGGTGCTCGTCACGCTGCTGGCGGCGTTGTGGATCGGCTCCGCGCTCGAGGCGCGGCTGATGCGGGCGCAGCAGTTGGAGCCCAACCTGCGCGTGGTCGCCTCGCGGGCGTTGAAGGCGCTGCTGCTGGTCGTCGCCGTGCTGCTCGGCCTGTCGACCGTCGGCATCGACCTGACGGTGCTGTCGGTGTTCGGCGGGGCGCTCGGCGTCGGCCTGGGCCTGGGCCTGCAGCGCATCGCCAGCAACTACGTGTCGGGCTTCATCATCCTGCTCGACAAGTCGCTGCGCATCGGCGATCTGATCACGGTCGACAAACACACCGGCATCGTCACGCAGATCAACACGCGTTACACCGTGATCCGCGCGTTGGACGGCACCGAGGCGATCGTCCCGAACGAGAGGCTCGTCGCCGAACCGGTCACGAATCAGAGCTATACGGACCGCAAGGTGCTCCTCCGCTGCGACGTGCAGGTGAGCTATGCGAGCGACGTCGACCGCGCGCTCGAGTTGCTGCGTCAGGCCGCCCGCGTGAGCCCGCGCGTGCTCGCCGACCCGGTGCCGGGTGCCGCGCTCGCGGACTTCGGGGCCGACGGGCTGAATCTGGCGCTGACCTTCTGGATCGCCGACCCGGAGAACGGTCGGCTGAACGTGACCTCCGAAGTGAACCGCGAGATCCTGCGGCTGTTCCGCGAAAACGGTATCGAAATCCCGTTTCCGCAACGCGACGTGCGCATCGTCCAGATGCCCGCCACGCCGGCCCGAAACGCCTGATGGAAAACGCCCGATCGCCCAGGGAATAGGGGTCGAATCGGACCGATGGCGCCGACCGGGTGCGCGGGTACAATGCCACCGGTTCTCACCCCTACGAGTGCCGCCCTGCGCAGGGCGCACCGTCTCTTGGAGCAAGCATGTATTTGTTCGAATTCCTCGACGGAGGATTGCTCGGCCTCAGCGGTTGGCAGGTCGTGCTCGCCACGCTCGCGCTGACGCACGTGACGATCGCCTCGGTCACGATCTTCCTTCATCGCTCGCAGGCGCACCGCGGGCTCGACCTGCACCCGATCGCGGCTCACTTTTTCCGTTTCTGGCTGTGGCTGACGACCGGCATGCAGACCAAGGAGTGGGTCGCGATCCACCGCAAGCACCACGCCAAGTGCGAAACCAACGACGATCCGCACAGTCCCCAGACGCGCGGGCTGAAGACCGTGATGTGGCAGGGCGCCGAGCTTTACATGGCCGAGGCCAAGAACCGCGAAACGCTCGCCAAGTACGGCCACGGCACGCCGAACGACTGGGTCGAGCGCAACGTCTATTCGCGCTTCACCTGGCAGGGTGTGGGCATCATGCTCGGCATCGACCTCGTGCTGTTCGGTGCCGCGGGCATCGCGGTGTGGGCGGTGCAGATGATGTGGATCCCGTTCTTCGCGGCCGGCGTCATCAACGGGCTCGGCCACTTCTGGGGTTACCGCAACTACGACGCGCCGGACGCCAGCACGAACATTTCGCCGTGGGGCATCCTGATCGGCGGCGAGGAACTTCACAACAACCATCACACCTTCCCGACATCAGCCAAGCTGTCGTCGAAGTGGTACGAGTTCGATCTCGGATGGCTCTACATCCGCGTCCTTGAGACCTTGGGCCTGGCCAAGGTGCTGCGCGTCGCGCCGGTGCCGAAGGTCGCCGAACCGAAACGCGTGATCGACCTGGAGACGCTGCAGGCCGTGATCAACAACCGCTACGATCTGCTGGCGCGCTACACGCGCGATCTGCGGCGCGCGTACGCCGACGAGCTGCGCAGGATGCGACTGTCGGCGGCGGAACTCAGCCGATTCGCGGCCGTCAAGCGCTGGCTGCACAAGAGCGACGTGGCCGTGCTGCCCGAGCCGCAGCGGCAGACGCTGACCGAAGTGCTCGCGCACAGCCGCGTTCTGCAGACGCTGGTGGACATGCGCGCGGAGCTGAAAGCGATCTGGGAGCGCTCGAGCGCGTCGCGCGACCAGATGCTCGCACATCTGCAGGACTGGATAGCGCGCGCCGAGGCGAGCGGAATTCGCGCGCTGCAGGACGTCGCGCTGCGCATCCGCAGTTACGCGCCCGCTGCCGCGTAGGCAGCGGACCCGGCAAACAGCGCGCCTGCGGGCGCGTTGTCTTTTGGGGCTCAGCTTTCGGTGCGCAGCAGCCCCATGCGTTCGCCGACGCGGCGTTCCTGGGCGAACGCCTCGCGGCACGCGCGCGCATACTCGGCCGGACCGGGATAGGCGGGATCCTGGTCGCACTTCGCCACGTTGGAGGCGTGCCGACCACCGCCAACGTCTTCACGTCGACCATCGTCAGCGCGTGATCCTTGTCGTTTGAGACGAACGCCGATCCGCTGCCTTCGGCCTGCGCGGCCGCCGCCGCGGCAAGCGCACCGAGCAACCGACTGCTGATCAGTCGCCGCGTGTGCACGTCGTTCTCCCTGGCAAGCGATCTTCACGCCGCTGCTGCCGCCGACGTGGCCCGGCACAGGCATCTTCGAGAGTGGGTCCGCCGAGCGTGCGTGCGCCATTGGCCGGTGCGCCGCGGGCAGGCAGCTTGCCGATGCAGCACGGGCACGCGGTCCGCCAACCCGGCATCCTCGACCCAGTGCGTGGCCCGCCGCACGCGCGTGCCGTGCCCGTTCATTTGCGGCGAGTCGCGCCGAGCGGATCGCGCGGCGACTTCGGAGCCAACCGCACGGCCGCTTCGCCCATCAACAGCACCGCGGGTCGATGAAGCGGCGCGCGTACCCGCTCGACCTTGCGCCGCGTGCCGCCCGGCAGTTCGCGCGCCCTGCGGTGCAACTGCGCCGCGATGCCGAACTGCGAACAGCCGGCGGCGATGCGATGTTCTGCCTGCCGCACCGTCGGCCCGCGCAGGCCGACCCTCCTACAACAGCAGGCTGCGCCGCACCGTCAAGTCGAGCGCGGGCTGCTGGAAGACGACGCCGATGCGACGCCACGCCGCCGGCGCGTTGTCGCGCAGCGAGATGCCGGCGACGAGCACCTCGCCCGCGTCGGCGGCAAGCATCCCGGTGAGGACCTGGAACAGCGTGGTCTTGCCGGCCCCATTCGGACCGGGCAGCGCGGGGGACTGGTGCGCGGGCAGTCGCAGCGAGACACCGGCGAGCGCGACGCGCGCACCGTGGCGCTGGTCCAAGCCGTGGACTTCGAGCATCGGGACACCCGCGAGAGGAGCGCGAGTGCGGGACAAACCGACGCGCGCCGCCACCGTGATCGCACGGGGTCGGCCATCGCGGCTGGCGCCGTCATAGCCGGTGCGGGCGATGCGTATCGGCTTTGGAACGCGGCGCGGCACGCGCGTGACACATCGTCGCGCGAATGAACAAAGCCCGGCATGTGCCGGGCCGCTGGCAAGCGATTCGCGCCTACCGCCTACTTCAGCTTCGTTTCCTTGTACTGCACGTGCTTGCGCGCGACCGGGTCGTACTTCATGAGCGCCAGCTTGTCCGGCGTCGTGCGCTTGTTCTTGGTCGTCGTGTAGAAATGGCCGGTCCCGGCCGTCGACTCGAGTTTGATCTTTTCGCGGGCGCCCTTGGCCATGCTGTGCTCCTCGATCCTCAGACTGCACCGCGCGCGCGCAGGTCGGCGAGCACGGCGTCGATGCCGTATTTGTCGATCGTGCGCAGCGCCGCATTGGTCACGCGCAGGCGAACCCAGCGGTTCTCGCTTTCGACCCAGAAGCGGCGGTACTGCAGGTTGGGCAGGAAACGGCGCTTGGTCTTGTTGTTGGCGTGCGAGACGTGATGGCCGACCATCGGCGCCTTGCCGGTGACTTGACATACGCGTGCCATCGCAGACTCCTGTGCGTGCGTGGTTCCGGCGCCAGCCGGACGTTGGAAAGCCGCGCATTGTAAGAGAAAACGAACCGCACCGCCAAGCCGCAGCGCGCGGGACCACGCTCAGAGCAGCCCGCGCTCGGCAAAGGACGTACTGGTCGACCCGGCCACGACGATATGGTCGAGCACGCGGACGTCGACCAGCTCCAGCGCGGTCTTCAGGGTTCGGGTCAGAAGTTCGTCGGCCCGGCTCGGTTCGGCCACACCCGATGGGTGGTTGTGCGCGAAGATCACCGCGCCTGCGTTGTGCCGCAGCGCCTGTTTGACGACTTCCCTCGGGTAGACGCTGGTTTGCGTCAGCGTGCCGCGGAACAGCTCGTCGTGCGCGATCAACCGGTTCTGGGCGTCCAGAAAGAGCGCGACGAAGACTTCGTGCTGGAGATGGGCGAGCGTGAGCCGCAGATAGTCGCGCACCTTATGCGGCGAGTTCAGCAACGCTTCCCTCTTGACGTCCTCGCGCAGCGCACGGCGGGCCAGTTCGAGCACGGCTTGAAGTTGCGCGTACTTGGCCGGCCCGAAGCCCGCGAGCTGCTCGACTTCGGCGCGCGGCGCGCCGATCAGTCCGTTCAGCCCGCCGAAGCGATCGAGCGCCTCGCGCGCCAGTTCCAGGACGCTTCGACCGGGTGCGCCGGTGCGCAAAAAGACGGCGAGCAATTCCGCTTCGGTCAGCGCGTTCGGGCCGTGCGCGAGCAGACGCTCGCGCGGTCGTTCCGATTCGGGCCAATCCTTGATCGCCATGGGAGCGCCGTTGGCTAGAATCGAACCGAATCAAGCATCGCCGGACCACCCCCGAGATCCATGTCCAAGATCGCCGCCGGTTCGCACGTGACGTTGCATTATCGCCTCGCGGTGACCGGCGATGGTGTCGAGCGTGAGGTCGTCAGCACGTTCGGTGCCAGTCCCGCGACGCTTCAGGTGGGCGCCGGGCAGTTCGCGCCGTCGCTGGAAGCGTGCCTGCTCGGGCTCGAAGAGGGTGCGCAGGCGACCTTCGATCTGCCCGACGATGTTTTCGGCAAGCGCAACCCGCAGCTCGTTCAGTCGCTGTCGCGCGCCGCTTTCGATGCGAATGCCGCAGCCCACGGCGACTACGCTCCCGGCGACGTGGTCGAGTTCAACGCCCCCGAGGGCGGGCGCTTTGCGGGCGTGCTCACCGAGCACGGCGAGCACCGCGTCGTCGTGGACTTCAACCATCCGCTCGCCGGGCGGCCGCTCAGGTTTTCGGTGCACGTGATCGGAGTGCTGTAGATGGAAGTCCTGCTCGCCCAGCCGCGCGGTTTCTGCGCGGGTGTGGATCGCGCGATCGAGATCGTCGAGCGCGCGCTCGCCATTCACGGCGCGCCGATCTACGTGAAGCACGAGATCGTCCACAACACCCACGTCGTGTCCGACCTGCGCGCCAAGGGCGCGGTGTTCGTCGAGGAACTGGACGCGATCCCGCCCGGGTCGATCGTCGTGTTCTCGGCGCACGGCGTATCCAAGGCGGTTCAGCGCGAGGCGCACGCGCGCGGCCTGCGCGTGTTCGACGCGACCTGCCCGCTCGTCACCAAGGTGCACGTCGAGGTGGCGAAGATGCGCGTGCAGGGGCGCGAGATCGTGATGATCGGCCACGTCGGCCACCCGGAAGTCGAGGGAACGATGGGGCAGGCCGACGACGGCATGTACCTCGTCGAGACCGTCGCCGACGTCGAGCGGCTCCAGGTACGCGACCCCGAGCGGCTCGCGTACGTGACGCAAACGACGCTTTCGATCGACGATGCGGCCGCGATCGTGGCAGCGCTGAAGCGGCGTTTCCCGCACATTGCCGAGCCGAAGAAGGCCGACATCTGCTACGCGACGCAGAACCGCCAAGACGCGGTGAAGTTCATGACGCCGCAGGTCGATGTCGTGATCGTGATCGGCAGCCCGACCAGCTCGAACTCGAACCGCCTGCGTGAGGTCGCCGAGCGCTTCGGTGTCCCGGCCTACCTCGTCGACTCGGCCGAGGGTATCGATCGCGCCTGGCTCGAAGGCCGCGCGCGCGTCGGTGTCACCGCCGGCGCGTCCGCGCCCGAAGTGCTCGTGCAGGAGACGCTCGCGCGGCTCAAGGCCCTGGGCGCGAGTACCGTGCGAACGCTGCAGGGCGCGGCCGAGAACGTCACGTTCCCGCTGCCGAAGGGGCTGGGGGCCGGCCGCGAGCCGGTCAACCCTGCGAGTGCCTGAGCCATTGACACCTACCGAACGCAGCATCAGGACCACGAGGAGACCGCGATGAACAAGGGCCTGGCAGTTCTGGCAGTCGCACTGGGTATCGGCATCGGGGGCGGCGCACGCGCGCAGCCGATCGAGATCGAAGGCGTGAAGTTCGAGCCGACGGTGCAGGTCGGCGGGCAGACGCTGCAACTGAACGGCGCGGGGATCCGCACGCGAGTGATCTTCAAGGTCTACGTCGCCGGGCTGTACGTGCCGCAGAAGTCGGCCGATCCGAACGTCCTGCTCGCGCAGAAGGGGCCGCGTCGCGTCGCGATCCACATGCTGCGCAACGTCGACGCCGACACGTTCGCGACGTCGCTGGCCGATGGGCTGAAGGCCAACCACACCGAGCAGCAGCTTGCTGCGTTCAAGGCGCAAGCCGACGCGTTGGCTGCGAACTTGAAAGCGATCGGCGAGGCGAAGAAGGGCGACGCGATCTTCTTCGAGTTCGTGCCGGACGCTGGCACGCGCATCGTCGTCAACGGCCAGCCGCGCGGCAATCCGATCCCCGGGGAGGACTTTTTCGCGGCTGTGCTGCGGATCTGGCTCGGCGATCGTCCGGCCGACGCCGACCTGAAGAAGGGGATGCTCGGCGGCTGAACGCCGCGACGAGCGATGCGGCAGGCCGGCGCGGGCAGTGCGGACCGAAACCGGGGATCAGGCGGCACGGATCCGCTGATCGACGCCTTCGTCGATGCGCTCTGGCTCGAGGACGGGCTGGCGGCCAACTCGCTCGCGGCGTACCGGCGCGACCTGCAGGCGCTCTCGGCGTGGCTTGCGCGTGATCGGCGCGCGCTTTTGGCGGCCACCGAAGCCGACCTGTCTTCGTTCCTTGCGGCACAGCATGCGGCCACGCGCGCGTCGACGGCGAACCGAAGGCTCGCGAGCTTTCGCCGCTTCTACCGATGGGCCCTGCGCGAAGGACGGATCGGTGCGGACCCGACGCTGCGGCTGGCCAACGCCAAGCGCCCGGCGCGTTTTCCGAAGGCGATCAGCGAGGCGCAGGTCGAGGCTCTACTGGCGGCGCCCGATGTCGAAACGCCACTCGGGCTGCGCGACCGGGCGATGCTCGAGCTGCTGTACGCGACCGGACTGCGCGTGTCGGAGCTGGTGGCGCTGCGCCTGATCGAACTGTCGCTCACCGACGGGCTCGTCCGTGTGTTCGGCAAGGGGGGCAAGGAGCGCGTCGTTCCGCTCGGCGAGGAGGCGCGCCGCTGGGTCGATCGGTATCTGGCGCAGGGGCGCGGCGTGCTGCTGCGCGGCGCGGCGGCCGATGCCGTGTTCGTCACGCGCCGCGCACAGCCGATGACGCGCCAGATGTTCTGGCGGCTGATCAAACGCTATGCGCGGCTTGCGAGAATCGACGCGCCGCTGTCGCCGCACGGCCTGCGGCACGCGTTCGCCACGCATCTGCTGAACCACGGCGCCGACTTGCGCGCAGTGCAGATGATGCTGGGCCACGCCGATATCTCGACCACGCAGATCTACACGCACGTCGCGCGCGAACGGCTCAAGGCGCTGCACTCGCAGCACCATCCGCGCGGCTGATGGCCGGCGGCGCCGCTAAACTGCGGCGCGCGATGGTGAAGCTGCCGCACGTTTCCGAGACTCCTGCGACTCAATGGCTCAAGCGCCGCGGCGTCGCCTTTACCGAGCACGTGTACGAGTACGTCGAGCACGGCGGAACCGCGGAATCATCGCGTGCGCTCGGCGTGCCCGAGCACGAGATCGTCAAGACGCTCGTGATGGAAGACGAAACAGGCAGGCCGCTGATCGTGCTGATGCACGGCGACCGCAAGGTGTCGACCAAGAACCTGGCGCGCCAGATCGGCCGCAAGCGCATCGAGCCGTGCGCGCCCGAAGTCGCGCAGCGGCACACGGGCTACCAAGTCGGTGGAACCTCGCCATTCGGTACGCGCAAGGCGCTGCCGGTTTTCGTCGAGCGCAGCGTGCTCGCGCTGCCGCGCATCCTGATCAACGGCGGGCGACGCGGCTATCTGGTCGGGATCGACCCGGCGGTGCTGACCACCGCGCTCGGCGCGACAGCGGTCGACTGCGCACTGCTCGACTAGGACGGAGATTAAAAATGGGCTGGATCGCTGACCTCGTCGCCGCGGCTTGCGGCTATCTGCTGGGGTCGATTTCGTTTGCGGTGGTCGTCAGCCGAGTGATGGGGCTTGCCGATCCGCGCTCCTACGGTTCGAAGAATCCCGGCGCGACCAACGTCCTGCGCACGGGCAGCAAGCTCGCCGCCGGGCTGACGCTCGTGGGCGACGCCGCGAAGGGCGCGGTTGCAGTGTGGCTGGCCAAACGCTACGGGGCACCGCTCGGCGTGGGGGAGTTCGGCGTCGCGCTGACGGGGTTCGGCGCGTTCGTCGGCCACCTCTATCCGGTGTTCTTCCGCTTTCAGGGCGGAAAGGGCGTGGCGACTTTTCTCGGCGTCGTTCTGGCGCTCAATCCGTGGCTCGGCCTGGCCGCGTGTGTCGTGTGGCTGCTGATCGCGCTGTTCTTCCGCTACTCGTCGCTGGCTTCGATCCTGGCCGCCGCGCTGACGCCGCTGTTCTACGCGTTCGCCTGGGGCTTCGACGCGCTGCTCGTCGCGTTTGTCGCGATGAGCATCCTTCTGGTGATTCGGCACCAGCGCAACATCGTCAACCTGATGGCCGGCAAGGAGCGCAGGATCGGCGAGAAGCCGCACGCCGCGCCCGGCCCGCGGCACTGACGCTCACGACCCGAGGGGCCAGCGCGGCCGTACGCTGAAGGCGCCGCTGCGCGTGCCGGCGCCCGCCTGCAGGCGCGCCAGGCCAGCCAGCGCGATCATGGCCCCGTTGTCGGTGCACAGGTCCGCCGGAGGGAAGTACAGCTGCACGCCGCGCCGGCTCGCTTCGTCCCGCAGACGGGCGCGCAATTGCGCGTTGGCGCCGACGCCGCCGGCGACCACCAGCGTATCGAGCCCGGTCCGATCCAGCGCCGCCATCGCCTTTGTCGCCAGCACGTCGACCACGGCAGCGACAAACGCGCGTGCGATGTCCGCGCGCACCTGCTCGCATAGATTGCCGGCGCGTTGCGTCGCCGTCAGCACGGCGGTCTTCAGTCCGCTGAAGCTGAAGTTCAAGTCTCCGCTGTGGATCAGCGGGCGCGGCAGGTGAAGCGCGCCGTCCACGCCGAACTCGGCGAGGCGCGATACCGCCGGGCCGCCCGGATAGCCGAGGCCGAGCAGTTGTGCGGTCTTGTCGAAGGCTTCGCCGGCTGCGTCGTCGAGGGTCTCGCCGAGCAGCTCGTAGTCGCCCAAGCCGCCGACGCGCATCAATTGGGTGTGCCCGCCCGACACGAGCAGCGCGACAAAAGGAAAGGCGGGCGCGGGTCGGGCCAGCAGCGGGGACAACAGATGACCTTCGAGGTGGTGGACGCCGACCACCGGCTTGCCGAGCGCGTACCCGAGCCCGTACGCGACCCCGGCGCCGACCAGCAGCGCCCCCGCCAGCCCCGGCCCTTCGGTGACGGCGATCGCGTCGATGTCGAGGCGCGATCGGGCCGACGCGGCCAGCACTTCGTCGAGCAGCGGAAGCACCCGCCGGATGTGGTCGCGCGAGGCGAGCTCCGGCACGACGCCGCCATAGGCGCGGTGCATGTCGACTTGGGAGTGCACGCGATGCGCGAGCAGCCCGGCGTCGCTGTCGTACAGCGCCAGCCCGGTTTCGTCGCACGAGGTCTCGATGCCGAGGATCAGCATAGGCGAGCGAGTCTAGCCGGGGGCTGCGGGGCTCGCCGCCGCCCCCGGGTCATGGCTGCCTGGCGCTGACTCGGCTTTGCGCCCCGTAGCGACTGCGGGTAAACTGCGCGCCTTTCTGCCGGCATCCTCAGGATTTTCATGCCCACGATTCGCGTCAAGGAAAACGAGCCCTTCGAAGTCGCCTTGCGTCGCTTCAAGCGCACGATCGAAAAAAGCGGCCTGCTGACCGAACTGCGCGCCCGCGAGTTCTACGAGAAGCCGACGGCCGAGCGCAAACGCAAAAAGTCGGCGGCGATCAAGCGCCATTTCAAGCGGCTGCGCAGCCAGATGCTGCCCAAGAAGCTCTACTAGGACCGATATCCTGCCGGCATCCTCGGATAGCGCGCCTTCGGGCGCGCTTTCGCTTGCATGAACCTGAAAGACCGCATCAACGAAGACATGAAGGCCGCGCTGCGCGCGAAGGATGCCGCGCGGCTGTCGGCGATCCGGCTGCTGCTGGCGGCGATCAAGCAAAAGGAGGTCGACGAGCGCATCGTCGCCGACGATGCCGCGGTCACCTCGATCGTCGAAAAGCTGATCAAACAGCGGCGCGACTCGATCGAGCAGTTCGCCAAGGCGGGCCGCACGGATCTGGTGGAGAAGGAAAAGGCCGAGCTCGACCTGCTCATGGGCTATCTGCCGCAGCAGCTATCCGAGAGCGAGCTGGCCGCCATGGTCGACGCGGCGATCGCGGAGTCCGGCGCCGCCGGTCCGCAGGCGATGGGCAAAGTCATGGCCCTGCTGAAGCCGCGCGTCGCCGGCCGTGCCGACATGGGCAAGGTCTCGGCGCTCGTCAAGAGCAAGCTCGGCGCCTGAGCCGTCCGGTCGGGTGCGGATAATGCGCCCGTGATTCCACGGGGTTTCATCCAGGATCTGCTCGCACGCGTCGACATCGTCGACGTCATCGGCCGTTACGTCGCTCTGAAAAAGGCCGGCCAGAACCATGTCGGCCTGTGCCCGTTTCACGGCGAGAAGACGCCGTCGTTCACGGTCAGCCCGTCGAAGCAGTTCTTTCACTGCTTCGGCTGCGGCGCGCACGGCAGCGCGATCGGCTTTCTGATGGATCACCGCGGGCTCGCCTACACGGAGGCGATCCGCGAGCTTGCGCAGCAGGTCGGCATGCAGGTGCCCGAGGACAGCACGTCCGAGCGCGAAGGCGCCACGCGCGTCCGTGGGTTGACCGAGGCGCTGCAACGGGCGAGCGACTACTACCGCCGCAAGCTCAAGGATGCGCCCGCCGCGATCGAGTACCTGAAGCGTCGCGGTCTGACCGGGCAGACCGCCGCGCGCTTCGCCCTCGGCTACGCGCCCGACGCGTGGCAGCCGCTGCGCGAGACTTTCGACACGTACGAGGATCCGCGACTCGTCGAGGCAGGGCTGGTCATCGTCGGCGACGAAGGCAAGCGCTACGACCGCTTTCGCGGCCGCGTGATGTTCCCGATTCGCAACCGGCGCGGCGCAGTGATCGGGTTCGGGGCGCGTGTGCTCGACGGCGGCGAGCCGAAGTACCTCAATTCGCCCGAGACGCCCGTCTTTCACAAAGGGCAGGAGCTGTACGGGCTGTTCGAGGCGCAGGAGGCGATCCGCCGGCGCCAGCGAGTGATCGTCTGCGAGGGTTACATGGACGTGATCCAGCTCGCGCAGGCGGGTTTCGAAGAATGCGTCGCGGCACTGGGTACCGCGATCACCGCGCACCACGTCGGCGTGCTGCTGCGGCTGACCGATCAGGTCATTTTCGCGTTCGACGGCGACGCCGCCGGTCGCAAGGCGGCTCGCCGCGCGCTCGAGGCCACGCTGCCGGTGATCGCCGACACCAAGCGCGCGAGCTTCGTGCTGCTGCCCGAGGGCGAGGATCCCGACAGCCTCGTCCGCTCCGGTGGGGCAGCGGCTTTCGAGGACCAACTCGCGCGCGCGATGCCGCTTTCGCGCTGGTTCGTCGCGAGCCTGGCGGATGGCAAGGACCTGGAACAGGCCGAGGATCGGGCCGCACTCGTGGCGCAGGCGAAGCCGCTGCTCGCGTCCATGCCGCCGGCAGCGCTCCGGATGCAACTGATCCGCGAGCTGGCCGAAGCGGCCCGGACGCCGCCAGCCGACCTCGAATCGCTGTTCGGCCTGAAGCCGTGGCGCAGGCTGCCCGATGCGCGTCGCCCCGCGAGTCCGCCGCGCCGCAGTGCCGAGGTCGAGGACCTAAAAGCGCGGATCCTGCAGCACCTGATCGCCTATCCCGAGCTGGCGCGCGAGTTCAACGCGCAAATCGCCGCGGAGTTCGCCGGCGCGGAACAGCCGATCGATCGCCAGATCGCGGAGATCTGGCGCACCGCCACGCTGGTCGGAAGCACGAGCCCGGGCGCGCTGGTCGAGGCCTTGGCCGACAGCGAGTTCGCCGACACCTACCGAGAAATCTCGGGACGCGACCTGCTGCTCGAAGGCGACGCCTCGGCCGCGCGGGAGGATCTGCGCGCCGGCTTTGCGACCCTCGAGCTGCGGCGAGTCGAGAACGAGCTCGCCGAGCTGGTACGCGAGCCGTTGACGCCGGAGTCCAAGGAGCGCATTCGAGAACTCTCCGAGCGGCGCGTGCGTCTTAAGCAGATGCCGCGCCGGGCCGGGCCGAGCTGACGCGACACCGGCTGCTGTGCCGCTGTTGGTCGCAAAGGGCTGAATTTCCTGGCTTTTGCGGGGTGCTCTGCTAGAATGCTGCGTTTGTAAAGCTGCCTAGGACCCCTCCGAGCGTGTGCCTCCTAGGGCTCCGCCGGAGACGCCACTTGAGAGTCTGCCGACCCGATCAGCCGACCGAGTCGTCCCGGAGGTTTCCCGGGCGCGCGTCGATCCTCGGTGCTGCTTGCCGGCGCAGGCGTTGCGGCAGGCTTCTGTCGGCAGGGCTGCTCGCGTCTGCACGGATCGGGGGCCAGAGGCAGCGGGCGGGACGTGCGTTCGCGGCACGGGCAATTGAGCGAACAAAGGCCGCCCCCATCTTGTGCGCCTGGACGAAGCGGCGCGGCAGCTCGAGGCAACCGGTCGAGACCGTGAGACTGCGTCAACAGGCAACCGAGGATTCGGGCGGCCGACGCCGCCCAGTGAATGGCGACGAACACAGGTGACCCGATGGCGATGAAGAAGTCGGCAGCATCGAGCAGGTCGGCGGCGACGAAGGTCGCAAGGGGAAAGCTTGTGTCCGGTCGAACTGAAAAGCCCTCCAAAGTCAAACCCGAAGCAAAGAAGGTTGAATTGAAAAAGGCGGAAACGAAAGCGGGAACCATCGAACGCATCGCTGCCAAGAAAGGCAGCGTGGACGATTCCAAGGCCAAGGACGCGAAACCCGTCGCTACGGCGGCGGGCGTCAAGGCGCGTCCCGCCGCGACCACCGTGCCGGTCGCGAAAGGGCGGCCCGGCCGCAAGCCGAAGTCGAGCGACGAGTCCGTGGGCAACGGCGAAGGCAGTGCGGACGCCGTTCCCGAGGCGGGTGACGACGTCGTTGACCCGAGCGTTCAGATCGTCGAGAAGCTCAGCGGCAAGCAGCGCGCCAAAGACCGCCGCGCGAAGGAAAAAGCGCTCAAAGAGGCGCTGGAGCGCAGCTACCACGGCACCGAGGAAGACCTCGAAGCCCGCCGCAACAAGCTCAAGGCGCTGATCAAGCTTGGCAAAGAGCGCGGCTTTCTGACGTATTCCGAGATCAACGACCACCTGCCGGACAATCTGGTCGACGCCGAGGCGATCGACTCGATCATCAGCACATTCGGCGACATGGGCATCCAGGTCTTTGACCAGGCTCCCGACGCCGAGACGCTGCTGATGAACGAGAACGTTCCGGCCGCGACGACCGACGAGGACGCCGAGGAAGAAGCCGAGGCGGCGCTGTCCACGGTGGACGCCGAGTTCGGCCGCACGACCGACCCGGTCCGCATGTACATGCGCGAAATGGGGTCGGTGGAGCTGCTCACGCGCGAGGGCGAGATCGAGATCGCCAAGCGCATCGAAGACGGCCTGAAGCACATGGTGATGGCGATCTCGGCCTGCCCGACGACGATCGCGCAGATCCTGGAGCACGCCGAGAAGATCCGCGCCGGAGAACTGCCGATCGACGAGGTGGTCGACGGTCTCGTCGACCCGGCGGCGGAGGACTTCCCGACCGGCAAGGGTGCGGCCGCCGACGATGACGACGAGGAAAGCGAAGACAACACCGACATCGGCGCCTCCGGCATGACCGCGGCGCAGCTCGAAGAGCTGAAGGCGCGCGCGCTGGAGAAGTTCGATCACGTCGCCAAGCTGTTCGAGAAGATGCGTGTGGCCTTCGAGAAGGAGGGCTACAAGTCGCCGGGTTACGTGAAGGCGCAGCACAAGATCCAGGACGAGCTGATGACGCTGCGCTTCACGGCCAAGATGGTCGAGAAGCTGTGCGACACGCTGCGCGCGCAGGTCGAAGAGGTGCGCAGCCTCGAGAAGCAGATCTACGAGATCATGGTCAACAAGTGCGGCATGCCGCGCCCGCACTTCCTGAAGCACTTCCCGGGCAACGAGACGAACACGCGTTGGGTCACGCGCGAGGCGGAGGGCGGCCACCCGTACTCCGAAGTGCTCAAGCGCAACCTGCCGGCGGTGCATGAACTGCAGAGCAAGTTGTCGGACCTGCAGAAGCGCGTCGTGTTGCCGTTGAAAGACCTGCGCGAGGTCTACAAACAGATGGCCACCGGCGAGGCGAAAGCGCGCAAGGCCAAACGCGAGATGACCGAAGCCAACCTGCGCTTGGTGATCTCGATCGCCAAGAAGTACACGAACCGCGGTCTGCAGTTCCTCGACCTGATCCAGGAAGGCAACATCGGTCTGATGAAGGCGGTCGACAAATTCGAGTATCGCCGCGGCTACAAGTTCTCGACGTACGCAACGTGGTGGATCCGGCAGGCGATCACCCGCTCGATCGCGGATCAGGCGCGCACGATCCGCATCCCCGTGCACATGATCGAGACGATCAACAAGATGAACCGGATCAGCCGTCAGATCCTGCAGGAGACGGGTCAGGAGCCCGACCCGGCGACGCTGGCGGTGAAGATGGAAATGCCGGAAGACAAGATCCGCAAGATCCTGAAGATCGCCAAGGAACCGATCAGCATGGAGACGCCGATCGGCGACGACGACGACTCGCATCTCGGCGACTTCATCGAGGACACGTCGACGATCGCGCCGGTTGACGCTGCCCAGTACAACAGTCTGGCCGAGGTCACGAAGGACGTGCTGGATTCGCTGACACCGCGTGAAGCGAAGGTGCTGCGGATGCGTTTCGGCATCGAGATGTCGACCGACCATACGCTGGAGGAGGTCGGCAAGCAGTTCGACGTCACGCGCGAGCGCATCCGGCAGATCGAGGCGAAGGCGCTGCGCAAGCTGCGCCATCCGAGCCGCAGCGACAAGCTCAAGAGCTTCCTGGAATAAGACGTGGTCGGGCCGTCGGATCGAATACGCTGCTCGCCGAAGGGGCCGTTAGCTCAGTCGGTTAGAGCAAGGGACTCATAATCCCTTGGTCGTTGGTTCGAGTCCAACACGGCCCACCAAACCGATGTCCGACGCCTTCTCCGAGTCCCCTGAGCGCCTGGCGGCGCTGCGCAGGGGACTCGCTCGCGCCTCTGACTCATCGGCGCTCGCTCCCTTGGTCGTTGGTTCGAGTCCAACACGGCCCACCAGCACATGTCCGACTATCACGATTTCGATCACTTCGGCCTTGACCCGCTGATCGTCGCGGCGGTCAAGGAGATGGGCTACACGACGCCCACGCCGATCCAAAGCAAGGCGATTCCGGTCGTCCTCAAGGGCCGCGACGTGATGGGCGCGGCGCAGACCGGCACCGGCAAGACGGCAGGCTTCGGCCTGCCGATGCTGCAGCGGCTGCTGCCGCACGCCAACACGAGCATGTCGCCGGCGCGCCATCCGGTGCGCGGCCTGGTGCTCACGCCGACGCGCGAACTGGCCGAGCAGGTGGCGGAGAACCTCAAGAAGTACGCGTCGAAGACCGCGCTGCGCGTGACCTGTGTGTACGGCGGTGTGGACATGGACCCGCAAACGGAGGCATTGCGCCGCGGCTGCGAGGTCGTGATCGCCACGCCGGGCCGGTTGCTCGACCACATCCAGCAGAAGAACACCAACCTGTCGCAGGTGCAGATCGTCGTGCTCGACGAGGCGGATCGGATGCTCGACATGGGCTTTCTGCCGGACATCTCGAGGATCCTGAATTTGCTGCCGAAGGAGCGGCAGAGCCTGATGTTCTCGGCCACGTTTTCCGAGGACATCAAGAAGCTCGCCGCCAACTTCCTGCGCGATCCGGTGTTGATCGAAGTCGCCCGCCGCAACGCGACCGCCGAGCTGATCACGCAGGAGGTCTTCAAGGTCCACGAATCGGAGAAGACCGAGGCGCTGCTGACCCTGCTGCGCACGCGCGGCGCCGACGGCGGACCGATGAAGCAGGTGCTGGTGTTCGTCAACGCCAAGATCGAGTGCCGGCGGCTCGCGCGTCAGTTGCAGAAGGCGGGGGTGAACGCCGACGCGATCCATGGCGACAAGACGCAGGACGAGCGCATGAAGGCGCTCGAAGGCTTCAAACGCGGCGACATCGAGGTGCTGGTCGCGACCGACGTCGCCGCTCGCGGACTGGACATCGTCGAACTGCCGGTCGTCATCAACTACGACGTGCCGTTCAACCCCGAGGACTACGTACACCGGATCGGTCGCACCGGGCGTGCGGGCGCGAAGGGTCTGGCGATCATGCTGATGACCGGCGCCGACGAGCGCAACGTACAGGCGATCGAGAGACTCACGAAGCAGAAGTTCGACATCAAGCCGCTCGGTGTCGAGCGTCGCGAGCGGCGCGACCGCGGCGAACGCGGTGCGCATCGCGGCAGCGAACGCGCGGCCGGCCGCCCCTACGCGGCGCCGGCACCGGTCGACGACTTCTTCACGAAGCCGTACGAACCGGCGGAGGCCGAAGGCGAACCCTCGGAAGCGACGGCCGGCTCGCGCGCACCGGGCGAACGCAAGCCGGCGAAAGTCGCCGCGCTGCTCGGCGGAACGAAGCGTTGACGCTCAGGCGCTCTTTGCCAGCGCCTGCTCCAGATCCCACAGGATGTCGTCGATCGACTCGATGCCGATCGACAGCCGCACCATCTCCGGCAGCACGCCGGCGGCGCGTTGTTCTTCCTCCGAAAGCTGGCGGTGCGTCGTCGATGCCGGATGGATGACGAGCGACTTCGCGTCGCCGATGTTCGCCAGGTGCGACAGGAACTGCAGGCTGTCGATGAATCTTTCGCCGGCCGCCGCGCCGCCCTCGATGCCGAATGTCAGCACGCTCGACGCCCCGGGCTCGCCGTCGATCGAACGCAGGTACTTCTTCGCCAGCGGGTAGTAGGGGCTTGTCTTGAGCCCCGGCCAGTTGACCCACGCCACGCGCGGGTGCGCCTCGAGAAACTGCGCCACGCGTCGCGCGTTCTGCACATGCCGCTCCATTCGCACGTGCAACGTTTCGAGTCCCTGCAGCAGCAGCCACGCCGAGAGCGGCGCCAGCGACGCGCCGTGCACGCGCAGCACCTCGAAACGCGCCTTCATCGTGTACGCGAAGTCGCCGAAGGTTTCCCAGAACTTGACGCCGTGATAGCCCTTCGACGGCAGCACCATGTCCGGGAACTTGCCGTTGCCCCAGTCGAACTTGCCGCGCTCGACGACGACACCCCCGATCGTCGTTCCGTGGCCGCCCATGTACTTCGTCGCCGAGTGCACGACGATGTCCGCGCCCCAGTCGAACGGCCGGCACAGGTAGGGAGTGGCCATCGTGTTGTCGATCATCAGCGGGATGCCGGCGTCGTGCGCGATCTGCGCGATCGGCTCGATGTCGAGCACGTTGATCTTCGGATTGCCGAGCGTTTCACCGTAGACGAGCCGCGTGTTCGGCTTCAGCGCGCGGCGGAAGTTCTCCGGCTCGTCGGGATCGACGAAGGTCGTTTCGATTCCCATCTTCGGCAGCGTCACCGCGAACTGCGAGTACGTGCCGCCGTAAAGAAGCGACGAAGCGACGATGTGGCTCCCCGGCTGCACGATCGCCAGGATCGCGGTCAGTTGCGCGGCCATGCCGCTCGCGGTCGCCAGCGCCGCGCGGCCGTTTTCGAGCGCTGCGACGCGCTCCTCGAACACCGCCACCGTCGGGTTGCTGATGCGCGAGTAGACGTTGCCGAACGTCTGCAGGTTGAACAGGCTCGCCGCGTGATCGGCCGAGTCGAAGACGTAGCTGGTCGTCTGGTAGATCGGCTGCGCGCGGCTGCCGGTCACGGGGTCCGGAAGCTGGCCCGCGTGCAGGCACAGGGTTTCGATGCCGAAGTTTCTGTCCATGGTCAGTAGGGAAGCTGCCGCGGCCGCTTGCTCGACACGATGCGCGTGTTCACGCCGGCCCAGTTCAGACCGCCGAAGAGCCGCCCGTGCTCGATCTTCACGCAGCGGTCCATCACGACCGCCAGCCCCGCCGCGCGCGCCTTGCGGGCGGCGGCTTCGCTGACCACACCCAGTTGCATCCACAACACCTTGGCGCCGATCGCGATCGCGTCATCCGCCAGCGCCGGGATGTCCTCGCTCTTGCGGAAGCAGTCCACCAGATCGATCGGCCCCGCTTCGCGCGCGGCCGTCCGCAGATCGGGATAGCAGCGCCGGCCGAGCACCTCGGCGTATTTCGGGTTGACCGGGATCATCGTGTAGCCGTGCTCGAGCAGGTACTTGCCGACGAAGTAACTCGGCCGGTGCCACTCGGCGGAGATGCCGACGACCGCGATACGGCGGCTGTCGTGCAGGATCCTGCGCAGCGTCGGGATGTCGGTGTCGTCAGCCACGGGTCGCCTCCTGGGCCGCGATTGTAGGGCCGGCGACCCAACGCTCGCGCCATAGCTCGACCGCGCGGATCAGAAACGCGTCGTGCGTATCGGCGCCGATGCGCGGCAACCCGAGATGGCGCGCGGCGCGTTCGAGCTCGCCGTGCACGTCGTCAGTCAGCGCGCGCGCGCCGGTCTGCTTCGAGAGCTTTTCACCGCGTTCGTTCGTCACGACGGGCACGTGCAGGTAGCGGGGCGTCGCCAGCCCGAGCGCGCGCTGCAGGAAGATCTGACGCGGCGTGTTGTCGAGCAGATCCTCGCCGCGGACGACGTCGGTGACGCGCTGTTCGTCGTCGTCCACCACGACCGCGAGCTGATACGCCCATGGACCGTCGGCCCGCTGCACGACGAAGTCACCGACCTCGCGCGCGAGGTCCTGCGAGTAGCGCCCGCACGCGCGATCGTCGAAGGCGATCGTTTCGTCCGGAACGCGCACGCGCCACGCCGGTCGCGTGCCCGCGCGGACCGGCCGCCGCCGGCACGTGCCCGGGTAGACGCCCGCTTTCAGCGCGGCTGCGCGCGCCGCTTCTTCGATGTCCTTGCGCGAGCAGGTGCACGGGTAGACGAGGCCCGCCGCGCGCAGGCGTGCGAAGGCGGCTTCGTACAGCGTGCCGCGCCGGCTCTGCGCGACGACCGGCTCGTCCGACTCGAACCCGAAGCGCGCCAGCGTGCGCACGATCGCCGCGGCCGCCCCGGCGACCTCGCGCGGCGGGTCGAGGTCCTCGATGCGGACGAGCCACGCGCCTGCATGCGCGCGCGCGTCGAGCCAGCTCGCGAGCGCGGCGACGAGCGAGCCGGCGTGCAGCGGCCCGGTGGGCGAAGGGGCAAAGCGACCGCGGTAGGCAGGCGGCACGGCGTGAAAGGCGATCGGCGGTGTCCGGCGTGGTGCCGGCGGGTCGACACCCGGTCCGGCGGTGTCGCGCTCGCACGTCGGATCGTACCCGTGCCGGCGCAGCACGATCGCCCGTGCATGGGCGCGGCTCATGGCCGTGCTCGGACGCCGATGCGGCGACATACGTCGCGAACGCGAGCGGTGGCCGTTGCATCCGGTTCGCATCGGCGCGCCCTGGCGCCGGATGCGGTGTCGGCGCCCGGACGAGTCGCGACGATCCGACCGGCCCGGCGACGAGCGGAGACATAACAAGCGCGGACGGCGTGCTGCGCGTCGTCCGGGCGTCGTAACTGTCCCCGATCCGATGTCCGGCAATTGCTCCCCCGCAGGGGCATCGCTAGCATGCGGCCGTCCCCCGAATTTGGTACGGATTGCTCCGCAGTACGGCCGATCGGGCGCGGCCTCGGCGACCGAGATGCAAGAGACCCAGTCCAAGACACAGGCTGCTGCCGGCGCCAGCCGCAGAACACCGAGCGCAACGCCCGCCGATCTGCGCATTTCGTTTGCGCTCGAACGGCGCTTTCTGCTCGCCGTGTTCGTGTTCGGCGCGATCGCCGCGCTGGCCGCGCTCGACCGCGCGCCCGCGGTGTGGTGGTGGTTGGGCGCCTTCGCGCTCAACGCCGGACTGCGTTTCGTCGTCGCGGCGGAGAACGCGCAGGCGCGCCACCCGGTGACGCCCGCCGCGCGCGCCGCCCAGTTCTACCTGCTCAGCTACGCAGCCGAGTTGATGCTGTGGGCGGCCTTGCTCGGCTCGATCGTGCCGCCGCAGCGCCCCGGCGCGAGCAGCATCGCGTTCGCCGCCGGCGGTGCGCTGCTGCTCTCGGCCCTCGCGCTCGCTGGCTGGCGGCGCGCCTGGGCGTTGTATTTCACCGGTTGGGCGGCGTTGACGCTGCTGGTGGTCAGCCGCAACGGATTCCGGCTCGACGCCTTCTCGGTCGGCTTTCCGGTATGGCTTCTCGCCACCTGGTGGATCGGCCACGCCAATACCGCGCTGCGCCTGCGTCTGGCCGAACGGACACTGCGCGCACCTTCGGATGGCCGCACGCGCTTGGGCTGGACGATGGCGATCCGTGCGGTGCCGTCTCCCGTGCTCGTCGTGCGAAACGGCCGCATCGCCGAGGTGAACAGCGCTGCGGCGCAGCTCCTCGGGCGCGCCGAGCGCGCGCTGATCGGCCTGCGCGTCGACGAATGTCTGCGCGCCGAGCCGCTCGAAGCGCTCGACCCGCTGCGCACGGTGGCCGACGGCCGAGGGATCGAGGTCACGCCGCTCGCCGGTGCACGAACGGGTTGGAGCGGGCGCGTGCGCGTGCTGCAGCCGGGCCGCGCCGACTCCGCGCTCGTGATCGCGCTGACGCGCCCGCTGGAGACGCCGCCGAAGACTGGCCCGCAGCCCGCTGAAGCGCCCGAACGACGGCTCGCCGACGACGCGCGCCGCTTCGCCGACTGGATCGTCGGCCAGCAGGGCGAGCCGTGGTATCGCGATGGCGAAGGGCGCCTGTTCCTTCCGCCCGGACTGATCGCGCCCGACGCGCCGGCCGCCGGGCCGCTGGAGTTTCCCCTGCTGCACGCCGTCGACCCGGCGCAGCGGGAGCGCGTGGCGGCGGCATACGCCGCCGCGGTGCGCAGCCGCCGGGTGTTCGATCAGACCGTCACGCTGCTCGATCCTGCCGGCAAGGCGCGTGAGATGCGCATCGTCTGCGTGGCGCGCGCCGCAACGAGCGCGTGGCCGCCGCTGATCGGTACGATCGCGCCCGCCGACGGGGGCGCGGGCGCGCCGGCGAGCGCCGACGCCGATGCCGAGCTGCTTGCACGGCTGCCGGTGCTGGTGTGGATGATCGACGCCAGCGGTCGCATTGCGCAGCTCCGCGGCAAGGATCCCTGGCGCTGGGGCCTCGTGCAGCAGGCCGAGACGCGCCCGCTCTGGATCGACGCTTTCGGTTTCCGCGACCGCACCCGCGACGAGCTGACGCAGGCGATCGCGCGAGCGCTGAAGGGACGGCCGACCTTCGACCTGATCAATGCGCGTCACACGCGCGCCGGCGGCCGCATCGTTCTGCGCAGCCACGTGCTGCCGTACGTGCCGCTCGCCGAACTCCCGTCGGGCGCGCCGGATGCGCCGGCGGTGCTCGTGCTCGACACCATCGCGTCGCCGCAGCAGCTTTCGGAGATCGACCGCCTGCGCCGGAGCAAGGCGCACTACAAGGCGCTGGTCGAAGCCTCGACCAGTCTCATCTGGGCGTGCGATGCGCAGCTCAACTTCACGTTCGCGAGCCGCCGCGCGGCGCGCGAGATCTACGGCTACGAGCCGAACGAACTCATCGGCCGGCCGGTCGATGTGCTGCTCGCGACGCAGGCCGACCAGGGGACGGCACGCCGCGCGCTCGAAGCGCTGCGCCTCGGACAGACGCTGCGCGACGTCGAGATGACGCACCAGACCAAGGACGGCCAGCGGCTGATCGTGTCCGTCAGCGCCGTGCCGCTGAAGGCGGGCGACGGTGCCTTTGCGGGAGCGATCGGCATGAACGCCGATCTGACGATGCTCAAGCAGCGCGAGCGGCGGCTCGCCGAAGCGCTGCGCATCGAGCGCACCGTGCTCGACGCCGCCGGACAGGCGATCGCCGTCGTCAAGGACGGCCGCGTTGCCCGTTGCAACGATGCGTTCCTGCAACTGATGCAGGTTCTGCCGGCGGTGCTCGCGCGCACGCCGATCGCCGAGTTCTTCGTCGCCCCCGAGGAGTGGGAGGCGATCGCCGCCGCGGCCGACGCCGCACGCGCCGAGGACCGCGCGACCGTTCGCGAGGTGCAGATCCAGCGCGGCGCGCGGGGTGCCGGCGGGCTGACGGCTTGGTGCCAGTTGACCGTGCGGTCGATCGCACCGCGCGAATACGTGCTCGTGCTGGCCGACATCGATTACATCCGCCGGCGCGAGGCCGACGCGCTGCACGACGCGCAGCACGACGAGCTGACCGGCCTGCCGAACCGCCGTCTGCTCGCGACCCGCGCCGCCACCGCGCTCGCGGCGAGCGCGCTTCGCAATTCGCAGTGCGCGGTCATCGCGATCGACCTGGACGGATTCAAGGAGATCAACGACCAGTACGGCCACGAGGTCGGCGACACGGTGCTGCGCGAAGTCGCTCTGCGACTGGCGCGGGTGCTGCGACCGCAGGACACCGTCGCGCGCCGCGGCGGCGACGAGTTCGCGATGCTGATCCCCGACGTCGGCACGCGCACCGACGTCGAGCGCATCGCCGTGCGCATTCTGCAGTCGGTCGCGCAGCCGGTCCTGCTCGCCGGCGCCCAACCGGGCACCGTTTCGGCGAGCCTCGGCATCGCGCTCGCGCCCGAGCAGGGGCGCGATCTGGAGCGGCTGCTGCAGCTTGCGGACCTGGCGATGTACGAGGCGAAGCTCAAGGGCAAGAACCGCTACGCGTTCGCCACGACCCCGCAGCCGGGGGCGGCTGCCGGATCGACGCAGCGTGCCTCGCAAGGTTCGTGACTTCGCCCGATCGCTCGGCAAGCGCGCGTCAGCGCAGCGGGCCGTGCTGCCGCCCCTGGAGGCGCCCGACTTTTCGCGGGCGACGTCTCGTCCGATCGCCGACCCGCCACGGGAACGTCGTGGATGACGGCCTGCGCGTTTTGACCCAACATGCGGCACTTCGACCGTGGCCGCGCGCCCGCTGCTTTCGAGCCGAGTCGCGCCGGATCGAGTTTTGCCGGAGCCGAAACGAAATGATCACCTTGCGTCGCAGTGCCGAACGCGGCTATGCGGACCACGGCTGGCTGCGTACCTTCCACAGCTTCTCGTTCGCCGACTACTACGATCCGCGGCACATGGGATTCGGCCCGCTGCGTGTGATCAACGAGGATCGAATCGCACCGGGCGCCGGTTTCGGAATGCACGGCCACCGCGACATGGAGATCGTGAGCTACGTGCTCGCGGGCGAGCTGGCGCACGAAGACAGCCTCGGCAACGGCTCGGTGATCCGCCCCGGCGACGTGCAACGGATGTCCGCCGGAACCGGTGTGCGCCACTCGGAGTTCAATCACGCGCAGGATCGTGAGACACACTTCCTGCAGATCTGGATCGAACCGTCCGTGACCGGCATCGCGCCGAGTTACGAGGAAAAGCACTTCGACGAAGCCGACAAGCGCGGCCGGCTGCGGCTCGTCGCCGCGCCCGACGGAGCCGACGGCGCGGTGACGATCCATCAGGACGCGCGCATGTACGTCGGGCTGTTCGACGCCCACGAGTCAGCCGATCTGACGCTCGCGCCGCTGCGGCGCGCCTACGTGCATGTGGCGCGCGGCGCAATCGCGGTCAATGGGCATACGCTGGCGGCCGGCGATGCGGCGATGATTTCCGCCGAGCGCAGTGTCGCGCTGCGCTTCGGCCAGGCCGCAGAAGTGCTCGTGTTCGACTTGCCATAAAAAGGAGGGGACTCGCCATGAAGAAACTGCAGGATCTGTTCGCGCTGATCGGACGCATCGCGCTCGCCGGGATTTTCGTGAAGTCCGGCATCGGCAAGATCGGCGGATTCGCGGCAACGGCGGGCTATATCGCATCCAAGGGCCTTCCTCTGCCCGAGGTGGGCGCTGCCATCGCGATCGTCGTCGAGGTCGTCGCCGGGATCGCGTTGATCATCGGCTGGAAGGCACGCTGGGCGGCGCTCGCCATCGCGGTGTTCACGGCCGCGGCGACGCTGATCTTCCATGCGTACTGGACGCTGCCGGCCGACAAGCAGTATCCGGAGATGCTGGCGTTCTGGAAGAACCTCGCGATCATCGGCGGCATGCTGATGGTGATGGCGTTTGGCGCCGGCAGGTTCAGCGTCGACCGCGGTCGCGACTGAGGGGGCCAAACAGACAAAAAAGCGGGCGGCGCGCGGGCCGCCCAGGGTTTCTTTCGAGGAGGGAGAAAGCGGTCTAGGCGAGCGCCAGTTCCATGCGCCGCCCGAAGGTCGCGCCGATCGTCGGCGAAGGCAGCGCTTCGCGCTCGCGGCACATCGCGAGCCAGTCGCTGCGGCCGAGCTCGTGGACGGCGTGCGGGCGCGGGCGACCGGTCGCGCGATCGACGCTGCCGGCCGGCGCCAGCTCGATGAAGCCGGCGTCGTTGAGCAGCCGCTCGAAAGCGCAGTGGCGGGGCGGGCAGTTGGCGAGCAGCCGCTGCGCATCGAGCGCGGAGAACATCAGGTCGGCCGCCGCCGTCAGGGCTTCGCCGGCGATCGCGGAGCCGGCGAAGCGGGGGTGGACGAACCAGTCGAGCACCCACGTGGCGCGTTCGGCGGTCGCGCGCAGTTCGATCCAGCCGACAAACTCATGTGTCTGTTTGCGCATCAGCGCCATCGCGTAGCGCGCGCCGTGCTGCCAATCCGCTTGCGCGCCGCGCACGAACTGCTCGACTTCGGACCCGCTGCGCGGCGGCGCCAAGGTGCCGCACGGTTCGAGCGCCGGCTGCAACACGGCGTCGAGGATGCGCGCGGCGTCCGAGTCATCGAGCTGGCGCAGTACGCAGTGATCGGAAAACCAGCGGAAGTAGCGCGGAAGTTGCGTGTAGCGGCGCGTCTGCGTGCGCGCATCTGGCCCGTTCATGTCCTGACCCCCACAAGGTCGTGTTTCCCGTTGCGGACGCTTCGTCGTTGCGGCGTCCTGCGAATGGTGGACATTGTCGCGGCGATCGCGCGCGCGCAGCGGTCGGATAAGCCGGCGGCTCGCGCCGCTTCCCGGCGTCGTGTGTCGGAGCGTTTCCTACACGAACCCTGCCCGACGGCGAACCGCCGCCGTGCTCGCTCAGCGCAGGACCGACTGCAGGAACGCCGCGATGTCGCGGACCTCGTCGGCGCACACCGAGTGCGGCATCGGGTATTCGTGCCATTGCACCGGATGGCCGAGCGCGGCGAGGCGGTCGCGCGCAGCGGTGCCGCGCGCCAGCGGGACGATCGGATCGGTGTGGCCGTGCGCGAGGAAGATCGGCACGCCGACGCTCGCCGGATGGCGCTCGGCCTCGATCCGGTCGGCGAGCGGCAGATAGCACGACAGCGCCATGATCCCGGCGAGCGGTTGCTGCCGGCGCAGCCCGGTCTGCAGCGCGATCGCGCCGCCTTGTGAGAACCCGGCGAGCACGATGCGCGCGGGCGGTGTGCCGCGCTCGACTTCGCGCTCGATCAACCGCTCGATCGCGGCCTGCGACGCGCGGATGCCCGCTTCGTCCTCGCGCCGCACGAGGTCCGTGCCGAGGATGTCGTACCAGGCGCGCATCACGTGGCCGCCGTTGATCGACACCGGCATCAACGGCGCGTGCGGAAACACGTAGCGCGCCGGCGGCGTGCCGAGCGACTCCAGCTCGCGCACGACCGGAACGAAGTCGTAGCCGTCGGCGCCGAGTCCGTGCAGCCAGATGACCGTGGCTGCCGGATGCGGCGCCGTCTGCACTTCGACGGCTTCGAGCGCTTCGGATTGTTGATCGCGCATCGCGGATCGCGGAGAGGTGTTCGTTGCCGGTCGCATCAAGGGCGAGCTGGCGTGTGCCGGTTCCGGCGGGCGTGTTCCCGGATACGAAGGTTCAGGCGCGCAGCGCCGCCTTCGGCCGGAACGCCTTGCACACGGCCTCGTTCGTTTCGACGTAAGGCCCGCCGATCAACTGGATGCAGTAGGGCACCGCGGCGAAGATGCCGGCGACCTTGACCGCGCCGTCGGCGGTCTTCAGCCCTTCGAGCGTCTCCTGGATTGCCTTCGGCTGGCCGGGCAGGTTGATGATCAGCGCGGCATGGTTCGCGGTTTCGCGCAGCACGCCCACCTGGCGCGACAGGATCGCGGTCGGGACGAACTCGAGCGAAATGCGGCGCATCTGCTCGCCGAAACCGGGCATCTCGCGCGTGGCCACGGCCAGCGTGGCCTCCGGCGTCACGTCGCGCCGCGCGGGCCCCGTTCCGCCGGTGGTCAGCACCAGGTCGCAGCCGACCGTGTCGACCAGCTCGATCAACGTGGTCTCGATCGTCGCGCGCTCGTCCGGGATCAACCGCTCGTGCGCCTGCCACGGCGACTTCAGCGCGCGGCCGAGCCAGTCGCGCAGCCCGGGCAGCCCTTGGTCCTGATAGACGCCGGCCGAGGCGCGATCGGAAACCGACACGAGGCCGACGACCAGCTCGTCCGGATGGCGGCGCTGCGCTCTCATCGCGTCGGCCTGCTCAGGATGTCGTGCAGCCCGCGGTACAGCGCGCGCGCGTGCCGGGGCGGCCCGCCCGCGTCGCGTTCGCGGCGTGCGGCGCGGATCGCCGAACGAAGCTGCTGCGCGTCGGCGTGCGGATGCTCGCCGAGGAACTCGGTCAGCGCGGCGTCGTCGTCGAGCAGCCGGTCGCGCCAGCGCTCGCAACGGTGCATCAGCGCGACCGCTTCCTTCGACTGGCCGGTGACGCGCCCGAGCGCCGCGCGGATGGCCTCGGCGTCGACCGTTCGCATCAGCCGGCCGATGTACTGCGTCTGACGCCGGCGCGCCTCGAAGCTCGCGATGCGGCCCAGACGGTCGATCGCGTCGCGCAACGCATCGGGCAGCTCGATCCGCGCGCGCTGCTCGGGCGCGAGCGCGGCCAGCTCGACGCCGAGCGACTGCAGCTCGTCCATCTCGCGCTTGCGTTGCGTCTTGCTCGGGCGTTGGTCGGGCAGTGGCGCTTCCATCGACCGCTATGATAGCGGCCCCTTCGAAGGGCCACGCGGTGGCGACGAGGTGTCGATGAGTTCGATCTTCTCCCTGTCCGACGATCGGCTGCGCGAACTCGCGCTCGCCGCGCTCGACCACGCGCGCGCGCTCGGCGCGAGCGATGCCGCGAGCGAGGTCAGCGAATCGGTCGGCCTGTCCGTGACGACGCGCAAGATGCGGGTCGAGACGATCGAGCACACGCGCGACAAGGCGCTGGCGGTGACCGTTTACCTCGGCAAACGCCGCGGGCACGCGTCGACGTCGGACTTTTCGCCGGCTGCCGTGCGCGAGGCGGTCGAGGCCGCGCACAGCATCGCGCGCTTCACCGCGGAGGACGAAGCGGCGGGGCTGCCCGACGACGACGATCTGGAGCGCGCCCCGCGCGATCTCGATCTGTTCCACCCGTGGGACCTCGAAACCGACGCGGCGATCGAGATCGCGCGTCGCTGCGAGCAGGCGGCATTCGCCGTGAGCCCGCAGATCGTCAACTCCGAGGGCGCGAACGTCTACACGTCATCGGGGCACTTCGTGCTCGCCAACACGCGCGGCTTCGTCGCCGGCTACCCGTATTCGCGCCACTCGATCTCGGTCGCGCCGATCGCGAAGGGCCGTGACGGGATGCAGCGTGACGACTGGTACAGCTCGGCGCGCGTGCCGCAGGAGCTTGCCGCACCCGAGGCGATCGGCGAGTACGCCGCGCGGCGCGCGCTGGCGCGGCTCGGCGCGCGCAAACTCGCGACACGGCAGTGCCCGATCCTGTTCGAAGCGCCGCTCGCGTGCGGACTGCTCGGCAACTTCGTTCAGGCCGCCAGCGGCGGCGCGCTGTATCGCAAGGCGTCGTTCCTGGTCGACGCGCTCGGCAAGCCGCTGTTCGCCGATCATGTGTCGATCCACGAGGATCCATTCATTCCGCGCGCTTTGGGGTCGAGCCCGTTCGACGAGGAAGGCGTGCGCGGACTGCAGCGCGACGTGGTCGAGCGCGGCATCCTGAGCGGCTACTTCCTGTCGAGCTATTCGGCCCGCAAGCTCGGCATGAAGACGACCGGCAACGCGGGCGGCGCGCACAACCTCGAGCTGCGCTCGACGCGGACGGCGCCCGGCGACGACTTCGAGACGATGCTGGGCAAGCTCGGCACCGGTCTGCTGGTGACGGAACTGATCGGGCAGGGCGTCAACTACGTGACCGGCGACTATTCGCGCGGCGCGTGCGGCTTCTGGGTCGAGCGCGGTGAGATCGCCTATCCGGTCGAGGAAATCACGATCGCCGGCAACCTGCGCGAGATATTCCGCCGCATCGAGGCGGTCGGCGCCGACACCGTGATCCGCGGCTCCAAGATCGCCGGTTCGGTGATCGTCGAAGGCATGACCGTCGGCGGCGCGTGATGCGGATACAATTCGCCGGAGCGCGTGGCGCGACGATGCTGAAGGCTTGAAAGTCGGTCGCTCACGGCTTGAGCACAACAAGGAGGCGGCCGGTCGATCGGTCCGCATCGCACACAAAGGAGGCCCCATGCAGCGACGTTCATTTCTACGTAGGACCGGTGTCGGCGCCGGAGCGCTTGCGGCAACGATTGCAGCACCGGCGGTTCGCGCGCAAGCCGCGATCCGCTGGCGACTGGCGTCGAGTTTTCCCAAGAGCCTGGACACGATCTTCGGCGCGGCCGACGTGTTTGCCAGGTTGGTCAAAGAAGGCTCCGGCGGCAAGTTTGAGATCAGTGTGCACGCCGGCGGCGAGCTGGTGCCGCCGTTCGGCGTGGTCGACGCGGTGCAGAACGGCACCGTCGAGTGCGCGCATACCGCGCCGTACTACTTCTTCGGCAAGGACGAGGCGTTCGCGTTCGACTGCGCGGTGCCGTTCGGTCTGAACTACCGCCAGCAGACGGCGTGGATGTTCGACGGCAACGGCATGAAGCTGATGCGCGAGTTCTACAAGAACTACAACATCGTCAACTTCGTGATGGGCAACACCGGCGCGCAGATGGGCGGCTGGTACCGCAAGGAGATCAAGTCGCTCGCCGACATCAAGGGATTGAAGATACGCATCGGCGGCTTCGGCGGAAAGGTGCTCGAGCGCATCGGCGGCGTACCGCAGAACATCCCCGGCGGCGAAATCTACCCGGCGCTGGAAAAGGGCACGATCGACGCCACCGAGTGGGTCGGACCGTACGACGACGAGAAGCTCGGCTTTCACAAGGTCGCGAAGTACTACTACTACCCCGGCTGGTGGGAGGGCGGCCCGCAGCTGTCGCTGTACGTCAACCAGAAAGCGTGGGATGCGCTGCCGGCCGAGTACAAGGCCGTGGTGGAGGCGGCGGCAACGCACGCGCACGTGGTGATGCAGGCGCGCTACGACGCACGCAATCCGGCGGCGCTGAAGCGGCTGGTCGCGGGCGGTGCCATCCTTCGGCCGATGCCGCGGCCGGTGATGGAGGCGGCGTTCAAGGCCGCCGAGGCGCTGTACGCGGAGATCGCGGCGAAGAACCCCAATTGGAAAAAGATCTGGGACGACTGGTCGAAGTTCCGTGCCGATCAGGTGCTGTGGTTCCGCGTCGCCGAGCGCGAGTTCGACAACTTCATGTCGGCGCAGAAGCTCTAGGCGCTGCGCGTCGGCGCATCCGTTGCAAGGGCCGCCGCAGGGCGGCCCTTTTCACTTCTTCTGACCTTCGAGCGAGCGCAGGATCGCCTTCATCGGGTCTTCTTCCTGCGCTGGGGCCTCCGCGGGTTGGTCCTTCGGTGCCTCCTGCCCTGCCGGCGGCTCCGGCTCCCCATAGTCCGGGCTGGTCGGAATCTCGATCTTGATCTTGTCGACGTCGACCTTCGGTCCGTGATCGAGCGTACCGGTGACCAACCCCGGAAACGAGATGACCAGTGCGACCATGATGATCTGGATCGCGACGAACGGCACCGCGCCCCAGTAGATCTGGCCGGTCGTGACCCTGGCGATGCGGCGGCCGGTGACCTTGTCCGTGTAGTCGTCGTGTGCGGCCACGCTGCGCAGATAAAACAGCGCGAAGCCGAAGGGCGGATGCATGAACGAGGTCTGCATGTTGACCGCCAGCAGCACGCCGAACCAGATCAGGTCGATGCCCAGCTTTTCCGCTACCGGCGCCAGCAGCGGCACGATGATGAACGCGAGTTCGAAGAAGTCGAGAAAGAACGCCAGTACGAACACCAGGATGTTGACGACGATCAGAAAGCCCAACTGTCCGCCCGGCAGATCGGCCAGCAGATGCTCGACCCAGCGGGTGCCGTCCACCCCCTGGAACGCCAGGTTGAAGACGGTGGCGCCGATCAGGATGAACAGCACGAACGATGAGAGCTTGGCCGTCGCGTCCATCGCCTGCTTCAGCAGCGACCAGGACAGCCGCTTGCGGGCGAGCGCCATGGCGAGGGCACCGGTCGCGCCCATCGCGCCGCCTTCGGTCGGCGTGGCGATGCCCAGGAAGATCGTGCCGAGCACGAGGAAGATCAGCGCCAGCGGCGGGATCAGCACGAACGTCACGCGCTCGGCCATGCGGGACAGCAGCCCCAGCCGGGTGATGCGGTTCGCCACCGCCAGCACGAACGCCGCGCCGATGCTGGCCATCAGCGTCAGCACAACCACTTCCTCCGTGCTCGCGTTCGGATGGATGCCCTCGTACCAGCGCTGAAACGCATACGCGACCAAGGCCGACAGCACCGTGAGCACGCCGAGCGACTTCAGGCCGCTGGTGCCGTCGTCTTCGCGGATCGTGCGCGCTTCGGGCGGCAGTGCCGGCACCCACTGCGGCTTGAAGATCGCGATCAGCAGGATGTAGGCGGCGTACAGGCCCGTGAGCACGAAGCCGGGGACGAACGCGCCCCGGTACATGTCGCCCACGCTGCGCGCGAGCTGGTCTGCCAGCACGATCAGCACGAGCGACGGCGGGATGATCTGCGCCAGCGTGCCCGAAGCGGCGATCACGCCGGTGGCCACACGCCGGTCGTAGCCGTAGCGCAGCATGATCGGCAGCGAGATCAGCCCCATCGAGATCACCGACGCGGCCACCACACCGGTGGTGGCGGCCAGCATCGCGCCGACGAAGATCACCGCGAACGCGAGCCCGCCGCGCAGCGGCCCGAACAGTTGCCCGATCGTATCCAGCAGATCTTCGGCCATCCGGCTGCGTTCCAGGATCAGCCCCATGAACGTGAAGAACGGCACCGCGAGCAGCGTGTCGTTCTTCATGATTCCGAACAGGCGCAGCGGCAGCGCCTGGAACAGCGTGGCCGGCAGCAGACCCAGCTCGATACCGACGAAGCCGAAGAACAGCCCGCAGGCGGCGAGTGAGAACGCGACGGGAAAGCCCAGCAGCAGGAAGACGACCAGCCCCACGAACATGATCGGGGCGATGTTGGCCGCGATGAATGCGGTCATTTCGTCCTCCCGGCCGCCGCTTCGGCCTTGATCGCTTCGGCGAGTTCTTCTTCGGCCGATTTCTGCTGCTTGCGCGCGGTCGGGTCGGGGATCAGCCCCTTGAGGAATGCCAGACGCTTGATCAGTTCGGACACGCCCTGCAGTACCAGCAGCAGGAAGCCCGCCGGCATCAGCAGATACGCCGGCCAGCGGATCAGGCCCCCGGCGTTTTCCGACATCTCGCCCGACACGTAGGCCTTGACGAACAACGGCCACGACAGCCAGCCGATCAACGCCGCTGCCGGCAGCAGAAAGACGACGATGCCGAAAACGTCGATCCAGATCTGCGTGCGCTTGGAGAAGCGGTGCAGCAGCACGTCGATGCGCACGTGCTCGTTGCGCAGCAGCGTGTAGCCGGCGGCGAGCAGGAAGATCGCCGAGAACAGGTACCACTGCACTTCGAGGAAGGCGTTGGAGCTGGTGTTGGCGACCTTGCGCACGATGGCGTTGGCGGTGCTGATCAGCACCGCCACAAGCACCAGCCAGAGGACGGTGCGGCCGACGATCTCATTCAGCCGATCGATCGCGCGCGAAAATCGCAACAGCAGGTTCATGCTTGTCTCCTCCGTGCCGGCCGTCTCGTGCGGCGCGATGTTAGTCGAGAAGGGTCGGATGCGTCGTTGGGGATTTCCTCAACGCGCCGCGAGCCGTGCGCGCCAGCGCTCGACCTGTTCGGCGACGCGCGCAGGCGCCGTGCCGCCGGCGTGGTTGCGCGCCGCGACCGACCCTTCGAGTGTCAGCACGTCGAACACGTCGGCGCCGATCGCCGGGGCAAAGCGCCGCAGGTCCTCCAGCGGCAGTGCGGTCAGGTCGCAGCCGCGCTCGGCGGCCAGCCGCACCGCCTGCGCCACGGCTTCGTGCGCGTCGCGGAACGGCATGCCCCTTTTCACCAGATAGTCGGCCAGATCGGTCGCGGTCGAAAAACCTTCCTCGGCAGCCTGGCGCATCGCTGCCGCATCGACCTCGATGCCGGGCACCATCT
>JBFMFC010000026.1:37998-46826 GCA_040752195.1 Pseudomonadota bacterium | reverse complement strand
ACGGATGAACGACACGCACGCCAACGGCAAGCCCGACGCACAGGCGATCGCCGAAGCGGTGCGCCGTGGCATGTACGCGAAGGACCACGCGTCCAAGGGCCTCGGCATGCAGATCGAGGCGGTCGGCCCCGGCTATGCACGGCTGACGATGACGGTGCGCCGCGACATGCTCAACGGCTTCGCCATCTGCCACGGCGGCTTCATCACGACGCTCGCCGACTCCGCCTTCGCCTACGCGTGCAACAGCTACAACGCGCTGACGGTGGCGTCGGGCATCGTCGTCGACTTCATCGCGTCGGCGCACGAGGGCGACCGGCTGGTCGCCGAGGCGCGCGAGATCGCGCGCAGCGGCGCGACCGGCGTCTACGACGTCGCGGTGACCAACCAGCACGGCAAGACGGTCGCGGTGATGCGCGGCCGCTCGCACACGCTCAAGGGCAAACACGTGGTCGACCTCTAGGCCGACCGGGAGGGAGCACATGCCAGCCAAACGACCCGCGCCCGCAGATCTCGAGCCGATCGAACGCGCCGGGCGCGCCGAACTGCGAGCGCTTCAGCTCGAGCGCCTCAAATGGACGCTCGCGCACGCGTACGACAACGTGCCGCACTACCGCCGCAAGTTCGACGCGGCGGGTGTCAAGCCGTCGGACCTCAAGTCGCTCGAGGATCTGGCGAAGTTCCCGTTCACGACCAAGGCCGATCTGCGCGACAACTATCCGTTCGGGCTGTTCGCGGTGCCGCGCGAGAAGGTCGTCCGCATCCACGCCTCGAGCGGGACGACCGGCAAACCGACCGTGGTCGGCTACACCGCGCGCGACATCGACACCTGGTCGACCGTGATGGCGCGCTCGATCCGCGCCGCCGGCGGGCGCGCCGGCGACATCGTTCACGTCGCCTACGGCTACGGGCTTTTCACCGGCGGGCTCGGCGCGCACTACGGCGCCGAAAGACTCGGCTGCACGGTGATCCCGATGTCGGGCGGAATGACCGAGCGGCAGGTTCAGCTCATCGTCGACTTCAGGCCCGACATCATCATGGTGACGCCGTCATACATGCTGGCGATCGCCGAGGAGATGGAGCGGCAGGGCATCGATCCGAAATCGACTTCGCTGAAGGTGGGCATCTTCGGCGCCGAGCCGTGGACGCCGGCGATGCGGCAGGCGATCGAGGCGAAAGTCGGCATGGACGCGATCGACATCTACGGGCTGTCGGAGATCATCGGCCCCGGGGTCGCGCAGGAGTGCATCGAGACCAAGGACGGGCTCACGGTCTGGGAAGACCACTTCTACCCCGAGATCATCGACCCGGAGACGAAGCAGGTGCTGCCCGAAGGCGAAAAAGGCGAGCTCGTCTTCACGACGCTGACCAAGGAAGCGCTGCCGATGATCCGCTATCGAACGCGCGACCTGACGCGGCTGCTGCCGCCGACCGCGCGGTCGATGCGCAGGATCGAGAAGATCACCGGCCGCTCGGACGACATGCTGATCATCCGCGGCGTCAACGTGTTCCCGACGCAGGTCGAGGAGCTGATCCTCAAGCAGCCCGAGCTCACCCCCTATTACATGCTCGAAGTGACGCGGCCCGAGGCGCTCGACGAGCTGACCGTTCACGTCGAGATGGGACAGGCGCTGGCGCAGGGCAGCGAGCAGGCGCGGCACGAGGCCGCGCGCAAGCTCGAGCACAACATCAAGGCCTACATCGGCGTGACGGCCGCCGTGCGGCTCGCGGCGCCCGGCGGCATCGAGCGCTCGATCGGCAAGGCCAAGCGGATCCTCGACAAACGGCCGAAATGAAAGCGCCGTCGCCGATCGGGCGACGCTGAGATCACGCTCCGGCTCGCGCCGGACGACCAAGGGAGCAGCCATGTACACGCAAGCGATCGATCTGCCGCAGGGCGCGAACGACGAGGCGGCGCGCGGACCGCGTTCGCTGAAGGAGGCCGACTACGAGGCCGAGTTCGACGCGAAGGTCGCGCGCGGCGACTTCATCGAGCCGAAGGACTGGATGCCGGCCGGCTACCGCAAGACGCTGATCCGGCAGATCAGCCAGCACGCGCACAGCGAGATCGTCGGCATGCTTCCCGAGGGCAACTGGATCACGCGCGCGCCCACACTCAAGCGCAAGTGCATCCTGCTCGCCAAGGTGCAGGACGAAGGCGGCCACGGCATGTACCTGTACGCGGCGGCGGAGACGCTCGGCGTTTCGCGCGACGAACTGATCGAGGCGCTGCATTCCGGCCGCGCCAAGTACTCGTCGATCTTCAACTACCCGACGCTGACCTGGGCCGACATCGGCGTGATCGGCTGGCTGGTCGACGGCGCGGCGATCATGAATCAGATCCCCCTGTGCCGCTGCTCGTACGGCCCGTACGCGCGCGCGATGATCCGCATCTGCAAGGAGGAGTCGTTTCACCAGCGCCAGGGCTACGATCTGCTGCTGACGATGATGCGCGGCACCGACGAGCAGCGCGCGATGGTGCAGGACGCGGTCGATCGCTGGTGGTGGCCCAGCCTGATGATGTTCGGCCCGCACGATTCGGAGTCGACGCATTCCGGCGATTCGATCAGGTGGGGCATCAAGCGGATCAGCAACGACGACCTGCGGCAGAAGTTCGTCGACGCCACCGTGCCGCAGGCGAAAGTGCTCGGCGTCACGCTGCCGGATCCCGACCTGAAATGGAACGAGGCACGCGGCCACTGGGACTTCGGGAAGATCGACTGGGACGAGTTCTGGGCGGTCGTCAACGGCCACGGTCCGTGCAACCGCGACCGGCTCGCCGCGCGCGTCAAGGCGTGGAACGACGGCGCCTGGGTGCGCGAAGCCGCGGTCGCGTACGCGGCCAAGCAGGCGCAGCGCGAAAGGAAAGCGGCGTGAACGCAGTGCACGAGGCATCGCAGCCGCGGCGGTTCCAAGGGGGCGGCGGTCCTCTTGCACGCCGCCTCCGCCTGGCGGCCATGCGCGCAGCGGCACGTCGCAGTCGGCGCATTTGCAGAATTCGAAAGGAGCCGTGATGTCAGCAGACCGCCGCGAATGGCCGCTGTGGGAAGTGTTCATCCGCGCCAGAGGCGGACTCGACCACAAGCACTGCGGCAGCGTGCATGCGCCCGACGCCAAGCTCGCGCTGCAGAACGCGCGCGACGTGTACACGCGCAGGCAGGAGGGCGTGAGCATCTGGGTCGTGCGCGCCGATCAGATCCACGCCAGCGATCCGGACGCGAAGCCCGAGCTGTTCGACCCGGCCGAGGACAAGATCTACCGGCATCCGACCTTCTATCGGCTGCCGGACGAAGTCAATCACATGTGACGACGATGTCCACGACGACTGCGGCGGCCGCCGCCCACCTCGAGTACGTCCTTCGCCTGGGCGACAGCGCGCTCGTCCTGGGACAGCGGCTGTCGGAGTGGTGCGGCCACGGCCCGGTGATCGAGGAGGACATCGCGCTCGCCAACGCCGCGCTCGATCTGCTCGGGCAGGCGCGGCTGCTGCTCACGCATGCAGGCGCGCTCGAAGGGCGCGGGCGCGACGAAGATGCGCTCGCTTTCCTGCGGCAGGAGCACGAATTCCGCAACCTCACGATCTGCGAGCTGCCGAACGCCGACTTCGGCCGCACGATCCTGCGCAACTTCCTGTTCACGGCGTTCCAGCTTCCGCTGTGGGAGGCGCTGGCGTCGTCGCCTGATGCGCAGCTCGCGGCGATCGCCGGCAAGAGCGCCAAGGAAACGCGCTACCAGCTTCGGCACGCGGCCGACTGGACGGTGCGCCTCGGCGACGGCACCGACGAGTCGCATTCGCGGATGCAGCGGGCGCTCGACGACCTGTGGCCGTACACGGCGGAGTTCTTTGCGCCGAACGCGGTCGACGCCGCGGTCGAGGCCGCCGGCATCGGCCCCGCGTGGTCGGCGCTCGCGCCCGCGTGGGAGCGCGCGGTGCTGCCGGTGCTGGAGGCGGCCACGCTCGCCGTGCCGGCGCGCACGCCGTTTCTGTCGCGCGGCAAGGAGGGCCGCCACAGCGAGCACCTCGGCCATCTGCTCGCCGAGATGCAGTACCTGCAGCGCGCTTATCCGGGGGCGAAGTGGTGACACTGACGACCGAGCAGGCCTGGCAGGTGCTCGCACGCGTGGCCGATCCGGAGATCCCGGTGATCTCGGTGACCGAGCTCGGCATCGTGCGCGACGTGCGCGCCGACGGCGAAACGGTCGCGGTCGTCGTCACGCCGACCTACTCCGGCTGCCCGGCGGCCGAGGCCATCGAGCGGTCGATCGCCGCCGCGCTGCGCGAAGCGGGCGCGCCGAACGTGCGCATCGAGACGCGGCTCGCACCCGCGTGGACGACCGACTGGATCGCCCCCGAGGCGAAGGACAAGCTGCGCCGCTACGGCATTGCGCCGCCGGGCGCCGTCGCCGCGCACGGGGGCGAACAGCCGCTCGCGTTCGTGCCGCGCGTGGACTGCCCGCTGTGCGGCAGCGGCAACACCGAGCGGCTGTCGCAGTTCGGCGCGACCGCGTGCAAGGCGCTGTACCGCTGCCGCGACTGCCGCGAGCCGTTCGAATACTTCAAACCGCTGTGAGCGCCGCTCGATGACGCCGAAGTTCCATCCGCTCGCCATCGCCGAAGTGCGGCGCGAAACGGCCGACGCCGTGAGCCTGCGCTTCGCGGTGCCGCCGGCGCTGGCCGACGACTACCGCTTCGTGCAGGGGCAGCACCTGAACCTGCGTGCGTTCCTCGACGGCGAGGAACTGCGGCGCTCGTACTCGATCTGCTCCGCGCCGGAAGACGGCGAGCTGCGCATCGCGATCAAGAAGGTGCCCGGCGGCCGCTTCTCGGCGTGGGCGGTCGAGCAGCTCAAGCCCGGCGACGTCGTCGACGTGATGACGCCCGAGGGCCGCTTCTTCACGCCGCTCGACCCGCGGCACGCGAAGCACTACGTGGCGTTCGCCGCCGGCAGCGGAATCACGCCGATCCTGTCGCTCGTCCGTGCCACGCTCGCGCGCGAACCGCTGTCGCGCTTCACGCTGGTGTACGGCAACCGGCGGCTGGCCAGCACGATGTTCCTGGAGTCGCTGTGGGCGCTGAAGGACCGCTATCTGCCGCGCTTCGAGTTGTTCCACGTCTTTTCGCGCGAGGCGCAGGACATCGACCTGTTCAACGGCCGCATCGACGCGGCCAAGGTGCGCGCCTTCCTCGACACGCTGATTCCGCCTGCGTCGATCGACGAAGCGTTCGTCTGCGGGCCGGCGTCGATGATCGACGAGGTCGAGGGCGCGTTGCTGGCGGCGGGTGTGGCGCGCGGGCACGTGCACGTCGAGCGCTTCGGCGTCCCCGGCGCGGTCGTCGCTGCGCCGGTCGACGACGCCGCAGCGGCGCAGGCGCGCATCACGCTGCTGGTCGACGGCGTGCGGCGCGAGATCGAGTTTCACCGCGGCAGCGGCTCGATCCTCGACGCCGGCCGCGCCGCCGGCATCGACCTGCCGTTCTCGTGCAAGGGCGGCATGTGCAGCACGTGCCGCGCCAAGCTGCTCGAAGGTGAAGTGCGAATGGCGAAGAATTACGCGCTCGAACCGCACGAGGTCGCGGCCGGCTACGTGCTGACCTGCCAGTCGTATCCGCTGACCGAGCGCGTGCTCGTTTCGTTCGACGACCGATGAGCCGGACGCGTTCGCCGAATTTCGAGCAGCAGCGCGCCGCGATCCGCGCGTCGGCGGCGAGGCTGTTCGCGCGCAACGGCTACCCGGTCAGCTCGATCGCCGAGCTGGCGCGCGCCTGCGGCGTGTCGAAGGCGCTGCTGTACCACTACTACCGCGACAAGGAGCAGTTGCTGTTCGACATCGCCGATCGCTACCTCGACGGGTTGCTCGCGATCCTCGCCGAAGTCGACGCCCGGCCGCTCGCGCCGGCGGCCAAGGTGCGGCGGCTGATCGAGCGCTTCATGGCCGCGTACGAGGACGCCGGCGCGTACCACCGCGTGCTGGTACAGGACGTCAAGTACCTGAAGGCGGCGCACCGCAACCTCGTCAACGCCAAGCAGCGGCGCGTCGTGCAGGCGTATGCGGACGCGATCGCCGCGGCCGCGCCGCAACTGGCCGGCGACCCCCTGCTCAAGCCCGTGACGATGACGCTGTTCGGGATGATCAACTGGACCTTTACGTGGCTGAAGGACGACGGGCCGGTGCGGCACGCCGACATGGCGCCGGTGGTCGCGGATCTTTTCTTGCGGGGCGTGGCGGCCGTGCGGCCGCTGCAGCAGCGGCGTGCGGCCGATGCGCGCCGCACCGGCAGGCCGGGCGCGCGGCCGGTGCGCGAGGCGGCATGACGACCGCCGCGCGCGCAACGGCGCGTCGCCGCAGCCGGGGGCGGGCTCGGGATCGCCCGTGCTTGCGCGCCGGGGCGAAGTTTTTTCTGATATCGCAAAGCTTTTGCGAACGCAGTCTGCTCTGATTCACAGCCTGACCGCGGGGTGAAGTCGGCACCCTGAATCGACGGTTCCCAGTTCCGACGGTCCGAAGAAAGACGAGGAGACACATGAAACTGCATCTGAAACTGCTCGCGGCGCTGCTCGCGCCGATGGCCGCGCTGGGCACCGCCCAGGTCGCCGCCCAGGACATCAAGGTCGGCGTCACGCTGTCCGCGACCGGTCCGGCGGCCTCGCTCGGCATTCCGGAGCGCAACACGTTCGCGCTGGTGCCGCAGACAATCGCCGGGCGCAAGGTCCAGTACATCGTGCTCGATGATGCGTCCGACACGACGACCGCGGTCAAGAACACGCGCAAGCTGATCAGCGAGGACAAGGTCGATGTCGTGATCGGTTCGACCGTGACGCCGAACTCGCTGGCGATGATCGACATCGCGGCCGAATCCGAGACGCCGATGATCTCGATGGCGGCGTCCAGTCGCATCGTCGATCCGGTCGACGCCAAGCGGCGCTGGGTCTTCAAGACGCCGCAGAACGACCAGCAGATGGCGGTCGTGATCGTCGGTCACATGCTGGCCAAGGGCATCAAGACGGTCGGCTTCATCGGCTTTGCCGACGCCTACGGCGAAGGCTGGTGGAACGAGTTCTCCAAGATCGCCGAGGCGCGCGGGCTGAAGGTCGTCGCGAGCGAGCGCTACCAGCGCACCGACACGTCGGTCACCGGCCAGATCCTGAAGATCATGTCCGCCAATCCGGACGCCGTGTTGATCGCGGGCTCGGGCACGCCGGCCGCATTGCCGCAGAAGACGCTCAAGGAGCGCGGCTACAAGGGGCAGATCTACCAGACGCACGGTGTGGCCAACCGCGACTTCCTGCGCGTGTGCGGCAAGGACTGCGAAGGCACGTGGCTGCCGGCGGGTCCGATGCTGGTCGCGCGCCAGCTTCCGGCCGACCACCCGGTGCGCAAGTCGGCGCTGGCCTACGTCGAGGCCTACGAGAAGGTGCACGGCAAGGACAGCGTCTCGACTTTCGGCGGGCACGCATGGGATGCGGTCGTGCTGCTGCAGGCGGCGGTCCCGGAAGCGCTGAAGAAGGCGCAGCCCGGCACCAAGGAGTTCCGCGCCGCGTTGCGCGATGCGCTCGAGGGCGTGCGCAACGCCGCCGGTGCGCACGGCATCTTCAACATGTCGCCGACGGACCACCTCGGGCTGGACCAGCGCGCCGCGGTGATGGTGCAGATCGTCAACGGCGACTGGGTCCTGCAGAAGTGAGCTGAAGGCGGCGGGCCGCGGATTGCGGGCGATGCGTCTGCAATCCGGGTCCGCGCTCGCAGTGCGGCGGGCCGCGGCGGGCCGACCGAGACCGCACGCGGCAGGCAGACCGAACGCGATCCTCAATCCGATTCTCGATGGACCTCCAGATCGCCCTGATCCTCGGGCAGGACGGCGTGACCAACGGCGCGATCTACGCGCTGCTCGCGCTCGCGCTCGTGCTGGCGTTCGCGGTCACGCGCGTGATCTTCATCCCGCAGGGCGAGTTCGTCGCCTACGGCGCGTTGACGCTGGTCGCGCTGCAGGCCGGCCGGCTGCCGGGCACGCTGTGGCTGCTCGCCGCCGCCGGCGCGCTGGTCGCGCTGATCGACGGCTTCGATGCGTTGCGCACGCGCGCCTGGCGCCGCCTGCCCGGCATCGCCGCGTGGAACCTCGGGCTGCCGCTGGCGCTGTGGGGCCTGCTTGCGGCCGTTCCGATGGGCGGCGCGCCGATGCCGCTGCAGATCCTGCTCGCGCTCGCGGTGGTCGTTCCGCTCGGGCCGATGATCTACCGGCTCGCGTACCAGCCGCTCGCCGAGGCCTCGGTGCTGGTGCTGCTGATCGTTTCGGTCGCGGTGCATCTGGTGATGGTCGGGCTCGGCCTGCTGGTGTTCGGCGCCGAAGGCTCGCGCACGCCGCCGTTTTCCGACGGCCGCTTCGATTTCGCCGGCATGACGGTGACGGCGCAGACGATCTGGGTGATCGTCTGTTCGGCCGCGCTGATCGTCGCGCTCAGCCTGCTGTTCGGGCGCACGCTGTACGGCAAGGCCCTGCGCGCGACCGCGGTCAACCGCAACGGCGCGCGGCTGATGGGCATCCCGACCGCGCTCGCCGGGCGGCTGACCTTTCTGATGTGCGCGCTCATCGGAGCGGCCTCGGGCGTTCTGATCGCGCCGATCACGACGATCTACTACGACACCGGCTTCCTGATCGGGCTGAAGGGTTTCGTCGGCGCGATCATCGGCGGCCTGGTGAGCTATCCGGTCGCCGCGGTCGGCGCGCTGCTGGTGGGCTTGCTCGAGTCCTACTCGTCGTTCTGGGCGAGCGCGTACAAGGAAGTGATCGTCTTCACGCTGATCATCCCGGTGCTGCTGTGGCGCTCGCTGCG
>JBFMFC010000026.1:23843-37898 GCA_040752195.1 Pseudomonadota bacterium | reverse complement strand
TGGCGCTGGTGCCCGTGTTCGCGCCCGAGTTCACGGTCACGCTGGCCAACTACATCGGGCTGTACGCGCTCGTGGCGCTCGGCCTCGTGCTGCTGACGGGCGTGGGCGGGCTGACCTCCTTCGGCCAGGCCGCCTTCGTCGGGCTGGGCGCCTATACGACCGCGGTGCTGACGGCGATGAACGAGCTGCCGCCGTGGCTTGCGTGGCTGGGGACATCCGCGTGGCTGTCGCTCGGCGCGGGGCTCGCGCTGACGCTCGCTTTCGCGGTCGTGCTGGGCATGCTGACGCTGCGCCTGTCGGGTCACTATCTGCCGCTCGGAACGATCGCCTGGGGCATCAGCCTGTACTTCCTGTTCGGCAACATGGAGTTCCTCGGCGGCTTCACCGGCCTGCGCGGCATCCCGCCCGTGAAGGTGTTCGGCCATCCGGTCGAGAGCGCGCGCGAGATCTTCTACCTGATCTACCTGTTCCTGCTCGCCGCCATCGTGACGATCCAGAACCTGCTCGACTCGCGCGAAGGGCGCGCGATCCGTGCGCTGAAGGGCGGCATGGTGATGGCCGAGTCGATGGGCGTGAACACGGCCGTGTCGCGCCTGGTGATCTTCGTGCTCGCCGCGCTGCTCGCGTGCGCATCGGGCTGGCTGTACGCGCACATGCAGCGCTTCCTGAATCCGACGCCCTTTTCGCTGTATGCCGGCATCGAATACCTGTTCATGGCGGTCGTCGGCGGCGCCGGCTACGTCTGGGGCGCGCTCGCCGGCGCGGCGGTGATCGCGGTGTCGAAGCAATGGCTGCAGGATGTCCTGACCAAGGTGATCGGGCAGGCCGGCAACTTCGAGGTGATCGTCTTCGGGATCGCGATGATCCTCGTGCTGCAGCGCGCGCGCGACGGGCTGTGGCCCGTGCTCGCGCGCCGCGTGCCGCTCGCCCGCGCGCCGCGCCGAATCGATCCCGGGGTGCCGCCGCTCGCGCGCCGGCCACTGCCCGCGGCGGGCGAAACGCTGATCGAGGTCAGGGCAGTGACCAAGCGCTTCGGCGGACTGGTGGCGGTCAACGACATGAACCTGTCGGTGAAGGCGGGCGAAATCGCCGCGCTGATCGGCCCGAACGGCGCCGGCAAGACGACGATGTTCAACCTGATCTCGGGCGTGCTCGACCCGACCGCCGGCGACATCCTGTTTCGCGGCGAACCGATCGCCGGCCGCCGTTCGCGCGACATCGCGCGGCTCGGCATCAGCCGTACGTTCCAGCACGTCAAACTGCTGCCGACGATGAGCGTGCTCGACAATGTCGCGATCGGCGCGCATCGGCGCGAATACCCCGGTCTGCTCGCAGGCGTCATCGCCGGCGCGTGGCGGCTCGACCGCAAGCAGGAGGCGCGCGTGCTGGCCGAAGCCGCGCGCCAGATCGAGCGCGTCGGGCTCGCCGATCACATGTTCGACGCCGCCGGCTCGCTGCCGCTCGGCAAGCAGCGCATTCTCGAGATCGCGCGCGCGTTGTGCGCCGACCCCTGCCTGCTGCTGCTCGACGAGCCCGCTGCCGGGCTGCGCTATCTGGAGAAGCGCGCGCTCGCCGATCTGCTGCGCAGGCTGCGCGACGAGGGCATCGGCATCCTGCTGGTCGAACACGACATGGACTTCGTGATGGGGCTGGTCGATCGCGTGACCGTGATGGACTTCGGCCAGAAGATCGCCGAGGGCCTGCCGCGCGACGTGCAGCGCGATCCCAGGGTGCTCGAGGCCTACTTGGGAGGCGTCGAGTGACGGCGCGTGATGCCGCGCCGCCCCCCGGCGGGCCCGGGGCCGCGGCGGAAGGGCAGATGCTCCTGCGCGTGCGCGACCTGTCGGTCGCGTACGGCAAAGTCGAAGCGCTGCACAACGCCAACGTGCGCGTCGGCGCGGGCGAGATCGTCACCGTGATCGGCCCGAACGGCGCCGGCAAGACGACGCTGCTGGCGGCGATCATGGGCGCGTTGCCGCCCAACGGCGAAGCCGACGGCGAAGTCTGCTTCGACGGTGTGGACTGCGACGGGGTCGCGATCGAGCGCATGGTCGCGCGCGGCATGACGCTCGTTCCGGAAAAGCGCGAGCTGTTCGGCGAAATGACCGTCGAAGACAACCTGCTGCTCGGCGGCTTCCAGCGCTACCGAGCAGGGCACCGCGACCACAAGCAGACCATGGCCGAGGTGTACGCGCTGTTTCCGCGGCTGGCGGAACGGCGCACGCAGCTCGCCGGCACGCTGTCCGGCGGCGAGCGGCAGATGCTCGCGATCGGCCGCGCGCTGATGGCCAAGCCGAAGCTGCTGCTGCTCGACGAGCCGTCGCTCGGACTGGCGCCGCTGATCGTCCGCGAAATCTTCCATATCATCGTCGAGCTGAAACGGCGCGGCGCGGCGATCCTGCTCGTCGAGCAGAATGCGCGCGCGGCGCTGCAGATCGCCGACTACGCCTACGTGCTGGAAACCGGCGAGATCGCGCTCGAAGGGCCGGCGCAGCAGCTCGCGAGCGATCCGCGCGTCATCGACAGTTACCTTGGAGGGAAGACGTGATTCGATCCATCGTCCTTGCGGTCGCGGCGGTCTGCGCACTGGGCGCGGGCGCTGCGGTCGCGCAGCCGCCGGCAACGCCGACGGCGGCGCCGGAAACCGGCTGCACGCAGCCGCTCGACGCCTGCACGAAGGCGCGCACCGCCGCGCTGAAGACGCAGGCGCGCAAGTTCACCGCGGCTGCGCGGATGAAGCCGGCGACGACGCTCACGGCCGAGGAGCGCGCCAAAGTGCAGGCATACGACCGCTGGCTGCGGGCGCAGAGCCAGAAGGCGCGGGACCTCGCGGAACGCGGAACCGCGGCGACGACCGCCGAGATCCAGACCGCTTTCAACCGCGAGTACATGCAGTTGCAGCAGGGGATGCAGCGCGAGCACCGCCAGTTCGAGCAGATCTCGAATATCATGAAGTCCAAACACGACGCGGCGCGGAGCGCGATCGGCAACGTCCGCTGATCGGCTCGCGCCGCCCAACGCGTTGGGGGTACTGGGGCTTTGCCCCGGTTGAGAGACACCCTTGAACCTGATCCGGTTAACACCGGCGGAGGGAAACGCACAGGCCGGCCGCGGCCCGTCGGCTCTCCGCTGTGCAGGAGAGCCATATGAACGCCCGCCAGCCATTCCGCGCCGTCGAGGCGCACGTCGACGAAGCGGCGATCGCGCCGCTGCCGAAGTCGCGCAAGATCTACGTCGAAGGCTCCCGCCCGGACATCCGTGTTCCGATGCGCGAGATCGCGCAGTCCGACACGCCCGCCGCGTTCGGCACGGAAAAGAACCCGCCGCTCGCGGTCTACGACACGTCGGGGCCTTACACCGACCCGTCGGTGAAGATCGACATCCGCGTGGGGCTCGCGCCGCTGCGCGCCCGATGGATCGCCGAGCGCGGCGACACGGAGGAACTGCCGGGGCCGACATCGCGTTACGGCGTCGAACGACTCAATGACCCCAGGCTCGCCGAACTGCGCTTCGACCTGAAGCGCAAGCCGCGCCGCGCGAAGCCGGGCGCCAATGTCACGCAGATGCACTACGCGCGGCGCGGGATCGTGACGCCGGAAATGGAATTCGTCGCGATCCGCGAGAACCAGCGGATGGAGGCGTTTTCCGAGATGCTCAGACGCCAGCATCCGGGGCAGAGCTTCGGCGCGCACCTGCCGAAGGCCATCACGCCCGAGTTCGTGCGCGACGAGGTGGCGCGCGGCCGCGCGATCATCCCCGCCAACATCAATCACCCGGAAACCGAGCCGATGGCGATCGGCCGCAACTTCCTGGTCAAGATCAACGCCAACATCGGCAACTCGGCGGTCACCAGCTCGATCGGTGAAGAGGTCGAGAAGATGACCTGGGCGATCCGCTGGGGCGCGGATACGGTGATGGACCTGTCCACCGGCAAGCACATCCACGAGACGCGCGAGTGGATCCTGCGCAACTCGCCGGTGCCGATCGGCACCGTGCCGATCTACCAGGCGCTCGAGAAGGCCGACGGCCGAGCCGAGGAGCTGACCTGGGAGATCTTCCGCGACACGCTGATCGAGCAGGCCGAGCAGGGCGTCGACTACTTCACGATCCACGCCGGCGTGCGGCTGCCCTTCATCCCGCTGACCGCGAAGCGGATGACCGGCATCGTCTCGCGCGGCGGCTCGATCATGGCCAAGTGGTGCCTCGCGCATCACCGCGAGTCGTTCCTGTACGAGCGCTTCGAGGAGATCTGCGAGATCATGAAGGCGTACGACGTCGCCTTCAGCCTCGGCGACGGCCTGCGCCCCGGCTCGGTGTACGACGCCAACGACGAAGCGCAGATCGCCGAGCTGAAAACGCTCGGCGAACTCACGCAGATCGCCTGGAAGCACGACGTGCAGGTGATGATCGAGGGCCCGGGCCATGTGCCGATGCAGCTGATCCGCGAGAACATGGAGCTGCAGTTGAAGCACTGCCACGAGGCGCCGTTTTACACGCTCGGTCCGCTGACCACCGACATCGCGCCGGGCTACGACCACATCACGAGCGCGATCGGCGCGGCGCTGATCGGCTGGTACGGCACGGCGATGCTGTGCTACGTGACGCCCAAGGAGCACCTCGGGCTGCCGAACAAGAAGGACGTCAAGGACGGCATCATCGCGTACAAGATCGCCGCGCACGCGGCCGATCTCGCCAAGGGCCATCCGGGCGCGCAGCTGCGCGACAACGCGCTGAGCAAGGCGCGCTTCGAGTTCCGCTGGGAGGACCAGTTCAACCTCGGGCTGGATCCGGACACCGCGCGCGACTTCCACGACGAGACGCTGCCGAAGGAGGCGATGAAAACCGCGCACTTCTGCTCGATGTGCGGACCGCACTTCTGCAGCATGAAGATCACGCAGGACGTGCGCGACTACGCGGAAAAGCAGGGGCTCGCTGCCGAAGAAGCATTGAAGCGCGGCATGCAGGAGAAGGCGGTCGAGTTCGTGCGCGGCGGCGGCGAGGTCTACCGGCGCGCGTAGGCCGCTCCCGCAAGGGCGCGATCGCCGCATCCGAGCGCGCGTCCCGGGCGTATACCTGCGTGGCCGGTCGGTATGCCTCGACCGGCCGCCCCGCCGGAAACCCGCCAAGGAGTACGCCATGAACCGTCGCTTGCCCCGCCGCTTGGCCGCCATCGGCCTGTGTGCCGCCGCCGTCTGCGCCGCCTTTGCCGCGGCGGCCGGCGGCGACAAGGTCGCCTTCCCAGCCGACTTCGACAAGGGCGTGCTGTACGCGACCGTCGACCGGCACGACATCAAGCAGTACCGCGAGCTGTACGCGACGAAGGAAGCCGTCGAGGCCGTGCGCGCCGGCAAGCCGATCCCGAGCGGCACCGTGCTGACGCTGGTGCAGTACAAGGCCAGGGTCGACGACAAAGGCGTTCCGGTCCGCGGAACCGACGGCCGCTTTCAGAAGGGCGATCTGGTCGCTTACACGGTGATGGAGAAGCGCGCCGGCTGGGGCGCCGAATACCCGGACGACCTGCGCAACGGCGAGTGGGAATACCAAGTCTTCGGGCCCGACCGCAACGTCAACGACAAAGCGAATCTGAAGTCCTGCTTCCAGTGCCACAAGCCGCACGCGGGACAGGACTACGTGATCTCGCTCGCGCGGCTGGCCGGGGCCGCGCCCGGCGCGAAAGTCGAGCCTCGGCGCGGGCCGGGGGTGGTCGCGATCGCCGACTTCCTGTTCGGCCCGGAGAAGGTCGAGGTCGCCGCCGGGCAGAAGGTCACCTGGGTCAACACCGACGACTCACCGCACCAGATCGCGATCGTCGGCAAGAGCCTGCGCACGCCCGTGCTGCTCAAGGGGCAGAGCGCCGCGTTGAGCTTCGACCCCGGCGCCTACGAGTACATCTGCGGGCTGCATCCGGCCATGAAGGGGCGGATCGAGGTGAAGTAGCGCCTTGCGCGGAGCGGCGGCTGCGGCGGGCATAATCGCCGCGCCCGATCCGCCCGCCCATGGACCTCAACCTTTCGCTCGTGCAGACCCGCGCGCTCGGCGTGCTTGTCGAAAAGGAGCGCACCGTCCCCGACATCTACCCGCTGTCGCTCAACGCGCTGGTGGCCGGCTGCAATCAGAAGAACAACCGCGACCCGGTGCTCGAACTGTCCGAAGCCGAGGTGCAGGCCGCCGTCGACGAACTGAAGCGAAGATCGCTCGTGATCGAATCGAGCGGCGCGCGTGTGGCGCGCTACTCGCACAACCTGGGCCGCGTGCTGAAGGTGCCGTCGCAGTCCGAGGCGCTGCTGGCGGCGCTGATGCTGCGCGGGCCGCAGACCGCGGGCGAGCTGCGAATCGGGGCGGAACGGCTGCATCGCTTCGCCGACATCTCTTCGGTCGAGGCGTTCCTGGAGGAGCTGGCGACGCGGCCCGATGCGCAGGGCGGTGCGCTCGTCGTCAAGCTGCCGCGGCGGCCCGGCGAACGCGAAAGCCGGTGGGCGCACCTGCTGAGCGGCCCGGTCGAAGTCGCGGCCGAAAGCGAGCCGCCGCCGGCGGCAGCGACCGGCGAACTCGCCGCGCTGCGCGCGGAAGTCGAACGGCTGCGCGACGAAGTCGCCGCGCTGCGTGCCGCGGTCGCCGCGTTGCAGCCGCCGCACTGAGCCTACCCGCCGCGCTCGACGGCTCGTCCGCTGTCGGAGCAACCCGCGTGAACGCCGAGCGCGCGGCCTTGCGCCGCTCGCCGTCCGCGCCGTCCGCCGCTTTCGCGCGCCATCGCCGAGCGACCCGACGTCGCGCCGGCAGCGTGCCGGCCGATGCGCACGAGCGCCACGCGAGCGTCTTCAGCCGCGGTTCCTGACCTGAACGACCCGCACGAGCTTGAGCGCGAGCAGCGCGATCGGTGCGAGGTGGAACAGCAGATCGAAGATGTCGAGCGGCCGCCGCAGCGTGCCGGCCGCGAGCATCCGCAGCTTTTCGACCAGATGCGGCTCGGGCAACAGCGGCGCGACGGCGAGCCAGACCGCGACGGCGGCGATGAGCCACAACGGAATCCGGTCCAGCCAGGTCATTCGCGGATTGTCGCATCGCGGCCGGCGCCTGCCTGGCGCGCCGCGATCAGAATAGTTCGAACGCCGCGCTGGCGCCGACGCTTTCGATCTCCACCGCGTTCCGTCCCTTGGCCTTCGCGCGGTAGCACGCCGCGTCCGCGCGCCGCACCAGCGCCTGACTGTCCTCGTCGCCGAGCGCGAAGGTCGCGATCCCGAAGCTGGCGCCGATCGCGAAGCCGCGCCCGTTGCGCTCGACGCGCAGCGCGGCGATCTCGGCGCGGATGCCGTGCGCGAGCGCCTGCGCGCGCACTTCCGGGCAGCCGGGCAGCACGAGCGCGAACTCGTCGCCGCCGAGGCGCAGGGCGTAGTCCGACTCGCGCACGTTCGATCGCAGCACCTCGGCGACGAGCCTGAGCATCTCGTCGCCGGCGTCGTGGCCGCCCTCGTCGTTGACGCGCTTGAAGTGATCCAGGTCGATCAGCACCAGCGCGCTGTTGACGCCGTGGAAGGCGAACGCCTCGTAGCGCGCGGCCAGGGTTTCCTCGAACGCGCGCCGGTTCAGCAGCCCCGTCAGACTGTCGTGCCGCGCCTGCCAAGCCAGGTGCTGCGCGCGTTCGCGGCGCTGCGAGGCATCGCGCAGCACGAGCACGCCGCCCTGCAGCGCGCCGCTGGCGGCCTGCGGCCCCGTCCGGGTCCAGTGCACGTCGACCGGCGTGCGCACGCCGCTCGCACCCTCGCACCACCACTCTTCGCTCGTCACGCGCGGCTCGCGCCGATGCGACGCCAGATCTACGCGCGTGCCGCCGTCGTCGGCGAACAGGCGCACGACGTGATCGAGGTCGAGGCCGACGGCGGCCTGCCGCTTCCAGCCGGTCAGCCGCTCGGCCGCCGCATTGAAGTGCGCGATGCGGCCCGCCTCGTCGACGACGATGATGCCGTCGGTCATCGCTTCGACCACACCCTCGCTGCGCGCGCGCTCGCGGTCGGCCTGCTCCAGCGCACGGCGCTCGGCGGTCACGTCGGCCAGCGCGCCGACGAAGCCACCGGCGTCGGCGTGCTCCGGCAGCGGCGCTGCCTGCACCTGCACCCACACGGTCGACCCGTCGACGACCAGACGCCAGCGCCCTTCGAGGGTGCGGTTGCCGCGCAACGCCGCCGCCCACTCCTGCGCGACACGGCGCCGGTCTTCCGGATGCACGACCTGCAGCCAGCCGTCGCCGGCGAGCGCCTCGAAGCGGTGCCCGAACAACTGCTCCAGACGGCGGTTCACGTAGGTCCACTCGCCGGCTTCGTCGGCGACGAAGATCGCCAGCGGCGAGCTCTCGTTCAGCGACCGGTGAAACGCCTCGCGCGCAGCCATCGTCTCGCGCAGTCGCATCTGGGCGTCCTGCACCCGGTTGAACGACTCGGCGACCGCGCGGACCTCACGCGCGCCGCCGACGCTGACCCTGCCGCTGCGCGTCCCCTGTCCGAGTTCGCCGACTTCCTGGGCGAGCCGCGCCAGCGGACGCAGGCTGGCGTCCGCGATCAGCCATACGAGCAACCCCAGCGCGGCGATCGAACCCAGCCCGGCGACCACCGCGCCGGCCTGTGCGCGCCGAACGGGCGCCAGCGCCTCGTCGGCCGGCAGGTGCGCACCGACGATCCATGGCGCCTGCACGAGCGGCTTGAAGGCGTAGAGACCCGCTGCCGCCTCCGGCCTGTCCACGTACAGCCAGCCCGTGTAACCGGCCAGCGCGCGCGCGCTCGCCGGATCCTCGCCGGCGGCCGGCACCGGCGCAAGCAGCCGGTCGCGGCGCGGATGCATCAGGATCGACCCGGATCGCGTCAGCGCGAGAAAGTGCCCGCCTGCGCCGACCGCTGCGTCGCGCACCTGGTCGAACACGCCGCCGTCGACCAGGTACGTCGCACCGAACAGCAGTCCGCCAAAGCTGCCGCCCGGACCCGTGAGCGGGACCGCGAAGATGACGACGGGAGCCTGCACGAGCTTGCCCATGATGGGCTCGGAAACGACGAGTCGGCCGCTCTCACGCGCCCGCCGGAAGTAATCGCGATCGCCGACGTTCAGTTGCCGCCAGCCGGAGGCCCTTGGCCGGGCGGCGAGCGCGTTGCCGTCCGCATCGACCAGCACGACGCGGTCGAACAGCGCGAGCAGCGCGCTGTGCTCGGCGAGGAACGCTTCGGCCACCGCGCCATCGATCGTCTGCCCTCGATTGACCGTGAGATCGAAGGCGGCCGCCTCCAGTGCCCGCTTGCGCACCAGGATGCGGTTGTCGATGTCGTCGGCGGCGCGGACGACGGCCGTGCTGACCTGGCTGCCGACCTGTTCGAGCAGATACTCCTCGACCTCATACAGGTAGACGACGCCGGCGCCGAGTCCGACCGCGGCCGTGCCGACGACCATCATGGCCGCCTGCCGCACCGCTAGGCGATCCGTGGCGCGACGCCACCAGTCGGCCACCCGCGCGCGCCACGGCCCGGGGCGCGCGTGCGTCTCCCCGGGCCGGCGGTTGGCCGCGGCCGTCGGCAAGCGGATGTTCATGGACGGCAAGGGTAGCGACGGCGCCCCGCGCGCCGGTCCGCGAAAACCGGGCGCAACGCCTGCCAATTCGCCGGCCGCAGCGGCCGTCGCGGGTTCGTGCCGCGGCAGGCAGCGCGAAGACGTGATGGCATCGGCGCTGCGCGGCGCTATCTTGCGCGGCGCGCGGCGGTCCGGGGCCGACGCGCGATCGCCATTGTGGGAGAAGAACGTGAAACTGCATCGCGCTGCTTTGCCGCTCGCCGTCGCCGCGTCCTTCGTCGCGGCCGGCTGTTCGACGGTTCGCGGTTGGTGGGACTCGATGACCGGGGCGGGCGGCCCGGCGGCGGTCGCCGAGCTCAAGCCCACGCAAGGCAACACGACGAGCGGCCACGCGCGCTTCGAGCAGCGCGGCAACAAGGTGCTCGTCACCGCCGAGGTGCGCGGGCTGAAGCCGAACGCCGAGCACGGCTTCCATGTCCACGAAAAGGGCGATTGCTCCGCGCCCGATGCGATGAGCGCGGGCGGACATTTCAACCCCGGCGGCAAGCCGCACGGATGCCACGGCCAGGCCGACCGTCATGCGGGCGACATGCCGAATCTGAAGGCCGACGCCAATGGCACGGCCACGCTGCGCTTCGAGAGCGAGTTGCTCACGGTCGGCTCCGGTCCCGCGAGCGTGGTCGGGCGCGGCCTGATCGTCCATCGCGATCCCGACGACTACAAGACGCAGCCGACGGGCAATTCGGGGCCGCGGCTCGCTTGCGCGGTGATCGTGGCGGCGAAGTAGCGGCGCGCGCCGCCGAAGTTCCCGCCCTCCGCTCGATCCGCAGCCGTTCGCGGCGGGGATCGCGCGCGTTGCCTTCGCCTTGCAGGCGGTAACGAGATGTGAGTTCGCGCAGCGGTCGCGGAGCCCGCACCTACAATCGCGCTTTCGCAACGAAGCGCCATCGATGAGCTCCACGATCCTGCGCAGGCCGCGCGTGCTCGCGGCCGTGCTGATCGCCAGCGCCGCGGCCGCGGGCGCCGCCTACTGGTACATGCGCGGCGAGGCGGCCGCGCCGACGTACCGCTTCGCGAAGGTCGAGCGCGGCCCGCTCGCCGCGACCGTGTCTGCCAGCGGCACGTTGAGCGCGGTCACCTCGGTGTCGGTCGGCACGCAGGTCAGCGGCCAGATCAAGGAGCTGTTCGTCGATTTCAATTCGACTGTCAAGAAGGGCCAGCTCATCGCGCGCATCGATCCGGAGACCTTCGAGTACCGCGTGCGGCAGGCGCAGGCCGACGCCGACGCCGCGCGCTCCGCCGTGTATCGCGCGCAGGTCAACCTGGCCAACGCGCAGCGCGAGCTGGCGCGCGCGCAAGAGCTGGTCGGGCGCAACTTCGTGTCGCCGGCCGAGCTCGACGCGCGGCAGGCCGCGTACGAGCTGGCCGCGGCGGAGCTGAAGGCCGCGCAGGCCACGCTCGCGCAGCGCGAAGCGCAGCTTGCGTCGGCCAAGGTCGACCTGGCGCGCACGGAAATCCGCGCACCGGTCGACGGCGTCGTGATCAAGCGCAGCGTCGACGTCGGGCAGACCGTCGCGGCGAGCCTGCAGGCGCCGGAGCTGTTCGTGATCGCCAAGGATCTGCGCGACATGCAGGTCGAAACCTCGATCGACGAGGCCGACATCGGGCGCATTCGCGTCGGCCAGCGCGCGACCTTCACCGTCGATGCGTTTCCCGGGCGCACGTTCAGCGGCGAGGTCAAGCAGGTGCGCAAGGCGGCGCAGACGGTGCAGAACGTCGTCACGTACACGGTGCTCGTGACGGCGAACAACGAGTCCGGCCAGTTGATGCCGGGGATGACCGCGAACGTCCGGATCGTCACCGACACGCGCGAGTCGGTGCTCAAAATTCCCAACGCCGCGCTGCGTTACCGGCCGCCCGGCGAAAGCGCTACGCCGGCGACGGACGCGGGCCGCGGCGGCGGCAACGGCGGGGGCAACGGCGGCGCACCGGCCGGCGCCGGCGCGCAGTTGCGCGAGCGGCTCGTCGCCGAGCTGAAGCTCGACGCGCAGCAGCAGTCGCGGCTCGATCCGATCCTGGCCGAGATGCGCACGAAGTTCATGCAGTTGCGCGACCAGCCGGAAGAGCTCCGCAGCAAGGCCGCGGCTGCGATCCGCGCCGAGGTGCGCGCGAAGATCGAGGAAATCCTGAAGCCCGAACAGAAGGCGCGCTACGCCGAGATCGCCGCCGAGTTCGGCGGGCGATCCTCCGGTCCGAGCGCGCGCGGGCGCATCTGGGTGCTCGCCGACGGCAAACCCAGGCCGATCGAAGTCCGCGTCGGACTGACCGACGGCAGCGCCACCGAAGTCAGCGGGCCGGGCGTGGTCGAGGGCATGGAAGTGATCGTCGGCCAGCAGGGCGGCGCGGGCGCCGCGTCCGCACCGAAAGGCGCGCCGCCGCGGCTGCTCTTCTGAGGCGGGCGCCGTTTGCGTGAGAGGCGTCGAACTGCCGCCGCGCCCGAGGCCATGCTGATCCGCGTCGAGAACCTGCGCAAAGACTACGTGCTCGGCGACACCGTCGTGCACGCGCTCGACGGCGTTTCGCTCGCGATCGACGCCGGCGAGTTCGTCGCGGTGATGGGTCCGTCGGGGTCGGGCAAGTCGACCTTCATGAACATGCTGGGCTGTCTGGACCGGCCGACCTCGGGCGCGTACTGGCTCGCCGGCGAAGACGTCGCGCACATGGACGCCGATCGGCTCGCGGCGATCCGCAACCGCCGCATCGGCTTCGTGTTCCAGCAGTTCAACCTGCTGGCGCGCACCAGCGCGGTTGAAAACGTCGAACTGCCGCTGATCTACGCCGGCGTGCCGCCGCGTGAGCGGCGCCGGCGCGCGCTCGAGCGGCTCGCGCAGGTCGGGCTCGCTGCGCGCGCCGACCATCAGCCCTCGCAGCTTTCGGGCGGCCAGCAGCAGCGCGTGGCGATCGCGCGCGCGCTGGTCAACGACCCGGCGCTGATCCTCGCCGACGAGCCGACCGGCGCGCTCGATTCACGCACCGGCATCGAGATCATGGCGCTGCTGCAGCAGTTGAACGCCGCCGGCATCACGATCGTCGTCGTCACGCACGAACGCGACATCGCCGCGTACGCGCGCCGGCTGATCACGTTCCGCGACGGCCGCGTGACGAGCGACACGCGCCAGGCTGCGCGCGACGCCGCGGCCGACCTCGCCGCGCTCGATGCGCACTCCCACGAAGCGGAGTCGGCGCGATGAGCCTCGCCGCCGTGCTGCGCATCGCGCTGAAGGCGCTGCGCGTGAACAAGCTGCGCACGGCGCTGACCATGCTCGGCATGATCATCGGCGTGGCGGCGGTGATCACGATGCTCGCCGTCGGCCGCGGCGCGCAGGAGCGCGTGCGCGAGCAGTTGAAGAACCTCGGCTCGAACCTGATGCTGGTGCTGCCGGGCTCGACCACCGCGAGCGGGGTGCGGCTCGGAATGGGCACGCAGCAGACGCTGACCGAGGAGGACGCGGCTGCGATCGCGCTCGAGGTCGAGGGCGTGGTCGTTGCCGCGCCCGCGCTGCGCGGCGCGGGGCAGGTCGTCGCCGGCAACGCCAACTGGTCGACGCAGTTCTTCGGAACGACCAACGACTATCTGATCGCACGCGACTGGCCGCTCGCGGCGGGGCGCGCCTTCGAGCCGGCGGAGATCGCGGGCTCGGCCAAGGTCGCGCTGATCGGCCAGACGGCCGCGCGCATGCTGTTCGGCGACGCCGATCCGATCGACCAGGTGATCCGCGTGCGCAAGGTGCCGCTCACCATCATCGGCGTGCTCGAGCGCAAAGGGCAGAACGCGCTCGGGCAGGACCAGGACGACATCGTGCTGATGCCGATCTCGACCGCGCGCAATCGCGTGCTCGGTCAGGCGCACGGACGGCTGAAGCGCGTCGGCTCGATTTCGGTCAAGGTCGCCGACGGCGTCGACATGAAGCTCGTCGAGGAGCGCATCCGGGATCTGCTGCGCCAGCGCCAGCGCGTGCAGCCCGGCGCCGAGGATCCGTTCACGATCCGCAACCTCACCGAGATCCTGCAGGCGCAGGAGGCCGCCAGCCGCGTGCTGACGCTGCTGCTCGGTGCCGTCGCTTCGGTCAGCCTGCTCGTCGGCGGCATCGGCATCATGAACATCATGCTGGTCAGCGTGACCGAGCGCACGCGCGAGATCGGGCTGCGCATGGCGGTCGGCGCACGCGCGCGCGACATCCTGCAGCAGTTCCTCGTCGAGGCGGTGACGCTGTCGATGATCGGCGGCCTGGTCGGCATCGCGCTCGGCGTGGTCGGGTCGTACGCCGTCGGCGCGCTGGCCAACTGGACGATCGCGATCACGCCGCAGTCGATCGCGCTCGCCGCGGGCTTCTCGGCGCTCGTCGGCGTGTTCTTCGGCTTCTATCCGGCGCGCAAGGCCTCGCGGCTGCTGCCGATCGAGGCGTTGCGTTACGAGTGAGTCGGCGCGCGCGGGCCGGCGCGCGTTAA
>JBFMFC010000026.1:0-23743 GCA_040752195.1 Pseudomonadota bacterium | reverse complement strand
CCGCGGGCTTCTCGGCGCTCGTCGGCGTGTTCTTCGGCTTCTATCCGGCGCGCAAGGCCTCGCGGCTGCTGCCGATCGAGGCGTTGCGTTACGAGTGAGTCGGCGCGCGCGGGCCGGCGCGCGTTAACCCGGATATTTCACGGGGACGCGGGAATTGCGCGGATGCATGCGAGATGCGGATTGCGCGAGAGGGGCGCAGTCGAAGGCCAAGCGGCCTTCGCGAGCACTTGAACGCAAGCCCGCGCTCGCAGGCGCCGCGCAAGCCCGCGTAGCCCCGCCGGTACAAATTGAATCAGCAACCCTCCCGCCGAGAGTGCCGACTCACCGACGCGAAACGCACGCGTACGGGGGCGGCCTCGTGAAATGTCCGGGTTAAGCTCGCAGCATCGTCGCCCCGGAGCCTTCATGCGCCGTTTGCTTCTCGTCTGCCTTGCCATCGCACTCGCCGGCTGCGCGTCGCTGTACGGCCCGCGTTCCATCACGCTGACGCCCGAGGACATCGAGCGGCACATCGAGACCGATCTCGGCGGGTTGATGGAAGTCTTCAAAGGGCTCGAGCTGCGCCGACCCGAGGTCGGCCTGATGCCCGCGGCCGGGCGCGTGCAGCTCGCCTGGACCGTGCGGCTGCCGAACACCGCGTTCGATCCGGGTCAGTACGGCTGGATCAACGCGCGCATCGAGGTCTCGGGCAGGCCGAAGCTCAACGCCGCCGGCAACGGCATCGTGCTGACGCAGGCGACGATCGACGACGTTCGCTTGGGCGGGCTGCCGCGGCTGTTCGGGTTTTCGCAACTGCTCGAGCGCAAAGGCGCCGCGCTGCCCGACTTCGCGCTGCTCGCGCTGCCCGACGGCGTGCTTTGGCGCGGCGACGTCGTGTACCGCGCCAGCGCGGTGTCGGTGACCTACAGCGGGCTGCGCGTGGAGATCGAGCCCAGGTAGTTGCGCTCCCGCATAATGCGGCGCCCCGGCACCGACGCGTGCCGACTTTCCCGGAGCCCGAGTGGACCTGCCCACGCTGCTGAAGGCCGCCGTCCTCGGCGTCGTCGAGGGACTGACCGAGTTCCTGCCGATCTCCTCGACCGGGCATCTGATCGTCGCCAGCTCGCTGCTCGGCTTCACCGACACGTACGCGGCGACCTTCGAGATCGCGATACAAACGGGTGCGATGTTCGCGGTGATCTGGGAGTACCGGCGCCGCATCGCGACGACCTTCGCCGGGATCGCGACGGACCGCGTCGCGCAACGCTTCGCGCTGAACGTCGCGGTCGCTTTCGCGCCGGCGGTGGTGCTCGGGCTTGCGGCCGGCAAGGCGATCAAGGCACATCTGTTCCACCCGGTGCCGGTGGCGATCGCTTCCGTTCTCGGCGCGCTCGCCATTCTGTGGGTCGAGGCGCGCCACAAGCGCCGCTACGGCGCGCGCGACCTCGAAGGGCGGCGCCACGCGCGCATCGAAACGGTCGACGACATGACGCCGCTCGACGCACTGAAAGTCGGGCTCGTGCAGTGCGTGGCGATGATCCCGGGCACGAGCCGCTCGGGCGCGACCATCATCGGCGGCATGATCTTCGGCATGTCGCGCAAAGCGGCGACCGAGTTCAGCTTCTACCTGGCGATCCCGACGCTGATCGGCGCGGGCGTGTATTCGCTGTGGAAGCAGCGCGAAGCACTGGTTTTCGCCGACGCGCCGATCTTCGGCGTCGGCCTGGCGGTTTCGTTCGTCAGCGCGCTCGCCTGCATCCGCTGGCTGATCCGCTACGTCTCGACGCACGACTTCACGGTGTTCGCGTGGTACCGCATCGCCTTCGGCATCGTGATCCTTCTCACGGCGTACACGGGGCTGGTCGACTGGCAACACTGATGCCCGCCGCGAGCGGCGCCGCGCCGCCCTGAGCCGGGCCCAGCCGGGCGACGCGCGCGTACGATGCGCGCGCGACGGAACGTCGGGAGGTGACTCGATGGAACGAACGATCAGCGGTGTGCGCATCGAGGTGCTGCAGGCCGACATCACCGGACTCACGGTCGACGCGATCGTCAACGCCGCCAACGAAGCGCTGGCGCCGGGCGGCGGTGTGTGCGGCGCGATCCACCGCGCCGCCGGACCCGAGCTTGCCGCCGAGTGCGCAACGATCGGCCGCTGCGCAACCGGCGACGCCAAGATCACGCGCGGCTACAAGCTGCCCGCGAAGTACGTGATCCACGCCGTCGGCCCCGTGTGGCACGGCGGCACGCGCGGCGAGGCCGACAAGCTGCGAAGCTGTTACGTGCGGTCGCTCGAGCTCGCGCAGGCGCACGGGCTGCGTTCGATCGCGTTTCCCGCGATCTCGTGCGGGATCTTCGGCTATCCGATCGAGCAGGCCGCGCGGGTCGCGATCGACGCGGTGGTCGACACGCTGCCGCGTGCGCCTTCGATCGAGCGCGTCGTCTTCGCCTGCTTCGGCGACGAAACCTACGCCGCGTTCAGCGCCGCGCTGGCCGCGCGGGCGCCACATTGAGCCGGCGCGCTCAGGCGGCGCGCCTCACGAAGACGAGATCCCACACGCCGTGGCCGAGCTGCTGCCCGCGCGCGTGGAACTTCGTCGTCGGCCGCTCGCACATAGGATTGCGCGGCGCCGGCGCGTAGCCCGCATGGAGGTTTGCCAGCTGCGGCTCGTGCGACAGCACGTCCAGCATCTGTTCGGCGTAGTGCTGCCAGTCGGTGGCGCAATGCAGGTAACCGCCCGGGGCGATGCGGCCGGCGAGCCGGCCGACGAAGGGCTGCGCGATCAGCCGTCGCTTGTGGTGGCGCGCTTTCGGCCACGGATCGGGAAAGAACACGTGCACCCCGGCGAGCGAGTCGGGTGCGAGCGTGTCGCGCACGACTTCGACCGCGTCGTGCTGGACGATGCGGATGTTGGCGAGCTTGCCCTCGTCGATGCGCCTGGCGAGCGCGCCGATGCCGGCGGCGAATACTTCGACGCACAGGAAGTTCACGTCCGGGCGCGCTTGCGCGATCGCGGCGGTCGTCTCGCCCATGCCGAAGCCGATCTCGAGTACGGTCGGCGCGCTGCGGCCGAACGCGGCGGCCAGATCGAGCGGCGCCGCCGCGTACGCAATCGCGAAGCGCGGAAAGATCTCCTCGTAGGCGCGGCGCTGCGCGTTGGTCACGTGGCCGCGCCGTAGCACGAAGCTGCGGATGTGGCGATGCGCGCCGCGCTCCGCCGCCGGATCCGGGTGCGGCGCGCTCGTGCCTTCGGGCTGGCGCAAGAGTCGGGCGGGGAGCGACACGCTCAGGACTTGGGCGCGGATCCGATCACGCCGGCGACCGGCGAACTCGGGCTCGCACTGTAGAACTTCTTCGGCATGCGCCCTGCGAGGAAGGCGTCGCGGCCGGCTTCGACGGCTTTTTTCATCGCCGCGGCCATCCGCACCGGATCCTTCGCCAGCGCCACGGCGGTGTTCATCAGCACGCCGGCGCAGCCCAGCTCCATCGCGATCGCCGCGTCGCTTGCGGTGCCTACACCCGCGTCGACGATCACCGGCACCTTGGCTTTCTCGAGGATCAGCAGGATGTTCCACGGGTTCAGAACGCCCATGCCCGAGCCGATCAGCGAAGCGAGCGGCATCACCGCCACGCAACCGATCGATTCGAGCACCTGTGCCTGGATCGGGTCGTCGGAGCAGTAGACCATCACCTCGAAGCCCTCGCGCACGAGGATCTCGGCGGCTTTCACCGTCTCCGGCATGTTGGGGTACAGCGTTGCCGGATCGCCGAGCACTTCGAGCTTGCACAGCGGGTGGCCGTCCAGCAGCTCGCGCCCCAGGCGCAGCGTGCGGATGGCGTCCTCGGCCGTGTAACAGCCGGCGCTGTTCGGCAGGATCGTGTACTTCGCGGGCGGCAGCACGTCGAGCAGGTTCGGCTCGCCCTTGTTCTGCCCGATGTTCGTGCGCCGGATCGCGACCGTGACGATCTGCGCGCCGCTCGCTTCGACCGCGGCCTTGGTTTGCGCGAGATCCTTGTACTTGCCGGTGCCGAGCAAAAGGCGCGACGTGTATTCGCGCGCGCCGATGCGCAGCAGGTCCGCGCGGGGGGAGGACAGATCGCTCATGCGGCCACCGTCGGTTCGACCTTGACTTCGAAATTGACTGAATTGGACATGAAGCAGTTGGCGTGCGCCTTCGCGTGCAGCTCGGTCGCGCGCTCGACCTGCGCGGCGTCGGCCACGCGCACCTGCGGGCGCAGCAGGACTTCGACCATCCGCATCTTTCCATCCTTCATCGCCAGGGTGCCGACCGCGCGGTCCGCGTACGAGGCGAGCGCGATGCCCGCCCGCTCGCACACCGCGAGATAAGTGAGGTGATGGCAGGCCATCAGCGACGACACCATCAAGGTCTCCGGGTTGTGGAAACGATCGTCGCCGTTGAACACCGCCGGCGAAGAGCCTGCGAGCGGCGCCTTGCCGGCGAACTCGATCGTGAAGGCGCGCTCGAGCCTGAGCCGGCCTTCGGCCTGCTGTGCCGAACCCGTCCAGCGCAATTCGCCCTCGAACCGATGCGCTTGCGACATCAACCGCCTCCGACCGCGATCACGATTTCCAGCCGGTCGCCGTCGGCGAGCCGCGTCTCGCCGTGCCGGCTCTTCGGAACGATCTCGCCGTTGCGTTCGACCGCCACGCGTCGCCCCGCGGCATCCATCCGCGCGAGCAGGTCGGCGACGGTCGCGCCGGCGGCGAGCGTCTGCGGCGCGCCGTTGACGATGACCGAAATGGCCTGCATTGCAAGTTGCGTCATGCGGGCATGTTAGCGAACTCGGCCGTCACGGACGCCGCCGCTGGCGCCACGCGTGCGCCAGCGCCAGTGCGATTCCGATCGCAGCGAGCGCGACGAACAGCCAGACCTCGATGCGACGGATCTCGCCGAGCAGCCGTTCCACCGCCGCACCGAACAGCCAGCCGAGCCCGCCGATCAGCGTCGCCCACGCGAGCGCGCCGATCGCGTTGAACAACGCGAAGCGCGCTGCCGCCACCGGCGACGTGCCGATCAGGATCGGCCCGGCGATGCGCAGCCCGTACGCGAAGCGCACGCCGACGATCAGCCATTCATGATGGCGTTCGATCAGCCGGTGCACCATGTCGGCCTGCCGCGCGGCGGCGGGGAAGCGCGACAGCACACCGGCGCCGTGGCGCCGGCCGAGCCAGAAGAAGAACTGGTCGCCGGCGAACCCGGCTGCTGCCGCCACGCCGATCACCCACGGCAGCGACAGATAGCCGCGATGCGCAGCGAAGCCCGCGAGCACGAGGACCGTTTCGCCTTCGAGCACGCTGCCGGCCGCGAGCACCCAGTAGCCGTGCGTTTCGATCAGCGTGCCGAGGTCCATCGTAGCGGCGCGGCGGCCGAGCGTGGTGGCGTCGCCGCCACGTTGCGCGCGTGCGTCGCGTCGTGCGAAAGGGGAGGTGGAGCGGGTGAAGGGAATCGAACCCTCGTATGCAGCTTGGGAAGCTGCCGTTCTGCCATTGAACTACACCCGCATGCCGCGAATCTTAGCCGACGTGCTGTTCGCTCGTGAACCTGCGATTCGGGCCAAGCGCCGCCTAGCCCGGTGCGTCGTGGGCTATACGGCAAGCAACCGTGCCGCGGCAGAGGTTTGCCGCGCCGTGCTCCGCGCCACGTTGCCCCCGAGCATTCCGCCTGCGCCGCGCCGCGCTATGCGGTGAAGCCGATCTTCTTGTGCGAACCGTCGCAGAACGGCTTGTTGGCGGACTGCCCGCAGCGGCACAGCCACGTCTCGGTTCCGCAGTAGACGGGCTTGTCGTCGGCGCCGACGAGCGTCAGCGGGCCCGTCACGTGCAGCGGACCGTTGGCCGTTGCGGTGACCGTCACGGGCCCCGGCGCAAGTTCGACGACCGTGCACGGCGCGGCGATGCCGTCGTGCGCGAAGCCGACCTTCTTGTGCGTGCCGTCGCAGAACGGCTTGTTGGCGGACTGTCCGCAGCGGCACAGCCAGGTCTTGTCGCCTTCGTACAGCACCGCGCCGGCGGCGCTCTTGACAATCACCTGTCCGCTGATCGACAGCGAACCCTGCGCGTTGAGCTTGCCCGTGTTGCTCATGCGAGTCCTCCCAGACAGACGTACTTGATCTCGAGGTATTCGTCGATGCCGTACTTGCTTCCCTCGCGGCCGATGCCCGACTGCTTGACGCCGCCGAACGGCGCGACTTCGGTCGAGATCAGCCCGGTGTTGACGCCGACGATGCCGTACTCGAGGCTTTCGGCGACGCGTATCACGCGGGCGATGTCGCGCGCGTAGAAGTACGCGGCGAGCCCGTACTCGACGCTGTTGGCCGCGGCGATCGCCTCGTCGTCGGTCTCGAAGCGGAACACGGGCGCGACCGGGCCGAAGGTCTCCTCGCGCGCGACCAGCATGTCCTTCGTGACGTTGGCCAGCACGGTCGGCGTGTAGAAGGTGCCGCCGAGCTCGTGCCGCTTGCCGCCCGTGACGACCTTCGCGCCCTTGCTGACCGCGTCGGCGACGTGCGCCTCGACCTTCGCGAGCGCGTTCGCGTCGATCAGCGGGCCCTGCTGCACACCGGCCTCGAAACCGGGCCCGACCTTCATCTGTGCGGCCTTCGCCGCGAGCTTCTCGACGAACGCATCGTAGATCTTCGCGTGCGCGTAGAAGCGGTTCGTGCACACGCAGGTCTGCCCGGTGTTGCGGTACTTCGACGCCAGCGCGCCTTCGACCGCCGCGTCCAGATCGGCGTCGGGAAACACGATGAACGGCGCGTTGCCGCCGAGCTCGAGCGACAGCTTCTTCAGCGTCGGCGCGCTCTGCGCCATCAGGATGCGGCCGACCTGCGTCGAACCGGTGAAAGACAGCTTGCGCACGATCGGCGAGTCGCACAACGCCTTGCCGACCGCGATCGACTGCTGCTCGTCGGCCGGCAGCACGTTGAACACCCCCGACGGGAACCCCGCGCGGTGGGCCAGCTCCGCGAGCGCCAGCGCCGACAGCGGCGTCTGCTCCGCGGGCTTGACGACGACCGTGCAGCCGGCCGCGAGCGCCGGCGCGCACTTGCGCGTGATCATCGCGTTGGGGAAGTTCCACGGCGTGATCGCGGCCGACACGCCGATCGGCTCCTTCAGCACCAGGATGCGCTTGTCGGCGGCGTGCGCCGGGATCGTGTCGCCGTAGACGCGCTTGCCTTCCTCGGCGTACCACTCGACGAAGCTCGCGCCGTAGGCGATCTCGCCGCGCGACTCAGTGAGCGGCTTGCCCTGCTCGGCGGTCATCAGCTTGGCCAGATCCTCCTGCGCAGCCATCATCAGTTCGAACCACTTGCGCAGGATGGCGGCGCGCTCCTTCGCGGTCTTCGCGCGCCACGCGGGGAAGGCGCGGTTGGCGGCGTCGATCGCCCGGGCCGCTTCGGCCGGGCCGCAGTTGGCGACCTCGACGAGCCGGCCGCCGTCGGCGGGATTCGTGACAGGGAACCGGGCGCCGGTATCGACCCAGGCGCCGTCGATGTAAGCCTGCGTTCTGACGAGCGCGCCGTCGGCAAACGAAGGCAGGGACGAGACACGTTGCAGCACGATGATCTCCCTCGGTAGTGACGAAGTCCTGCCGCAAGAATAGACGAAGGCCGTCGCGGCGGGCTGCGGCGAGGCGCTATCCTGCGCGTTGCCTTGATCGCCGCCAAAAAAGTGGAGCGTATGCAGTTCGAGAATCTGGCTGCCGACCTTCAGAAGTGGCTCAAGACCTCGATCGAGCAGGGGCACGGCCGCGAAGCGCTCGTCCAGTCGATGCGCGCGGCGGGCTATCAGCGCAACTTCGCGCGCGCAGCGGTCGAAGCCGCGCTGGCGAAGCTCGCCCCGGCCGGTGCCGCGGGCGAGACGCCGCAAGCGCAACCCGCGCCGCTCGACACGACGACGATCCTCGCGCAGAGCCCGAACTCGATCGAAACCTCGGACCGCAAGGTCCACATCCTGTTCGCGCTGAACGCGCCGCGCATCGTGCTGTTCGGCGGGTTGCTCGCCGACGACGAATGCGACGAGCTGATCGCGCTGTCGCGTCGCAAGCTCACGCGCTCGAGCGTGGTCAACGCCGAAACGGGAGCCTTCGACGTGCATCCCGACCGCACCAGCAGCGGCACGCACTTCGAGCGCGGCGAAAACGAGCTCGTCCGCCGCATCGAGAACCGCATCGCCGAGCTCGTCAGTTGTCCGGTCGAGCGCGGTGAACCGATCCAGATCCTGCATTACAGGCCCGGCGCCGAATACAAGCCGCACTTCGATTTCTTCGACCCGGCGTATCCGGGCAACGAGAGCGTGCTTGCGATGGGGGGCCAGCGTGTGGCCACGCTGGTGATGTACTTGAATGACGTGATCGCCGGCGGCTCGACGGTGTTTCCAGAAATCGGGCTCGACGTCCTGCCGCGCAAGGGCAATGCCGTCTATTTCGCGTACACGACCGAAGACGGCCAGCTCGACCGCCGTACGTTGCACGGCGGCAGCCCCGTCGCCGAAGGCGAGAAGTGGATCGCGACCAAGTGGCTGCGGCAGCGCAACTACGGCGGCGCGGGTTAGAAGCGCGCGCCCAGCCCGATCAGGACCTCGCCCTGCGCGAGCGAGTCGCCGCGGATCGCGAGCACGCAGCCGCCCGAGCAGAACAGCCCGCCCGAACTGTTGACGAGTGTGGCGTAGCCACGCAGCTCGACGCGCAGCGCGAGCGGTCCGGCGAGCGGCAGCAGGTAGCCGACGCCGACATTGAGCGACGGCCGCGTTTCGCTGCGAAAGCCGTCCAGCCCGGGCGCGAAGATCGTCGCGCCCACCCCGCCGACGACGTACGGGCCGCGGCCGATCGGTCCTTCGAAGAAGTTGGTGCCGCCGATGTGCAGGTACGTCACCGTGAGCGGCAGCGGCCGTGCGCCGGCCGGCAGCGATTCCAGGCGCGTTCGCTGCCGGCTCGCGAACAGCTCGAGCTGCCGCCCGCCGTCGATGCCGAAGTCGAGCGCGACCGACGCCGCGCCGCGGTCGGCCAGGCGCAACCGCTCACCGGTCGCGGCGTTCTCGAAGTCGCCGCCGGCGCGCCAGCCGCCGAAGGCGAATGCGCCGTTGTCCTGCGCGTGCACGGACGGGGCGACGACCGCCAGCGCCGCGAAAGCGACGAGCCCGCCGACGAGGTTTGGCGCGTGCACACCGCAAAGGCGAAGCAAAGGAACGCTACGGGGCGCAGTCCTCCGCGCTCGGCGCGCAGCGCCTTCTGCCTCAAATCGTGCCTCACGGCCGTGTTCCGCCCGGACAAACCGCGAGCCACGCGCCAAAGCCGCTTCGGAATCAGACACTTGGAATGGTGGGTCGTGAAGGATTCGAACCTTCGACCAACGGATTAAAAGTCCGCTGCTCTACCGACTGAGCTAACGACCCGCACGGAGTAGACAGTCGGCACGCGGACTTTCGGGGGCCGACCGAATTGCGAGGGCGCGATTATCCCGGTCGGTGCGACGACAGTCAAACGACGCGCACCGCGAGGCATGCCGCGGCGTCAGCCGCTGCGGCCGATGCGCCACGCCTGGTACTTCACGCCGGCCACCGCGCCGGCAACGATCGACGCGAACGCGACGATCGAGCCGAGCGCGAGCGTCGAAACACCGGTGAGCCCCTGGCCGATCGTGCAGCCGAGCGCAGTGACGCCGCCGAAGCCCATCAGGGTTGCGCCGACCAGGTGGTTGGCGGTGTCCTCGGTGTCGCGGAAGCCCTCGAAGCGGAAGCTGCCGGTGGCGATCGCGTAGGCGGCCGAACCGGCGAACGTGCCGAGCACGCCGGCCACGCCGAGCGTCAGCACCTTGCTGCGGTCGCTGAAGAACATCAGCCAGTCGAGCGTGTAGGCGATCGGCGCCACGAACGACAGAGACTCCATCCGTCCGGAGTTCGTCGCGACGAAGGCCTTTTCGATCGTGACCGGATGCTCGTCGAGGCGTCCGACGTAGCCGGAGACGAACCACACGCCGACGATCACGCCGCCGATGGCGACGCCGGCGAGCAGGTTGTCGAAGTGCAGGAAATCGCGGCGGGCGAACACGAAGACGAGCAGCGCACCGCCGATGAGCAGTGCCAGCGCGCGTTGCAGCGTCGGCTTGGCGATTCCCGTCGCTGCGGCGGCGAGCGAGGGCAGATCCTGGTTCGTCGCCAGTTGCACGCCCGCCGGCTCGATCGCGTACACGCGCACGAACGCGAACACGCCGCGCAACGACAGGTATGCCGACAGCCCGAGCACGATGATCACGACGAGCGACTTCAGACTGCCGCCGCCCGCGCGCACCACGCTGCGGCTGCCGCAGCCGCCCGTGAGCACCATGCCGAAGCCGAACAGCAGCCCGCCGACGACGTAGGCAAGCGGCGCAAAGCGCGGCGTCGTGTAAAAGGCGTCGGCCAGGTCGATGAGGCCGGCCGCGGCCATGCCGTTGGTGCCGAGCACCGCCACCGCGATCGCGAGCAGCCATTGCCGCATGCGCGTCCAGTCGCCGAAGTTCACGGCGTCGGCGACCGCGCCCATCGTGCAGAAGCCGGTGCGCTGCGCGACGGCGCCGAAGACGAAGGCGAGCGCGAAGGCCGATGCGACCACGGTCGCGCCGAGCGCGGGCAGTTCTTCGACGGAAACGGTGGTCACGGCAGACGGCTCGGTGCGACCGGGGAACACGCGCCGGCACCCACGTGGCGCATCGTTCGATACGTTCAGGACTCGGCGCGATGCTACCGCGCGCGCCCGTCCGAAAGCCGCTACCGGCGTCAGTGGAATGCGTGCGGCGAACAGACCCGCGCCGCCGCGCGGGCGGCCGCCCCGCAGACGGGCGCCGGGACGATCGCGCCTACCGCAGCGCGGTGGACGGCAGCCGCTCCTTCGCGAGCTTCGCGGCCTCGGTGTCCGGATAGTCCTTGATGATGCGGCTCAAGGTGTTGCGCGCCGACTTCTTGTCGTTCAGCTCGATCTGGCTGGCGGCGATGGTGAGCAGCGCTTCGGGCACGCGCGGCGAGTCGTGAAAGCGCTCGACGACGACCTGCAGCGCGGCGATCGCGGCCTTGTAGTCCTTCAGCGCGAAGTACGCATTGCCGAGCCAGTAGTGCGCCGGGGCGGCGTACGCCGACTGCGGGTAGCGCGCGATGAAGCTCTGCAGGCTCGTGATCGCGCCCTTGAAGTCGCTCGCGCGAAACTGCGCCAGCGCGGCGTCGAACGCAGCCTGCTCGCTGCGGTCGACGACCGCCTGCTTGCCGTCGACGATGACCGTGGTCGGCTCCAGCTTCTTCAGCCGCGCGTCGAGGTCGCCGTACAGATCGCGGTTGCGCTTCTGCAAGGTGGCGACCTCGTGCGCGAGTTGCTCGACCTGCCCGCGCAACTGCGCGATCTCGCGCTTCAGCGCGTCGATCGTGTTGGCGAACTCGAGCTGCGCGCGGCTCGCGGCTTCGAGCCGTTCCATCCGCGCCGCCAGCTCGGCGTCCTTCTGCGCGAGCGCCTGGTTCTGCTCGTCGACCTTCTTGCGCAGGTCGAGGATCGCCTTGCGCGCTTCGTCGTCTCCGAACAGCGCGTGCGCCGGCGCGGCCGCCGCGAGCAGCGAGGCGGCCGCGAGCAGCGCAGCCGCCGCGCGCGCCGCGGCGGCGTTCATACGAGAGCGTCGGGCGGACACGGGGCGACCGTCACTTGTAGACGATGTCGGCGCGGCGGTTCTGCCACCAGCAGTCCTCGTTGTGCTGCTGGCAGCGCGGCCGTTCCTCGCCGTAGCTGATCGTCTCGATCTGCGCGGCGGTGGCGCCGAGGATCTGCAGGCGGCTGCGCACGGCGTCGGCACGCTTCTGGCCGAGTGCCAGGTTGTACTCGCGGCTGCCGCGCTCGTCGGCGTTGCCTTCGATCACCACACGGCGGTCCTTGCGCGAGGCGAGGTAGCGGCCGTGCGCCTCGACCAGCCCCGTGTACTCCGGCTTGATGTCGAACTTGTCGAAATCGAAGAACACTTCGCGCTTCGCGAGCGGGCTCTTCGGATCGTTCAGCGGATCGATCGGCTGCGGTGCGGGTTCGGCGCGCGTGACGGGCGCGGGGGCCGGCGCGGGAGCGGGGGGCGGCGCGGCCTTTTCGGTTACGGGCGCGGGCTTCGGTTCTTCGAGCTGAGTCGTCGCGCAACCGGCCATGACCAAAGCGGCCAGGCCGAGGGTGAGGATGCGGGCGTTGTGCATGTGGCGCTCTCCTTCTTGTCTACTTGGTGAAAGGTCCCCAGGTCGGTTCGCGCACGTCGCCCGTGGGGCCCGAGAGGCGGGTGCGCACGCGGCCGTCGGTCGATGCCGACGCCAGTATGCCGCGGCCGTTGACTTCGGTCGCGTACAGCAGCAGGCGGCCGTTGGGCGCGAAGCTCGGCGACTCGTCCATCACGGTGTCGGTCACCGCGAGCTCCTGTCCGGTGGCGAGTTCCATCACGTGCACCTGGAAGCGGCCGTCGCGGCGGCCGACATAGGCGATCTGCCGGCCGTCGGGGCTCACGCGCGGCGACACGTTGTAGTCGCCGTTGAAGGTGACGCGCTGCACGTCGGCGCCGGTCGGGCTCATCCGGTAGATCTGCGGCCCGCCGCCGCGGTCCGACGTGAAGTAGATGTAGCGGCCGTCGGGCGAGAACACCGGCTCGGTGTCGATCGCGCCGGAGTTGGTCAGGCGCCGCGGATTGCCGCCGTCCACACCGATCGAATAGATCTGCGAGATGCCGTCGCGCGTGAGCACGACCGCCAGCGTCTTGCCGTCGGGCGACCACGCCGGCGCGCTGTTGCTGCCGCGGAAGTTGGCCACCGCACGGCGCTCGCCGGTGGCGAGCGTGTGCACGTAGACGACCGGCTTGCCCGACTCGAACGACACGTACGCGAGCCGCGCGCCGTCGAACGACCACGCCGGCGAGATGATCGGCTCGCGCGAGCGCAGCGCGGGCTGCGCGTTGCCGCCGTCGGCGTCTGCGACCTGCAGTTCGTACTGATTGCGGCCGAGCTGCACGACGTAGGCGATGCGCGTGGCGAACACGCCGCGGTCGCCGGTCAGCTTCTCGTAGATGCGGTCGGAGATCCGGTGCGCGTTCAGCCGCAGGTCGTTCGCGGTGCTGACGTACGACAGCCCGTCGAGCTGAATCTGCTTGACGGTGTCGTACAGACGGAACCGGACGTCGAAGCGGCCGTCGGCGAGCCGCGCGATCGAACCGACGACCAGCGCGTCGGCGCCGCGCGCTTTCCACTCGCCGTGCGCGACAGCGGCGTTCTCCGGAATCGCGGCGCTGCCCGCATCGACGAGGCGGAACAGCCCCGAGCGCTGCAGATTGGCGCGAATGATCGCGTCGACCTCCTGCGGCACCTGACCGTCGCGCTGGAAGTTGGCGACGGCGATCGGAAACTGGTTCGACCCGACGCCGGTGATCTCCACCCGCAGTTGCGCGACGCTGGCGCCGACGGCGAGCAGGGCGACAGCGAACAACGCGAACGAGCGCGCGATACGGCGGAACAGTCGATGCATGAGCGCGCGAATTATAGGGAGCGATGTCCTGTGGACTCTACTTACGAGAGCCCCGGCTCATCGCTTTTCGACGGGATAAAAACGGATGGTCACTACACGGTCGACGGTGCCATCCGGTTTACGCGGAAACGGATTGGCGCGTCCGATCGCTCGCTCGACCGCCGCGTCGTAGCCCGCCAGACCGCTCGGTTTGACGAGCCGCACGCGCGCCTGCTCGCCGGTGGGCAGCAGCTCGACTTCGAACTCGGCGTAGACCTGCGGCGAGGTGCCCTCGGGCACGGGGAAGACGATGAACTGCTTGATGTACGCCACGAGCCGCGCGGCGTATTCGGCGCTGCCGCGCGCGCCGCCGGCCGGGCCCGTCTGCACCTGCGGCGCGCCCTGCGCGCTGCCCGCCTGCGCGAGCAGACGCTCGACGTCGGCCAGGCGCTGCGCTTCGCGTTCGGCCGCCTGCCTGGCTTCGGCGCGCTTGCGCTCGGCTTCGAGACGCTTTTTCTCCGCCTCGACGCGCTTCTTCTCCTCTTCGATCCGCTTCTTCTCCTGCTCGATCCTCCGCTTTTCTTCCTCGATCTTCTTCGTGTCCTGCTCGACTTTGGGCGGCTCTTTCTTCTCCTGCTTGACGACGATGTCGGCGTCGCGCCGCTCGGGCTCGGGCTCGGCCTTCGGCGCGGGCGGCGGAGGTGCGGGTGGCGGCGCGGGCACTTCGATCGGCGGCAGGCTGCCCCACAGCTCGGCCACCACGGGCGCTTCGGGCTGCGTGCGCCACTGCACGACCAGCGACAGCCCGCCGAACAGCAGCGCATGCATCGCGAGCGCGAGCGCGAACGACGACAGCGTGTTGTGCTGTTCGCCGGGCAGGCGCGGCCGGTGCAGGGTGGCGGCGGTCATCGGCGTCGATCGGCGCGGGCGCTACAGCGGTTCAACGCGACGGCCACGCTCACGGCGTCGGCGGCTTGACCGACAGTCCCACGCGCGCAACGCCTTCCTTCTGCAGTGCGTCCATCACCTTCATCACGTGGTCGTAGCGCACGTCGCGGTCCGCGGCGATCACCACCGGCGGCGGCTGGTCCTTCTTCGCCTGCTGGCGCTTCTTGATCGCCGCCACCGCGCCCGGCAGGTCGTTGGCGAGCTCCTTGCCCAGCTCGCGCAGCGTGAGCCTGCCGTCGGCGCGGATCACGATCTCCAGCGGCCGGTCCGGCGCGCGCGAGGACTTGCCGACGGTCGGCAGGTTGACCAGGCTCGGGTTCACGAACGGCGCGGCCACCATCAGGATCACCACCAGCACCAGCATCACGTCGATGTACGGAACGACGTTGATGTCCGCCAGCATCCGGCGCCGGCTGCCGGACTGTCTGCGCGCGAGCAGGGCCATCGCCGTGCCTCTTCAGTGCTGCCGCTGCAGGATGTTCGAGAACTCCTCGATGAAGGTCTCGAAGCGGTTGGCGAGCCGGTCGATGTCGTGCGCGAAGCGGTTGTACGCGACCACCGCCGGGATCGCGGCGAACAGGCCGATCGCGGTGGCGATCAGCGCTTCGGCGATGCCCGGTGCGACCGTCGCGAGCGTGGCCTGCTCGAGGCTGGCGAGCCCGGTGAACGCGTGCATGATCCCCCAGACGGTGCCGAACAGCCCCACGTAGGGGCTGACCGACCCGACCGAGGCGAGGAAGGCGAGACGCGACTCCAGCGCGTCCATCTCGCGCTGGTAGGCGGCGCGCATCGCGCGGCGCGCGCCGTCGAGCATCGCCTGCGCGTCGCCCTTGCCGCGCAGCTTCAGGAACTCGCTCATGCCGGCCTCGAAGATGCGCTCGAGCGCGCCGGTCTTCTTGCGCGGGTTCGAGGCCGCCTGATAAAGCGCGCCCAGATCGGCGCCGCCCCAGAACGTGCTCTCGAAGCGCAGCGTCTCGCGCCGCGTGGCGCGGATCGCAAAGCCCTTGCTGAAGATCGCCGTCCACGACGCGAGCGAGACGACGAGCAGCAACGCCATCACGAGCTGCACGACGATCGTCGCCTGCGTGATGAGCTTGAGTATCGAGAGGTCGGCGGCAGCGGTCATGGGGTTCGGTGTGACGGATCAGGCAGCCGCATCCGGCTGCAGGCGGGAAACGAGTTCGGCCGGCAGACGCGCCGGGGCGTTGCGCTGCGTGTCGACGCACGCGACCTTGACCGTGGCCTGCGCGAGAAGTTCATCGCCGCGCCGCGCGTGCTGCTCGAACACGAGATAGCTGCGCGCGAGTTCGGCGACGCGCGCGTCGATCGCCAGCAGGTCGTCGAGCCGCGCGGGCCGCAGGTAGTCGACCGCGAGCGCAGCCACGACGAACTGCAGGCCATGCCCGGCCGCCAGCTCGCGCTGCCCGAGCCCGAGCGCGCGCAGCCACTCGGTGCGGCAGCGCTCGAAAAAGCGCAGGAAGTTCGCGTAGTAGACGATGCCGCCGGCGTCGGTGTCCTCGTAGTACACGCGCACCGGCCAGCGGAAGGTCGCTGCGCAGACTTCGGGACGGACGGTCGTCGGCACGTGCGCGAGTTTATCGCGCACGTGCAGCATCGCGCGGCGCGGTGGTCGCGCCTGAACGGTAGCCCTTACAATCCGCGCTTCGCGCAAGGGCGAAGAACAGGGAGACGTGTGCCGCCTCACGAGGGCGGACGCACCGACGACGATGCGTTTTCATCGGATCGGATCATTGCCGCGGCAATGGCTCGCCGCCGCGTCCGCACTGCTGCTCGCCGCCTGCAGCGGCGTGGTCAACAGCCCGCACGAAAGCGGCGCCGAGCGCACCAACACGCTGTTCGCCGCGTTCACCGAGCGCTCGCCGCGCTATCTCGATCCGACCGCCTCGTACAGCAACGACGAGACGCCGTTCACGTTTCACATCTACGAGCCGCTGTTCCGGTTCCACTACCTGAAGCGGCCGTATCAACTGGCGCCGCGCACGGCCGAAGCCGTGCCGCAGCCGCGCTACCTCGATGCGAACGGTCGCGAACTGCCGCCCGACGCGCCGGGCGAGGCGATCGCCGAGAGCGTCTACGACATCCGCATCAAGAAGGGAATCCTGTTCGCGCCGCACCCGGCGTTCGCCAGGGACGCCGCGGGCAACTACGTCTATCACCGGCTCACGCGCAAGGACACCGCGGACAAGTACAAGATCACCGACTTCCCGCTCACCGGCACGCGCGAGCTGACCGCGCGCGACTACGTGTACGCGATCCGCCGGCTCGCGACGACGCGCATCAAGTCGCCTTCGTTCTCTTTGATGAGCGAATACATCGTCGGGCTGAAGGAGTACGGGCAACGCATCGAGAAGGTCGACCGCGAACTGCGCGCGGGTGTGCCGCCGACCGCGCGCGACCTGCCTTTCCTGGACTTCCGCAAGTACGACTTTCCCGGCGCGCAGGCGCTCGACGATCACACGCTGCGAATCCGCATCAAGGGCAAGTACCCGCAGTTCCGCTACTGGCTGGTGATGCCGTTCTTCGCGCCGGTGCCGTGGGAGGCCGATGCGTTCTACGCGCAGCCGGGCATGGCGGAGAAGAACCTGACGCTGAACACCTGGCCGGTCGGCACGGGCCCGTACATGATGACCGTGTACGAGGAAAACCGCCGCCACGTGCTCGAGCGCAATCCGAACTTCCGCGGCGAGCCGTATCCGTGCGAGGGCGAACCCGAGGACCGCGCGGCCGGCCTGCTCGACGACTGCGGAAAGCCCATGCCGTTCATCGACCGCATCGTGTACACGATCGAGAAGGAGAAGATCCCGCTGAAGGCGAAGTTCCTGCAGGGCTTCTACGACGTGCCGGAGACGTACCGCTTCGAATACGGCATCGAGTACGCGATCGACGCGCGCGACTCGCCCGAGATCGCGCGGATGTTCGAGGAGCGCAAGATCAGGCTGCCGAAGACGATCGACATCTCGAACTGGTATCTCGGCTTCAACTGGCTCGATCCGGTGGTCGGCAAAGGCGCCACGCCCGAGCAGCAGGTGCGCAACCGCAAGCTGCGGCAGGCGCTGTCGATCGCGATCGACTGGGAGGAGTACGTCAAGATCTTCGAGACCAAGGCGAGCGGCGTGCCGGCGATGAGCCCGGTGCCGCCGGGGGTGTTCGGCTGGCGCGGCGGCCCGGAGGGCATCAATCGCGTCGTCTACGACGTGGTCGACGGCAAGCCGGTGCGCAAGCCGATCGAAGTCGCGAAGAGGCTGCTCGCCGAGGCCGGCTACCCGGACGGCCGCGACGCCGCGACCGGCAAGCCGCTGGTGCTCAACTACGACTACCAGCGCGTGCTGACACCGGAGATCAAGGCGGAAGTCGACTGGATGGTCAGGCAGTTCGCCAAGCTCGGCGTGCAGCTCGAGGTGCGCGCGACCGACTACAACCGCTTCCAGGACAAGGCCGACAAGGGTTCGCTGCAGATCTTCTTCTGGGGCTGGCTGGCCGACTATCCCGACGCGGAGAACTTCCTGTTCCTGCTCTATGGCCCGAACTCGAAGGCGCTGACGCACGGCAACGGCGAGAACGTCGCCAACTACCAGAACGACGAATACGACCGGCTGTTCGAGAGGCTCAAGCTGCTCGATGACGGCCCCGAGAAACAGCGCGTCATCGACCGCATGGTGCGCATCCTGCAGGAGGATGCGCCGTGGAGCTTCGGCTACAACCCGTACGCCGCCGGCGCTTATCACCAGTGGCTTTACAACACCAAGCCGACCAACCTGGTCAAGGACCTGCTGCTGTATTACCGGCTCGATCCGCAACTGCGCGCAGCGAAGATCGCCGAGTGGAACAAGCCGATCGTGTGGCCTGTCGTCACGATCGTGCTCGTTCTGGTCGCCGCGATCGTGCCGGCGTTCGCCGTCTGGCGCCGGCGCGAACGCGAAACCGCGGCGCGCACGCTCGCCACGCAGGGCGCTGAGTAAACGCGATGGGCGCCTACATCCTGCGCCGGCTGGCGTACTCGGTGCTGATCCTGGCCGGCGTCAACCTGCTTACCTTCACGCTGTTTTTCGCGATCAACTCCCCGGACAACATCGCGCGCCTGAACATCGGCGGCAAGCGCGTGACCGCCGAGGCGATCCAGAAATGGAAGGTCGAGCGCGGCTACGACAAGCCGCTGTGGTTCAACGGCGCCGAGGCGGGCTTCGACAAGGTCCGCAAGACGATCTTCTACGACCGTTCGCTGCGTCTGTTCACGCTGAACTTCGGTTCGAGCGACGCCGGGCGCGACATCGCGCACGAGATCGCCAACCGCATCGGCCCGAGCCTGGCGCTGATGCTGCCGATGCTGGCGCTGACGGTGATCGTCGGCATCGCGTTTTCGCTGCTGCTGGTGTTCTTCCGCACGAGTTACCTCGACTTCTGGGGAACGGTGGCCTGCGTGCTGATGATGTCGATCTCCAGCCTCTTTTACATCATCATGGCGCAGTGGTTCTTCGGCAAGCTGCTGCGCGTGGTGCCGATCTCGGGCTTCGCGCCGGGGCTGGATCTGGCCAAGTTCCTGCTGCTGCCGGTCATCGTCGGCATCGTCTACCAGCTCGGCTCCGAGGCACGGCTGTTCCGCGCGATGCTGCTGGAGGAGATCGGCAAGGACTACGTGCGCACCGCGCGCTCCAAGGGACTGCCGGAGTCGGCGGTGCTGTTCCGCCACGTGCTGCGCAACACCTGGCTGCCGATCCTCACGCACGTCGGCGCGCTGCTGCCGTACGCGTTTCTCGGTTCGCTGGTGTTCGAGTCGTTCTTCGGCATCCCGGGGCTGGGCAGCTACACGATCGAGGCGATCAACGCGCAGGACTTCGCGATCGTGCATGCGATGGTGTTTCTGGGTTCGCTGCTGTACATCCTCGCGTATCTCGCGACCGACATCGCGTACACCTGGGTCGATCCGCGCGTGCGGCTGGCGGGGTGAGGGGAACGCGATCGTGCCGAAGTTCGTTTTCATCTGGACCGATGTGGCCGTCTGGCTGTTCGTCGCCGCCGCGCTGCTCTACGGCTGGCGCGTGCGCGGCAATGCCAACCTGCGCGCGACCTGGCGCCACGTCGCGCGCGATGCGGCGGCGATGTGCTCCGCCGTGATACTGCTCGCGTTCATCGCGGTGGCGCTGCTCGATTCGGTCCACTACCGGCCGCTGCTGCCGCCGGCGCCGGGTGCGGCGGCCGACGCGCCGGTCGCGTACGCGACCCGCAGCTACTCGGTGCTCGATGCGCTGCTGGCGCACGCGATCGAATCGCGCGAGCGCACGTATTCCGCGCCGCTCGCGTATCGCTCGTTCCAGAAGGAGACGCTCGTCGTCGACGGCAGGGAAACGCGCGCTTTCCCGCGGCTGGCTTTCGGCGGCGCGCATCTGAAGGACCCGGCGCGCGAGTGGGTGCCGGACCTGGTCGCGAAGTCGTTGCAAGGGGTGGCGGGTGGCGCGTTCGCCGCGGCCGTTCTTGCAGCCGTGCTCATCGCGCTGCGCGCGCGCAGCCGCGGGCAGACGTGGGCGGCGTCGTGGCGCGAGATCGCGCGCGGCCACACCGAGGTGCCGTGGCGCGCGATCCTGGTCACGGTCGCGCTGCTGGCGCTGGCGATCGGCTGGATCGCCGCGCTGTGGCCGTGGTACCACCCGTTCGGCACCGACCGCACCGGCAACGACGTGCTGTATCAGGCGTTGAAGAGCATCCGCACCGCCGTGGTCATCGGCACGCTGTCGACCGTGGCGACGCTGCCGCTGGCGGTGGCGCTCGGCATCCTCGCCGGCTACTTCAAGGGCTGGGTCGACGACGCGATCCAGTACTTCTACACGGTGCTGTCGTCGATCCCGCCGGTGCTGCTGATCGCCGCGCTCGTGCTGCTGATCCAGGTGTGGATCGACAAGAACCCGCAATGGTTCGAAACCGGACTGGAGCGCGCCGAGTTCCGCCTGTTTCTGCTGTGCCTGATCCTCGGCGTGACCGGCTGGGCCACGCTGTGCCGGTTGCTGCGCGCCGAGACGCTGAAGATCGTCGAACTCGATTACGTGCAGGCGGCGCGCGCGTTCGGCGTCTCGAACCTGCGCATCATGGCGCGGCACGTGGCGCCCAACGTGATGCACCTGGTGCTGATCGTCGTCGTGCTCGACTTCTCGGCGCTGGTGCTGTACGAGGCCGTGCTGTCGTACGTCGGCGTCGGGGTCGATCCGACGTCGTCGTCCTTCGGTTCGATGATCAACCTCGCGCGTTCCGAGATGGCGCGCGATCCCGGCGTGTGGTGGAACCTGGCCTCCGCCTTCGTCTTCATGCTCGCGCTGGTGTTGGCGGCAAACCTCTTCGCCGACGCCGTGCGCGAAGCCTTCGACCCGCGCGCGCGCGTGTTCCGGCCGAAGCGGTGGCGGCCGGCTGCGGCGCGTTCGCGCGCGCAGACGGACAAGCCGCTCACATCAGCGGCGGGCGGCAACGCATGACGACGCTATGCGATACCCAGAAACACCAGCAGCGCGCGGTTGACCGCGAGCATCAACTCGTCACCGGCGCAGCCGAATGCGGGTCCGACCTTGTCGCGCCTGACGGTGATTATCTTGTCGATCATCACCTGCGAGCGGCGCGCAAGACCGTTGCGGTCGTCCGGTTCGACCGTGATTCGCAGCAGAGGCGCATCGACGATCGTGCTCGTGACCGGCAACACGGTGAGCGTGGCGAGGCGATCGAACTGATTGGCCTGCACGACCAACGCGGGTCTCGGTTTGCCGAAGTCGCCCTGTATGGCGACGGCGACAAAGTCCCCGCGCCTCATGTTTTCCAGCCGTCGATGTCCGCCGCAGCGCGGTCGAGCATGTCGAGCAGTTCGCTGTCGCGGCGGTCTGCGTGCGCGACGATCGCGGCCTGCCTGCGGCAGGCGGCGACGAACGACTTGCGTCGCGTGTCGGGCACCCAGACCTGCAACGGTCGCATGCCGGCGGCGCGCAGTGCCGCCCGGTGTTTGCGGGCGCGTTCTGCGACGGGCGAAGACATTCTCGATCTCCCGATGTCGTTACATGTCACAGTTTAGGCGCGTCGAACTGCGGAAGACAAGGGCGGCCGGTTGCAGGGTGAGGCAATGCTGAGAATCGACGACCTGCACACCGTCCTCGAGACCGACAGCGGCCTTGTGCGCGCCGTCGACGCGGTTTCGCTCACGATCGAGCGCGGCGAGACCTTTGCGCTGGTCGGCGAGTCGGGCTGCGGCAAGTCGATGACGGCGCTGTCGATCCTGCGCTTGTTGCCCGACAACGGCCGCGTCGAGCGCGGCGCCGTGCGGCTCGCCGCGGACGGCCGCGAGATCGACCTGGTGCAGTTGCCGGAGTCGCGCATGCGCGACGTGCGCGGCCGGCGCGTCAGCATCATCTTCCAGGAGCCCTCGACGAGTCTCAATCCGGTGATGCCGGTCGGCGAGCAGATCGTCGAGGTGATCGAGCGCCACACGCCGTTGAAAGGCGCCGCCGCGCGCGCAAGAGCGATCGAGTGGCTGAGGCGCGTGGGACTACCCGAGCCCGAGCGCCGCATCGACGACTATCCGTTCCAACTGTCCGGCGGGCAGAAGCAGCGCGTGATGATCGCCATCGCGCTCGCCGCCGAGCCGGACGTGGTCATCGCGGATGAGCCGACCACGGCGCTCGACGTGACGATCCAGAAGCAGATCCTCGATCTGCTGCAGCAACTGCAGCGCGAGCAGGGCATGGCGCTGCTGCTGATCACGCACGATCTCGCCATCGTCGCGACGATGGCGCACCGCATCGCCCTGATGTACGCGGGCGAGATCGTCGAGGTCACCGAGACACGCGAGTTCTTTGCGCGCCCGCTTCATCCGTACGCGAAGCTGCTGCTCGCCGCGCTGCCGGATACGAGCAAGCGCGGCCAGCCGCTGGCCGCGATCCCCGGCACCGTGCCGCGGCTCGATCGGCCGTTTGCCGGCTGCCGCTTCGTCGAGCGCTGCCCGCAGGCGATGGCTCGCTGCAGCGCTTCGCCGCCGGCGCTGCTGACGCCGTTCGGCGGTCACGCGGTCCGCTGCGTGCTGTACGACGAGACCCCCCGCTTTGAAAAAGGGGGGCCGGGGGGAAATTCCGGCGCTGCCGAAGCCGAAGGAATCCCTCCTGCTCCGCTTTTCGGAGGGGCAGTGGATTCTCGTCATGCACGCGCAGCGACGCTGCCGCCACTGCTCGAAGTGCGCGACTACAAGGTCTACTTTCCGATCCGCCGCGGTCTGCTCCGGCGCGTGGCGGGCTACGTGCAGGCGGTCGACGGCATCTCGTTCTCGCTCGCCACCGGCCGCACGCTCGCGCTGGTCGGCGAATCCGGCTGCGGCAAGACGACGACCGGCAAGGCGCTGCTGCAGCTTCTGCGCGGCGTGGCGCGCGTCGAAGGCCGGGCGCTGCTCGAAGGCGAGCCGCTCGATGCGCTGCAAGGCGATGCGCTGCGCGAGGCGCGCCGCAAGGCGCAGATCATCTTCCAGGACCCGTTTGCGTCGCTGAATCCGCGCCTGCGGGTGGCCGAGATCCTCGAGGAGGGCATCGAGTCGCTGCGCCCGGAGGTCGGCGCTGCCGAACGGCGCGAGCGGGTGGCGGCGCTGCTGGAGAAAGTGGGCTTGCGCCCGGAGTCGATGGATCGCTTTCCGCACGAGTTCTCCGGCGGCCAGCGGCAGAGGATCGCCATCGCCCGCGCGCTCGCGGTCGAACCGCGGCTGATCGTTTGCGACGAGCCGACCTCGGCACTCGATGTTTCGGTGCAGGCGCAGATCCTGAACCTGCTCGCGCAACTGCAGCGCGAGCTCGGCGTGGCTTACCTGTTCATCACGCACAACTTCGGTGTTGTCGAATACCTGGCGCACGACATCGCGGTGATGCAGGCGGGCCGCATCGTCGAAGCCGGGCCGGCCGAGCAGGTGCTCGAGCGCCCGCGGCACGAGTACACGAAGACGTTGCTGGCGGCGGTGCCGCGGTTGAAGCGAGCGGCTTGAGCGGCCCGGGCGGTATGCCTGTCGGATCGCGAAGCACGTTTCGTCGTCCGGTGCGTGGGGTTCGCGATTTCGCGCAGAGCGCTTGCAGCACGGCCTAGACTGCGTCGTGCCGACGGACTTCGGTTGGACGGGCGGCCGGGCTCCACGTTGAACCGCACCGATCCGCGCACCGTGAAGACGCTGATTCGACCGTCGCTGATCGCCTGTCTCGCCATGGCGCTTCGCGTCGACGGCGCACAGGCAGACGTCGCGTCACCCGACCCCCAGATGCCGTATCGACCCCCCGCGCCACCCGTGTCTCAGACG
>JBFMFC010000025.1:9404-49008 GCA_040752195.1 Pseudomonadota bacterium | reverse complement strand
CGATGGGGACTTCATCGACGTCGACTTCGCTCGACCCGAGCCGGCGGCCGTCGTCGCGCCCGTGCTCGTTCTGTTTCACGGGCTCGAAGGCTGCTCGCGCAGCCACTACGCGCTCGCGATCATGCGGCACTTCGCCGACCTCGGCTGGCGCGGGATGGTCGCGCACTTCCGCGGCTGCTCGGGCGAGCCCAACCGGCTGCCGCGCGCCTACCACTCGGGCGACTCGGACGAGATCGACTGGATCCTGCGCCGCGTCCACGCGCGCTGGCCGCGGGCGAAGCTGCATGCAGCCGGCGTCTCGCTCGGCGGCAACGCGCTCGCCAAGTGGCTCGGCGAGCGTGAGGAGGACGCGCGCTTCGTCGCGGCGGCGGCGTCGATCGGCTCGCCGCTCGATCTGGCCGCCGGCGGCGCGGCGCTGCATCGCGGCTTCAACCGCGTGTACGAGCGCGTGTTCCTTGCGACGCTGAAGCCCAAGGCGCTCGCCAAGGCGCGAAGGTTCGCCGGCGTGGCGCGCGCCGAGGCGATCGCGCGCGCGAAGAGCCTGCGCGAGTTCGACGATGCATTCACCGCACCGGTGCACGGTTTTCGCGACGCCGACGACTACTGGGCGCGCGCGTCGGCGAAGCCGTGGCTGCGCGGCATCAAGGTGCCGCACCTCGTGCTCAACGCGCGCAACGATCCTTTCGTGCCGGCGGCGAGCCTGCCCGTCGAGCGCGAGGTTTCGCACCACGTGCTGCTCGAACAGCCCGAGGAAGGCGGGCATGTCGGCTTTGCGCGGGGCGCGCCGCCGGGCCGTCTGGACTTCCTGCCGCAGCGGCTGTCCGAGTTCTTCGGGCGCGGCGCCTGATCCCGGCGCCGCTCAGTCGAACACCGGCGTTTCGACGCCGAGCACCTTGTGCAGTTTCGGGCTCGTCGTCGTGTACTGCAGGTGGATCTTCTTTTCCGGAAAGACGTACTTCGCCGCGCCGAAAGCCGCGAGCGCGGCCTCGTGGAAGCCCGACAGGATCAGCTTCTTCTTGCCCGGGTAGGTGTTGATGTCGCCGACCGCGAAGATGCCTGGAACGCTGGTCTCGAACTTCTCGGTGTCGACCGCGATCTGCTTGCGCTCGAGCGCGAGCCCCCAGTCGGCGATCGGCCCGAGTTTCGGCGACAACCCGAAAAACACCAGCAGATCGTCGAGCGGCAGGCGCCGCGTCACGCCGTCGAGCGAGGTCACGCGGATCTCGGTCAGCACGTCGCCGGCTTCCTCGAAGCCGGAGATCTGCCCGACCAGGAACTGCATTTCCATCCGTTCGCACAGTTCGCGCATTTTCGCGACCGACGCCGGCGCGGCGCGGAAACCGTCGCGACGATGCAGTAGCACGACGCTTTCGGCCTTGCCGACCAGATCGAGCGTCCAGTCGAGCGCGGAGTCCCCGCCGCCGCAGATCACCAGGTTGCGGCCGTGGAAACGCGCCGGATCCTTGACGCGATAAAACAGCTGCCTGCCTTCGAACTTCTCGATTCCCGGCACTTTCAGCGTGCGCGGCTGGAACGAGCCCACCCCGGCGGCGATGAAGACGGTCTTCGTCAGGAAGCGCGCGCCGAGCGAAGTCTCGACGAAGAAGCGCCCGTCGTCGCGCCGCTCGAGGACGCTGACCTCCTGCCCGAGATGGAAGGTCGCGCCGAAGGGCTCGATCTGCTTGAGCAGGTTGTCGATCAGCTCCTTGCCCGTGCACACCGGCACTGCGGGAATGTCGTAGATCGGCTTGTCCGGATACAGCTCGATGCACTGCCCGCCGATCTCCCGCAGCGAGTCGACGATGTGCGCCTTGATTTCGAGCAGCCCCAGCTCGAATACCTGGAATAGCCCGACCGGGCCGGCGCCGACGATCACGGCGTCGGTCTCGATCGGGCCGTCGTGTGCGGCGGCGGTGCGGGTGATCGCGTCGTTCACTTGCGTGTCCATCGTTGCCGGTCGCCAAGATTAATCGACCGCGGCTGCGCCGCACGATTGACGCCCGCGATCCGCTCAAGTAAGTTCGCCATCGTTCAATGAAGTGGATACTTCATTAGGAGACTGTACCAAATGCGGCGCGGTCGGCAACGGGATAACCGGGCACTGGGAATGGAATTGCCGCGCGCAGAACGGGTGCGGGGCCGCTGAGCGATGACATACGAGCGGCCGGATCGGCTCGACGCGGCGCTCGCCGCGCTGGCGCGCGCGCCGCATCTCGTGCTCGCCGGCGGCACCGACGTGTATCCGGCGGCCGTCGGCCGCACGCTCGAGCGGCCGATCCTCGACCTCTCGGCGCTGGACGCGATGCGCGGCGTGACCGTCGTCGACGGCGCGCTGCGCATCGGTGCGCTCACCACCTGGAGCGAGATCGCGCGGCTGCCGTTGCCGCGCCATTGCGCGGCGCTCGCGCAAGCCGCACGCGAGATCGGCGGCCTGCAGATCCAGAACCGCGGCACGATCGGCGGCAACCTGTGCAACGCGTCGCCGGCGGCGGACGGCATTCCGCCGCTGCTTGCGCTCGATGCGAGCGTGGAACTCGCGTCAGCGACGGGGGTGCGCACGTTGCCGGTCGCGCAGTTCGTGCTGGGCAACCGGCGCACCGCGTGCCGGCCCGACGAGTTGCTGGTCGCCGTACGCGTACCGGCGCGCTCTCCGGCGGCCGCTTCGACGTTCCTGAAGCTCGGCCATCGGCGCTATCTGGTGATCTCGATCGCGATGGTGGCGGTCGTGCTCGACTTCGATGCCGCCGGCCGCGTCGCGTACTGTGGGGTGGCGGTGGGAGCCTGCTCGGCGGCGGCGCAGCGGCTGCCCGTGCTCGAGTCCGGAGTGCTCGGCGCGGCGCGCGGCGAAGTCAGCGCGCGTGCGACCGCGTTGCTGTCGCAGCCGGCGGCGCTCGCGCCGCTTTCGCCGATCGACGACGTGCGCGGCACCCGCGCGTATCGGCTCGACGCCGTGCGCCGGTTGCTCGCCCGTGCGTTGACCGAGTTGACGTCATGAACAAGCCGGCCGAGCCGAAGCTCGCAGCGACTGTCGCATTGCGCGTCAACGGCCGCGAGGTCGCGCTGGCGGTGCCGCCCGCGAAACGCCTTGCGGACGTGTTGCGCGACGACCTCGGGCTGACCGGCACCAAGGTCGGCTGCTCCGCCGGCGATTGCGGCGCGTGCACCGTGCTACTCGACGGCGAACAGGTATGCGCGTGCCTAGTGCCCGCAGCGCAGGCGGCCGGCCGCAGCGTGACGACCGTCGAAGCCGACGATCCGCTGCTCGCGCGCTTGCGCGCGAGTTTCGCAGCGCACGGCGCAGCGCAGTGCGGTATCTGCACGCCCGGCATGTTGATGGCGGCCGCGGACACGCTGCGCCGCCGTCCGCAGCCGACCGAGTCGCAGGTGCTCGACGGGCTGGGCGGCGTGCTGTGCCGCTGCACCGGTTACCGCAAGATCGTCGAGGCGGTGCTCGGGGCGGCAAGCGACCGGGCTGCGAGCGTTGCCGAACCGGCGGCGGGCGTCGCGGTGGGGAGTCGGCTGCCGCGCCTGGATGTCGCGGAGAAACTCGACGGCCGCGCGCGCTATGGCGCGGACGAGGCGCCGGCCGATGCGCTTTGGCTGCGCGTGATCCGCTCGCCGCATCCTGCGGCGAGCTTCGAATTCGACGACCTCGATGCCTTCGTCGCGCGGCATGGGCTCGTCGGATACGTGACGGCGGCCGACATTCCGTGCAACCGTTTCGCGATCTTCGCCGATCTGCGCGATCAACCCGCGCTCGCCGAGGGTCGCGTGCGCTTTCGCGGCGAAGCGGTGGTCGTGCTCGCCGGTGCGCAGGAGCGGCTCGAGGCGATCGACGAAGCCGGCGTGCCGATTCGCTGGCGGCCGCTGCGCGCGGTGCTCGCGCCGGAGGAGGCGCTCGCGCCCGGCGCGCCGGTGCTGCACGAGCGCTGGCCGGACAACGTGCTGTGCCGCGGGCGCGTGGTGCGCGGCGACGTCGATCGGGCGCTCGCGCGCGCGCCGGTGCGCGTCGAAGGGCGGTTGACGACGAGCTACGTCGAGCACGCCTACATCGAACCCGAAGCGGGCTACGCCGTCTGGAGCGCCGAGAACGGTGTGGAGCGCGCGACGATCTTCGCCTGCACGCAGACGCCGTACATGGACCGCGACGAGATCGCATCGATGTTCAAGCTCGACCCGCGGCAGGTGCGCATCGTGCCGTCGGCCGTGGGCGGCGGCTTCGGCGGCAAGCTGGACATCTCGATCCAGCCGCTGTTGGTGGCCGCCGCGCGCAAGTTCGGGCGCGCCGCGCGCATCGTCTACACGCGGCCGGAGTCGATGGTCTCGACGACGAAACGCCATCCGGCATCGATGCGCGCCGCGCTCGCCGCCGACGAAGCCGGCCACCTGCTCGCCTACGATTTCCACGGCGACTTCAATACCGGCGCCTACGCGTCGTGGGGGCCGACGGTCGCCAACCGCGTGCCGATCCACGCGGCCGGGCCGTATCGCGTCGCCAACGTGCGGGCGACCACGCGCGCAGTGTTCACCAACAACGCGGTGGCCGGCGCCTTCCGCGGTTTTGGTGTGCCGCAGTCGACACTGCTCGGCGAACGGCTGATTGACGAGCTGGCCGAGCGCCTGCGCGAAGACCCGCTCGAATTCCGCCAGCGCAACGCGCTCGCCGCCGGCGACGTGACGGCGACCGGCCAGAAGCTCGAGGCAAGCGTCGGACTGCGCGCGTGTCTCGACGCGTTGCGTCCGGCGTGGCGCGCGGCGCGCGCCCGCTGCGAGGCGTTCAACGCGCAGGCGCAACGCTTCGCGGTGGCCGCCGCCGATGCGACCGATCCGCACCGCCGCTACGCGCACGCCAAGCGGCGCGGCGCTGGCATTGCGTGCATGTGGTACGGCATCGGCAATACCGTGATCGCCAATCCGTCGTCGATCAAGGTGGGACTGCGCCGCGACGGCCGCGTGATGCTGTACAACGGCGCGGTCGATATCGGCCAAGGCACGTACACCGTCATTCCCCAGATCCTCGCCGACGCCCTCGGCGTTCCCGTGTCCCTGATCGATCAGGTGTACGCCGACACCGATGTGACGCTCGACGCCGGCAAGAGCTCGGCGTCGCGGCAGACGTTCGTATCGGGCAACGCGGCCAAGCTCGCCGGCGAAGATCTGCGCCGCAAGCTCGCCGCGCTCGCCGGCGCGCGCGCCGAGGATCGAATCGCGCTCGAAGGCAGCACGTTGATCGCCGGCGATCGGCGCATCGATCTCACGCGGCTTCCCGTCGACGAGCATGGCGACGTCGCTGTCGGCACCGGCACCTTCAATCCGCCGACCGTACCGCTCGACGCCGACGGGCAGGGCGTGCCCTACGCGACCTACGGCTTCGCCGCGCAGTTCGCCGAAGTCGAAGTCGATATCGAACTCGGCACCGTGCGGCTGCTCGCGATCCATGCCGCGCACGATGTCGGCCGCGCGATCAACCCGACGCAGGTCGAAGGCCAGATCCACGGCGGCATCGCGCAGGGCATCGGCATGGCGTTGATGGAGGAGTACGTCGCCGGCCGCACCGACAACCTGCACGACTATCTGATCCCCACCGCGGGCGACGTGCCGCCGATCACCGTCTACCTGATCGAGGACCCGGAGCCGCTCGGCCCCTACGGCGCGAAAGGTGTGGGCGAACCGGCGCTGATCGCCACCGCGCCGGCCATTTTCAACGCCATCTATCACGCGTGCGGCGTGCGCCCGCCGCACGCGCCGTGCACGCCCGATCGGCTGCGCGAGCTGCTGCAACGGCGCGAGGGTCCATGAGCGAACGCGTCGGCGACAGCAGCGTGGGCGAGCGGTTCGAGGGTGCCGAGCCGGTCGTCGTCGCCGCCAAGCCGCCGGAGAAGATGGCGGCGAACAAGGTGCTGTGCGATGCCTGCCCGGTGCTGTGCCAGATCAGCGAAGGCAGACTGGGCGCCTGCGATCGCTGGGGCAACGTCGGCGGCAAGCTGACGCGCATGGATCCGGTGGTGCTGATGAAACGCCCGGGTGTTGAAGTGATCGCGAGCGGCCATGCGCAGTGGAAGGGCGAGTGGCTGAACGACGCGCCGGTGTTCGTCTCCGGCGTGGGCAGCGGCACCACCTATCCCGACTACAAGCCGGCGCCGTTCATCGTCGCCAGCCGCCATCGCGGCGTGGACATGGTCACGGTCGTCACCGAGGGCATCTTCTCGTACTGCAGCTTCAAGGTGAAGATCGACACCGACCGCTATCTCGGCGCGGAACAATCGACGGTGCGCTACGAGGGCGAAGCGGTCGGGCACGTGACGACGATCGAATACGGCTCGCAGTTCCTGTCGTTGGGCGGCGTGCATCACTTGACCGGGGGCTCCAAGCGCGAAGGCCGCGTCACGTGCGCGCTGATGGAGAAACTGGGCAACCGTGAAGCGGTCGAGCTCGAGATCGAAGGCGGCGGGCACCTTGTCGTGCAGGCCGGGCGCGCGCCGATCGTCAACGGCGTGCCCGAAAGCCGCATGCGCGTGGGCTGCGGCTCGGCGACGATCGGCATCTTCGCCAAGCAGTGGTTCGGGCACGTCGATGAAGTGGTGGTGGTCGACGATCACATCACCGGCGTGCTGACCGAACATCAGGCGGGCAAGTGCCTCGACATGCCGGCGAGCGGCATCCGCATCCGCGGCCGCAAGAGCACGCCCGGCCGGTACTTCCAGGTGGCGAATCCCGGCACCGGCTGGGGCGGCACCGACATCACCGATCCGCTTTCGATCGTCGAGGGCTGGGATCCGCAGGTCGCGCGCGCGGGACTGCGGCTGCTGATGGTGTCCACGACGGGCGAGCACGCCGAATACTTCGTGCTCGACGGCAAGCTGCAACCAGTCAAGGCGCAGATGCCGGCAGCCGTGCGCAAGGTCGTCGATCGCATCGGCGAAAACTGCGAGCCGGCATTGAGCACGGTGCTGTTCGTCGCCGGCGCGGGCGGCAGCCTGCGCGCGGGCGTGACCGAGAACCCGGTGCGGCTGACGCGCTCGATCAAGGAGCTGCTGACGCGCGTGACCTGCGGCGGCGCGCCCGCCTACGTGTGGCCGGGCGGTGGCATCACGGTGATGGTCGATGTGACCAAGATGCCGGAGCGATCCTTCGGCACGGTGCCCACGCCGGCGATCGTCGCGCCGATCGAGTTCACGATGCGGCGCGACGTGTACGCCGCGTTGGGCGGGCACGTCGATCGCATCCAGTCGGTCGAGCAGGTGTTGGCGCGGACGAACCACCGGCTGATCGACTGGCTGCCGGACAACCCCTGGCCGCTGGCGCCGCAGGAGAACGGCGAGTGATGGGACCCGTGCGCGCGCGCCTGCCGGACGGCCGCTGGCACTTCCAGCACGGGCCGATCAATCTCGTGATCGGCGCCGAGGGCAGCGCCGCCGCGGTCGAGGCCGCGCTCGAGGACTGCTGGGCGGCGTTCGGCGACGTGCTGCCGACCCTTGTCGCGGAGCTGCCGCAGCTTCGCTCGCCGTGCACGCCGGCGTTGCGGTTGTGCGGGCCGGTCGCGCAACGGATGGCGCGCGCGTGCGCGCCATTCGCCGACGAGTTCGGCCTGTTCATCACGCCGATGGCGGCGGTGGCTGGCGCGGTCGCCGACCATCTGATCGGCTGCTTTCACCGTCCCGGCGTGGCGCGCGCGTACATCAACAACGGCGGCGACATCGCGCTCGCGTTGACCGACGGGCAGGCATTCGATATCGGCGTGGTCGCCGACATCGACGCGCCGCGGCTGGACGGCGCGTTGCGCATCGCGGCGCGCGATGGCGTGCGCGGCGTGGCGACCTCGGGCTGGCGCGGGCGCAGCTTCTCGTTCGGCATCGCCGATGCGGTGACCGTGCTGGCGGCGGACGCCGCGGCGGCCGATGCGGCGGCGACGATCGTCGCCAATCACGTGAACGTCGATGCGCCGGACATCGAACGCGCGCCGGCGGCGAGCCTGCGCGACGACACCGACCTCGGGTCGCGCCTCGTCACGGTGCAGGTGCCGCCGCTCGCCCCCGAGCTGGTGCACGCCGCGCTGGAGCGGGGCGCGGCGTTCGCCCGTCGCTGCCTCGAACGCGGATTGATCCATGCGGCGCTGCTCACGCTGCAGGGCCGCTCGCGTATCCTCGACACCGAAAAAATGGCTGCGCTGACATGATCGACATCCGCCGTCTGTGGACGCAGGTGGAAACGATCCACCACGAATTCGGCCCGCCGCCGCCCAGGCCGCAGCGGCGGGCGGCGATCGCCGCCGTGCTGACCAACCCGTATGCCGGCCGCTACGAGCCGAACATCCTGCCGTTCATGGAGGCGCTGAATCCGCTGGGTGTCGAGCTGGCACGCGCGCTGCTCGCGGCCTTGCACGCGCGTGTGGAGGACATCGAGGGCTACGGCAAGGGCGCGATCGTGGGCGCCGCAGGCGAACTCGAACACGGCGCATGCTGGCACGTGCCGGGCGGCTACGGGATGCGCGAGGTGCTCGGCTACAAGAATGGCGTGAAGGGCGGCAACGCCAAGGCCATCGTTCCTTCGACCAAGAAGGTCGGCGCGCCGGGCACCCAGCTGGACGTGCCGATCACGCACCTCAACGCCAGCTACGTGCGCAGCCACTTCGACGCGATCGAGGTGTACGTGCCCGGGCATCCGCACGCCGACGAGATCGTCGTGATCCTGGCGATGACCACCGGGCCGCGCGTGCACGAGCGCGTCGGCGGGCTGCGCGCGAACGAGATCAAGGGCGAGGACGGCTTGCGATAGAGGAAGCGATGAGCGCAGACATCCGCAAACTGATCGTGATCGTCGACGAGACGCGCAAGGAGATGGGGCAGCCGGTCGTGCCGCCGACGCGACGGGCGCTGGCGATTGCGGTGATCGCCAATCCGTACGCCGGGCGCTACGCCGAGAAGCTCGACGCGCTGATCGACATCGGCGAAGAACTCGGCGGGTTGCTCGGAACGAAGTGTGTGGAAGCGCTGGGCATCGCGCCGGGGCAGGCGGAGAGCTACGGCAAGGCGGCGATCGTCGGCGAAGCGGGCGAACTGGAGCACGCCGCCGCGATCCTGCATCCGAAGCTCGGCGCGCCCTTGCGCAAAGCGGTCGAGAAGGGCGCGGCGCTGGTGCCCTCGGCCAAGAAGATGGGCGGGCCGGGCACCGCGATCGACGTGCCGCTCGGGCACAAGGACGCTGCGTTCGTGCGCAGCCATTTCGATGCGATCGAGGCGCGCGTGGCCGACGCGCCGCGCGCGAACGAGATCGTCGTCGCGGTGGCGGTGACTGCCAGCGGCCGGCCGCTGGCGCGCGTCGGCGGCCTGCAAAAGCACGAGATCAAGGGCGAGGACGGGTTGCGTTAGTCGATAACCAGAGGAGACGAAGATGAAGAGGACCTTGCTTGCGCTCGCGGTCGTCGCGCTGGCGACGACCGCGCAGGCGCAGACGATCAAGCTCGGCGAACTGAACAGCTACAAGGCGCAGCCAGCATTCCTGGAGCCGTACAAGAAGGGCTGGGAGCTGGCGGTCGAGGAGATCAACGCCGCGGGCGGCGTGCTCGGCCGCAAGATCGAGGTGATCTCACGCGACGACAACGGCAACCCGGGCGACGCGGTGCGCGTGGCCGAGGAGCTGGTTTCGCGCGAGAACGTGAGTCTCTTGTTCGGAACGTTTCTCTCGCACATCGGACTGGCGGTGACCGACTTTGCCAAGCAGCGCAAGGTGTTGTTCGTCGCCGCCGAGCCGTTGACCGACAAGATCACGTGGCAGAACGGCAATCGCTACACGTTCCGCCTGCGGCCTTCCACCTACATGCAGGCAGCGATGCTGGTGCCGGAAGCGGCGAAGCTGAAGAAGAAGCGCTGGGCGGTCGTGTATCCGAACTACGAGTACGGCCAGTCGGCGGTGTCGACGTTCAAGCAGTTGCTGAAGGCCGCGCAGCCGGACGTCGAGTTCGTCGCGGAACAGGCGCCCGCGCTCGGCCGCATCGACGCCGGCGCGGTCGTGCAGGCGCTCGCGGACGCGAAGCCGGACGCGATCTTCAACGTCACGTTCGGCGCCGATCTGGCCAAGTTCGTGCGCGAAGGCAATACGCGCGGGCTGTTCAAGGACCGCGTGGTGTTCTCGCTGCTGACCGGCGAACCCGAGTATCTCGACCCGCTGAAGGACGAAGCGCCCGAAGGCTGGTGGGTGACCGGCTATCCGTGGTACGCGATCAAGAGCCCGGAGCACGATGCGTTCCTGCGCGCGTACCAGGCGAAGTACAAGGACTACCCGCGGCTGGGTTCCGTGGTCGGCTACACGACGGTGAAAGCGATCGCCGACGCGATCAAGCGCGCCGGCAGCACCGACACCGAGAAGATGATCGCCGCGTTCAAGGGGCTGCAGACCTCTTCGCCGTTCGGTCCGATCGTCTTCCGCGCGTCCGACCATCAATCGACGATGGGCGCCTACGTCGGCCGCACCGCCGTGCGCGACGGCCGCGGCGTGATGGTTGACTTTCGCTACATCGACGGCGCCGCCGTGCTGCCGTCGGATGCGGAAGTGGCCAAGCTGCGCGGAGCGGACTGACTTCGGATCGCGGATCGCCTGCCTCCCCGACCCTCCCGTAGCGCGAGGGTCGGGACAGAGCGCGCGGTCAACAAACAACGGACAACGGTCAGCGGCCGATGCTCGCCAGCTTCGCCGTCCAGTTGCTCAACGGACTCGCCGGCGCCTCGGCGCTGTTCCTGGTCGCCGTCGGGCTGTCGCTGATCTTCGGCGTCACTCGCATCGTCAATTTCGCGCACGGCTCGATGTACATGATCGGGCTGTACGCCGCGTACTCGCTGGTGCACGCACTTGGCGTCACCGCGCTCGGCTTCTGGGGCGCGGTGTTCGTGGCCGCGCTGCTGGTCGGGCTGCTCGGGGCCGCGATCGAGATCGGCGTCCTGCGCCGCATCTATCGCGCGCCGGAGCTGTTCCAGTTGCTGGCCACGTTCGCCGTCGTGCTGATGCTGCGCGACGCGGTGCTGTATCTGTGGGGACCTGAGGATCTGCTCGGGCCGAAAGCGCCGGGGCTGAAAGGCGCGGTCGAGATTCTCGGCCGCAGCTTTCCGACCTATGACCTGCTGCTGATCATCGTCGGCCCGCTGGTGCTGGCCGCGCTGTGGCTGCTGCTCAAGCGCACGCGTCTGGGCATCCTCATCCGCGCCGCCACGCAGGACCGAGAGATGGTCGGCGCGCTGGGCGTCAATCAGAAATGGCTGTTCACGGGAGTCTTCGCGCTGGGCTCCGCGCTGGCCGCGCTGGGCGGCGCGCTGCAGATGCCGCGCGAGCCCGCCAACCTCGGTCTCGACCTGATCGCGATCGGCGAAGCGTTCGTCGTCGTCGTGGTCGGCGGCATGGGCAGCATCCCGGGCGCGTACCTGGCGGCGCTCGTCATCGCCGAGATCAAGGCCATCTGTTACGGCATCGGTACGGTGACGCTGTTCGGCGCGAGTTTCGCGTTCTCCAAGCTCACGCTGGTGGTGGAGTTCCTCGTGATGGCCGCGGTGCTGATCTGGCGGCCGTGGGGGCTGCTCGGCAAACCGCAGGGCGCCGTGCGCGCGGTGGCCGCGCCCGAAGCGCCGATCCGGCCGCTGCCGCGCGCCGGCACGATCGCGGCGATCGCGGTCGTGCTCGCGCTGGCGCTGCTGCCGCTCGCCGCGCGCGACCATCCGTACATGACGGTGCTGGCGATCGACATCCTGATCGCGGTGCTGTTCGCGGCCAGCCTGCACTTCATCATGGGCCCCGGCGGCATGCATTCGTTCGGGCATGCCGCGTACTTCGGGCTGGGTGCGTACGGCGCGGCGCTGCTGCTGAAGGTGATCGCCGTGCCGATGGAGGTCGCGATTCTGCTAGCGCCGCTGGCGGCGCTCGGCGGTGCGCTGCTGTTCGGTTGGTTCGCGGTTCGCTTGTCCGGCGTGTACCTGGCGATGCTGACGCTCGCCTTCGCGCAGATCGTCTGGTCGATCGTTTTCCAGTGGGACGAGGTGACCGGCGGCAGCAACGGGCTGGTCGGCATCTGGCCATCGGCGGCGTTCGCTTCCAAGACCGCGTACTACTACCTGACGCTCGCGCTGGTGGTCGCGGGCCTTTTCGTGCTGCGGCGGATGCTGCTGGCGCCGTTCGGTTACGCGATGCGCGCCGGGCGCGATTCGCCACTGCGCGCCGAGGCGACCGGCATCGACGTCGTGCGCGTGCACTGGGTCGGATTCGCGGTCGCCGGCCTCGTGTGCGGATTCGCCGGCGCGCTGTTCGCGTTCGCGAAGGGAACGATCTCGCCGGAGACGATTTCGGTCGGCCGCTCGATCGACGGACTGGTGATGGTGCTGCTGGGCGGCGTGCAGTCGCTGACCGGGCCGATCGTCGGCGCGGCGGCTTTCACCTGGCTCGCCGACACGATCATCCGCGCCACCGATTACTGGCGCGCGTTGCTCGGCTTCGTGATCCTGGTGCTGGTGCTGGCGTTCCCGCAGGGGCTCGCGGGCGGTATCGCGGCGCTGGCGGCGCGCGTGCGCGCGCGGAGCGTCCCATGAGACCTGCGGCGACCGCGCTGCTGCAGGTCGATCGACTGCGCAAGGCCTTCGGCGGCGTGGTGGCGGTCGACGACGTGAGCTTCGAACTGGAGCGCGGCGAACTGCTGGCGCTGATTGGCCCCAACGGCGCCGGCAAGTCCACCTGCTTCAACCTGATCAACGGCCAACTGCCGCCCGACGCCGGCGTGGTGCGGCTCGACGGCCGTGCAATCACCGGCCGCAAGCCGCGCGAGATCTGGCGCGCGGGTGTGGGCAGGACGTTTCAGGTCGCGGCCACCTACGCGTCGATGACGGTGGCGGAGAACGTGCAGATGGCGCTGATCGCGCGCGAGCGGCGGCTGTACGACTTCTGGTCGCGCGCGGCGCGCGCGTATCGCGAAGAGGCGCTCGAGCTTCTGGCGGCCGTCGGCCTGCGCGACCGCGCCGACGAGCCGGCGAGCACGCTCGCCTACGGCGACGTCAAGACGCTGGAACTGGCCATCGCGCTGGCGAATAACCCGAAACTGCTGCTGATGGACGAACCGACCGCCGGCATGGCGCCGCGCGAGCGCTCGGCGCTGATGAGCCTGACGAAGAAGCTGGTGCGCGAACGCAACCTCGGCGTGCTGTTCACCGAGCACAGCATGGACGTCGTGTTCGCGCACGCGGACCGCATCATCGTGCTGGCGCGCGGGCAACTGATCGCCGCCGGTGCTCCGGAATCGATCCGCGACGACGAGCGCGTGCGCGAGGTGTACTTCGGCAGCGGCAAGCTGCTCGCGGCAGCGGGGAGCGCGTGAACGCGATGCGCGGGGACGACACCGGCCGGCGGCCCCTGCTGAAGGTGACGCGCCTGAACGCCTGGTACGGGCGCGCGCACATCCTGTTCGACGTCGACCTCGAAGTGCGCCGCGGCGAGGTGGTCGCGCTGATGGGCCGCAACGGCGCCGGCAAGAGCACGACGCTGAAGGCGATCATGGGCCTGGTGGCGGCGAAGAGCGGCTCGATCGAGTTCGATGGCCGCGCGATCGAACGGCTCGAGCCGTTCGAGATCGCGCGCGCCGGCATCGGCTTCGTTCCCGAGGACCGGCGCATCTTCACGGAGCTGACGGTGCGCGAGAACCTGGAGGTCGGCCGCCGTCCGCCGCGGCCCGACGCGCCGGTGTGGACGGTGGAGAGTCTGTTCGCGCTGTTTCCCAATCTGCGCGAGATGCCGGATCGCCTCGGCGGCCGCATGAGCGGCGGCGAGCAGCAGATGCTCACCGTCGCGCGCACGCTGATGGGCAACCCCCGCCTCGTGCTGCTCGACGAACCGTCGGAAGGCGTGGCGCCGCTGATCGTCGAGCGCATGGCGGCGGTGATCGTCGAGCTGAAGGCGCAGGGCTTGAGCGTGCTGCTGTCCGAGCAGAACCTGCCGTTCGCGGCGGCGGTGTGCGACCGCGTGTACGTGCTGGAAAAAGGGCAGGTGCGGTTCGAGGGCACGATGGCGGAACTCGCCGCCGACGAAGCGGTGCGGCGGCAGTATTTGACGGTGTGAATGCGGAGGGCACATGGCAGCGCCAACGACGACGGAAACCTCGGGCAAGGTCGTGATCCGCAACGTCGGCCTGATGTTGAGCGGCGATATCGACCGCCCGCTCCTCGACGCCGACACGGTGGTCGTCGACGACGGCGTGATCGCCGCGGTCGGCAAAGAGAAGGACTGCGATACCAGCCAGGCCGAGCGCGTGATCGACGCGCGCGGCACGGCGCTCGCGCCGGGGCTGATCGACTCGCATTGCCATCCGGTGTTCGGCGACTGGACGCCGCGGCAGAACCAGCTCGGCTGGATCGACTCCTGCCTGCACGGCGGCGTGACGACGATGATCTCCGCCGGCGAAGTGCACCTTCCCGGGCGACCGAAAGACGTGGTCGGGCTGAAGGCGCTCGCGATCACCGCGCAGCGCGCGTTCGAGGGTCAGCGCGCCGCGGGTGTGGGCGGCGGCGTGAAGGTGCTCGCCGGCGCGCCGGTGATCGAGAAAGGCATGCGCGAGGAGGACTTCGCGGAGCTGGCGCGCGCGGGCGTGAAGCTGCTCGGCGAAGTGGGGCTCGGTTCGGTGAAGGCGGGCGACGAGGCGCGCACGATGGTCGCGTGGGCGCGCAAATACGGCATCCAGAGCACGATCCACACCGGCGGGCCGTCGATTCCCGGCTCAGGCCTGATCGACGCCGACGTGGTGCTCGAAGCCGATGCCGACGTGATCGGCCATATCAACGGCGGCCACACCGCGCTGCCGTATCAACAGGTGTGCCGCTTGTGCGAACAAAGCGGCCGCGCGATCGAGATCGTGCACAACGGCAACGAGCGCATCGGGATACTCACCGCGCGCCACGCGATCGAGCTGAAGTGCCCGCACCGCGTGATCCTCGGCACCGACGCGCCCGCGGGCTCGGGCGTGCAGCCGCTCGGCATCCTGCGGCTGATCGCGCTGCTGTCGTCGATGGCCGATGTCCCGGCCGAAATCGCGTTCGGTTTCGCGACCGGCAACACGGCGCGGCAGCGCGGACTGCGGCAGGGCTTGATCGAAGTCGGCCGGCCCGCAGACTTCGTCTTCATGGACCGCGCGCAGCACTCGGCCGGCAAGGATCTGCTCGACAGCGTGCGCCTGGGCGACATCCCGGGGGTGGGCATGGTGATGATCGATGGCATTGTCCGCTGCCAGAGAAGCCGCAACACGCCGCCGGCGACCGAAGTGCCGGCGATCGTGGCGTGAGCGAAGCGAAGCGCGGCGCGCGCAGGCGCGACGCCGACGCGACGCGCGCGCGCATCCTGGCCGCCGCGACGCAGGAGTTCGCGCGCCACGGTATGGCCGGCGCGCGCGGCGACCGCATCGCGCGCGCGGCGCGCTCCAGCGAGCGCATGGTCTATTACTACTTCGGCAGCAAGGAGGGCCTGTTCCGCGCCGTGCTCGAAGCGGCGTACATCTCGCTGCAGCAGGCGGAGCGCTCGGTGCATCTGGACGATCTGCCGCCGGCGCAAGCGCTCGACGAGTTCTGCCGCTTCGTCTGGCGCTACTACCTCGATCACCCCGAGTTCATCGGCTTGGTGAACACCGAGAACCAGCACCGCGCCGCGCACCTGAGGAAGTCGCCGCAACTGGATGAACTGGTGTCGCCGATCATCCGCCTGCTGCGCGGGCTGCTCGCGCGCGGCGCGGCGGCGGGGGTCTTTCGCCGCGGCATCGATCCGGTGGAGCTGTACATCGCGATCGCCGCGCTCGGTTACTTCTACCTGTCGAACAGCGCGACGCTGTCGGCGGTGCTCGGCCGCGACCTGCGCGCGCCCGAGCACCTGGAAGCACACTGGCGCGCCGCGGCGGACGTGATCCGGCGTTACGTGTGCGTCTGACGCGCGCTTACGCGAACTGCGACACGAGTTCCATGCGCCCGGCCCAGTAGGCCACGTCGTGCAGCCGCACGGCGCCGTCGCGCTCGGCGGCGGGCAGCGCCGGCAGCCAGCCGCGCCGGGTGTGCAGGCCGGGGCCGATCGCGATCGCCCCTTCGATCGTGTCGTTCGGAAAGTAGGCGCTGCGCGTCACGATCACCGGCACGTCGGCGGCGCGCGCCGCCGCCACGCCGCCGGGGGAATCCTCGATCGCTACGGCTTCGAGCGGGCCGATTTCGAGCGCGTCGAGCGCGAGGCGGTAGACCTCCGGATCGGGTTTCTTGCGCGCGACGTCTTCGCCGCACACCACGGCGGCGAAGCGTGTGCGCCAGTCGCCGCCGAAGTGCACGCGCAGCAGCGCGTCGACGTTCGAGCGGCTGGTCGTCGTCGCGATGCCGAGCCGCACGCCGTGCTGCAGGCACTCCTCCATGAGTTCCGCCACACCCGGGCGCAGCGGGATCTTGGTGGTGGCGATCAACTCGGCGTAGTACGCGTTCTTCTTCGCGTGCAGGGTCGCGGCCAGCCGGTCGCGCTCGGCCGACACGACCGGGGCATCGGTGCGATCGCGCATGTCGTGCAGGATGCGTTCGCGCCCGCCGGTGATGCGCAACAGCTTGCCGTAGTGCGCTTCGTCCCAGCGCCACGGCAGACCGCAGGCTTCGAACGCGAGGTTGAACGCAACGCGATGGCCGTCGCGCTCGGTCTCGGCGATCGTGCCGTCAACGTCCCACAGCAATGCCTTCGGCTCGCGCATCGTTTCTCCATTCGGTTGCCGCGCTGGAATGTACGCGGCCTCGGCGGCCATGGGAACTCAGGCTTTGTTTGCCCAGCGTTAAGGAGCGCTGAACGCCGGGTTCACTTGCGCGGTTCTTCGGGACGCCGGGCGCTGCGCGCCAGCTCTTCGCGCTGTTCCTTCAACTGCTGCGAAAGCTGGCGCAACCGCGCGTCGACCTCGGACAGCACGTAGAAGTCGGCGTCGCCCGCCTTGCGCGCGAGCTGGAGCTGATCGACCGCCGAAGGCACCGCGCCCAGCAGCGCGTACATCTCGGCCGTGGCCTGGTGCTGCAGCGTGCGCCGGTTCAGCGCCGCGTAGCTGCGGGCGAGCGACGCGAAGTACTGCGGCTCGCTGCGCGGAAGCGCGAGCTGCTCGCGCAGATAGGCGACCGCGGCCTCGTGCTCGCCGGCGCGTTGCAGCAGGTCGACGTAGGCGAGCGCGGTCAGCCGCGACAGCGGAAAGCGCTGCGTGGCTTCGCGCGCCATGCGCAGCGCCTCTTCGCGTTCGGCGGGCGTGGTCGCGGCGGCGAAGCGCGTTTCGGCGACGATCTTGTCGAGCATCGGCGACGTGAGCCGTGTCAGCTTGCGCGCCGCCTGCGCCGCTTCGTACGCCGCCTGCGGCTGGTTCAACCGCAGCGATGCGAGCGCCAGCCCGTAGTGCGCGGCGGCTTCGTTGGCGGCCGAGCGGTTCTTGATCTGCGACGCGAAGTGCGCCTGCGCGTCGCGCGCGCCCTGCAGCGTGTCGTCCTGCAGCACACGCAGCCGCGCGCGGATCAGGTGGAAGTCGAGGCTGTCCGCGCGCTGGCGCACGCGCGCTTCGCGGATGCGGTTCTGGATGTCGCCCATCCGCTCGGTGGTCAGCGGGTGCGTGCGCAGGTACGCGGGCGCGGCGCTCTCGTAGATGCGCGAGCCCTGCTGCATGCGGCCGAAGAAGGTCGACATCGCGCGCACGTCGAAGCCCGCCGCCTCCAGCGTCTGGAATCCGACGCGGTCGGCTTCGCGCTCGGCCTCGCGCGAGAAGTTCAACTGCTGCTGCAGCGCGGCCGCCTGTCCGCCCATGATCGCGGCCTGCGTCAGATCGCCGCTCGACGACGAGTTGCTGCGCGCCGCCAGCAACGCCAGCAGCAGTGCGCCGATCGCGATCGCGCTCGACTCGCGCTGCTTGGCGAGCATGCGCGCGATGTGGCGCTGCTCGACGTGGCCGATCTCGTGCGCGAGCACGCTCGCGAGCTCCGACTCGCTCTGCGCCGCCAGCACCAGCCCGGTGTGCACGCCGATGAAACCGCCCGGCAGCGCAAACGCGTTGAGCATCGGGTCGCGCACGGCGAAGAAGCTGAAATCGATGTGCCGCGCCGGCGACGCCGAGACGAGCTGGTAGCCGAGGTTGTTCAGGTACTCGGTCGCATCGGGGTCGGCCAGGTACGCCGGGTCGCGCCGCACCTCGCGCATGATCGCCTCGCCGAGCTTGCGCTCGTTGGCCGGCGAGAGATCGTCGGCCGCCGCCTCGCCGAGCGTGGGCAGTTCGATCGACTGCGCGCGCACCGGCGCGAGCGAAGGCGGCATCGCCATCGTCAGAGCGACGGCGACGGCGATGGCGCGAAAGGCAGGGCGGGACACGGCGCGGTTGGCGATCGAGGGCTTGCGGGCGAGGCCCGATTCGGCCGGCGGTACACGGCCGACGCAGGACTGCACTTATGATAGTCGCCCGAGGCGATGGTTCCGGCGCCGACAACGATTGGTTACATGGACAAGCTCACGCACTTCGACGATGCCGGCCAGGCGCACATGGTCGACGTCGGCGGCAAGGAAGCGACACACCGGATCGCAGTCGCCGCGGGCCGCATCCGCATGCTGCCGATGACGCTCGACCTCGTGCGCAGCGGCACCGCCAAGAAAGGCGACGTGCTCGGCGTCGCGCGCATCGCCGCGATCCAAGCCGCGAAGAAGACGAGCGAGCTGATCCCGCTGTGCCATCCGCTCGCGATCACGCGCATCGCGGTCGACTTCGCGATCGACGAGCCCGCCACCGCGGTCGAGTGCCGCGCCACCGTCGAGACGCGCGGCCCCACCGGTGTGGAGATGGAAGCGCTGACGGCGGTGCAGATCGGCCTGCTGACGATCTACGACATGTGCAAGGCGGTCGATCGCGGCATGGTGATCGACAACGTGCGGCTGCTGCAGAAGCACGGCGGCAAGAGCGGCGAGTACGTCGCTGCGTAGCACCGCGAATCGCGGATCGCCCGCGCGACGGGGACTCTCCGGACAGCCCGGCAGCGCGCACGCTGACCTACTGCTGTACCGGGCCGGGCTCGCCCTCAAGCGGGACGTTCGGCTGGAAGACAGCTGCCGCACGCGCGGGGATGAAGCTGCAGCGGGACCCGCTGGACGCGGCCGGAGCGCGGTCGTACGCTCTTGCTGCAGGTGCACCGTGCTTGAATGCGCGGACGACTTTCTTGCTGACAAATCATCGAGAGGGGCGAGTGCCGGGTCTTGCGGTTTCTGTTCGTATCCGTGGAAGCCCCGATGCCCGGGCCGAAAGCGAGGCGCGGCGCGTTTTCCGCGGGTCGACCGAACCAGGTTGGCCGCTACCGGGGCAGGTTATTCGGTGGCGGACGTACAGATGAAATTACGTTAGAAGGCACCAACCACAATGTCGCGAGACGGACCTAAAGGCAGCTTTGTCCGGTGGCAGTCGATTACCATTGCGCAGCTCACTTACGCTGTCAACCTCGTCCTCGGATTTGCTGTTGCTGCCCTCGGTTTTCAGGTCGCGCTTCTCTTGAACGAAAGTTTCCATCCGCTAGGGTGGCAAAAGTGCGCGTTCTCACTGTCGATGCTGCTGCTGCTTTCGTCGATTGGTTTTGGGATTTGGTGCGTTATCAACCGGTTGAGGGATTTTCGGGCGACCACAAAGGTTGCACGGATGCGCGAAGGAGGAAGGTCCGAGGCGGAAATGCAACCGTATCGCGATCTCTACACCAAGCTAGGTAATCGCGCATGGGCGCTTTTCTGGTGGCAGATCGGAACATTTGGCGTGGGCATTCTGATGACCGCTTTGGCTCTTTGGGGCAGCATCAGCCAGAAGCTCCTATGAAATCGGTGCCTTCTAAACCCCCGGCCAACTCGCACGCGCGCGGAAGCGCCATGCCGTGCAAAGGTCTGTGGGCGCGCGCCGGTTGCCGGGAACGTTGAGCGTCACTCCTATTTAGCCGTTGGAGCAGCACGATGAAGCATCTCTTTCTCATCTTGGCTGCGTCGATTGCGCTGTCCGCGTGCCAGGCGCCAAGGCCTCGAACTGAGGCGCGTCTTGTGTACCTGGGCAACGACCACTTGGTTGGGGAGGCGCGTGCCAGACAGCAGGCGCTTGACCATCAGTACTGCCATAGCGAGGGTCAGCTCGCCTTCACGCAGGTTCAGAGACAAGTGGCGCCCGACATCGCCGCAAGTCAGCAACGCGACCGAGCACGGCGCTTCCCGCAGGACTCGGGTTCTACTACGGAGTTCACCGGGAGAACGAGTGACGGCGTTACCTACTCAGGTACGGCTAGAACGACGCCAAACTCGTCGGGTGGCTTTGTCTCTCCCTATCAGGCCTATGAGGAAGGGCGGCTGCGAGGGCAACTGGAGCGTGCGCCGCGCGACGCGGCAGCGGCGACATACATTCGATGCATGAGCTCGAAGGGTTGGCTCATTCAGCGGGAGCCCGTCCGCTAAAGCGAGGTGTCCATTCCTGAAACAGTGGTGATTGCACTCATTGGCCTCGTGGGCGCGATAGTCCGCGGCGTTCTGACTACGGCGGGAAACATTTCTTGTGCAATGTTCAGCACGGCGCGGTACAGGAAGAGCAGGGCGGACAGCACCTGGTTGTGCGTGGACGCGGCGACCCGCCGGCGGTTGGCGAGCATCGCCAGGTACGCCTCGACCCCCGCCGCCCCCATCTCGCGGGGATGCCGGCGGCCATGAAACCGGATGAAATCGCGCGCCCAGTAGACGTACCTGTCCTCGGTTCGTAAGCTCATGTGCCGCGCGCGGATCTCGCGCCGGAGGACGTCGACCAGCGTCGGCGACGGGGTGGCGGCGGTGGCCATGGATCAAGGGCTGACGAATACTGTATAGAATGACAGTAAACGCCTAAGGGCGCGAGCTCAATGGCTTTTTCGCGCGATGCCCGCCCGTGTTGGGGCGCACGGTGCGGGCAAGATCAACGGACGGCTGCGCCCCATATCACGTTATCTGTCATTAGCGCATGTACGAAAATAAATTCTCGCCTTGGAGGCCCTGGCCGCGTCGAGATGAGGCATTGGGTGTCGAGTATCCAGGTGTTTATGCCTTGGCTTACTCAACAAAAAATATTGCCGGTAGGCCATTCTCGTGGCGCAAGGACATCATTTACGTTGGAATGACAAACTCAATTTCGGGGCTCAAGGGCAGACTGAAACAGTTTGATAACACCATTGTCGGGAAAACCGGACACGGTGGTGCCGATAGAGTCCGATACAAATACCGAAACTACGACAACTTGGTGAAAAGGCTTTATGTCGCGGTGGCTCCGTTCAAGGCTCCGTTCAAGTGCGACCCGGAGTCAAACGAACCGAAAGACCTAAAGGTCATGGGCGAAGTCGCCAAATTCGAGTATCTTTGCTTCGCTCACTTTGTCGAAAAATATGGGCAGCTTCCGCAATTCAACAACAAGAAAAAATCCCCCAAGTACAGCTTAACGGCAGGAAGAAAGTGACAGATAACAAGCAGCTCGTGCCGACGCCGGGGACAGCGCGCCATGTTTCCTGTTGTCTCCGTGGCCGGCGCGGCACAGCAGCACGTTAGGCTTCAATGGAAATGTTTTGGACAATCATTACCGGCGTACTGGTGTTCTTGATCGGCCAAGCGGTTTTGAGGTTTCTCTTCGAACCGCTCCAAGAATTCCGACGGACTGTTTCGGAAATCGCACACGCGCTTATCGAATACGCCAACATCTATTCCAATCCAGGCGTGGGAGAAGAACAAAAACTTAGAGAAGCAGTGAAAGCACTAAGAAATTTGTCGTCGAAGCTGTACGCGCATATGTATCTGACACCAAAGTACGCGTATGTTGCGAAGGTTCTCTGCTTCCCATCTGAGAAGTCAGTTTGGGAAGCAGCTACCAATCTAATAGGCCTTTCAAATAGCGTCTTTTCCGGTGACGCCTTAGTAAACGCAAAGCGAGCGAACAAGATTCGTAAAGCTTTAGGTATCTACATACCGGAAGGTGAGAGAGATGAAGCCTAACAAACGCTTCGAGACGGACTCGCTACGTCGGCGCTTCGCGCCGTCTCCGCTCGCCGCTCAAGCTTTTCGTTAACCGTCATGCACCACCCTCCATGTTCTTCGCAGCCGTTCTTCGGTTGGGAGTCGTTGCCGCGCTCGTCGGCTGTGCCCATCCTCAAAAGGGCGGAGATCGGCGGGCTCGTCGGTGCAATGCGATCCGGTGAGAAAACGCATTACCCGAGCGTCGTGATCCTCCGCGTCAAGAGCGAGCCGACCGGCAGCGACAAGTAGTCCCGCTCGCACGCCCGCTCAGACCCGAATCCGGGAGTCGACCGCTCCCGTCATCGAAATCCCCGTTCCCGTTCAAGCGTTCGTGGCTTCGATGGGTTCGCTTCGATGGCGAATCCACGACTGCCGGATTCGGGTTCAAATCACGTTCGCCTCGATGAGCGGTTCGCCGCGCGCGATGCGCTGCGGCTCGAGCGGCGAAAGATCCAGCGTGCGGTATTCGCCGGTGGCGACGAGTTCTGCGATCCCGCGGCCGACGGCGGGTGCCTGCTGGATGCCGTGGCCGGAGAAGCCGCAGGCGACGAAGGCGTTGTCGATGCCGGGCACGCGGCCGACCAGCCCGTTCTGGTCGAACGTGTTGAACTCGTAGTAGCCGGCCCACGCGTGCGTGCGGCGCAGCGCTTCGAACGAGGGCACGCGCGCGGCCAGATGCGGCCAGATCCAGTCGTCGAACAGACCGTGGTCGATCGCGTCGAGCGGCGCGTCGTCGCGGTCCTCGCCGCGCGGCGGCGCGCCGCAGATGAATCCGCGACCCTCCGGCCGGAACCACAGGCCGGACGGATCGATCACGAGCGGGCAATCGGGCAGGTGCGCCGGCGACTGGAACACGAACACGTCGCGCTTGCGCGCCCGCACCGGCAGGTCGAAGCCCACCGTTCGCGCGAGCGGCGCCGACCAGGCGCCGGCAGCGAGCACGAAGGCGTCGGCTTCGAGCGCCGCGCCGTCGGCCGTCGTCGCGCGAACGACGCGGCTGCCGACCATGTCCATGCGCTCGATCGCCGCCGCGACGTAGTTCACGCCGAGCGCGACCGCCTTGCGGCGGAACGCCTGCAGCACGCTGTAGCCGTCGAACCAGCCTTCGCCGCTCGTCGCGGTGCAAAGCCCCAGGCTGGCGAGCGCCACGCCCTCGACCGCGAGCCACGGAAAACGCCGCTGCAGCTCGGCCGGGGCGAGCAGCGCCACGTCCGCACCGCACGCGCGCTGCACTTCGTGGTTCGCGCGCAGCGTCTCGGCGCCGGCCGCGCTGGCGAGGAACAGATACCCCGGCTCGACGAGCCCGATGTCGGGCCGTTCGTCGCCGACCGCCAGCTCCTCGCCGATGCGCCGATAGAACGCCAGGCTCGCCTGCGAGATGCGGATGTTGATCGCGGTGGAGAACTGCTGCCGGATCGAACTGGCCGACAGCGCGCTCGACGCGTAGCGGTAGCTCGGATCGCGTTCGACGACGGTGACGCGCACGCCGAAGTCGCGCGCCAGAAAGCATGCGACGCTCGAGCCGATCGCACCGCCGCCGATGACCACGACATGCCGCGGCACGCGCGCCCCATACAATCGCGTTGATGACGCTGCGATTCTATTCGGCCGACGAGGTCCACGCGGCGCTCGACTGGGAGCGCCTCGGCTCCGGGCTTGCCGCGGCCTTCGCCGCCGGCGCGCAGGTGCCGCTGCGGCACGCGCACCGACTGGGCGAGACCGACACGCTGCTGCTGATGCCGGCGTGGCGCGATGCCGCCGACAGCGCGGGCGGCGGGCTCGGCGTGAAGATCGTCACGGTGATGCCGGGCAACGCGGCGCGCGGCGCGGCCACGGTCAACGCGCTGTACCTGCTGCTCGACCGCGCCAGCGGCGAACCGCGCGCGGTGATCGACGGCGAGGCGCTGACGCTGCGCCGGACCGCGGCGGCGTCCGCGCTCGCCGCGCGCTACCTCGCGCGCGCAGATGCCACGAATCTGCTGGTGGTCGGCACCGGCAAGCTCGCGCCTTTCATGGCGCGCGCGCACTGCGCGCTGCGTCCGCGGCTTGCGCGGGTTCGCGTGTGGGGCCGGCGCGCGGAAGCGGCGCAGACGCTCGCGCAGATGCTGCGCGACGAGGGGCTACCCGCCGAGGCGGCCGCCGACTTGGAAGCGGCGGTGCGCGACGCGCACATCGTCAGTTGCGCGACGACCGCGACGGCGCCGATCGTGCGCGGCGCCTGGCTCGCGCCGGGCACGCACCTCGATCTGGTCGGCGGGTTCACGCGCACGATGCGCGAGGCCGACGACGCCGCGGTCGCCCGCGCGCGCATCTTCGTCGACACCTATGCCGGCGCGCTCGCCGAAGCGGGCGATCTCGTGTCCCCGCTCGAGCGCGGCGTGATCGCGCTCGCGCAGGTCGAAGCTGAGCTGGCCGAACTCGTTCGCGGCCAGGCGACGGGCCGCCGCAGCGACGACGAGATCACGCTGTTCAAGTCCGTCGGCACGGCGCTCGAGGATCTGGCCGCGGCCGAACTGGTCGTGCGCGCCGGCCGCTGAGGGTTCAGCCCTTCGGCGGCGCCGTGTCGATGAAGCTCGGGCGCGCGGCGAGCTTTTCGGAGAGGCGCGCGAGGTTGGGATACTGGCCGCGCCAGTCGATCTCGGGGAAGCGGAAGTCGAGGTAGCCCAGCGCGCAGCCGACCGCGATGTCGGCGAGCGTGTACGCGTTGCCGTTGCACCAGGGTTTGTCGCCGAGCCCGCGGCTCATTGCGGCCAGCCCGTGCTCGACCTTGCCCATCTGGCGGTCGATCCACTTCTGCGACTGCTGCTCGGGCGGGCGCTGCGTTTTCTCCAGCCGCACCAGGATCGCGGCGTCGAGCACGCCGTCGGCGAGCGCCTCCCACACGCGCACCTCGACGCGTTCGCGCCCGTTCGGCGGGATCAGCCGGCCCACGGGCGTGAGCGTGTCGAGATACTCGACGATCACGCGCGAGTCGAACACGGCGCCGCCGTCCTCCATGATCAAGCACGGCACCTTGCCCAGCGGATTGGCCTCGTGGATCTTGGTGTCCGCCGCCCACACGTCCTCGAGCTCGAGCGCGTACTCGATTCTTTTTTCTGCCATCACGATGCGCACCTTGCGCACGTACGGGCTGGTCAGCGAGGCGATCAGGCGCAGGTTCTTTTTCGACACGGCGGACGTTCCTTGCTGTTGGCTCGCCGAATCATATCAACGGCGCCGCGGCGCGAACGCCTCTGCGCGGCGCTGTCCGGCGGTCGTTCGCGGCCCCGGTGCTAGCCCGGATCTCTCACAGGGTCGCCCCCGTGTGCGCGGTTTCTTCAGCTTCGACAGGCGATTGCGCCACATCAGGCGCAGCCACGGTCCGCGGTGCCGGGGCTGCGCGGGCTTGCGCCGCGCCGGGCCGGCCATCTTGCGCTCAAGTGCTCGCGAATGCCTGCGGGCATTCGACTGCGCCCCTCTCGCGCAACCTGGCTCGCCCCGGCATCCCCGCAATTCCCGCGCCCCCGTGAGAAATCCGGGCTAGACTCGCCGCGGCTCGTCCCCCGCCCTTGGCCTGCCACTGCTCCGCGTCCGATGCCTCCCACCGAAGTCTTTGCGCTGACGGCGCTGTCGCCGCTCGATGGCCGCTACGCGAGGCAGACCGCGCCGCTGCGCGAGGTCTTCTCCGAGTACGCGTTCATGCGCACGCGGCTGCGCGTCGAGGTCGAATGGCTGATCGGGCTGTCGACGCTCGGGCTCGCCGAGCTGCCGCCGCTGTCGGACGATGCGGTCGAGCGGCTGCGCGCGCTGGTGCGCGACTTCTCGGTCGAGGACTGCGGCGAGATCAAGGCGATCGAGGCGCAGACCAATCACGACGTCAAGGCGGTCGAGTACTGGATCAAGCGCCGCACCGGCGACGTGCCGGCGCTCGCGCGAGCGGCCGAGTTCGTCCACTTCGCGTGCACGTCGGAGGACATCAACAACGTCTCGCACGCGCTGATGCTGTCGGCGGGCCGCTTCGTGCTGCAGGACCGCCTGCGAACGCTGCACGCCGGGCTGCGCGAGCTGGCGCACGCGCATGCCGACCTGCCGATGCTGGCGCGCACGCACGGTCAGCCCGCGAGCCCGACCACCGTTGGCAAGGAGTTCGCCAACTTCGCCGTGCGGCTCGCGGGCGCGATCGACGGCATCGCGCGCGTGTCGCTCGCCGCCAAGATGAACGGCGCGGTCGGCAATTACAACGCGCATCTGGCGGCGTATCCGCTGATCGACTGGGAGCGCTTCGCGCGCGGCGTGGTCGAGGCGCTGGGGCTGGCGTTCAACACGCACACGATCCAGATCGAGCCGCACGACTACATGGCGGAGCTGTTCGACGCGATCGCACGCGCCAACACCGTTCTGCTCGACCTCGACCGCGACGTCTGGGGTTACATCGCGCTCGGCTATTTCAAGCAGAAGCTGAAGGAAGGCGAGGTCGGCTCCTCGACGATGCCGCACAAGGTCAATCCGATCGACTTCGAGAACTCCGAGGGCAACCTGGGGCTCGCCAACGCGCTGCTGCGGCACCTCGCGGAGAAGCTGCCGGTGTCGCGCTGGCAGCGCGACCTCACGGATTCGACCGTGCTGCGCAATCTTGGCGTGGCGTTCGGCCACTGCCTCGTCGCCTACGAGTCGTGCCTGCGCGGGCTCGGCAAGCTCGAAGCGAACCCCGAGCGGCTGGCGGCCGATCTGGACGACGCCTGGGAAGTGCTCGCCGAACCGGTGCAGACGGTGATGCGCCGCTACGGTGTTGCCGAGCCGTACGAAAAGCTCAAGGCGCTGACGCGCGGACGCGGCATCACGCGCGAGGCGCTGCACGAGTTCATCCGCACGCTGGCCATCCCCGACGAAGCGAAGCAGGCGCTGCTCGCGCTGACGCCGGCGGCCTACGTCGGCAAGGCGGGCGAGCTGGCGCGCCGCTGCTGACCGCGTCGCGCGGTCGCGCCAACGCGCGAGCGTCGAGCGCGCCGGATCACGGAATAATCCGGCCGCGCGATTTGTTCATGCGCTGTCCGGGTTCGACCGGCCCGGCTCTCGTCCACGATCATGGGGGATTCATGAAGCTTTCGATTCACGCGTTGCTTGTCGTCGCCGCGGTCGCCGTCGCGGTGCCCGCCTCGGCTCAATTCGCCAAACCCGAAGACGCCGTCAAGTATCGCCAGTCGGCGATGGCGCTGATCGGCAACCACATGGGCCGGATCAACGCCCAGTTGAAAAGCGGTTCGCCGAACATCCAGGCGATCCAGTCGAGCGCGGCATTGATCGAAACGCTGTCGAAGCTGCCGTTCGAGGCTTTCACGCCGGGCTCCGACATGGTGGCCAACACCAAGGTGAAACCCGAGTTCTTCAAGGACACGGCGAAGGTCAAGGAGTTGACCGAGAAGATGCAGGCCGAAGTGAGCAAGCTCGCCGCCGTGTCGAAGACGGGCGACGTGAAGGCGATCCAGGCGCAATTCGGCACCGTCGGCCAGGCCTGCAAGGCGTGTCATGACGACTACCGGATGAAGTGATCCGTGGCGGCGTTCCGCGGCAACGTTCGCGGACGTCGGCGTGACGAAGGGCCGCGCGAGCGGCCCTTTTGCGTTACAGGCTGACGACGTACGCCACGAGCCCCGCCGCCAGCAGTGCCAGCACCGCCGCACGCGCGCGCATGAGCGCATCGTCCTGCGCGGGCTCGGCGGCAACTCCGCGCTTGTCGCCGGTCACCATCGGCACGACGAGGTTCTCGCGCTTCGCGAAGAAGTAGTACGCGATCGCCGCCAGATGCAGCGCGACCAGCGCGTAGATCGCGTTCTGGTTGAGCCGGTGGATCCGCGTCATCACGCTCGACGTCGCGCCGGAAACCAGTTTCGACAGCGGACCTTCGGTGGCGATCTCGTCGTTGGCGAACAGCCCGGTGCTCGCCTGCACGAGCAGCGCCGCGAGCAGCGCCAGCACCGACCAGCCGCCGAGCGGGTTGTGTCCCGCGGGGCGTTCGCCGGCGCCGCGCGGCGCGCGCAGGTACGCGAGCACCGCGCGCGGCCCGCGCACGAACTGCGCGAACAGAGCGTAGCGCGCGCCGGCGAAACCCCACAGCAGCCGGAACACGAGCAGCGCGAGCACCGCGTAGCCCGACCGCATGTGCCAGTCCATCCAGTTGCCGCCGATCTTGGCCGTCGTCACCGAGAAGACGACGAGCAGCGCGAGCGACCAGTGAAACAGCCGCGTCGGCAGATCCCAGATGCGGACGGGGGCCATGGGATTCGAGTGTCGGCTGCCAGCGGCCCGGACGAAGGCGCGCGCGGCGGGAGCGATCCGCTCAGGGAACGATCTGCTGTTCCTCTTTCTTCGCCGGCTTGACCAGGTCCTCGCGCTTGACGCCGAGGTACATCGCGATCGCGGCGGCGACGAACACCGACGAGTAGATGCCGAACAGGATGCCGATCGTCAGCGCGAGCGCGAAGTAGTGCAGCGCCGGCCCGCCGAAGAAAAGCATCGCGAGCGTCATCATCAGCGTCGAACCGTGCGTGATCATCGTGCGCGAGATCGTCGCGGTGATCGCCGAGTCGATCACTTCGGTCACGCTCGCCTTGCGCATCGTGCGGAAGTGCTCGCGGACGCGGTCGAAGATGATCACCGATTCGTTGACCGAGTAGCCGAGCACCGCGAGCACGGCGGCCAGCACCGGCAGCGAGAACTCCCAGCCGAAGATCGAGAACATGCCGACGACCAGCACGACGTCGTGCAGGTTGGCGACGATCGCCGCGACCGAGAACTTCCACTCGAAGCGGAACGCGAGGTAGATCATGATGCCGATGCAGACCATCAGCAGCGCGAGCGCGCCGTCGTGCGCCAGCTCCTCGCCCACCTGCGGACCGACGAACTCGACGCGCCGCAGCTCGACCCCCGGATCCTGCGCCTTGAGCAGCGCCATCACCTGCTCGGCCTGCTGGCCCGACGTGAAGCCCTCCTTGACCGGCAGCCGGATCAGCACGTCGCGCGACGTGCCGAAGTTCTGCACCTGGAACTCGCCCCAGCCCTTGCCTTCGATCGCCGCGCGGATCTTGTGCAGATCGGCCGCCTGCGGATACGCGACCTCCATCACGGTGCCGCCGGTGAACTCGATCGACAGGTTCAGCCCGCGCACGGCGAGGAAGCCGACCGCGATCAGGAACGTGATCACCGAGATCGCGTTCAGGATCAGCGCATAGCGCATGAACGGAATCGTGCGGCGGATCCGGAAGAACTCCATGCGTTGGCCCTTTCAGCGCGCGATCACTTGCTGCCGCCCGCGGCGGCACCGGGTTTCCACACCTGGCCGATCGACAGGCTCGCGAGCCGCTTGCGCGAGCCGTAGACGAGGTTGACGATGCCGCGCGAGACGAACACCGCCGAGAAGATCGAGGTCAGGATGCCGAGGCAATGCACGACCGCGAAGCCGCGCACCGGTCCGGAGCCGAGCAGGAACAGGAAGATGCCGGCGATCAGCGTGGTGACGTTCGAGTCGAGGATCGTCGCGAACGCCTTGTCGTAGCCCTGCGCGATCGCCTGCTGCGGCGTGGCGCCGCGACGCAGTTCTTCGCGGATGCGTTCGTTGATCAGCACGTTGGCGTCGATCGCCATGCCGAGTGTCAGCGCGATCGCGGCGATGCCGGGCAGCGTTAGCGTGGCCTGCAGCAGCGACAGCAGCGCGATCAACAGCATCACGTTGACCGACAGCGAGATCACCGAGATCAGCCCGAAGATCACGTAGTACGCGATCATGAAGATCGCGATGCCGGTGAAGCCGTACACCGTCGACGTGAAGCCGGCGCGGATGTTCTCCGCGCCGAGGCTCGGACCGATCGTGCGCTCCTCGACGATCTCCATCGGCGCGGCTAGCGCGCCGGCACGAAGCAGCAACGCGAGGTCGTTGGCCACGCTCGGGCTGTCGAGTCCCGTGATCTGGAAGCGCGACCCGAACTCGCTCTGGATCGTCGCGACCGTCAGCACTTCGCCCTTGCCCTTTTCGAAGAGCACGACCGCCATCGGCTTCTTCAGGTTTTCGCGGGTGACCTTTCGCATCACGCGGCCGGCGGCCTCGTTCAGCTCGACCGACACGGCGGGACGCTGGTTCTCGTCGAAGGTCGCCTGCGCGCCCTGCAACTGCTGGCCGGAGAAGATCACTTCCTTCTTCAGCACGACCGGCGCGCCGCGGCCGACCGTGAACAGCTCGGAGCCGAACGGCACCGGCGCGTTGCCCAGCACGGCGGCCTGCGCTTCCGCGCTGGTGTCGACGAGCCGCGCTTCGAGGGTGGCGGTGCGGCCGATGATGTCCTTCGCGCGCGCGGTGTCCTGCACGCCGGGCAACTGCACGACGACGCGGTCGGCGCCCTGCTGCTGGATCACCGGCTCGGCGACGCCGAGCTCGTTGATCCGGTTGTGCAGCGTCGTGATGTTCTGCTTCAGCGCATTGTCCTGAACGTTCTTCACGGCCACCGGCGTCATCGTCGCGACCAGCAGCAGGTCGGCGCCGGCGCTGTCCTCGCGCAGCGCCAGCTCGCTCAGGTTGTCGCGGATCACGCCGCTGGCCTTGGCGCGCGTCTCGGCATCGCGGAAACGGATCTCGATCTGCTGGCCGTTGCGCGTGATGCCGGCGTGCCGCACGTCCTTGTCGCGCAGCAGCGTGCGCACGTCGCCGGCCAGCGAATCGAGCCGCTTGTTGACCGCCTCGGCCGTGTTGACCTGCATCAGGAAGTGCACGCCGCCGCGCAGGTCGAGGCCGAGGTACATCGGCAGCGCGCGGATCGAAGCCATCCAGCGCGGCGACGTCGACAGCAGGTTCAGCGCGACGACGTAGGCCGGGTCGGCCGCGTCCGGGTTCAGCGCACGCTCGAGCGCGTCCTTGGCCTTCAGTTGCGTGTCCGTGTCGCGGAAGCGCACGCGCACCGTCGTGTTCAGCCCGACCTGGTCGAGGAACGCGCCGTCGTGCACGATCCCCGCCTGCTTCAGCGCCGATTCGACACGCGCGAGAACGGCAGCGTCGACCTTGACCGTCGCCTTCTGCGAGGACACCTGCACCGCCGGCGACTCGGGGAACAGGTTCGGCGCCGAATACAGCGCGCCGAACACCAGCGCGACGGCGATGACGACGTACTTCCAGAGCGGGTAGCGGTTCATGCGTCGAGCCGTGGGTCAGCGATCGGGGGTCGGGAGCGCGATTCCGGTGCCGCGTCCGACGCCCGACCGGCGACACTTCTACAGCGACTTCATCGTCCCTTTGGGCAGAAGCGTCTGAACGGCGTTCTTCTGCACCGAGATCTCGACCGGCTTGTCGCCGGCGGTGCCGATCTGCAGCGTGATGTACTGATCCGAGATGTCCGTGATCTTGCCGACGATCCCGCCCGCGGTCAGCACCTCGTCGCCCTTGGCGAGGCTTTCGACCATCGCCTTGTGCTCCTTCTGCCGCTTGGTCTGCGGGCGGATCAGCAGGAAGTAGAAAACGACGAAGATCAGCACCATGAAGCCGATCGACGTGAGCATCGACTCGGCACCGGGCTGGGCGGCGGGCGCGGTCTGTGCGAGCGCGTCGGAGATGAAGAGCATTCGTGACTCCAGGGCCGCGCACGTGCGGCCGGTCGTGTGGTCTGAACGCCGCGCCCGTACTGCAGGCGAGGTTCTGGAAGGCGGCGGATTATAGCCAGCGCGGCGCGCTCGATCGCGGCCGTCCGCACGGCGGGCGGCGGGCCGCTCAGTCGCCCACACCCTGCGCGCGCGACTCGACGATGCGCCGTGCGAAGTCCTCGAAGCGCCGGTCCTCGATCGCGATGCGCGCCTGCCGCATCAGGTCGAGGTAGAAGTGCAGGTTGTGGATCGTGTTCAGCCGCGCACCCAGGATCTCGTTGACGCGCTGAAGATGATGCAGGTACGCGCGGGTGAAGTGCATGCAGGTGTAGCAGTTGCAGTCGGCGTCGAGCGGGCGCGTGTCGCGGCCGTACCGGCTGTTGCGGATCTTGACGTCGCCTGCGCGCGTGAAGAGCCACCCGTTGCGCGCGTTGCGGGTCGGCAGCACGCAGTCGAACATGTCGATGCCGCGCGCGATGCCTTCGAGCAGGTCCTCCGGCGTTCCCACGCCCATCAGATAGCGCGGTCTGTCCTCGGGCAGCCGCGGGGCGACGTGCGCCAGCATGCGCAGCATCTCCGGCTTCGGCTCGCCGACCGATAGCCCGCCGATGGCATAGCCGTCGAACCCGATCTGCGTCAGGCCTTCGACCGACTCGTCGCGCAGCGGCTCGTACATCCCGCCCTGGACGATGCCGAACAGCGCGTTGCGCCGGGGACGGTCCGCCGTCAGCCGGTCGAACTCGGCGCGCGAGCGCCGCGCCCAGCGCAGCGACAGCCGCATCGACTCGGCCGCGTGCTCGTACGTCGCCGGCGTGCCGTCGACCTCGTACGGCGTGCACTCGTCGAACACCATCGCGATGTCGGCGTCGAGCGCGATCTGGATGCGCATCGATTCCTCGGGTGTCAGGAACAGCCGGTCGCCGTTCACCGGCGAGGCGAACTGCACGCCTTCTTCGCGCACCTTGCGCAGCTTGCCGAGCGAAAACACCTGGAAGCCGCCCGAGTCGGTCAGGATCGGCCGCTCCCATGCCATGAAGCGGTGCAGCCCTTCGTGCGCGGCGATCACGTCGAGCCCGGGGCGCAGCCAGAGGTGGAACGTGTTGCCGAGCACGATCTGCGCGCCGAGCTCGTCGAGCTCGCGCGGCGTCATCGCCTTGACCGTGCCGTAGGTGCCGACCGGCATGAACACCGGCGTCTCGACCGTTCCGTGCGCAAGCGTGATTCGCCCGCGCCGCGCGGCGCCGTCGGTGGCGAGCCGTTCGAAGGTCAGTGCCATCCCGTCATCTCGTTGTCGTTGGCGCGGCCGCAATGCTGCCGCACGCCGCGCGTGCGCGTGTTTGCCGAAGGAGGCGATCGCCAGCCCGGTCGCAGAGGCGGGCAGGGGGATTCGTCGCACGTTTCAACTACGAACCCCGTTCCAGCAGCATCGCATCCCCGTAGCTGAAGAACCGATACCGTTGCGCGACGGCGTGCGCGTACGCGCTGCGGATCCGCTCGATGCCCGCGAACGCCGAAACCAGCATCAGCAGCGTCGATCGCGGCAGGTGGAAGTTCGTGATCAGCCGATCGACGACGCGGAAGCGGAAACCCGGCGTGACGAAGAGCCGGGTCTCGCGCGCGCCCGCGCGGATGCGCGCGCCGCCCGGCGCGTCGACCGCCGCCGACTCGAGCGCGCGCAGGCTCGTCGTGCCGACCGCGGTGATGCGCCGGCCTTCGGCGAGCGCGCGGCCGATCGCATCGGCTGCGGGCGCGGCGATCTCATACCACTCGCTGTGCATCACGTGATCGCGGATTCGCTCGACGCGGACCGGCTGGAACGTACCGGCGCCGACGTGCAGCGTCACGTGCGCGAACTCGACGCCGCGTGCGCGCAAGCGCTCGAGCAGCGGCTGCGTGAAGTGCAGCCCGGCGGTCGGCGCCGCGACCGCACCGGGCCGCGTCGCGTACACGGTCTGGTAGCGCGCCGCGTCCTCGGCGTCGTCGGGGTGTGCGATGTAGGGCGGCAGCGGCACGTGGCCGTGGCGCTCGAGTGCGGCGAGCACGTCCGCGTCGAACGCGAGTACGAAGAATTCGCCCTCGCGCCCGAGCACGGTCGCCGTCACCGGATCGCGCTCCCCGAAGACGAAAACCTGCCCCGGCTTCGGTGCATGGCTCGTGCGCACGAGCGCGAGCGCGCGCTGCGGCTCGACGATGCGTTCGACGAGCGCCTCGACCTTCCCGCCGCTGGGCTTGCGCCCGAGCAGCCGCGCCTTGATCACCTTCGTGTCGTTGAAGACCAGAAGCTCGCCCGGCGCGATGAGCCGTTCGAGATCGGTGAAGGCGAGGTCGGACAGCCGCTCGCGCTCGACGTGCAGCAGCCGGCTCGCGGCGCGGTCGGGCAGCGGATGCTGCGCGATCAGCTCGGCCGGCAGTTCGTAGTCGAAGTCGGAGACCGTGAGTTCGCGATCCATGGCTTGACCGGCCAGGGAAGGGTTGTTTCACCGTCGAGGCGCCGCGCTCGGCGTCGCCGGTGTGAACGCGTTGGTGCCGGGAGCGAGAATCGAACTCGCACGGTATCGCTACCGCGGGATTTTGAGTCCCGTGCGTCTACCAGTTCCGCCATCCCGGCGTGTGTGTTCAAAGAGCGAGCGGGATTTTGGCTTCGGCCGCTCGCTCGCGCGAGCTTAACTTGCTTCGCAAGTTAGCCTGCGCCGCAAGGCTTCGCCTTGTGGACTTCGGCCGCTCGCTCGCGCGAGCTTAACTTGCTTCGCAAGTTAGCCTGCGCCGCAAGGTCCCGTCGGCGCCGGGACCTTGTGAGTCCCGTGCGTCTACCAGTTCCGCCATCCCGGCTCGGGCGGCGGATTATCCGCGAAAGCGCCGCGCCGGCCAAACGTGCACCCATCAGATCTCGATCTGCGTTCCGATCTCGATCACGCGGCCGGGCGGCAGCCGGAAGAAGTCCGACGCCGACTGCGCATTGCGGCTCATCCAGGCGAACAGCCGCTTGCGCCAGCCGGCCATGCCGCCGCGCCGCGCGGGGATCAGCGTTTCGCGCGACAGGAAGAACGAGGTCTGCTCGGGAATCAGCTCGAAGTCGTAGTACCGCGACAGCAGTTTGGCGATGTCGACGATGTCGTACGAGTCGTGGAAGCCGCGGTGCAGCGCGATGTGATAGCAGCCGTCGCCGAGGTCGCGAATGCGGGCGGCTCTTTCCGCCGGAACGTGCGGTTCGTTCTCGGCCACGGCCGTGAGGAAGATCACCCGCTCGTGCATCACGCGGTTGTGCTTGAGGTTGTGCAGCAGCGCAACCGGGATCAGATCGAGCACCGGCGTCATGAACACTGCGGTGCCTTCGACCCGTTGCGGCGGATAGGTCGTCAGGCTCTTCAGAAAGGGTTCGAGCGCGATGCCGCGGCGTTTCAGCTCGTCGCGCACGAGCGCGCGGCCGCGGTACCAGGTCGCGAGCAGGGTGAAGATCGCCGCGGCGAACGCGAGCGGAAACCAGCCGCCGTGCGGAATCTTGGCCGTGTTGGCGGCGAGAAACAGCAGGTCGAGCAGCGCAAGCGGCGCGAACACCGCCAGCACGCGCCGCGCCGGCCAGGCCCAGTGCCGGGCGGCCACGAAGGCCACGCCGAGCGTGGTGATCACCATCGTCGAGACGACCGCGACCCCGTACGCGGCGGCGAGGTTCGACGAGCTGCCGAACGCGAGCACGAGCGCGATCACGGCCGCCAGCAGCAGCCAGTTGACGATCGGCACGTAGATCTGCCCGGCCTCGGTCGCCGAGGTGAACTCGATGGTCGTTCGCGGCGCCAGCCCCAGCTTGATCGCCTGGCTGGTCAGCGAAAACGCGCCCGAGATCACCGCCTGCGATGCGATCACGGTCGCCGCGGTGGCGAGCAGCACGAGCGGGAGCTGCAGCCAGCCCGGCGCGAGCAGGAAAAACGGGTTGCGTGCGGCATCGGCATCGGCGAGCACGAGCGCACCCTGTCCGAAGTAGTTCAGCAGCAGGCTCGGCATCACCAGGCCGAACCACGCGCGCTGGATCGGCCCGCGGCCGAAGTGACCCATGTCCGCGTACAGCGCTTCGCCGCCGGTGACGGTCAGGAAGACCGCGGCGAGCACGACCAGCGCGCGCGCGGGGTCGCGCAGCGCGAAGCCGAGCGCGTGCGCCGGCTCGAGCGCGCGCAGCACGTCCGGGTTGCGCGCGATCTGCGCGGCGCCGAGCACCGCGATCGCGGCGAACCACAGCAGCATGATCGGCCCGAACAGGCCGCCGATCTGCGCGGTGCCGCGCCGCTGGGCGAGAAACAGCGCGATCAGGATCGCGATCGTTGCCGGCAGCACGTAGTCGCTCGCCGCCGGCGTGACGACCGCCAGGCCTTCGACGGCCGACAGCACGGAGATCGCCGGCGTGATCACGCTGTCGCCGTAGAACATCGCCGCGCCGGCCAGGCCGAAGCCGATCGCCGTTGCGCGCCACCGGCTCTGCACCGGCATCTGCCGCAGCACGAGCGCGAGCAGCGCGAGGATGCCGCCTTCGCCCTGGTTGTCCGCACGCATCACCAGCAGCACGTACTTGATCGAGACGACCAGCGTGACCGCCCAGAAGATCATCGACAGCGCGCCGTAGATGCCCGCGGGGTCGATGCCGGCGCCGTGCTCGCCGGTCAGGCTTTCGCGAAACGCGTACAGCGGGCTCGTTCCGATGTCGCCGTAGACGATGCCGAGCGTGGCGAGCAGCAGCCCCGCTGCGGGGCGGCGTTCGGCGTCGTCGTCGCCGGTCGTCGCGATCGGGGTGTTCACGGGCGCGCGCTCAGGCCGTAGCGGTGTGCGTGGCGCACCACGCGGCCGACTCGGCGGTTTGGGGGGACACGGGCCCTGAGGACGCTGCGGCTCGACGGCCGGACGCGATCAGATCTCGAGGTTGTCGATCAGGCGGGTCGCGCCGAGCTTGGCGGCGGCCAGCACGACCAGCGGCTCGCCGCCGGCGACCTCTTCGCGCGCCGGCACCTTCAGGTCGCGCTGGCGGCGCACCGACACGTAGTCGACCTTCCACCCGGCGTCGGCCAGCTCCCGCTGGGCGTCGCGCTCGAGCGCGGCGACGTCGATCGTGCCGGCGCGCAGGCGGTCGCGCACGTCGTTCAGCACGCGGTACAGCCGCGGCGCCTCGCGCCGCTCGGTCTCCGACAGATAGCGGTTGCGCGACGACAGCGCCAGGCCGTCGGTGTCGCGCACCGTTTCGTGCGGGATGATCTCGGTCGGCAGCGCGAACTGGCGGCACATCCTGCGCACGATCATCAACTGCTGATAGTCCTTCTTGCCGAACACCGCCACACGCGGCTGCACGCACGAAAACAGCTTCAGCACGACGGTCGTGACGCCGACGAAGAAACCCGGGCGGAACTCGCCTTCGAGGATGTCGCCGAGGTCGTGCGGCGGTGAGACGCGGAACTCCTGCGGCTCCGGGTACATCTCGGACTCGTTCGGCGCGAACAGCACGTACACCTTGTTCTGCCGCTGCAGCTTGTCGATGTCCTCGGCCAGCGTGCGCGGGTATTTGTCGAAGTCCTCGTTCGGGCCGAACTGCAGCCGGTTGACGAAGATCGACGCGACGACCGGATCGCCGTGCCGGTGCGCCATCGCCATCAGCGCCAGGTGCGCGTCGTGCAGGTTGCCCATCGTCGGCACGAACGCGACGCGCAGTTGCCCGCGCAACTGGTCGCGCAGTTCCTGGATCGTGTGGACGACTTTCATCGCGGACTCCGTCGGCCGGAAGGAAACGGGCGGCGGATTGTACGGGGGTCGGACACCGGGTCGCGGCTCGCGCGACCGGCGGCGGCTCAGTAGCTGTGCTCCGGACCCGGGAAGGCGCGCGACTTGACCGCGGCGACGTAGGCTTCGACCGCGGCCCGGATGCTGGGGGCGCCGTCCATGAAGTTGCGCACGAAGCGCGGCCGCCGGCCGGGGTAGACGTCGAGCATGTCGTGCAGCACCAGCACCTGGCCCGAACACTCGGCACCGGCGCCGATGCCGATCGTCGGGATGGCGAGCGAGCGCGTGACCTCGGCCGCGAGCGCCGAAGGCACCAGTTCGAGCACGAGCATCGTCGCGCCGGCTTCCTGCAGCGCAGCCGCGTCGCGCTTCAACTGCGCGGCGGCTTCCTCCGTCCTGCCCTGCACCCGATAGCCGCCGAGCGTGTGGATCGACTGCGGCGTCAGCCCCAGGTGCGCGCACACCGGGATGCCGCGCGTCGTCAGGCGCCGCACGGTCGGCGCGAGCCATGCGCCGCCTTCGAGCTTGACCATCTGCGCGCCGGCGGCCATCAGGCGCGCGGCGTTGTCGTACGCGGCGATCGGCGACGCCTGGTAGCTGCCGAAAGGCATGTCCGCGACCAGCCACGCGCGCCGCGCCGTCCGCGCGACGCACCGGGTGTGATACGCGACGTGCTCGACCGTCACCGGCAGCGTCGAGCGCTCGCCCTGGATCACCATACCGAGCGAGTCGCCGACCAGCAGCACGTCGACGCCGCACTCGTCGAGCAGCGCCGCGAAGCTCGCGTCGTAGCAGGTGAGCATCGCGATCGGGTCGCCTTGCGCGCGCATCTCCAGCAGACGCGGCAGCGTGACCGGCTTGCGCTCGGCGGGCGGGGGTGGGGTGTGTACGCTCATGCGGCCAGATTGAAGTATTCGCGCCGCCCGCGCATGCGCTCGATTCGCGCGAGCAGCAGCTCGAAGTCGGCGTCGCGTTCGATCGGGTTCAGGTTCTCGGTGTTGACGGTCAACACGGGTGCGGCGTCGTACTGGTGGAAGAAACGCGCGTAGCTGTCGGCGAGCGCGCGCAGGTAGCTCTCGGTGATGCCGGCTTCGTAGGCATTGCCGCGCCGTCCGACGCGCTCGATCAGCACTTCGGGCGGCGCCTGCAGGTAGATCACCAGGTCCGGAGCGGCGGCCTGCGGCGCGAGCTGCGCGAGGATCTGCTCGTACAGCTTCAACTCGTCGTCGGCGAGCGTCAACCGCGCGAACAGAGGGTCTTTTTCCAGCAGGAAGTCGGCGATCACCAGCGAGTGGAACAGGTCGAGCTGCTTGAGCTCGCGAAGCTGCTGCACGCGCTGGAACAGGAAAAAGAGCTGCGTGGGCAGCGCGAAGCGCGCGCGATCGCGGTAGAAGCGCTCCAAAAACGGATTCGCGTCGGGCTGCTCGAGCACGAGCGCGGCACCGGCGTGCGCGGCCAGCCGGCGCGCGAGCGTGGTCTTGCCTGCCCCGATCGGGCCTTCGATGACGATGTGCCGGAGCCGGCCGGCGCTGGTCTTCATGTCGAACGGAAGATGAAATACACCGCACCCAGCAGGCACAGCGCCGCCCACACGTAGTCGAGCCGCAGCGGCTCCTTCATGTACAGCACGGCGAACGGGACGAACACCGACAACGTGATCACTTCCTGCAGGATCTTGAGCTGGCCGACCGTGTACGCGGTGTAGCCGATGCGGTTGGCCGGCACCTGCAGAAGGTACTCGGCCAGCGCGATGCCCCAGCTTGCCAGCGCCGCGATCCACCACGGCTTGTCGTTGAGGTTGCGCAGGTGCGCGTACCACGCGAAGGTCATGAAGACGTTCGACGCGACGAGCAGCAGCGTGGTTTGCGCAAGTACCGGCATCGGTCGGGCGCCGGTCAGGAGCCGTGAATCTTTCTACTGCGCAGCCCGCTGGCGTCGTTGCGCGGTGCTCGGGCCTCGCCTATCCGCTCGATATGTCTCGGCCCTGCGCTCCGTGCGCCTAGCCAGCGGGCCGCTCGCGACGAAATCTTCACGGCTTCTCAGGGCTGCGGCGCGGCGGCTTCGAAGGGTTCGATGCGCTGGCCGGCGACCGCATCGAGAAAGCGCGCCGCCGGCCCCAGACCCGGCAGCACGAGGTCGGGCGCGATATCCAGCAGCGGCCGCAGCACGAACGCGCGTTCGTGCAGGCGCGGGTGCGGAAGCGTCAGCGGCGCGCTGCGCA
>JBFMFC010000025.1:0-9304 GCA_040752195.1 Pseudomonadota bacterium | reverse complement strand
TCGAGAAAGCGCGCCGCCGGCCCCAGACCCGGCAGCACGAGGTCGGGCGCGATATCCAGCAGCGGCCGCAGCACGAACGCGCGTTCGTGCAGGCGCGGGTGCGGAAGCGTCAGCGGCGCGCTGCGCACGATCAGGTCGCCGACCAGCAGGAGGTCGAGGTCGACCTTGCGCGGGGCGTTCTTCTGCGTGCCTCGCCGCTTGCGCCCCAGCATCATCTCGATGTCGAGCAGGTGCAGCAGCAGCCCGTACGGCTCCAGCCCGGTGTCGATCGCGGCGACGGCGTTGATGAAGTCCGGCCCCGGCGCGTCGATCGGCGCGGTTCGATAGTACGGCGAGACCGCGACGAATTCGGACCGCTCGAGCGCCTTCAGCGACTCGACCGCCGCGTCGAGGGTGGCGGCGAGATCGCCCTGGTTCGCTCCCAGCCCGATGTATGCGCGTCGCTTCAACGATCCATCCTCACTGTGGTGCCGCGGCGCGCGCCGCACCGCCGCCGCGCCCCCGTCTGCGCCTGCGCCGCTGCCCGCCCGCTTGGGCGCCGCTCGCCTGCGCCGCCGCGACGAGCTGCTCGCGCTCCTCTTCCGTCGCGTGCAGGAACTTCGTCCACCATTCGCACAGTTCGGCGGGCGCTTCCTCGGCGGCACAGCGCAGCATCAGAAAATCATAACCGGCGCGCAGCCGCAGGTGCTCGAGCAGCTTGAACGGCGCGCGCCCCGTGCGGCGCTCGAAGCGCGGCTGCAGCATCCAGATCTCGCGCATGTCCGACGTGTAGCGGCGCTGGATCGCGAGCTTTTCGGTCTGCGCTTCGAGCACGTCGTCGATCGCGGCGTCGAGCGCAGGGATGCGGTGCTCGCCGCGTGACTCGCGTTCCTTCCAGCGCTTCAGCACTTCCTGCCACAGCAGCGTGGCGAACAGGAAACCCGGCGCGATGTGCTTGCCGGCCTGCACGCGTTCGTCGGTGCGTGACAGCGCCAGCATCACGAAGCGCTCGCCCGCGGGCTGCTCGAGGATCATGTCGAGCAGCGGCAGCAGGCCGTGGTGCAACCCCTCGGCGCGCAGCCGCATGATGCACGCCACGCTGTGCCCGCTGGTCAGCAGCTTGAGCATCTCGTCGAACAGCCGCGCCGGCGGCACGTTCTCGATCAGCGGGGCGAGGCGGCGAATCGGCTCGCGCGTGGCTTCGTCGATCTGGAACCCGAGCTTGGCCGCGAAGCGCACCGCGCGCAGCATGCGCACCGGGTCCTCGCGGTAGCGCGTCTCGGGGTCGCCGATGATGCGCAGCCGCTTGCGCCGCAGGTCGCGCACCCCGTCGTGGTAGTCGAGCACCGTTTCGGTGACCGGGTCGTAGTACAGCGCGTTGATCGTGAAGTCGCGCCGTGCGGCATCCTCGTGCTGCGCGCCGAACAGGTTGTCGGCCAGCACGCGGCCGTGCTCGTCGGTGAGCCGCTCCGGGTTGTCGAGCGCGCGGAAAGTCGACACCTCGATCGTCTCGTTGCCGAACATCACGTGGACGAGGCGAAAGCGCCGCCCGATGATGATCGCGCGGCGGAAGTGCGACTTGACCTGCTCGGGGGTCGCGTCGGTGGCGACATCGAAGTCCTTCGGCGTGACGCCGAGCAGCAGGTCGCGCACCGCGCCGCCGACGATGTACGCCTGGTGCCCGGCCTTCTGCAGCGTCTCGCACACGCGGATCGCGTTGCGCGACACGCGGCTGCGGTCGATGCCGTGCTCGGCGACGGGGATGCGCTTGGGCTCGCGCCGCACGCGCGGCTTGCGCGCCAGCGAACGCGAGAAAAGCGTCGACACCCGCTGGACGAAGCGTTTGATCATCGCTCAGGCCGCACGCGCGAACAGCTCGAGCACGGGCCAGTTGCGCGCGGCCGCCACCGCGCGCAGCCCGGCGTCGCCGTTGGTCACCACCGCCCGGCCGCCGGCCGCGGCCACGCGCTCGAGCAGCGGCAGATCGACGATCGAGTCGCTGTAGAACACCAGCGATTCGCAAGCTTCGAGGGTCGTTCCGCGTTGCGCGAGGAACGTCTCGACCTTGCGCACCTTGCCGGCGCCGTGCGAGTGCGTGCCGATGTGGCGGCCGGTGAATTCGCCGTCGCGCTCCTCGGGTTCGACCGCGAGCAGATGCTCGATGCCGAAAGCGTCGGCGATCGGCCGCGCGACGAACGCGTTGGTGCCCGTGACGACCGCCAGCTCGTCGCCGGCGCGGCGATGGGTCTCGACCAGATCGAGCGCCTCGCGCCGGACGTGCGGCAGCACGCGGCCGCGCACGAACTCGGCGCGCAGGCGCTCGAGCTGCGCGCGCGGCAGCCGCGTCAGCAGTTCCATCTGGAAATCGAGGTACGCGAGCGCGTCGAAGCGGCCCGCCGCGTACGTGTCGGCAAATTCGCGGATGCGCGCGCCGTAGCGTGCGGCGTCGAGTCCGCCGGCGCGCACGACGAAGTGCGACCAGTCGTCGGCGCTGTCGATCGGCAGCAGCGTGCGGTCGAGGTCGAACAGCGCGAGCTTCATCGGCCGTTCGGGCGCCGATCGCCCGCGCGGATTGCGCCCGGCCGGCAGGGTGGGTTGTTCATCGGACGCGATTCTACGTGCCGCCCGCCAACCACTCGCGCAGCAGCGGCACGGTCAGCGCGCGGCGCCGCGCGAGCGCGTAGGCGTCGAGCGCGTCGAGCGCGGCGACCAGCGTGCGCAGGTCGCGCGGCAGGTGCGTCAGCATGTACGGGATCAGATCGTCGGACACTGCCACGCCGCGCGTGGCGGCATGCGCGGCGAGCGCAGCGGCCTTCTCCGCGTCGGTCAGCGCGTGAAGCTGATAGACGAGCCCCCACGCGAGCCGCGTGCGCAGGTCTTCGCGCAGCGCGAGCTGCGCCGGCGGCAGCGGGCCGGCGACCGCGCACGCCGCATCGGCGCGTTCGCGCACGGCGTTGAGCCGGTTGAAAAGCGCCACCTGCGCGCCGGCATCGAGCCGGTGGACGTCGTCGACGACGGTCAGCCCCGGCACATCGGGCGGGCCGTGCGGCGACCAGCGGGCCGCGCGCGGCGTGCGCGCGAGCGCCGCGAGCAGATGCGTGCGGCCGCTGCCGCTTTCGCCCCACAGATAGACGATGCGCTCCGCGAGTGCGCCGCGCGCGAGCCGGCGCAGCGCGTCGAGCGCTTCCGCGTTGCGGCCCGCGACGAAGTTGTCGAGCGTGGGCTCGCGTGGTTGCAGCAGGTCCAGCGCGAGCTGACTCATGTCTTGCGGTAGAACTCGCTCGCGAGGTAGGCATCCTTCAGGCGCCGAAGCGCGACCAGCAGCGCCGCGCTCGCGGGCAGCGCGAGCAGCACGCCGAAGAAGCCGAACACCTGGCCGAATGCGAGCAGCGCGAAGATCACGGCGATCGGATGCAGGCCGATGCGCTCGCCGACGAGCCGCGGCGTCAGGAAGAAGCTCTCGATCACCTGGCCGACGCCGTAGATCACGGCAACTGCGAGGACGCCGTACAGGCCGCCGAACTGCAGCAGCGCAGCCAGCAACGCGAGCGCCAGGCCGAGCGCGAAGCCGACGTACGGGATGAAGATCAGCAGGCCCGTCAGGAGGCCGACCGGCAACGCCGTCTGGAATCCCGCGATCGCGAGCGCCACCGAGTAATACGCGGCGAGCACCAGCATCACCGTCAACTGCCCGCGCAGGAACTGCGCGAGCAGGCCGTCGATTTCGCCGAGCATCGCGACCGTCTGCGCATGCCAGCGGCGCGGGATCAGCGCTTCGGCGCGGCTGCGGAAGTCGTGCCAGTCGAGCAGCGCGTAAAAGAGCACGATCGGCACCAGCAGCAGCGTTCCGATCAGCCCCAGCAGCGCGATGCCGCCTTCGCGCGCGTGCGCGAAGACCCGCGCGATCAGATCCTGCTGCGAGCCGACGCGTTCGGCGAGCAGTTCGCGCAGCGTTTGCGCGTCGAAGCGGATCGCGATGCCGAACCATTCCTGCAGCTTCGGCGCGACCGCCTGGTTCAGCTTGTTGATCAGCGCCGGAAGCTGCGCCTGCAGCTGCACGATTTCCTTCTGCAGCACGGGGATCAGGATCAGCAGCAACGCGAGCAGGACCAGCCCGAGCGCGAAGATCATCGCGAGCACCGCCGCCCAGCGCGGCAACCTGCGCGCGGCGAGCCAGTCGACGCCCGGCGACAGCAGGTACGCGAGGATCGCGGCGAGCGCAAACGGCGTGAGCACCGCCGCGAGCACGTACATCAGCGCGAGCAGCGCCAGGCCGATGCCGACCCACATCCCCGCCTGCAAACGCTCGGCCGTGAAGAAGCTCATCGAATTACAATCCGCGGGCAAACGGCGCGTAGTCTAGCCGTCGACCTTCGGCGATCGACCGTCGGGCGCCCGCCGCGGGCAAGCGCGGCACGATCCGGACGCAAGCCGCCATCCTCCGCACTCCGAGATGTCCCTCGACTACAGACAAGCCGGCGTCGACTACGCGCAGATCGATCCGCTGAAGATCCTCGCGCAGCGCGCGGCGGCGGCGACTGCCGGCAATCTGGCGCGGCACGGGTTGAGCGAGGTCGCGGCCTCGCGCGGCGAGTCGGCGTACGTCGTCGACTGCGGCGAGTTCTATCTGGCGTCGATCACCGAGTGCCTCGGCACCAAGGCGCTGGTGGCCGACGCGATGCGCGCGATCACCGGCCGCACGTACTACGACCGCATCGCGCAGGACACGCTGGCGATGGCGATCAACGACATCGTCACGGTCGGCGCCACGCCGGTGTCGGTGCACGCGTACTGGGCCACCGGCGGCAGCGACTGGTTCGCCGACGAAGCGCGCGCGCGCGATCTGGTCGAGGGCTGGAAAGCCGCGTGCGATGCGTGCGGTGTGGCGTGGGGCGGCGGCGAGACGCCCGCGCTGGCGGGCGTGGTGGCGCCGGGGCGCATCGACCTGGCGGCGTCGTGCGTCGGCATCGTGCGGCCGAAGTCGCGCCTGACGCTCGGCGAAAACCTCGCGGCGGGCGACGCGATCGTGCTGCTCGCCTCCAGCGGCATCCACGCCAACGGCGTATCGCTGGCGCGCAAGCTCGCCGAACGGCTGCCGCAAGGCTATGCGACGAAACTGGACGACGGCACGCTGTACGGCGAAGCGCTGCTCGCGCCGACCGTGCTGTATGCGCCGGTGACCGAAGCGCTCGCCGCCGCCGGCATCGTTCCGCACTACTGCGCCAACGTCACCGGCCACGGCTGGCGCAAGCTGATGCGGCATCCGGGCGCGTACACGTACCGCATCCACACGCTGCCCCCGGTGCCGCCGGTGCTCGCGTTCATCCAGCGCGAAGCGGGCATCGACGCGCGCGAGAGCTACGGCAATCTCAACATGGGCGCGGGTTTTGCGCTGTACGTCGCGCCGGCCGACGCCGAGCGCACCGTCGAGGTGGCGCGCGCGAACGGCGTCGAGGCGTGGATCGCCGGTCGCGTCGAAGCCGGCGCGAAGCAGGTCGTGATCGAACCGCTCGCGCTCGCCTTTGGCGGCGACGAGCTGCACGTGCGCGCCTGAGAAGGTTTGAAGACTTCGCCGCGGGCCGCGCAGTAGAAGGATTCACAGCTTCTGGGCGGTCGGCGCCGATCGTTCTTGCGGCCCCGCGCGTGCCGCGTCGCGCGGTGCGGCATGAAAGATGGGTCAGGCTGAGCTGACCAAGCAAGCGCAGGCCGGTTCGATCGGCGCATGCGCGGGGCCGAAGCCCGAGGGCCATGCGATCGGGCACGCGGCCGTGCCGTGCGCAGCCGGGCCGAAAGCGTCCCACCGTACGCGCCGAGGATCGCGCCATGAATGCTGAACGACTCGACCTGATCATCATCGGCGCCGGCCAGGCCGGCAAGCCGCTCGCGCTGGCGCTCGGCAAGGCGGGCTGGAAAACGGCGATCGTCGAGCGCGAGCACGTCGGCGGCACCTGCATCAACGTCGGCTGCACGCCGACCAAGACGATGGTCGCGAGCGCGCGCGTCGCGTATCTGGCGCGCCGCGCCGCCGACTACGGCGTCGCCGCCGGTCCCGTCACGGTCGACATGCAGCGCGTCGTCGCGCGCAAACGCGCGCTCGTCGAGCGTTTCCGCAACTACGGGACGCAGCGGCTGCAGAAGGCCGAGAACGTCGAGCTGGTCTTCGGCGCAGCGCGTTTCGCCGACTCGAAGTCGGTCGAGGTCGCACTGCGCGGCGGCGGCGTGCGCCGGATGACCGCGCCGAAGATCGTGATCAACACGGGCGGGCGGCCGTTCGCGCCGCCGATTCCGGGACTGGCCGACGTGCCGCATCTCGACTCCTCGTCGGTGATGGAACTCGACGACGTGCCGCGTCATCTGATCGTGCTCGGCGGCGGCTTCATCGGGCTGGAGTTCGCGCAGATGTTCCGCCGCTTCGGCGCGGAGGTCACGGTGCTCGAGGGCGCGCCGCGGCTTGCCGCGCGCGACGACGAGGACGTCGGCGCAGCGCTGCGCAAGGTGCTCGAAGAAGACGGTCTGCGCATCGAAACCGGCGCGCTCGCCGAACGCGTCGAAGGCAAGGCGGGCGACATCGCCGTTCACTACGAGCAGAACGGCGCGGCGCAGACCGTGCGCGGCTCGCATTTGCTGGTCGCCGTCGGCCGCAAGCCGAACACCGAGGACTTGAACCTCGCCGCGGCGGGTGTCGCGACCGAGCGCGGTTTCATCCCGGTCGACGACACGCTGCAGACCAACGTGCCGGGCATCTACGCGGTCGGCGACGTCAAGCCCGGGCCGCAGTTCACGCACGTCTCGTACGACGACTTCCGCATCCTGCGCGACCGCTGGGTGCTCGGGCTCGATGCGAAGCTCGGCGATCGGCTCGTGCCGAACACCGTGTTCACCGACCCGCAGCTCGCCGCGGTGGGGCTGAACGAAACCGAGGCACGCAAGCGCGGACTCGAGGTGCGCGTCGCCAAGATCGGCATGAACGGCATCGCCCGCGCGCTGGAGATGGACGAGTCGCGCGGCTTTCTCAAGGTCATCGTCGACGCCAGGACCGATCAGATCCTCGGCTGCACCGTCTTCGGCATCGAAGGCGGCGAGATCATGGCGATGCTGCAGATCGCGATGCTCGGCAAGCTGCCGTACACGGTGCTGAAGGAAGCGATCTTCGCCCACCCGACGCTCGCCGAAGGGCTGAACAACGTGTTCCTCGCGCTCGACGCCTGAACGGCCGGCGCCGTCGCGCGATTGCGCGATCGCGCCGATGGGTCGCTCGTCGAACGCTCCGTAGCGGTCCGCGCACGCGGCGCCTACCGTGATCGGCGTGCGGGCCCCGCGGCGAAGCGCGTCGCAGCGCAGACGCCGCCGGACTCACATCGGAGCCGGTCACCTTCGTGTTTTCCGTGACCGCAAACCGAAGGAGCAGGGCGATGGCAACCAAACGCACCCGAAACGAATTCGAGGATCCGGTCGAGGGCAAGCCGCCGGAAGAAGGCCACGGCCACGGCGAGGAGTTCGAGCCGCCCGCCGACGCGGCGACGCTGGCGGTGGAGGCCGGCGACGCGGAAATGGAGGCCGCGCTCGCGCAGGTCGACCCGCAGATCCTGTCGGCGAAAGCGGAACTGGAGAAGCTGCTCGCCGAGCATGCGCGGGCCGAGGCCGGAATCCAGTCGGCCGAGGTCATGGAGGCGAACATCGTCGGCGTCGGCATCGGTCTCGGCGACCCGGCCGCCGGTGCCCCGCCCGGCGAGCCGACGCTCGAGGTGTACACGATCGAGCCTGCGACGGAAGCGGAGATGAAGGCGCGGCTTGCCTCCGCCGCCGGCGTCGCGGCGCTCGCCGAAGCGGACTTCCCGATGAACGTGGTGTGCACCGGCATCGTCGACGCGCAGCCGCACCGGATGCGAATGCGACCCGCGCCGGGCGGGATCAGCGTCGGGCACTTCCGCATCACCGCCGGCACGCTCGGGTGCCTGGCGCGCGGCCGCACCGCGCCGCGCATCAACCGCCTGATGATCCTCAGCAACAACCACGTGCTCGCCAACTCGAACGCGGCCGCGATCGGCGACTGCGTCGCGCAGCCGGGACCGATCGACGGCGGGCGCTGCCCGGCGGACCAGGTCGCCGTGCTCGAACGATTCGTGCCGATCAACTTTGCCGGCGGCGCGAACGTCGTCGACTGCGCGACCGCGTGGGCATGGCCCGACCGCGTGCGGCGCGAGCTGATGTACCTCAGCGGCGGCGCGACGCGCTTCTTCCGCGTCGGCGCCACGCCGGTGGCGCCGGTGCGCGGCATGCTGGTCGGCAAGAGCGGGCGCACGACGCAACTGACGCGCGGGACGATCACGGCGGTCGGTGTGGCGATCAACGTCAACTACGGCGGGCGGATCGCGCGTTTCGTCGATCAGATCGCGATCCGCGCGGCCGGCGGGGATTTCAGCCGCGGCGGCGATTCGGGCTCGCTGATCTGGACCTGGGACACGCGGCGCGCGCCGGTCGGGTTGCTGTTCGCCGGGGGCGGCGGGACGACCTTCGCCAACCGCATCACCCGCGTGCTGGCCGCGCTCGACATCCAGCTGTTCACGTGATCGCGGGCGCCGGGCGGGAGTAGTATCGGCAGCAACGGCGCCGTCGGGGTTCGAACCCGGCCGGCGCCGCACCCAAGGCAGGAATCGCGCATGGCCTCCCGCAAATCGCTCGGTTCGCTCGACTTTCTCGCGCAGGATCCGGTCCGCGCCCAGACGCAGGATCAGGCGCGCGGCGACGACGGCGACGTGCTGCCCGCCGAAACGATCGAGGCGCTGATGCGCATTCCCGGTGTGGACGGCGTCTGGGTCGAGGTCAACGACAAGGGCCAGCGCGAGGTCGTGATCTACGTCGCCGATCTGAAGCAGAAAGTCGCGGTTCCGCCGGTCGTCGCCGGCATGCCGACCCGCATCATCGGCGGCGAACCGATTCGCGCGCTTTAGTCGCACACGCGGCTGGGCCGCCGGCGCCGCCGGCTGCGGCTGCTCGCTTCTCCCGGTTGATTCCCCCACGCGCCGCCCCAAAATCGCCCAAGCGAACGCGCCGGTCGGTCCGGTCACGGCCGCGACGCACCCGGCCGGCGCTTCGGGCGTGAACGTGGAGGAGCGCGATGCCAACGTACCAATACCGCTGCGAGAAATGCGGCGAAGTCTTCGAGCGCGTCGAGCACGTCGCGGAGCACGAGTTGCCACACCGTTGCCCGAAGTGCGGCAGCGAGTCGGTTCAACACGCGCCGACGACCTTCATGGCCAAGACTTCGCGCAAGAGCTGAGCGCGGCACCGACGTTCGGGCGCGGCGACGTCGCGCTGGTCCGCC
>JBFMFC010000024.1:26018-50821 GCA_040752195.1 Pseudomonadota bacterium | reverse complement strand
AGGGGGTCAATTTATGGTGTCGCCTGACGGCGGCCGCCCGCGGCGGCGCCGACGGCGTCGAAGCAATAGCGCGCGTGCGCGACCGCGGTCGTTCCTTACTCGGGGATCACCGCCGTTGCTTCGATCTCGACGCGCGCGCGATCTTCCATCAGCGCGCTGACTTCGACCGCGCTCATCGCCGGATAGTGGCGGCCGATGATGTCGCGGTAGGCCGCCCCGAGCGCGCGATAGCTCGCAAGGTATTCGCGCCTGTCGCGCACGTACCAGGTCATGCGCGCGATGTGTTCGGGGCGGCCGCCGGCCTCGGCGAGCACGGCGACGACGTTGCGCAGCGCCTGCGCCGCCTGCGCGACGAAGTCATCGCTTTCGAACTGCTGTGCGGCGTTCCATCCGACCTGACCGCCGATGAACACCAGGGTGCCGCGCGCGGCGATGCCGTTCGAATAGCCCCTCGGCTGCGCCCATCCCGGCGGCTGCAGGATCTTCATTCGAGCGCTCCCGTCGCGAGCGCTCCGTCACGAAACGCCTCGATGCGCTCGCGCAGCTCGCCGTCGATCGGCACGGGCCGGCCCGTCCGCAGGTCCGTCTGCACGATCACCGTGCGGATCGCGAGCCGCGGCTCGGCGCCGCAGTCGAACGCATAGTGAAGGTGCAGCGAGCTGCGGCCGAGCTGCGCGACGGTGATTGCGATGTCCAACTCGTCGCCGTGGCGTGAGGCGGCCAAGAAGTCTGCTTCGAGTCGAACGATCGGCAGCCCTCGTCCGCGCGCGCCGACGAACTGCTGGAAAGGCACGCCGACGATCGCGCGGAACCATTCCTCCTTCGCTTCGTGCGCGATCTCGAAGAAGCGGGGGTAGAAGACGATGCCGGCCGGGTCGCAGTGCGCGAAGCGCACCGTGTGCCGCGTGTGCCAGGCGCTGTCCTGAGCTCGTCGTCGGGCGGCGCCCTGAGCCGGTCGAGGGCCGCTCATTTGGCGCCGCCCGCGCGCTGCAGTTCGAGCTGGCGAAGCTGGAAGCGCTGCAGCTTGCCGGTCTCCGTCCGCGGCAGACTCGGCACGAACTCGACTGCGCGCGGGTACTTGTACGGCGCGATCTGCGACTTGACGTGCTCCTGCAGCGCCTTGACGAGTGCCTCGCCCGGCTCGTTGCCCGGCTTGAGCACGACGAAGGCCTTGACGATCGCGCCGCGCTGCTCGTCGGGTGAAGCGACCACGCCGCATTCGGCCACCGCCGGATGCGCGAGCAGGGCGGCCTCGACCTCCGGCCCTGCGATGTTGTAGCCGGCCGAGACGATCATGTCGTCGGTGCGCGCCTGGTAGACGAAGTAGCCGTGCTCGTCGACGAGATAGGCGTCGCCGGTGTAGTTCCAGCCGTCGCGCACGTAGTTCGTCTGCCGCGGATCGGCGAGATAGCGGCAGCCGGTCGGTCCCATCACGGCGAGCTTGCCGACCTCGCCGGGCGGCAGCGGCCGGCCTTCGTCGTCCATCACGCACGCGCGATAGCCGGGGATCGGCCTCCCGGTCGCGCCCGGCCGGGCGTTCGCTTCGTCGTGCGAGATGAAGATGTGCAGCATCTCGGTCGAGCCGATGCCGTCGATGATTTCGATTCCGGTCGCTTCGCGCCACAGCGCGCGCGTGGCGGCCGGCAGCGCCTCGCCGGCCGAGACGCACTTGCGCAGGCTCGCGAAGTCTGCACGGTCCGCCTGCAGCGCCATCGCGCGATACGAGGTCGGTGCGGTGAAGAGCACCGTCGCACGATGCCGAGCGATCGCCGCCGGCAGCGCGTCGGGCGAAGCCTTCTCCAGCAGCAGCGTGGCCGCGCCGATGCGCAGCGGGAACAGCAGCAAGCCGCCCAGCCCGAACGTGAACGCGAGCGGCGGGCTTCCGGTGAACAGATCGTCGGGCAACGCGCGCAGCGTCGACTTCGGAAAGCAGTCGCACACGGCGATGACGTCGCGGTGGAAGTGCATCGTGCCTTTCGGTTCGCCGGTGGTGCCCGACGTGAACGCGATCAGCGCGGTGTCCTCGGCCGCGGTGGGAACGTCGGTGAAGTCGGCCGGCTTGCGCGCGGCGAGCGCCTCGATGCCGTCGGCCGCATCGGTCTGGAACAGGGCGATGGTCTTCAGACTCGGGCAGGTCGCGCGCGCCTTCGCCAGCTCGTCGACGAGTCGCGCATCGCACAGCGCATGTGAGACGTGCGCCTTCGTCACGATCTTGGTCAGTTCGGCCGCGCGCAACAGCGGCATCGTGCCGACGGCGATCGCGCCGGCCTTCATCACCGCGAACCAGCACGCCGCCATCATCGGGCTGTTGGGCCCGCGCAGCAGCACGCGGTTGCCGGCAACGAGCCCGAGGTCTTCGACGAGCACGCGGGCGATGCGATTCGCCTCGTCGCGCAGTTGCCGGTAGGTCCAGACGAACCCGTTCGGGGCGACGATCGCGCGCCGTTCGCCCCAACCGCGTTCGACCGCGCGGTCGAGCAGTTCGGTCGCGCAGTTCAGCCGTTCCGGGTAGCGCAGCTCGGGCAACTCGAAGACGAACTCCGGCCACTGCGTGCGCGGCGGCAGGTTGTCGCGGGCAAAGACGTCGATGTGCGCGGTGTAGGTCATGACGGATCACCGTTCGGATCAGCCTTCAGCAGTTCGCGCGCGATGACGAGTTTCTGCACCTCGGTCGCGCCTTCGTAGATGCGCAGCGCGCGGATCTCGCGATAGAGCCGTTCGACGACCTCGCCGCGTCGGACGCCGCGGCCGCCGAAGAGCTGAACCGCTGTGTCGATCACCTGCTGCGCGGATTCGGTGGCGGCCAGCTTGGCCATCGCGGCGGCACGCGTGGCGCGGCGTTGCTGCACGTCGCGCGTCCAGGCGGCGCGGTACGTCAGCAACGCGGCGGCGTCGATCGCGGTGGCCATGTCGGCGAGCTTGGCCTGCGTCATCTGCAGGTCGGCGAGCTTCGCGCCGAACAGCGCGCGCTCGCGCGCGTACGCGAGTCCTTCGGCGAACGCGCGGCGCGCCATGCCGAGCGCGGCGGCGGCGACCGACGCGCGAAAGATGTCGAGGGTGGCCATCGCGAGCTTGAAGCCCGCGCCTTCTTCGCCGAGCAAATTGGCGGCGGGAACGCGGCAGTCGTCGAACGCGAGCCGCGCGAGCGGGTGCGGCGCGATCACGTCGATGCGCTCGGCGACGCGCAGCCCGGGCGCGTCCGCGGGCACGATGAACGCGCTGATGCCGCGCGCGCCGGTCGACGCGGGGTCGGTTCGGGCGAAGACCGCGTAGACGTCGGCGATACCGCCGTTGGAGATCCAGGTCTTCTCGCCGGCGAGCACCCATTGCAAGCCGTCGCGTCGCGCCGAGCACCGCATCGCGCCCGCGTCCGAGCCGGCCTGCGGCTCGGACAGCGCGAACGCCATGATCGCCTCGCCGCGCGCCACGCGCGGCAGGATCGCCTGCTTCTGCTCGCGCGTTCCGGCCAATGAGATCGCGCCCGAGCCCAGCCCCTGCATCGCGAACGCGAAGTCGGCCAGCGCGTCGTGGTAGGCGAGCGTCTCGCGCAGCAAACACAACGCGCGCGAATCGAGCCTTGGTGCCGCGCCGCCGAACTCGGCGGGCACGCACCAGCGCAGCAGGCCGTCCTGTCCGAGCGAGGACACGAGACGGCGGCAGGCCGCGTCGACATCGTCGTGCGCGACGTCGCGCAGGTTCGCCCGCGCCCACGCATCGGCCTCGCCCGCCAGCGCGCGGTGGGCGGCGTCGAAGAAGGGCCAGTCGAGCGATTCGCGCCAGGCCACGGATCAGTTCCCCTCGAACCGCGGCGTCTGCCTGGCAGCGAAGGCCTCGTAGGCGCGTCTGAAGTCGCCGGTCTGCATGCAGATCGCCTGCGCCTGCGCCTCCGACTCGATCGCCTGCTCGAGCGACATGCTCCACTCTTGGTTGAGCATCGTCTTCGTGATGCCGTGTGCGAAGGTCGGACCTTCGGCGAGCTGCCGGGCGAGCTGCGTTGCTTCGACCAGCAGCGCTCCATCGTCGACGACGCGGTTGAAGAAACCCCAGGCAAGCCCCTCGTCGGCGCTCATCGCGCGGCCGGTGAGCAGCAGTTCGGCCGCGCGGCCCTGGCCGATCATGCGCGGCAGCAGCGCGCACGCGCCCATGTCGGCGCCCGCCAGCCCCACGCGCGCGAACAGGAACGCGGTCTTCGCGCGCGGCGTGCCGATGCGCATGTCGGCGGCGAGCGCGAGCAGCGCGCCAGCGCCGGCGCAGACGCCGTCGACCGCTGCGATCACCGGCTGCGGGCAGCCGCGCATCGCCTTGACGACGTCGCCGGTCATGCGCGTGAACGCGAGTAGCTCGGGCGCGGGCATCTTCGTCAGCGGGCCGATGATCTCGTGCACGTCGCCGCCCGAGCAGAAGTTGCCGCCGGCGCCGGCGAGCACGACCGCTTTCACGTCGGGCGCGGCGACGAGCCCGCGGAACAGGTCGCGCAGTTCGCCGTACGAGTCGAAGGTCAGCGGGTTCTTGCGTTCCGGGCGGTTCAGGGTGAGCGTGGCGACGCGGTCGTGCACCGTCCACAGGAAGTGCTGCGCGGCGTAGTCGCGGTACGGGCGGGCTTGCACGGTCATGGCTCCTTCGTGCGTGCGCGTGCGCGCACGGATGTCTTCAGACGCCCGAGCAGCGTGTGCAGGCGGTCCAGTTCAGTCGCGGAAAGCCCGCCGAGCAGCTCGACGACCCAGTTCTCGTGCTCGGCGGCCATCCGGTCGAAAGCGCGTTTGCCCGCGCGCGTCAGCCGCACGGTGAAGGCGCGGCGATCCGTCGGCACCGGCTGGCGCTCGACGAGGCCTTCGGCGACGAGCTGGTCGGTCAGGCCGGTCACATTGCCGCCGGTGACCATCAGCCGACGCGACAGCTCGCGCATGCGCAGCCCTTGCGGATTGCGCTCGAGCTGCGCCATCAGGTCGAAGCGCGGCAGCGTGATCGCGAAGCGCTCGCGCAGACGCGCGCGGATCTCGCCCTCGATCAGCATCGTGCAGGTCAGCAGCCGCAGCCACAGCCGCAGCGCATCGTGATGGTCCGCGGACGCGCGCGCTTCGCGGTCGACCGGCACGGCGGCGAGCCGGCCTTGAGTGCGGCTCATCCGTTCGCCTCCGGCCGTTCCGCAGCCATCTGCGCCGCACGCGCGAGGTTGCGTTCGAGCTGCGCCTTGCCGGTCAGGTACTGCACCGGCCATTCGATGTCGGCGTAACCGAGCTGCGCGGCCGCGTGCAGCGTCCAGTACGGGTCCGCCAGATGCGGGCGCGCGATCGCGCACAAGTCCGCGCGCCCAGCCATGATGATCGAGTTGACGTGGTCGGGCTCGAAGATCGCGCCGACCGCCATCGTCGCGATGCCGACCTCGTTGCGGATGCGGTCGGCGAACGGCGTCTGGTACATGCGGCCGTACACCGGTGTCGCTTCGCGTGTCGTCTGGCCGGTCGACACGTCGATCAGGTCGGCTCCCGCTTCCTTGAACAGGCGCGCGATCGCGACCGCGTCGTCCGGCGTGTTGCCGCCGGGCGCCCAGTCGTGCGCGGAGATGCGCACCGACATCGGTCTGTCCTGCGGCCAGACCGCGCGCAGCGCGCGGAAGATCTCGAGCGGATAGCGGCAGCGGTTCTCGATCGAGCCGCCGTACTCGTCGGTCCGCCGGTTCGTCAGCGGACAGATGAACGCCGACAGCAGATAGCCGTGCGCGCAGTGCAGCTCGAGCCAGTCGAACCCGCACTCGGCGCCCCAGCGCGCGGCGCGGACGAAGTCGGCCTTGACGCGGTCCATGTCTGCGCGCGTCATCGCGCGCGGCACCTGGTTGCGCGGACCGTACGCGATCGGCGACGGCGCGATCAGCGGCCAGTTGCGTTCGCCGGTCAGCGGATCGCCGGTCTCGGGCAGCGGCTCGTCGGCGTCTTCCCAGCCGCGCTGCGTCGATCCTTTCGGCCCGGCGTGGCCGAGCTGCAGCGCGATCTTCGCGGACGTGCGCGCATGCACGTAGTCGACGATGCGCCTCCACGCCGCGCGGTGCGCGTCGCGGTACATGCCGGCGCAACCGGGCGAGATGCGCGCATCGGCGCTGACGCACACCATCTCGGTGAACACCAGGCCGGCGCCGCCGTGCGCGCGGCTGCCGAGGTGGACCAGGTAGTAGTCGTCGGGCGTGCCGTCGACGCACGAGTACTGCGCCATCGGCGAGACGACGACGCGGTTCTTCAGCGTCAGTCCGCGCAGCGTGTACGGCGTGAACATCGGCGGCCGCGCGCGCTCGGGCAGACCGGTCCGCTGCGCGAACCAGCCCTCGATGCGCTCGACGAAGGCCTTGTCGCGCAGCCGCAGGTTCTCGTGCGAGATGCGCTGGCTGCGCGTCAGCAGGCTGTAGGCGAACTGCTCGGCCTCGAACGCGGTGTAGCGCTCGACGTTCTCGAACCATTCGGTCGAGTTGCGCGCCGCGTTCTGGATCTTCAGCACCTCGACGCTGCGCTCGGCCTCGTAACGCGCGAGCGCACCCGCGAGGTCGTCGGGGTCGGCGGCGAGCGCGCGCGCGAGCGCGATTCCGTCCTCGAACGCGAGCTTGGTGCCGGAGCCGACCGAAAAGTGCGCGGTGTGAGCCGCATCGCCGAGCAGAACAACCGGTACGCGGCGGCCGTCGATGTCGTTCCAGTGGATCCAGCTCGCACAGATCACGCGCGGGAAGCGGATCCAGATGGCCGAGCCGCGCAGATGCGCCGCGTTGCTCATCAGCCTGTAGCCGTCGAGGTACTTCGCGAACAGCCGCTCGCAGAAGGCGATGCCTTCCTCCTGTGACATGCGGTCGATGCCGGCGCGCCTCCAGTTCTCTTCGGGTGTCTCGACGATGAAGGTCGACGTGTCGCCGTCGTACTGGTAGGCGTGCGCCTGGAACCAGCCGTACTCGGTCTTCTCGAAAGCGAACGTGAACGCGGAGAAGAGCTTCTTCGTACCGAGCCAGACGAAGCGGCAGCGGCGCGTGTCGACGTCGGGGCGGAACGTCTCGGCGTAGCGCGCGCGGATGCGGCTGTTGATGCCGTCGGCGCCGATCACGAGGTCGGCGCCGAATTCGCGTGCCGCCTGCCGGTCGTCGCTCACGTCGCGGTCGAAGACGAGCTCGACGCCGAGCGCTTCGCAGCGGCGCTGCAGGATGTTCAGCAGGCGCTTGCGGCCGATGCCGCAGAAACCGTGCCCGCCCGAGGTGATCGTGCGGCCCTTGAAGTGGACGTCGATGTCGTCCCAGTGGTTGAAGGCGCCGACGATCTGGCGGGCGGATTCGGGATCGGCCGCCTCCAGGTTGCCGAGCGTCTGGTCCGAGAAAACCACACCCCAGCCGAACGTGTCGTACGGCCGATTGCGCTCGATTACCCGGATCGCATGGCGTGGGTCCGCGCGTTTGGCAAGCAGCGCGAAGTACAGTCCGGCGGGGCCGCCGCCGATCGACAGGATGCGCATCGGCGCTCCGGAGGACGCGTTGGCGAAGTAGTTTAGAACTAAACGAAAAACCGTCAACCGCGATCGTCGCCGCGCTGCGGCGAGGATGAAGTCCGGCGTCACGGGCCAGCTCGGTCGAGCACCCTGTGCCGAGGGCAGCGCGGATGTTCAACGCACCGCGGAGTGCGATCCGGCGGCGGCAGGGGGGCAGCGGCCGAGGCGGTGTCCCGCGCGGCCGTTCGCGGGCGCGGAACGGATCGTCCCGGCGCGAGCCGTTCTGTCGAAGCGCGCGGCGATCGCTACGCCGGCGCGGCGATGCGCTCGTAGTAGCGCGCGCGCAGCACCAGGCGGCGATGCGCCTCCGAGTCGGTGAATGCGCTGCGGTCGTGCAGCACGTTGTTGCAGACGAGGCCCATGCCGGGCTCCATGCGCACGCGCAGGACGCGCGGATCGCTCTCGAGTACGTTCGCAAGCGCCTGCGTCGCGGCGTGCACGCCCGGCTCGTCCTCCCACGCGATGCTGCGCGTGCGCGCCGTGTAGCGCATGTGCAGGCGGCCATCGGCGCCGATCGAAAACACGGGGCCGGTCTGGTCGCCACGCTCGACTTCGCCTTCCTCGGAGCGGGCGGGGATCGTCATCGCGCGCGGACGCATCAGCGCGCGGATGTGGTCGGGGTCGGCGTCGCGCAGCGCGATGTAGGCGATCTCGTGGTCGAGCAGGCGGTTTTCGCCGCCGGTTTCGGCGCGTTGAACGCAATGCAGCAGCATCGCGCGGATCGTGCGTTCGGGCGGGTTGTAATAGCCGTCGGTGTGCCAGCGGATCGGGCGGTTCGTGTACGGGATGTACTGCGTCCTGGTGCCGCTGGCCGCGACCGCCAGCGGCGTGATGCCGTCGTCGTCGGCCAGGTAGTTGATGTCGAGCGTATGCAGGCCAAGCTGCGCGCCGACTGCGCGCAGCACGTCCTGCGCGCCGTGCACACGCGGCGGCGCGGCGTAGACGGCCATGTTGGCGCGCGCGCAGCGCTCGAGCAGCGCGCTGCGTTCGGCGGCCGTCAGCCGGGCCGGATCGGCGACTTCGACGATCAGATCGTCGATGCGCGTCGGATAGCCGGCCAGCTTGCGCTCGCGCCAGGCGAGATACGCGTCGCGGTCGTCGAGATCGAACTGGCGCGGAACACGCGTCGCGGTGTGGTTCACCGGCGCCTCACTCGGGCGGGATCGGATCGCCGACCGGCGCGTCGACGCCGGGCATTTCGGGCAGCGGACCGGGTTCCGTCGGCGCTTCGTCGTTGGCTGCGCTGATCGCGCCGGCGGTCGCAACGGCCGTGTCGAGCACACGCCGCAGCGTGTCGATCGCGTCCGGCGCCTCGTACGACATCAGTTGATCGGCGATCCAGGCGCGGTCTTCGGGCGCGGCGACTTCGCGCAGCGCCTGGCTGCAGTAGCGCATGAACGCATAGTCGGGGCCGAGCTTGTCGTCGAACGGCAGAGCGGCGTAGTCGTCGGCGCGCGTGTTGTACAGGTCGATGAAATCGCGGCGCACCGCGTCGTAGTCGTCGCCGAGCAGGCGCGAACGGTTCTCGGCGATCTGGTCGGCGAGCGACTTGACCATGGCGACGGTGAACGCGCGCCGCTGCGGCAGCGCCAGCCGCGAGAACGCGAAGCGGTCGGCGATCTGGATCAGGAACACCAGGTACTCGGCGAGGAAGGCGAAGTACTGCGGGCTCGCTTCGATCTCGAAGTGCGCGCTGCGCATGCGCTTGATCGTGTTCAACCCCAGCCGCCAGGCGTTGAACGACGCGACGCTGGCGAGCACTTCCGGGTCGCGCGCCTTGGCGCGGTTGAACCAGCGGCTTTTGGTCCGGATCGAGCGCGTGCTCATCGCGTCCTCACGGCGGTCAGTAACCGCCCTTTCCGTACGGCTTGGTCAGGCCGGCGATGCGCACACCCTGCTTGGCCGGGCCGAGCGGAAACAGGTCGTACAGCCGCTTGTTGTCCCAACCGGGGTGCAGCTCCGAGAGCTCTTTCAGCATGTTGCGGTAGTTCGGCGTGTGGCCGTCTTCGCGGTACTTGTCGCGCAGGTAGTTGATCACGATCCAGTGATCGTCGGTCAGCGCGATGCCTTCGGCCTGCGCGATCACCGGACAGACTTCGTTCGAGAAGTCCGGCTCGAGCAGATAGCCCTCGTCGTCGACCTCCAGCACCCTGCCGTTGACTTCGTATGCCATCGCGTCTCCTTACTTTCTGCGTAGATAGAACTCGTATTCGCCAGGTACCGCCTCGAAGCGGTCGATCAATTCGATTGCGCCGTTCGCGGTCCATGCCTCGACGTCGGCGCAAATGCCCGGGCAGTTGCTGATCAGTACCAGCACTTCGCCCGCCTGCATGCCGTGCAGCAGCCGCTCGGCTTCGACGATCGGTCCGGGGCAGGCGGCGCCGCGCATGTCGAGCATCACGTTGCCGCCGAAGCGCGCCGGTCCCGCGCTGCGGCGGATCGTGTAGGCCACGCGGTGGCCGTTGAGCGGCTCGGCGCGTACGACCTCGTGGCCGGTGATGCCGGCCCAGGCACGCAGGTCGTCGCCCGTCCCCGGGCAGTCCGAGATCAGGATCATGTGCTGCCCGTCGGGCAGATCGTCGAGGATCTTCTTCGCGCCCAGCAGCGGCAGCGGGCACGACAACCCGCTCATGTCGAGCGTTACGGCGGCGCGGTCGCTCATGGGCCTTCTCCCCGACGGCGTTTCGTCACACGCCGACCGCAGCGATCGACTTGTGCGGGATGAACAGTCCGCAGCCGAGCTTGCGGTGCAGCCCCAGCCCGCGCTCCTGCACATGCAGGGACGCGGCGGGCGACAGGCCGTGCAGCATCAGGCTGAAGCCCACCAGACGTTCGGTACCCACCCGCAGTTCCGCTCGTCGGCCGACGATCATCTCGCAGTCGACTTCAAGCTCCGCCACGCCGCGCTCGATGTCGGCGACGAAGTCGGCTTCCTCTTCCGCGCCGGTGACGACCAGCTTGGCGTGCAACACCGGGTACGGGAGCAGCTCGCGCACGCTGATGCGGCCGATCGTGAGCGGCGCGGGCACTTCGAGGTGCGAGCCCTGCAGGCGCTCGCAGTCGGCGGTGCGCGACACCGGAGCCCGCAGCGTCAGGCGGGTGCGGCCGCCGACAAGTAACCCGTCCAGGCACGGGGTCAATCCGCGCATCGGGTGCACGCCGGCCAGCGGTTCGTCGTCGAGCCAGGGTAGGGCGGCCGTCAGCGCGCGGCACAGTCCGTCCGCGTAGTCGCGACCGATGCGGTCGCCGCTGACCGCGTACGCGAAGTCGGCCGCGCTCGGCGCGCTCATCGCGTGCCCTCGGCTTGCGCCGAATGCGCCTGCCCCCAGCGCAGCATCGCTTCGCCCCACGCGGCAGCCGTTGCCGCGTCGATGTCGAACACCGTGTGCCGGCGGCCTTCGCGGATACGAATGCGAAGCAGGCTGAGTCCGCCGATCACGTAGTCGATCTGCTGCAACTCGATCTCCTGTCCGCCGATCGGCGCGCGCAGCTTGGCGAGCGCCGTCACGTTGATCTTGTCGTCGCCCGTGTCGGGCGTCACGGGCGGGGGGGCTGGATTCATCGGTGTCGTCCATCGTCGCGGGATCGCAGGGGGCGCATTGTGCATCCGCCAGGCGTCCGCCGCGACGTACGCGCGGTGCCTTGGCGAATCTATAGCCCGCTCTCGCTGCAGCGTGCCATCACCCGGGTTGACTGCGGACCCCTCCCTTTGGGGTTATGCAGGTAATCATCGCGGGTGATGGTTGGCACAAACGCGGGACCGTAGGATGCCGCCGAGATTCGCTGAGCCGAAGCCGCGTTAGACGGCCACCGGCCAGACGAGTGTGCACCCCGGTCGACAGCGGCCGTGATTCCCCAGGTCCCGCGGGACCGACTCAGCAGGAGGCTTGAACAAAATGGCTAAGCCGATGCACGAAACCCCGATGCTCAACGAGCTCGAAAGCGGTCCGTGGCCAAGCTTCGTGACGGGACTGAAGCGCCTGGCGAAGGACAAGGACTACATGGTCGACGTACTCGGCCAGCTCGAGACATCCTACGAAACGCGCAAGGGCTACTGGAAAGGCGGCACGGTCAGCGTGTTCGGTTACGGCGGCGGCGTGATTCCGCGCTTCACCGAGCTGAAGGACGAGAACGGCAATCCGAAGTTCCCCGATGCGGCCGAGTTTCACACGCTGCGCGTGATGCCGCCGGCCGGCATGCATTACTCGACCGACGTGCTGCGCAAGATGGCCGACATCTGGGAGGAGCACGGTTCGGGTCTGATCGCCTTTCACGGCCAGAGCGGCGACATCATGTTCCAGGGCGTCAAGACCGACAAGGTCCAGGACGCCTTCGACGCGATCAACGAGCTGGGCTTCGACTTGGGCGGTGCCGGCCCCGCCGTGCGCACGTCGATGTCGTGCGTCGGGCACGCGCGCTGCGAGCAGTCGTGCTACGACGAGGCGAAGGCGCACCGTACGATCATCAACAACTTCCTCGACGACATCCACCGTCCCGCGCTGCCGTACAAGTTCAAGTTCAAGTTCTCGGGGTGCCCGAACGACTGCATGAACTCGGTGCAGCGCGCCGACCTCGCGGTGATCGGCACCTGGCGCGACAACATCAAGACCGACGAGGAGCTGGCGAAGAAGTGGTTCGCCAAGCACGGCATGACCGAGCTCGTCAACGACGTCGTCGCGCGTTGCCCGACGCGCGCGATCCAGGTCAAGGAGCTGAAGGACCTGCGTCACGGCGAGAAGATCTCGTCGGTCGCCGTCAGCGACACGCACGGCCTGGAGATCGACAACGCCGACTGCGTGCGCTGCATGCACTGCATCAACGTGATGACCGGCGCGCTGGCGCACGGCGACGACACGGGGGCGACGATCCTGTGCGGCGGCAAGCGCACGCTGAAGATCGGCGACCTGATGGGAACGGTCATCGTGCCGTTCATGAAGCTGAAGACCGACGAGGACCGCGAGCAGCTCGTCGATCTGGCCAAGCGGATCGTCGACTTCTTCGCCGAGAACGCGCTCGAGCACGAGCGCATCGGCGAGACGATCGAGCGCATCGGGCTGGTCAACTTCCTCGAAGGCGTCGGGCTCGACGTCGACCCGAACATGGTGTCGGCGCCGCGCACCAACCCGTACGTGCGCACCGACGGCTGGGACGAGGAAGTGGCCAAGATGCAGGCCAAGAAAAAAGCGGCTTGAGAGGAATGACGATGACGCAAGTCGAAGCACCTGTCGCACCCGTCAAGCCGGCGGCACCGAAGACGCCGCGGCGGGCGATCGAAAGCGGCGTGCCGGACAACTGGCAGTTCCTGCACCCGCTGATGAAGAAGAACTACGGTCAGTGGAAGTATCACGACCGTCCTCGCCCGGGCGTCCTGCACCACGTCGCCAAGTCCGGCGACGAGCTGTGGACCGTCAAGGCCGGAACGCAGCGGCAGATGGACGTTTGGACGATCCGCAAGCTGTGCGACATCATCGACAAGTTCGGCGAAGGGCACGTCCGCTTCACGATCCGCAGCAACGTCGAGATCGGCGTGTCGAAGTGGGAGAAGGTCGAGCCGCTGATCAACGCGCTTGAGTCGGCCGGCTTCCCGGTCGGCGGCACCGGCAACTCGGTGTCGATGATCGCGCACACGCAGGGGTGGCTGCATTGCGACATCCCGGGCACCGACGCGTCCGGCGCGGTCAAGGCGCTGATGGATGAGCTGATCGACGAGTTCCGCAAGGAGGAGATGCCGAACCGCGTGCATCTTTCGACTTCGTGCTGCGAGATCAACTGCGGTGGCCAGGCCGACATCGCGATCATCGTGCAGCACACCAAGCCGCCGAAGATCAACCACGACCTCGTCGCCAACGTCTGCGAGCGGCCGGCGGTGGTCGCGCGCTGCCCGGTCGCGGCGATCCGGCCTGCGCTGGTCAACGGCAAGCCGTCGCTCGAGGTCGACGAGAAGAAGTGCATCTGCTGCGGCGCTTGCTATCCGCCGTGCCCGCCGATGCAGATCAACGATCCGGACCACAGCAAGCTCGCGATCTGGGTCGGCGGCAAGAACTCCAACGCGCGCGGCAAGCCGACGTTCATGAAGATGGTCGCGTCGGGGCTGCCGAACAACCCGCCGCGCTGGCCCGAGGTGAGCGAGGTGGTCAAGCGCATCCTGCGCGTCTACAAGGAGGACGCGCGTTCGTGGGAGCGCATGGCCGACTGGATCGAGCGGATCGGCTGGCCGCGCTTCTTCGAGAAGACCGGGCTGACCTTCACCAAGTACCTGATCGACGACTGGCGCGGCTCGCGGGTCAATCTCAACGCGTCGACGCACATCCGGTTCTGAGGCGCGCTGGGACGAGACGTGAAGATCGCAGTACTGGTCAACGAGGGGCCGTATCAGCATCAGGCGAGCGACTCGGCCTACCTCTTCTGCATGGCGGCGCTGGCCAAGGGCCACGAGCTGCAGCGCGTGTTCTTCTATCACGACGGCGTGAACAACGCGTCGAAGTTCACCGAACCGCCGCAGGACGATCGCAACATCGTCGCGCGCTGGAGCAAGCTCGCTGAGGAGCACAAGGTCGACTTGGTCGTGTGCGTGGCCGCCGGACTGCGGCGCGGCGTCGTCGCCGACACGCTCGCGCCCGGGTTTCGCATCTCGGGGCTCGGACAGTTGATCGACTCGGGCATCAAGGCCGATCGGCTGGTGACTTTCGGGGACTGAGCATGTCGCAGAAGAAATTCATGCTGGTCAACCGCAAGGCGCCGTACGGCACGATCTACGCGCTGGAGAGCCTCGAGGTCGTGCTGATCGCGGCCGCGTTCGAGCAGGACGTGTCGCTGGCGTTCATCGACGACGGCGTCTATCAGCTCAAGAAAGGCATGCAGACCAAGGCGATCGCGACCAAGAATTTCTCGCCGACGTATCGCGCGCTCGAGGACTACGACATCGACAAACTGTACGTCGAAGCCGAGTCGCTTGCGGCGCGCGGACTCACCGCCGAGGACCTGGTCACCGAGGTCAAGGTCGTCGACGCCCGCGCGCTCGCCGAGCTGATGCAGCAGCAGGACGTCGTACTTAGCTTCTGAGGCGCACCGCAATGCTGCACATCGTCAACAAGTCACCGCTGGAAAAGACCACGCTTGACACCGTGTTGCGGCTGGCGCGGTCGGGCGCGCTGTTGCTGATCGAGGACGCCGTCTACGCCGCCACGAAAGGCAACGCCGCCGAGCCCAAGCTGCGGCAGGCGATGGCGAACCTGAAGGTGTTCGCGCTGGCGCCCGACCTGCAGGCGCGCGGCGTGGCCGACCGCGTGATCGACGGCGTCCAGACCGTCGACTACGAGGGCTTCGTCGACTTGGTCGTCGAGCACCCCAACTGTCAGTCCTGGTTGTAGGCGGACCAGAGAACCACTTTCGCGAAGGAGAAACCCATGCCGACCATCGAAGTCAGCGGCAAGACCTACGAAACCGACGAGGAGGGCTACCTCGTCAATCTCGGCGACTGGAACGAGGAGCTCGCCAACGCGATCGCCAAGGCCGAAAACATCGACATGACCGAGAACCACTGGGAAGTGGTCAACTTCCTGCGCAAGTACTACGAGGAATACCAGATCGCCCCCGCGGTACGCGTGCTGACCAAGGCGATCGGCAAGACCCTCGGACCGGAGAAGGGCAACAGCCAGTACCTGTACGAATTGTTCCCGTACGGCCCGGCCAAGCAGGCGTGCAAGATCGCCGGCTTGCCCAAGCCGACCGGCTGCGTATAACGGATCCGGAGGGCGGGGCGACTCGCGTCACCCCGCACGACGAGCGGGACCGGTCGTGTCGGCTGCGAGCATCGCGTTTGCCCTGCTGTTCTACGCCGCAACCGTCGTGTTGCTGGCGGGACTGGCGGTGCGCATCGCCGACTATGCGCGCACGCCTGCGCCGCTGAAGATCCCGACCACCCCCGCGCCGGTGACGCGCGGCGGCGTCGCGTTGCGGATGCTGCGCGAGGTGGTGTTCTTCGAGAGTCTGTTCAAGGGCAGCCTGTGGACGTGGCTCTTCGGTTGGCTGTTCCATGTGTCGCTCGCCCTGGTTCTGGTGCGGCATCTGCGCTACTTCACCGAGCCGGTATGGTTCTGGGTGGTGCTCGCTCAGCCGCTCGGCATCCTCGCCGGGTTCGGCATGCTGATCGGGCTTGCCGGACTGCTGGCGCGCCGAATCGCGGTCGCGCGCATCCGCTACATCTCGACGCCGTCGGACTACCTGATGCTCGTGCTGCTCGGGGCGATCGCGGCGTCCGGGCTGGCGATGAAGTACGTGTTCCGCACCGACGTGGTCGCAGTCAAGAAGTTCTTCCTCGGGCTCATGTATTTCGACTGGCAGCCGCTGCCCGCCGACGGCGCGCTGTACGTGCACCTCGCGCTCGTCGCCGCACTGATGATCGTGTTCCCGTTCTCCAAGCTGCTGCATGCGCCCGGCGTGTTCTTCTCGCCGACGCGCAACCAGACCGACGACCCGCGTGAAACGCGGCATCTCGCGCCGTGGGCGGCGCAACTTGACCGTACCCGCTGACCATGGCCGAAGTCACTGCCCCCGCGCTGCGTGAGTTTCCAACGCCGCCGCCGCTCGTACCGGGCGCGATGGAAAACTCGCGGCCGTACGTTGCGAACGAGAAGATCCAGCAGGCGATCGGTTTCCCGGGCCAGCTCGCCGACGGCTGGGAGAGCCGCGCGATCGAGCACATGGGAACGCTGCTCGGCAGGTACCGGTCGCTGAAAGTGTTCATGGACTCGTGCGTGCACTGCGGCGCGTGCGCCGACAAGTGCCACTACTTCATCGGCACGCAGGATCCGAAGAACATGCCGGTCGCGCGACAGGAACTGATGCGCAGCGTCTACCGGCGCTACTTCACGTTGCCGGGCAAGCTGTTCCCGAAGCTCGTCGGTGCGCGCGATCTCACGAAGGACGTGCTCGACGAGTGGTACACGTACTTCAACCAGTGCTCCGAGTGCCGGCGCTGCTCCGTGTTCTGCCCGTACGGCATCGACACCGCCGAAGTGACGATGGCCGCGAAGGAGATCCTCGACTACGTCGGCTACGGGCAGAAGTACACGAACGAGATCATCGGCAAGGTCCACAAGGTCGGCAACAACCTGGGCCTGCCGGGCCCGGCGCTCGCCGACACGCTCGCCGGGCTCGAAGAGGACGTCAAGGAAGACACGGGGGTCGACGTGCGCTTCCCGCTCGACGAGCAGGGCGCCGAAGTGCTGCTGGTGACGCCCTCCGCGGACTTCTTCGCCGAGCCGCATGTCGACAGCCTGATCGGCTACGCGAAGGTGTTCCACGCGGCCGGCATCCGCTGGACGCTGTCGTCGAAGGCGTCCGAGGCGGGCAACTTCGGCCTGTTCATCGGCAACTACGAGCAGTTGCGCACGATCGCGCTGCGCATCCGCGAGGCGGCGCTCGAACTCGGGGTCAAGCGCATCATCGTCGGCGAGTGCGGCCATGCGTGGCGCGTCGCGTACAGCTTCTGGAATACGTTGGTCGGCATCGGCGCCGGCGGCAAGGATCCGTTCGCGATCCAGTTGCAGAGCCAGCTCGACCCGAGCGTGCGCCAGCCGATGCACATCTGCGAATTCACCTGGGACCTGATCCGGCGCGGCGCGCTGAAGTTCGACAAGGAAGCCAACGATCACCGCGTGATCACGTTCCACGACTCGTGCAACGTCGCGCGCGCCTCGCGCATGGGCGACACCCCCGGCGGCCAGTTCGAGATCCCGCGCGCGATCATCCGTGCGGTCGCCAACAAGTACGTCGAAATGGCGCCGGAGACGACGCGCGAGAAGACGTACTGCTGCGGCGGCGGCGGCGGGCTTCTGACGGACGAACTGCTCGACCTGCGCGTCAAGGGCGCGCTGCCGCGCATGGAAGCGCTGCGCGCGGTCGCCGACGAGCACGGCGTGAACTTCATGGCGACGATCTGCGCGATCTGCAAGGCGCAGTTCACCAAGGTGCTGCCGTACTACGGCTTCAAGATGAGCATGGTCGGCGGCGTGCATCAGCTCGTCAGCACGGCGATCCGGCTCAACGCCGCGCCGCATTGAAAGTCCACTTGGCATCCACCGCACCGGAGACACGATGTCGACATCCGCTGATACCGAAGTCAGGCCGCTGACGTTCCGCCGCTTCAAGGACGGCGAGCACGAGTGGAAAGATCTGCACCAGAAGATCTTCAATGCGGATCACTCGCACAAGTGCCCGACCTACATCCAGTCGACACCGCCGTGCCAGGGCAGCTGTCCGTCGGGCGAGGACATCCGCGGCTACCTGAACATCGTGCGCGGCATCGAGAAGCCGCCGGTCGGACCGGACGGCAAGCCGACCATGACGTGGCAGGAGTACGCGTGGCGGCGGCTGACGGAGGCAAACCCGTTCCCGTCGATCATGGGCCGCGTGTGCCCCGCGCCGTGCGAGACGGGCTGCAACCGCAACGAAGTCGAGGACCACGTCGGCATCAACTCGGTCGAGCACTACCTCGGCGAGTGGGCGATCAAGAACGGGCTCAAATACAAGGCGCCCGAGAAGCGCACGGGCAAGAAAGTCGCCGTCGTCGGCGGCGGCCCTGCGGGGCTGTCGTGCGCCTACCAGCTCGCACTGCGCGGGCATGAGGTCACGATTTTCGACGAGCGCGAGTACCTCGGCGGCATGATGCGCTACGGGATCCCGGGATTCCGCACGCCGCGCGAGGTGCTCGACGCCGAGATCCAGCGCATCCTCGACCTCGGCGTCAACGTGCGGCTGAAGTGCCGCATCGGCACCGACGTGACGATCGAGCAGTTGCGCAAGGACTTCGACGCGCTGTTCCTCGGCATGGGGGCGCAGGCGGGACGCGCGCTGCCGATCAAGGACGCGGACGCGCCGAATGTCGTCACCGCGACGGCGTTTCTTCGCGCGTTCAACGACGGCCGGCTGCGGCACGTCGGCAAACGCGTGGTCGTCGTCGGCGGCGGCGACACGTCGATCGACGTGGCCACCGTTGCGCGCCGGCTCGGACACATCGAGCACGCCAAGCCGACCGACTTCGAGGCGGCGATCGCCGGCGTGCACGTGGCCGGGCACATGGCGCACGACGTTGCCGAGATCTCCGTCAAGCAGGGCGCCGAGGTCGTCCTGACGACCGTGTTCCCGGTCGACCGGATGCAGGCCAACAAGCACGAGGTCGAGCAGGCGCTCGCCGAGGGCATCGACATCCGCGGCGGACTCGCGCCGGTCGGCATCGTGCGCGGGCCCGACGGCCGCGCCACCGCGCTGCGCGTCGCGGAGTGCGACGCGAAAATGGTTGGCGGGCGGCTCGAGCTCAAGATCAAGGAGGGCACTGAGCGCGACATCCCCGCCGATCTGATCGTCTCCGCGATCGGACAGGCCGTCGACTTCACCGGTTTGGAGGAGTTCAACAACGGCAAGGGCGCGGTCGCCGCCGACCGCAACTATCAGGTGCAGGGCAAGCCCGGTGTGTTTGCCGGCGGCGACGTGCTGCGGCCGCACCTGCTGACGACCGCGATCGGCCACGGCGCGATCGCCGCCGAGGGGATCGACCGCTTCCTGCGCGGCGAGGAACTGGACAAGCGCCCGAAGATCGACGTGCACCAGTTCGATCTGATGCGCAAGTACCTGGAGAAGGGTGTCCAGCTTCCGGAGGTCAAGGAGCCGCTGCGCGGTACCGACAAGGTGCCTGGTGCGATCCACAACTTCGACAACCGCTCCGACCGCTACGTCATTCCGCACACGGCGCTGTTTCTCGGCCACTTCGGGTTCGCCGCGCGCCATCAGCGCAAGATCGTGACGCTGACCCGCGAGTCGGCGCTCGGCAACTTCGAGGAGCGGCTCGGCGTGCTCAGCGAACGCGAGGCGGTCGAGGAAGCCAAGCGCTGCATGAGCTGCGGACTGTGCTTCGAGTGCGACAACTGCGTCGTCTACTGCCCGCAGCTCGCGGTCAAGAAGGTGCCGAAGAAGGAAGCCACGACGGGCCGCTACGTCTTCACCGACTACGACCGTTGCGTGGGCTGCCACATCTGCGCCGACGTCTGCCCGACCGGCTACATCCAGATGGGGCTCGGAGAGTAGCGATGGCGCGTGCGTTGCGCTGGCTCGCGGCGGCGCTGGCGTTGGCCGGCGTCGCGGCGGCGCACGCGCAGGGCGGGCGCGTGCCGCAGCCCTCGATCGAGGTCGACAAGAGCACGACCTGCGTGGCGCCGCCCGAAGTCATGCGCCGCACGCACATGAACATGCTCATGCACCGGCGCGACCGCACCGTGCACCAAGGCGTGCGCGGCGGCGACGAGGCGCTCACGCGCTGCCTCGAGTGCCATGCGAGCAAGACGACCGGCGCGGCCGTCGGCGCGCGCGACACGTTCTGCCAGTCCTGCCACGACTACGTCGGGGTGAAGCTCGACTGCTTCGACTGCCATCAGGGCAAACCCGGCGCGCTGGCCAAATCGCGATGACCGAGCAACCCATCTCCTGGCTCCGTTCGAAGGGCGACGACTCCGGCGCCGCCGAGAAGGGCATGCAGCCGTCGCGCCGCCGGCTGCTGGCGGCCGCCGCTGCGCTGGGTGGCGCGGCGATCGCGCCGGGCGTGACGCTGGTGCAGATCGCGCGCGCGGCCAAGCCCGGCGAACCGGTGAGCGCCAAGGTCCGCTGGGGGCTGCTGATCGACGCCAACCTGTGCCGCGAGGGCTGTCAGGAATGCGTGATCGCCTGCAATCGCGAGAACGGTCTGGAAGGCGGTACCCGGCCGGTCGACGTCCAGTGGATCCGCAAGGTCGAGCTGAAGGACCGTGCCACGGGCCGCAAGGTCGGGGCGCCGGTGATGTGCCAGCACTGCGCCAATCCGCCGTGCGTCGATGTGTGTCCGACCGGCGCGTCGTTCAAGCGCGCCGACGGCATCGTTCTGGTCGACCGCCACACCTGCATCGGGTGTCGCTACTGCATGATGGCCTGCCCGTACAAGGCACGCAGCTTCGTGCACGAGCCGCTCACGCAACAGAAGCCCGAGGTGCCGCGCGGCAAGGGCTGCGTCGAATCGTGCACGCTGTGCGTGCACCGGATCGACCGCGGCCAGCGCAATACCGCCTGCGCCGAAGCCTGCCCGACGAAGGCGATCGTCTTCGGCGATCTGAACGATCCGGACTCCGAGATCTCGCGCCGGATCGCGCAGATCCAGACGACCCAACTGCGCGCCGACCTGCGGCTGAACGTCGGCGTGCGCTACGCGGGGCTGTGACGATGGCGAGTGTGCCGACCCTCGTCGTCCGCAGCGAACGCGGTTTCTGGCTCCGGCTGGCGGCCGGCCTGGCGGTGCTCGCCGCCGGCCTCGGCGCCGCGTGGGTGATGGAGCACCAGGGCCACATCGCCACCGGCATGAACAACGAGATCGTGTGGGGCACGCCGCACGTGTTCGCGATCTTCCTGATCGTCGCCGCCTCCGGGGTGCTCAACATCGCGTCGATGGCCACCGTGTTCGGGCAGGCCCATTACAAGCCGTGGGCGCGGCTGTCGGGGCTGCTGAGCATCGCCATGCTGGCCGGCGGCCTGATGGTGCTGATGCTCGACCTGGGCCGGCCCGAGCGCCTGGTCGTCGCCGCCACGCACTACAACTTCACGTCGGTGTTCGCGTGGAACGTGTTCCTGTACTCGGGCATGTTCGCGGCCGTGCTGCTGTACCTGTGGATGCAGATGGAGAAGCGGATGAACCGCTACGCCAAGCCGGCCGGTATCGCCGCCTTCGTCTGGCGTTTCGTGCTGACCACCGGCACCGGCGCGATCTTCGCGTTTCTCGTCGCCCGGCAGGCGTATGCCTCCGCCGTCCTGCCGCCGCTGTTCATCGCGCTGTCGCTCGTCTGGGGCATGGCGGTGTTCGTGCTGGTGCAGTCGGCGTACGGCGGCGCGACCGACGAGCTGCTGCGGCGGATGCGCAACCTGCTCGGCATCCTGGCCGCGCTGGCGCTGTATTTGACGGCCGTGTATCACCTGACCAACCTCTACTTCGCCAGGCAGTCGCAGTTCGAGCGCTTCATTCTGCTCGACGGCGGCATCTACCCATGGCTGTTCTGGCTCGGTTACGTCCTGGTCGGCAGCGTCGCGCCGATGGCGCTCGTCTGGCGCCCGGGCGCCGGTGCGGGCTCGCTGCGGACGGCGGCGGCGCTGACGCTGGCCGGCGCGTTCGCATGGCTTTACGTGTTCATCATCGGCGGGCAGGCGTTCCCGCTCGAGATCTTTCCGGGCTACGAGGCGACCAGCAGCTTCCGTGACGGGCAGATCGCGTCCTACACACCGAGCCTGCCCGAAGTGCTCCTGGGGCTGGGCGGTATCGCGGCTGCGTTCGTGATCGCGCTGGTCGGCGTTCAGGTGCTCGACTTCGTGCCGGACGACCGCACACGATGACCGGGCTGCTCGTCTCGGCGGCGCACAAGTCGTCCGGCAAGACGACCGTCGCGATCGGGCTCGCCGCGGCGCTGCGCGCGCGGGGACTGAGCGTGCAGCCCTTCAAGAAAGGACCCGACTACATCGATCCGCTGTGGCTGACGGCGGCCGCGGGCCGCGCGTGCCGCAACCTCGACCTGTATCTGTCGACTCCGGACGAAGTGCGGCGCGCGTTCGATGCAGGCTGCGTCGGCGCCGACGTCGCGCTGGTCGAAGGCAACAAGGGGCTGTACGACGGCTTGTCGCTCGACGGCAGCAACAGCAACGCGGCGCTGGCGAAGCTGCTGGACCTGCCGGTCGTGCTGGTGCTCGACGCGCGCGGCATGACGCGCGGGATCGCGCCGCTCGTCCTCGGCTATCAGGCGTTCGACCGCGAGGTCCGCATCGCCGGCGTGATCCTGAACCGGCTCGGCGGCGCGCGTCACGAATCCAAGTTGCGCGCCGTGATCGAGCACTACACCGACGTGGCCGTGCTCGGCGCGCTGCACGAGGACCCGCGGCTGGCGATCGACGAGCGCCACCTTGGCCTCATCCCCGCCACCGAGGTCACCCAGTCGCGCGAGCGGATCGATCAGCTTGCGCAGGCCGTCGCCGCCGCCGTCGACCTCGAGCGCGTGCTCGCGTTGACCGGCCCGACGGTCCCGCGCGGCGTGCCCGCGGCGCCTCCGCCGGCAACGGGCACGCGCCGGCTGCGCGTCGGCATCGCGCGCGACCGCGCTTTCGGTTTCTACTACCCGGAGGACCTCGAAGGCTTGCAGCGCGCCGGCGCCGAGCTGGTCTTCTTCGACGCGCTCGCCGCGCCGCGCCTGCCCGCCGTGGATGCGCTGTTCATCGGCGGCGGCTTTCCGGAAGTCCTCGCCGCCGAACTGTCGGCCAACCGTTCGCTGCTCGCCGACATCCGCAGCGCGGTCGACGGCGGGCTGCCGACGTACGCCGAGTGCGGCGGCCTGATGCTGCTGGCGCGTTCGATCACGTGGAACAACGTCACCTGGCCGATGGCCGGCGCGATCGCGGCCGATGTCGTGATGCACCCGCGCCCGGTCGGGCGCGGGTATGTCCACCTGCAGGAGACCGACGCGAGCCCGTGGCCGCAGCGCGTCGACGGAACGATCCGGGCGCACGAGTTCCATCACTCGACGCTCGTCAACCTCGATCCGCGGCTGCGCTTCGCCTATCGCGTCATGCGCGGCCACGGCGTCGACGGCGAGAACGACGGCATCGTCTACCGCAACACCCTCGCGTCGTATGCGCATCTGCGCAGCGTCGCGGGACACGACTGGCCGGCGCGCTTCGTCGCGTTCGCACGCGACGTGCACGCCGGTCGCCACCACGCGTCGGCCGCCTGACGCGCACTCAAGGGAGCGATCGATGATCGAGATCACGCCGGCTGCGGCCGAGCAGATACGCGCCGCGCTGCGCGACGCGGGCGACGGTATGGCGTTGCGCGTGGCCGCCCGCCGTCGTCCCGACGGCGAGACCGAATTTGGAATGGGGCTCGACGAGCGGCGCGAGCAGGACGAGGAGTTCGTCACCGAAAGCGGCATCACGCTGCTGGTGTCGCCGCCGTCGATCGAGGCGATCACGGGCACCGTGATCGACTACGTCGAGATCGAGCCGGGCGACCCGCGCTTCGTGTTCTACCGCGCCGACGCGATGCCGCCCGAGGAGGATTCCGCGCCGAAGGCGGGCGGCTGCAGTTGCGGCAAGGGCGGTTGCGGCTGACGGGAGAGATTGCAGGCCACGGCAAAGCCGCGGCTGGGACAGGGAGAAGAGGCAGACATGACTGGCAGTATCAGCACCGCCACGATCGTCGTGTGGGGCGGTTTCGTCGTGGCGTTCGTATTCGGCATCGTCGCCAGCCGCGCCAACTTCTGCACCATGGGCGCGATCTCGGACGTGGTCAACATGGGCCACTGGGGACGGATGCGGATGTGGCTGCTGGCCATTGCGGTGGCGATCATCGGCGCCGGCGCACTGCAGTGGTTCGGACTCGTCGATCTGGCGAAGTCGATCTATCCGCGGCCGCGACTGACGTGGTTGTCGGCGATCGTCGGCGGTGCGTCGTTCGGTATCGGCATGTCGCTCGCGGGCGGCTGCGCCAACAAGAACCTGCTGCGCGTCGGCGCCGGCAGCCTGCGCTCGGTGGTCGTGCTGGCCTTCCTCGGGATCTCGGCGTACATGACGATCAAGGGGCTGTTCGGCCAGTGGCGAGTCGACTATCTGGACCGCTTCGCGATCGACCTGTCGGCGTACGGGAGCAAGGGACAGGACCTGCCGACGCTGCTGGCGTCGGCGACGGGCTGGTCGCCGCAGGCGGCGCTGGGCATCGCGGTCGCCGTGGTCGCGGGCGCGCTGCTCGCGTTCGTGTTTGCCGACGCGCGCTTCCGTTCGAACCCGACCCAGGTGGCGAGCGGCGTGATCCTCGGGCTGCTCGTCGTCGGCGCGTGGTACGTCAGCGGGCACATCGGCTACGGCGAGCACCCGGAGACGATGGAGGACGTGTTCTTCGCGACCAACACGCGCGCGGCTGAGTCGCTGAGCTTCGTCGCACCGGTCGCGTTCGGCCTCGAGCTGCTGATGCTGTGGACCGACAAGTCGCTCGCGATCACCTTCGGCATCGCCTCGGCGCTGGGGATCGTCGCGGGCTCGCTCGTGTGGGCGGTCGCGACCAGGCAGTTGCGGCTCGAAGGCTTCGCTTCGGCGACCGACACGCGCGATCACATCGTCGGCGCGATCCTGATGGGCTTCGGCGGGGTCACCGCGCTCGGCTGCACGATCGGACAGGGCATCACGGGCGTGTCGACGCTCGCGGTCGGCTCGTTCCTCGCGCTCGGCTCGATCATCCTGGG
>JBFMFC010000024.1:0-25918 GCA_040752195.1 Pseudomonadota bacterium | reverse complement strand
TCGTCGGCGCGATCCTGATGGGCTTCGGCGGGGTCACCGCGCTCGGCTGCACGATCGGACAGGGCATCACGGGCGTGTCGACGCTCGCGGTCGGCTCGTTCCTCGCGCTCGGCTCGATCATCCTGGGCGCGGTGGCGACGATGAAGTACCTGCTGTGGCGCGAGGAGCGCGCCTAGGAGTCTGCGCGGCGCGCGTTCAGGGTTTATCGATGCCCAGCACGGCGCGGTTCTGGACCGCGAACACGGCCGCCTCGACGCGCGAACTCTGGCCGAGCTTGGCGAGGATGTGCCGTACGTGCAGCTTGACGGTGTCGTGGCTGATGCCGAGTGCCTTCGCGATCGCCTTGTTGCTCATCCCGGCGGCGACGTAACCGAGGATCTGGCGCTCGCGCCCGGTGAGCTGCTTGACGAGCGCCGCAGCGCTGCCGGGCTCCTCGCCGCCCTGCAGGATCGCCGCGAGCTTGCCGGCGATCGAAGGCGCGACGACCAGCTCGCCGCGCGCGGCGGCGCGGATCGCGTCGATCACGTCGGCCGGCTCCATGTCCTTCAGCAGGTAGCCGCGCACGCCCAGCCGCAGCGCCGCGGCGAGGTCCTCGGCGGCTTCGCTCATCGTCAGGATCACGACCGGCGTGTCGATGCCTTTCTCGCGCAGCGCCTTGAGCAGCGCGATGCCGTCGATCGGCGCCATCCGCAGGTCGAGAATCAGCAGATCAGGCCGGTGCTTTTCCAGCAGCGCGAAGGTCTCGTCCGCGCGGCCGGTCGTCGCCATCACCTGCATGCCCGCGCCGCGCGACAGCAGATCGGCGAGGCCCTGGCGGACCAGCGAATGGTCGTCGACGAGTACGAGCTTGATCGGTGGCGTCGTCGTCATGTGTGGGCGAGGGCGCGCTGCGGGCAGTGAACGGTGAGCGTGACGCGCGTGCCGCCCGACGGCAGCGCGCCGATGTGCAGGGTGCCGCCGGCGCGCCCGGCGCGCTCGCGCATGATCTGCAGCCCGTGGTGGCCCGCTTCGGTCAGCCGTCCCGCGCAGCGGGGGTCGAGGATCGATTCGTCCGGGCCGCAGCCGTCGTCCTCGACGGCGACGCGCAGCTCGTCGCCGTTGCGTTCGACGGTCAGACGCGCCAGCCGCGCGCCCGAGTGGTGGCTGACGTTGGCCAACGCCTCCTGGACGATGTAGAAGATCTGCAACTGCTGCTCGGCCCCCAGGTCGAGGTCCTGCACCGCGCACTCGAACAGCAGGTCGATACCCGAGCGGCGGCGGAACGCGGCGGCCAGTTCGCCGAGCGAAGCGATCAGGCCGCGCGAATCCATGCCGGCGCGGTACAGGCTGATCATCTCGCGCAGGCGGCCGTGCGCGTTGCGCAGCTCGTCGCTGACGTCGTTCGAGTACGCGAGCGCGTTCGCGTGATCGTTTTCGCGCATCGCATCCTGCAGCAGCGACATGCGCATCCGCACGAAGGTCAGCGACTGCGCCAGCGCGTCGTGAATGTCGGCAGCCATCGCCTGCCGCTCGGAGACGACGCGCGCCTGCAGGTTCTCGCGCGCGAGCCGCTCGTTTTCGAGCGCGAGCCCGAGCAACTGCCCGAACGGCCGCAGCAGCCGCGTGATACCCGGCGGCGGGTCGAGCCCTTCGGCAAAGAACAGGTTCAGCACGCCGATCGGCCGGTCGCGGTGATTGAGCGGGACGGCAACCGCGCGGCCGCCGGCACGGCCGAGCGGGCCCTCGCCGCCGCGAATCGCGCAGCCGAGCGTCGGCGCCGCATGGTGCGTTTCGTCGTCGCGCAGCGCCGCGCCGCACATGCCGCAGGATGCCGGCATCACCGCGTCACGCTCGCAGACGTCGCTCGGCAGGCCGATCGCGGCGAGCAGCCGCAGGCTGGCGCCGTCGTTCGTGGGCGCGCGGATCGCGCCGGCGCGCGCGCCGGTCAGCCGCATCACCAGTCCCAGGAAGTCGACCAGCATCGAACCGGTCTCGCCGCCGTCGATGTCATGTGCGCCGTAGCGCTGCAGCGGCGCCTCGGCCGCGGCGGCAGCGGCGCGAACTTCGTGGGTTTCGACCTTCACTTCCAGACTCGATCCGTCCGAGCGGGACGGCAGCCAACGATACCACTCGCCGCCGACGCGACGCGGCGGCGGGTGGCGTTCGCGGCGACGGCGGTTCATGCAGATTAGGCCATCGACTGGTAATACAAGTTCTGGGGATGGTTGGCCTGGGCGAAGAAGAACCAGCGCTCCGCCAGCAGCCCGAGATACTGGAGCGCAAAGGCGGCGGCCAGGAGCGGCGCCGAAGCCTGCGCGAGCCCGGCGGCGAGCAGCGCGGCCGGGACGGGAAACACCAGCAGCAGGAACAGCCACTTGACCGCGCGCAGTGTGGCGCGGGTGCGGCCGTGGAAGAACTCGCGCGTGTTGAACGCGCCGCCCATCATGCCCATCGATTTCTGCACGATCTTCTGGTGCTTGATGCCGATCGCGGTCGCGAGCGTCGACTTGGGCTTGAGCCGCGCATTGCGAACGAGCGAGGCGCCGCGCGTCAGCAGCGCCGCGCCCGCCAGCACGAGCGCGCCCTGGCCGAAGAAGCCCGCGAGCGGCGGCGCGGCGAAGGCGGCGTAGGCCGTCGCGGCCGTGAAGCCCGAGGCGAGCCCGAGCAGCGTGTAATTGACGACCGTCAGCGGTGTGGCCCACTCCTGCAGGAACTTCAGGCACGCGTAGATCATTCCGGTACACACGTACAGCGCGAACGACAGGACGACGGTCACCGCGCCGAGCGCGAGCGTCGTCCGCGCGCCGGCGTCAGGCGGCAACAGCCAGTGCGCGGCGCCGTAGAAGAACGCGCCGGCGGTGAACAGCGGCAGCACGATGATCTCGCGCGACAGCCACGACGTGCGCCAGCGCGCCGCTGCGCGCCAGCCGCGCTCGGGACGGCCCAGGTGGAAGATCGACGCGATCAGCCCGAGCACCATCAGCGCGATCACCAGCGCGCTGCCGGCGGCGTAAAAGCCGCCGGGGACCGGCGAGATCCAGCCGTAGCGCGCGCCGAGCTCGGCGAGGTACAGCGCGACGAACAGCCCCTGGCCGGCGCCGATCAGGGTCGTGAGAAAGATCACGGAAAAGGCGGGGTGCATCGTTCGGACCTGCGGTGCGGAGTCACCACGACGTGACGTCGTCGAGAGCGGGGTCCTTGCGCGCCGGTTTGGGCAGCTTGCCGTCGACCTTGAGCGGGTTGTCGACGCGCGTGAGCTCCTCGGCCTCGACCTTCAGCTCGGTGCGCCGGCGCGGAAGGTAGTGGTTGGCCGGCTGCGTGCCCCACTCGGGCATGAGCGCGTAGCCGGCGCGGTCGATGATCGCCTGCGACACCTGCGACTGCGGGTCGTGGATGTCGCCGAACAAGCGGGCATTGGTCGGGCACGCCAGCACGCACGACGGCTTGCGCTCCGCGGGCGGCAGGTTCAGGTCATAGATGCGGTCGACGCACAGCGTGCATTTTTTCATCACGCGCTGCTTCTCGTCCAGCTCGCGCGCACCGTACGGGCAGGCCCACGAGCAGTACTTGCAGCCGATGCACTTGTCGTAGTCGACCAGCACGATGCCGTCCTCGGGCCGCTTGTAGCTCGCTCCGGTCGGGCACACCGGCACGCACGGCGGCTCCTCGCAGTGCAGGCAGGACTTCGGGAAGTGCACCGTCTGCGTGTTCGGATACTCGCCGACCTCGAAGGTCTGCACGCGGTTGAAGAAGGTCCCGGTCGGGTCGGCGCCGTAGGGATTCAGATCGGCCATCGGGCCGGCCACGCCGGACGTGTTCCACTCCTTGCAGCTCGTCACGCAGGCGTGGCAGCCGACGCACACGTTCAGGTCGATGACCAGGGCCAGTTGCGTCATCGCGAACCTCCGTTGCCGTGCGTCGTGTAGGCGAGCCAGAGCCTTCTCGCGGCGGACATGCCGGGAAACGCTCTCATCGGCGCGAACTGCGGCGCCGTCACCGGCTCTTCGGCGGGATCGGCCTTGCGGATGCGCACGCGCACGTCGTACCAGCCGGCCTGTCCCGTGACCGGATCGGAGTTGGACACGCGCCGGCCCTCGCCGGCGGGCAACTCCTCGCTGATCAGGTGATTCAGCAGGAAACCTTTGCGCGCCTCGTTCGCCTCGGGCGCGAGCGCCCACGCGCCCGCGGCCTTGCCGATCGCGTTCCAGGTCCACACGGTTCCCGGCTCGACCGCCTCCGAATGGCGGCACATGCAGCGCACCTTGCCCCATTGCGACTCGACCCAGATCCAGTCGCCGTCGGCGATGCCGCTGGCGCGCGCCGTGCGCGGGTTGACGAACAGGTAGTTGTGCGCGTGGATCTGCCGCAGCCATGCGTTCTGCGAGTCCCACGAGTGGTACATCGCCATCGGCCGCTGCGTGATCGCCGCCAGCGGAAAGCGCTCGGTGTCGGTCGACTGCACCTCCAGCGGCGGGTAGTAAAACGGCAGCGGATCGAAGTAGGTGGCGATGCGGTCGCGCAGATGCGCGGGCGGCTTGCGCGTCGGCCCCTTGCCTTGCGCGGCGGCGCGGAACTTCTGCAGCACTTCCGAGTAGACGTGGATCAGGATCGGCTCGTCGTAGCGCGTGATGCGATTGCGGCGCGACCACTCCAGATACCCCTTGTTCCAGTTGCGCATGTACTGGTACGACGGCGGCAGCTTGTAGTGGAAGACGCAGTTGTTCTTCCGGTACATCTCCCACTGCTGGGGGTTGGGCTCGCCATGCATGAACTTCTCGCCGCTCTTGCCGCGCCAGCCCGACAGGAAGCCGATGCCCGAGTTCGTGTCGGTTTCGTAGTTGACGATGAAGTCCGGGTAGTCGCGGAACTTTCGCTCGCCGTTGGGCCGGGTGAACGCCGGCAGCTTCAGTCGCGAGGCCAGCTCGATCAGCACTTCCTGGAAAGGCCTGCACTCGCCGGTCGGCGGCAGCACCGGAACGCGCACCGAATCGACGGGACCGTCGAACTCGGAGATCGGCCGGTCGAGCATCGACATCACGTCGTGCCGCTCGAGATACGTGGTGTCGGGCAGCACGAGGTCGGCGAACGCGGTCGTCTCCGACTGGAACGCATCGCAGACGACGAGGAACGGGATCTTGTACTCGCCGTTTTCGTCGCGGTCGTTCAGCATCCTGCGGACCTCGACCGTGTTCATCGTCGAGTTCCACGCCATGTTCGCCATGAAGATCATCAGCGTGTCGATGCGGTACGGGTCGCCGCGCCACGCGTTGGTGATCACGTTGTGCATCAGTCCGTGCACCGACAGCGGGTACTCCCACGAGAAGCCCTTGTCGATGCGCACCGGATTGCCGTCGTCGTCGACGAACAGGTCGTCCGGGTCGGCCGGCCAGCCGAGCGCCATGCCGTCGAGCGGGCGGTTCGGCTGCACCGCGCGGTGCGTGTTCGGCGGGCGCGCGCACGGCGGGATCGGTCGCGGAAACGGCGCCTTGTGGCGGAACCCGCCGGGGCGGTCGATCGTCCCCAGCAGCGTCATCAGGATCGCCAGCGCGCGGATCGTCTGGAAGCCATTGCTGTGCGCGGCGAGTCCGCGCATCGCATGGAACGCGACCGGGTTCCCGGTCACCGACTCGTGCTCGACGCCCCACGAGTCGGTCCACGCGATCGGCAGCTCGATCCGCTCGTCGCGCGCGGTGATGCCCATTTCGTGCGCCAGGCGCGTGATCGTTGCCGCCGGGATCCCGGTGATCCCGCTCGCCCATTCGGCGGTGCACTGCTGCACGCGCTCCTGCAGCAGCTGGAACGCCGGTTTGACGGGCGTGCCGTCGGTGAGCCGGAAGCTGCCGAACAGATACGGGTCTGCGCCCGGCGTGTGCGTGACGACCGGCTTGTTGCCGATGCGATCCCACCACAGCTTGTTCTGCGGGTCGTAGCAGGCTTCTTCCTCCGGCACCTCGGTGCGGACGAACATGCCGAACTCGTCGCTGCTCTGGTCGACGTTGACCAGCTGCCCGGCGTTCGTGTAGCGGACCAGGAAGTCGCGGTCGTACAGACCCTGCTCGATGATCTCGTGGATCAGCGCGAGCAGCAGCGCGCCGTCGGTGCCGGGTTTGATCGGCACCCATTCGTCGGCGATCGCCGAATAGCCCGTTCGCACCGGGTTGATCGAGACGAACCGGCCGCCCTTGCGCTTGAACTTCGAGATGGCGATCTTCAGCGGGTTGGAGTGGTGGTCCTCCGCGGTCCCGATCATGAAAAACAGCTTGGCGCGGTCCAGATCGGGGCCGCCGAACTCCCAGAACGAGCCACCGATCGTGTAGATCATCCCGGCGGCCATGTTCACCGAGCAGAAGCCGCCGTGCGCTGCGTAGTTCGGTGTGCCGAACTGCCGCGCGAACAGCCCCGTCAGCGCCTGCATCTGGTCGCGGCCGGTAAACAGCGCGAACTTCTTTGGATCGGTCGATCGGATCTTCGCCAGGCGCTCGGTCAGGATCTCGAACGCTCGATCCCAGCTGATCGGCTCGAACTCGCCCGCGCCGCGCTCTGTGCCCTGCTTGCGCAGCAGCGGCTTTGTCAGCCGCGCCGGCGAGTACTGCTTCATGATCCCCGACGAACCCTTGGCGCAGATCACGCCGTGGTTCAGCGGATGGTCGGGATTGCCGTCGATGTAGCGAATCTTTCCGTTTTCCAGATGCACCCGGATGCCGCAGCGGCACGCGCACATGTAGCAGGTGGTCGTGCGGACGTCGGTCGGCGGCGCGCCGTTCGGGGATGGCTCTGGCATGGATAGGTACTCGATGCGCGCTTGGGGGTAGAGCGAGCCGGTGGACGGTGAGCGTCCCGATTGCGGACGATGGCGCCGCGCGCGGCTCGCGGCATGATGCTCTGCGGATTAGGCGGGCAGCGCGGCGCGCCGTCTACTCCCGCGGCAGGGTGCCGTTGACTTACCCACATCGGTAGGAAGCGCGGTCACCTTGGCTAGGATACTGTGCGCTTGTCACAATGCCGGCCCGTTTCGGGCGCAATCGCGCGATGCCGGGTCGCCTTGGCAGGGGGAAAACGTGAAGATCGGAGTGGTCTCCGACAGCCATGACCATGGATCGTTGCTCGCGGACGCCGTGATGCGCGCCCGTGACTGGGGAGCGCAGGCGATTCTGCATTGCGGGGACATCATCGGTCCGAATTCGCTGCGGCCGGCGCTGGCGGTCGGCTTGCCGCTGCACGTCGTCCATGGCAACAACCTCGGCGATTTGCTGTCGCTGCAGCGGATGGCGCAGCAGTCCAACGGCGGGCTGACCTACTATGGGGGCGATGCGACGTTCAGCTTGGGCGGCCGCCGGCTGTTCATGACCCACTATCCGCACCTGGCCCGCGGCATGGCCTGCACCGGAGATTTCGACGCGGTGTTCTGCGGCCACAGCCATGTCGCGTGCGTCGAGCACGTGACCGGCGTGCAGGGTGCCACGACGCCGCTGGTCAATCCGGGCACCGTCGCGGGACTCGGTGCCGAACGCACCATGGTGCTCGGGGATCTGGAGAAGCTCTCGTTCGAAGTCGTGGTCCTTGGCGACACGGGAGGGACGCGATGAAGCTGCCGCGGATCGGGCTTGCACTGATGTTGCTCGCAGGGCCGACTTGGTCGGCCACGCAGCCGCTCGAAACCTATGACGTGCCCGCGCCCCGGTACACCGTGCCGGTCGAGGTCGCCAAGCCGGCGCGGCCCGGTCCGTACGCACCGGTGCTGTACATCCACGCGCGGCGCGGGCTCGAAGACGAGGATCGCGCGCACATGCGCCAGCTCGCGGCGCAGGGATTTCTGGTGCTGGCGCCGGACTGGCAGAAGGCGAACATGATCGAGCGCTGGCCCGATCGTCACTATCCGGAGAGCGAGGCCGACGTCGAGGCCGGGCTCAACGCGCTGCTCGCGCGCAAGGACGTGTGCAAAGGGCCGGTCGGCGTGGTGGGCATCTCGCGCGGCCCGTACTTCGCGATCCGGCTGGCGGCGAAACGGCCGCAGGACATCGCCGCGATCGTTTCGTACTATGGTCACTTCCAGGATCCGAATGCGCCTGAGCCGCTGCAGCTCTATTCGGTCGCGCCCGAGGTCGCCAAGATCCGCACCCCCGTGCTGATGCTCATCGGCGATGCCGACTTCGAGCTGCGGCGCATCGTCAACGGACGGGCCTTTTATGCGCTCTACGAGCGCGGGGTTCCGGTCGAGTTGCAGATGTATCCGATGGCGCGGCGCGCGTTCGATTTCCGGCGCGACGCGACACCGGAGGAGCGAATCGCCACGCGGCACGCACGCGAGCGCGCGCGGGACTGGCTCGTGCGTCACATGAAGCTCGGCGCGGACGCGCGCTGCGCGCCGTAAGAGCCGGGGCATGACCGTCACCGTCATCGCAGCGATGTTGGCCGAGCGTCAACGGGGCGGCGAGACCGACCCAAGGAGGGTGTGATGGTGCAATCGACCGATCCGATCCGCGGCCGCGAGGCGGGAACCGAGCCGCGCTTTCGCCACGCGCCGCCCGACTGGACGCCCGCAGCGGCGCAGGAAGTCGCGCGGCGCGAGAACCTGGCGCTGACGGAGGATCACTGGGAAGTGATCCGCGCGCTCCAGGAGTTCTACGACCGCCACGAGGATGTGCCGGTGACGCTACCGGAGCTGCACGACGCGCTCGAGGAAAAGTTCCACTACAAGGGCGGCGTCAAGTACCTGTACACGCTGCTGCCCGGCGGTCCGATCGCACAGGGCTGCCGCCTGGCGGGGTTGAAGCCGCCCGGCGGCGCGGTCGATACGAGCTTCGGCAGCGTGGCGTAGCGCCGCGCCGGCCGACCGCGTCGCGCCTGCCTGTGCGCAGCCGGCGCGAGCGCCGATTCGGTTCACGCCAATCGTCGTCGATGACGGCCGCGTGCTGTCAGTCGTCGCTGGGACGCCGTCGCGTACGGCGGTGAACTTTGCTCGCTCGGCGCGGGTCAGATTCGCATGCGGGCGTGCCGAGCGCGAGCGAGCGACCGTTCGCCGAGTGCCGCGCGGGTTTGACGTTTGGGTCGATCAGGCGCGTCCCGCTTGAACGACGGCAAGCCGCCCCAACATCGGGCAGGATCGATTCTTCGAGGAGGCAACCATGTACGGTCCGATCACCATTCCTTTCGGCGCGAAGCTGTTGTTCAACGCCGTCAAGCTGAAACCAGGCGTCACCTACGACGACGTCGAACTGGCGCTCGCCGAGATGTGCAGCGTCGTCAAGGAGACCTATGGCGGCGACAAGGGCGGCTTCATCGCGGGGCAGGTGTTCCGGTTTTCCGGCTTCGTATCGGACGAGGGATCGCTCGGCGGCGCGCGCGGTGCCGACCACGACCTGGTGATCGTGACCTACTGGCGCTCGTTCGAGGAGCACGAGCGATCGCACGCCGACGCCGTTTTCCGCGAGAAGTTTGCCGCGCTGGCGCAACACTGCACGAGTTCGCAGGAACTCGGCTACGAAATGCTGTGGCAGGGGGCGCCCGAAGGCAAAGCGGCGCACGCCGCGAGCGCTGTCCCGGCGTGAGGTCGTTGCCGCACCGGGTGCGCGCGCCGCGCTACCCGGTGCTCCACGCGCGCGGCCGGCGCATGCCGGCGATCTTGCAGGCCTGCTTGACGTAGCCGTACGGGAACAGCTCGAACAGCCGCTGGCGAGCTGCGTCGCCGAGGCCGACCTCCTTGTCGAGAAACCAGATGACGAAGCGTGCGTCCGGAATGATCTGGTGCTCGTCCAGGTACTCGCGCATGTACCGCAGCACGCGCCAGTGCTCGTCGGTCAGTTCGATGCCTTCCCTGCGCGCGAGCGTCTCGGCCACTCCTTCGTCCCAGTCGGCGGGGTCGATCAGGTAGCCCTCGTCATCGGTGGGTGGCGTGGCGGACTTCGCGTTCGGCTGCGACAAACTGTTCACGGTTGCAACTCCGGCGGGCTGTCGTCCTGCCTGGGGCGTGTCCGCGCTGCGCGTGAGAGCCTCTCAACGCCGGGGCGCGCGTGGCTTCGCGCGGCGTGCCGTGCCGACGCGTTCGCGCGGCGCTTTCTTCGCGCCGACCTTCTTGGGGGCGGCCGTGCGTACGGCAGGACGCGCGCGCAGCATCCCGGCGGCGATCCTGAAGATGTCGGTCTCGGTGATGATGCCGACCAGCGCGCCGGTCGAATCGAGCACCGGGAGGCTGCCGATGTGCTTCTCGACGAGCACGCGTGCGGCCTCTTTCAGCGGCGCAGTCTCGGCTACGCACACCGCAGGGTGGCTCATGATCTCGCCGACCGGCAGCTCCGACGATCCGAAGTTGGCCGCCGCGAGCAGCAAGTCGCGTTCGGCCACCATGCCGACGACGCGCCCGCCGTCGACCACCGGCAGATGATGCACGCGGCGGCTGCGCATGAGGTCCAGCGCACGGTGAAACTCCGTGTCGGGAGTCACGGTGAGCACCGACCGGGTCATGTACCGGTTGACCTTCATGGAGCAGCCCGTCGCTGGCGTGGAATAGGGGGTGCGCCGCCCGGCCGCCCCGTCGACGGACCGACGCGGGCCGCTGCGTCCAGCGCGTACCGGAAGCGAGCGATGGGCGCCGGCGCAGACCCGAGGCAGGGTCCGCTCCGGCGCCGCGATCCACCGGATCGATGCTGTGCCATGAAAGCCTACGGCTGCTTCGGCGTCTGGTACTCGGCTTCCTTCTGGAACGGCTCCCAGATCGTCTCGAAGCCGACGAACCCCTTTTCGTTCGGCGGCAACTGACGCGTTATCACGTAACGCGAATGTCCGTCAGGAACCTTGGTGACGGGCTTTTGCTCGTTGTCACTCATCGTTCACCTCTTCTTACCGTGAAGTCGGGACGTCGCGCACAAGCGATTGCGTCCGCGTTTTGTCGTGGGGCGTGAACATCGCTTCAGACCGGTCTGAGCAGCGACGGGTCGACGTTCGGGCTCGCGCCGACCGCTCCGCCGGCCTTCAGCTCGTCGGCGGTGGCGTCGCGCACGGTCAGTATCTCGAGCGTGAAGACGACCTCCCTGCCGCAGAGCGGATTGTTGCCATCGACGGTCAGCGTCTCGTCGTCGACGTGCGTCACGAGAAAGCTTCGCGTCTGGCCCGCATCGTTCTCCATCAGGATCGAGGTGCCGACCTGCCGGTACTCCTCGGGTACGTTCTCGATGCGATCGGTGAAGACCAGCGACTCGTCCCGCGGGCCGAAGATCTGATTTCCGTCGATGACGACTTCGATCGTGTCGCCGGCCGATCGGCCCTCGAGCTGCATGTGGACCGAAGGGGCCAGGATTTCGTTCTGTCCATGGACATAGCCCAACGGAAACTCGACCCGGGTCAGGACGTGTCCCGACTTCCGGTCCGTCACCTTGTAGCTCAGCTCGACGTACTTGCCGGCCTGGATGATTTCGCCCACGTCAGATCCCGACGAAGTGGTCAGAAGATGGATGCGCCGAAGATCCTGAGCTTGCCGTCCTCGTAACCGAGGACGAGCCGCCCGAGCCATTCGCCGGGCTTCTTGGTGCTGCGCTGGCGGAACAGGACGGTCACATGCTCGCCGCGGCGGATGATGCCGAGGGTGTCGAACTGCTCGGAGAGGTTCCTCGCCAGCTCGCTGTTGGCGAACTGGTGGCCTGCCGCGACCTGGTCCATCGCGCGCGCAAACGAGCTCGAGAAGTTCTTCGAGAACTCGCCGTACTTGCCTTCGTTCGAGTACCTGACGAGGTCACGCCAGAGCGGCGTGGCCAGCGCCAGGATCTCGTCGTCGGTTTTCTCGATGATGTTCACGCGCGTCGCCGGCCAACCCGCTACTTCTCATCCGCCACCAGGTGGTAGCAGGGCGCCTTCTCCATCGTGTACTCGCCGGTCTTCGGGTCACGCCGCGAGACCGTCAGCACGTGCCAGTTCTGGTCGTCGACTTTCATGTAGTCGCCGCGATAGTAGTAGCCGGGCCAGCGCGTCTCCTTGCGGAACAGCGTGTGCTGCGTGACGCACTCGGCCGCGCGATGGCGGTGTTTGAGTTCCCATGCGCGCAGCAGCTCGTGCAGATCGGCAGCCGCCAGGTTCTCCAGATCCTCCTCCATGATCTTGAGCTTCTTCAGGCCGATGTTCAGAAGCTTCTCGTTGGTCATGTAGTTGGCCGTCACCCCGCCGCAGTACTCGTCCATCAGCTTCTGCAGCCGGTCCAGTCCCTGCTTCGGGGTGATGTAGTACGGGTTGACATCGCCCGCGACGACCGCATTGCGATAGATCCGGTAGTGCTCGAGCGGCTTGTACACCTCCTGCTTGAGGCGCTCGATCTGCGCCTGCGAGACGACGATGCCCTCGGCCTTGCCGTCGTCGATGTACTTGCACGCGGCCTTGGCGGCCAGCCGGCCTTCGGTGAACGAACCCGACGAGAACGCGTGCGGCGTGCCGCCGACCGCATCGCCTGCGCCGAACAGACCTTCGACCGTCGTCATCCGGTTGTAGCCCCAGAAGTACTCGGGGGGCGATACGTCCTCGGGCCCGGAGCACCACGCGCCTGAACCGGTCGCATGCGAGCCCATCACATAGGGCTCGGAGGTGGTGAGCTCGGGGTTCTCGTTCTTCGGATCGACGTCGGTGGCCGCCCAGAGGACCGCCTGCCCGACGGTCATGCCGAGGAAGTTCTCCCATCCGACTTCTTCCAGATGCGGATCCTGGAAGGCGCGCATCGTCACCATGTGAATCGGTCCGCGGCCGGCGTTGATCTCGCTGATCAGCGCGTGGTTGCGCAGGCAGGTCGGGATCGGGCGGTGCGTCAGGTGCGACGCTTCCGGATCCAGGTATTCCTTGCCGACCATCTTCTGCAGTTCCGGCCACCACTTCGACTCGTACTCCTCGCCGAGCCCGTTCTGCGTGTAGGTCTTCAGGTGCAGGAAGTAGGCGCCGACCGGACCGTAGCCGTCCTTGAATCGGGCCAGCACAATGCGGTTTTCCATCTGCGTCATCTTGGCGCCGGCGTTGATCAGCAGCCCGTAGGCGGACCCCGACGACCATGGCGCATACCACGTGCGCCCCGCGCCTTCGCCGACCGAGCGCGGCTTGAAGATGTTGGACGCGCCGCCGGCGGCGCAGATCACCGTCTTGGCCTTGAAGACGTGGAAGTTGCCGGTGCGGACGTTGAAGCCGACGGCGCCGGCGACGCGGTTCTCGCGGCTTTCGTCCATCAGCAGGTGAGTCACGCAGATGCGGTTGAAGACCTTGTCCGCCGACTTCTTCGCGGCCTCGGCCACGATGGGCTTGTAGGACTCGCCGTGGATCATGATCTGCCACCGACCTTCGCGCAGATAGCGCCCGGTCTTCGGGTTCTTCATGATCGGCAGCCCCCACTCCTCGAACTGATGCACCGTCGAGTCGACGTGGCGCGCCATGTCGAAGAGCAGATCCTCGCGCACCATGCCCATCAGGTCGATGCGCGCATAGCGGACGTGGTCCTCCGGCTGGTTTTCCCCCCAGCGCGTTCCCATGTAGCAGTTGATCGCGTACAGGCCCTGGGCGACCGCACCCGAGCGGTCGATATTGGCCTTCTCGGCAATGACGATCTTCTTGTTCTGCCCCCAGAAGCGAGCCTCCCACGCGGCGCCCGTCCCGCCCAGCCCGGCGCCGACCACGAGGATGTCGATGCCGTCTTCGATGATGGTGTCGTAGGCCATTAGTAGTACACGCCTTTCTTCAGTTTGAGACCCGCGTCCTTCAGCGTCCGCAGTCCGCCGTCGTCAAAACGGATGTACTTCGGTTCGTTGTACAGGAGCTGGCTGTCGCGCATCTCCTTGCTCGGAGGCGCAACCTCCGCGAGCTTGGGAATCGCCTGGCCCCAGGGTTTGGTGGTGATGGGCGACAGGAAGTTCTTCTCCGTGCCGTTGCGGAACTTGATCCGCCACGCGATCGTGCCCTTTTGTTCGTCGCGGTGGACCCGCACGCTGTGGCCCAGCGGCGCGAAGTCGGCGTATCCGCGCACGTCGATCGCATGCTGGGGGCAGGCCTTCACGCAGGAGTAGCACTCCCAGCACATGTTCGGCTCGATGTTGTAGGCGCGCCGATAGGTCTTGTCGATGTGCATGATGTCCGACGGGCAGATGTCGACGCAGTGCCCGCATCCATCGCACCTCGTCATGTAGACGAAGGTTGGCATTCGTCCGGCTCCTTGTTTGATCCAGTAGAGAAGTTGCGGGTGCTTCCCGCTTGTCAGTAGTGCCGCGGCGCTTCGCGCTTGATGCCGAGCCCCATGTCCATCGGCGCGTTGAGCAACAGCTCCATCGAGTGTCGCTTCTGCTGCTCGGGATCGTCGCGCGTCTGCGTCGGCAGGTTGTCGGCGGTCCCGTTCGCCTTGGCCAGTCGCTTCTCGAAGGCGGCCGCCGGCTTGAAGAACATGTGCGCGAACTTCGACCAGGGAACCCCCGCAAACAGCACGGTATTGGCGAGGATGAACAGCCAGAACAGCACGCCGACGCCGCCGCCGGTGGCGGCCCAGATCAGGCCGAGCGTGGCGCTCGCCAGCAGCGACAGGATGAACAGGTCGGCCCGCATGATGCGGAACGGCGAGTGGCCCTCGGCCGCCACGTCGACGCGGATGAAGAACCAGAACCAGTAACCGCCGACGCAGATCATCAGCGCGCCGATCCACCACAGCGTCGCCCAGAACGGACTTGCCGATGGATTGAAAACCAGCACCACCGTGGCGAGCACGTAGAACACGAACCCGTACATCCCGAGCAGGTGGGCGATGCGCCGGCGCACGTTGCAGAACTCGCCCGAGGTCAGCACGTCGACCACTGCGGTCTGCACGGCGATCGAGACGAGCTCGCCGCCGCCGACCTGCCGCGGCGCCTTCGCCTTCGACCTGCGCAGGTTCTCGAAGAAGTACCGGGCGCTTCCCTTGTGCACGACGTCGAACAGCGTTCCGACCACGACCAGTATGAACATGACGATGACGTACGCCTGCATGACCGTGGGCGAAAGCGACGCCGACAGCCCGGCAAACGGATTGGTGGTGAACATCGTGTATCTCCTCCGCGAACAATCGCAGCTGTTGTTTCGACCCGGCCGCTTTCAGCGGGCCGAGTGCCCGGTCAGCTTAACCTCGACGCGCTCGTGCGCGGCGAGACCCTCGTAGTACTCCCTGAGTACCGCCAGCACCTCGGGCCGGCTGAACTCGGCCGGCACGTCGGCGCCCTCGGACAGCCACTTGCGCAGCTTGGTGCCCGACACCAGCAGCCGGTCCTGGTCCTCGTGCGGGCAGGTCCGCGCCGACGCCATGCCGCCGCACCGGTAGCACCAGAACGTCCAGTCGATCTTCAGCGGCTTCGTCTCCAGCGCGTCGCGCGGTATCTCGTCGAAGATCTTGTGGGCGTCGAACGGCCCGTAATAGCTTCCCACGCCCGCATGGTCGCGCCCTACGATCAGATGCGAACAGCCGTAGTTCTGGCGGAACAGCGCGTGCAGCAGCGCTTCGCGCGGACCGGCGTAGCGCATGTCGAGCGGATAGCCCGCCTGCACGACGGTCTTCTTGACGAAGTAGTGATCGATCAGCGTGGCGATCGCGCGCGTGCGCACCTCGGCCGGGATGTCGCCCGGCTTCAGCGCACCAAGCAGCGAATGGACCAGCACACCGTCGCACACCTCGATCGCGACCTTGGCCAGGTACTCGTGCGAGCGATGCATCGGGTTGCGCGTCTGGAACGCGGCGATGCGCGACCAGCCGAGCGACTCGAACAGCTCGCGCGTCTGCGCCGGTGTCATGAACAGCGCGCCGTACTTTTCCGCGAAGCCGCCGGTCGACAGCACCTGAACGGTGCCGGCCAGATTCACATCGCCCTGTTCCATCACCATCTTGACGCCCGGATGCGCAGGGTCGGCGGTGCGGAACACCATCATGCACTCGTGCTTCTTGTTGATGGTGTATTTCTCGGTCACCCGCATCAGCGCGAGAATCTCGTCGGACTCGGGATCGACGAGCGCGATCTCGTCGCCGGTATGGAAGCGGCCGGCGTCCTCGCTGCTCGCCGACAGCGTGATCGGGATCGGCCAGAACAGGCCCGAGGCGAGCTCCATGCCGTCACAGACGCGCTCCCAGTCGCCGTGCGTCATGAACCCGTCGAGCGGCGTGAATCCGCCGATCCCGAGCATGATCAGGTCGCCCTTCTCGCGCGAGGTGACACGCAGCTTCGGCAGCGACTTGGCGCGCGCCAGCGCCTCCTTGCGCGCGTCGCCCTCGAGCAGCAACGGCTTGAGCGCCCCGCCGCCGTGCGGATTGACTAGGCGTTGCACGATGAGTCTCCCGCCCCGGATGGCGGGCGCCGTGCCGACGAGTGCCGGCGCCCGAATGGTTGTTTTCTGTTCACTTGCGCCCCTGCCTGCGCCGACGTGATCGTCGACACGCCGGCGGGGTCATGCGATCTTCGGCTATGCGGGCTCCGCCAATAACTCCCCACATGGGTAAGAAGCGCTACCCGGTGCCGGTAATGGGCTTGAGGTGCGCTTGCGGGACAAGATCGCCCGGCGGAAATCGGCTGCTCGTTGCCCGTTGACCGTCCGCCGCCCAGCGCATCCACATAGTGACGGGCAACGAGCAACAAAAGCGAGCAACCGACTTGACGACGACGACGACTCGCGCGCAGCGCGGCGGCGCGAGCCGCGCGCTCGCCATCGTACCGCGGGCAGCGGTGCTGCTGCTCGCGCTCTGGATCGACCCGGCCGCGGCCGCCGCTGAAGCCGATGCGCTGTCGAACGCCGACGGCGCGGGCTGGTGGCACTGGCCGCTGGCGCTGTTCGTGGTGTGCTTCTTTCTGGGCATGGTCGCGGTTCCCGCGGGCGTCGGCGGCGGCGTACTGTTCGTGCCGCTCGTCAGCGGGTTCTTTCCTTTCCATCTCGACTTCGTGCGCGGCGCGGGGCTGTTGGTGGCGCTTTCGAGCGCGCTCGCGGCCGGGCCATCGTTGTTGCGCAGCGGGCTGGCGAACATTCGGTTGGCGCTGCCGCTGGCGCTGATCGCGTCGGTGAGTTCGATGGCCGGCGCACTGTTGGGCCTGGCGCTGCCCGCGTCGGTGGTGCGGATCGCACTCGGCGCGACGATCCTCGGCATCGTCGCGGTGATGCTGAAGGCGGGCAAGACCGAAGTCCCCGACGTGCCGTCGAGCGACCGCCTCGGCGCGCTGCTCGGCATGCACGGCGTGTTCGTCGACGCAGCGTCGGGCAGGGAGGTGCACTGGCGTACGCACCGCACGCCGCAGGGGCTGGCGCTGTTCTTCTTCATCGGGGTGCTGGCGGGGATGTTCGGTCTCGGCGCCGGCTGGGCCAACGTGCCGGCGCTGAACATCGTGATGGGCGCGCCGCTGAAGGTGGCGGCGGGCTCGTCGAGCTTCATCCTGTCGCTGGTGGACTCGTCGGCGGCGTGGGTGTATCTGAATAGCGGCGCGGTGCTGGCGGTGATCGCTGCGCCGTCGATCGTCGGCATGATGCTGGGGGCGAAGATCGGCGCGCGGCTGCTGACGGTGCTGAAGGCGTCGCTGATCCGCAAGCTGGTGATCGCAATGCTTCTTTTTGCCGGCGGGCGCGCGCTGCTGGTCGGACTGGGGATCGGCGCATGAAGCGCGACATCGAAGCGGTGGTGGCGAAAGCGGGCACGGTGCAGAGCCCGCCGGAACAGGTGCGCTATGCGGCGTGGCTGCACTGGGGCAGTTCGCTCGGGCTGGCGTTGCTGGTGATCGCGTTCGTGGTGCACGCGACCGCGATGCTCGAGCCGCTGATTCCGCATCCGGACTTGCCGCGAGCGTGGACGATGTCGGCCGCCGAGATGCTGCGCTCCACGGGACAGTCGCCCGGCTGGGGCTGGGTGCGGCTGCTCGACCGCAGCGACATCCTGAATCTCGCCGCCATCGCGCTGCTGGCGAGTTGCTCGGCCGCGCCGCTGCTGGCGGTCGTGCCGATCTACCTGAAGCGGCGCGAGCGCCTGTTCGCCGCGCTGTGCCTGTTGCAGGTGGCCGTGCTCGCGCTGGCGGCGTCGGGACTCGTGCGCGTCGGACACTGACAATGCGGCTGGTGCTCGCGACCGAGCGCACGCGCTTCGATGCCGGCGCGGAGCGGCTCGCGATCGAGCTGGCGCGCCGTGCGCAGGCGTCGCTGCACGCGGTCTATCCGCTGGTCGCCAATCCCGAGTACCAGATCGTGGCGCCCGAGCAGGCGGCCGCCGAAGAGGCAGCCGCGCGCGCCGCGCTCGAGGAACTGGCGCGGCAGGCGCGCGCCGCGGGCGTCGCGACGTCGTATCGCGTGCGCGAGGGCGAGGAGCCATGGCGCGAGATCACCGACGAAGCGCGCGAACAGCAGGCTGACCTGCTGGTGACCCGCCGCGTCGGCAAGCGCGGCGTCCTGGCGCGGCTCGTGGTCGGCGAGATGGTGAGCCAGGTTGCCGCGCATTCGACCGTCCCGGTGCTGATGGTGGCCGACGCGCCGCTGTGGTCGCGCCGCGTGCTGGTCGCGATCGAGCCGCACGCGGACGCCGGCGCCGTCGCGCCGGTCGCCGTGCGGCTGGCGGCGCTCGCGCACGCGCCGCTGGCGGTGTGCGCGAGCGAAAGCGACGCTGCCATCGTGGCGACCAGCGCGCGTCAGCAGGGCGTGGCGTGCGAGCGCCTGGCCGACGCCGGCGCGCTCGACGCGGCGTTCGCGCCGCGCGTGCAGCAGGCCGGCGCCGACCTGCTGGTGCTCGGGCTGACGCCCGCGCAGTCGGCCCACGGGCGGCTATCCCGGGCGATCGAAGCGCTGATCGGCGCCGTGCCGTGCCCGACCGCGCTGGTGCACGGCTGAAGGCGATGCGCGATGTCGCAGCTTCTGAGTCTGGCGCGTGCCGCGCAACTGGTCGGGGTGCCGCGGGGGACGCTGCAGAAGATGGTGCTCACCGGCGAGCTGGCCGCGTTCGACGGCAAGATCGACGTCGACGAGCTGCGGCGTGCGTTTCCGGCCGCCGTGATCGACGATGCGGGCGCGTTCGAAAAGGTGACGCAGATCCGCGAGGCCGCATTCGGCAGGCGCGTGCGCGAGCGGATGCTGCCGTCGCAGGAGGTGCTCGCGCAGCGCCTGTTTGTGCAGGGGCAGGAGCTGGCCGACCTGCGGCGGCTCACGCAGGCCTATCACGCGCTGGTGGTCGACACGCGCGATCGCGTCGCGCAGCTCGCCGCGACCGATCAACGATGGGTGGATCTCATGGACATGCTGGAGCGGGGATTGCAGCGCGTGCTCGGTGCTGAACCCGCGGGTACGCTCGACGCGATGGTCAACGTGCTACAGCTCATTTCCGCGCAGGTCACCGTGCTGCCCAGCGGGCGGCAGTTCCTCGTCGAAGGCAGCGATTCGATCCTGCAGGCGGGGCTGAAGGCCGGCATGCGCTTCGCGTACGGATGCGGCACCGGCACCTGCGGGCTGTGCAAGGCCCGGGTGGTCAGCGGCGAGGTGCGCCAGATCCAGCACTCGGACTATCCGCTGTCGGAGGCCGAGAAGCGGCAGGGCTACGTGCTGCTGTGCACGCAGACGGCAGTCACCGACGTCGCGGTCGAGACGCTGGAGGCGCGTGGACCGGCGGACATCCCCGCGCAGGACCTCGTCGCCACGGTGCGCGCGGTCGAGCCGCTGGCGCCCGATACGCGGCTGCTGCATCTGCAGACGCCGCGCAGCAACCGCCTGCGATTCCTCGCCGGCCAGTCGGTGACGCTCGGTGTGGCGAGTGAGCAGGGCGACTTGCAGCAGGCCGTGCCGCTGGCGAGCTGCCCGTGCGACGAGCGCAATCTGCACTTCCATATCGCGCGCGACGACGACGCGCCGCTGGCGCAGGCGCTGTTTGCCGGCCGGATCAAGGCCGGCGCACCGGTCAGCGTGCGCGGGCCGAGCGGCGACTTCGTGCTCGACGCCGACAGCGCGCGGCCGCTCGTTCTGGTAGCGTGCGACACGGGCTTTGCGCCGATCAAGAGCCTGCTCGAGCACGCGATGGCGGGTGAGCAGGTCGAGGCGTTCGACCTGTACTGGCTCGCGACGCGTGCGGACGGCCACTACCTGGCAAACCAGTGCCGCGCGTGGGCGGCGGCCTTCGACAACTTCTCGCACCGGCTGCTCGCCGACAGTTCGCCCGCAGGGGGCGCGTGGCAAGTGGTCGAGGCCGTCGTCGCGTCCCGGCGCGAACTGGCTCAATGCGATGTCTTCGTGGCGGGACCCCCCGAGTTCGTGCAGCCGGTCGTGCAGGGAGTGCTGGGTGCCGGCGCGCTGCCGGGCCGCACGCATGGCCTCGTGCTCTGAATCTCACCTCACATACCGACCATGAGCGACGCACTGAACTTCCTCGTCAAGGCCCGCCCCGAGGCGATGGGCCACTACCTGAAATTCCTCAAGGAAGCCGGCAAGAACCTGGATCCGAAGACGCGCAACCTGATCTCCGTGATCACCAAGGTGCACTCGCAGACCGATCGCGGCTTCCGCCAGTACCTGATGCGCGCATTGCGCGAAGGCTGCACGGCGGCCGAGGTGCTCGACGCGCTGCTGATGGCGTTCCCGGCGCTGGGGCTGGCCAAGATCGTGTGGGCCGTCGACATCATCCTCGACATGGACCTGCCCGAGTTCCAGGCGAGCGGGCTCGGCCTGCCTGCGACCTGGCACGACGTGATGGCGGCAGGCGAACTCGAGGTCGGCGCCACGCGCCGCGTCGACTGCGACGGGCGGGGCTTGTTCGTGTATCGCTCGACCGACGAGTACCGCGTCTACGACAGCCGCTGTCCGCACCAGACGACCAACATCCCGCACCTGGCGCTCAAGGGCACGCGGCTGACCTGCCCGAAGCACGAGTGGGCGTTCGACATCACGACCGGCCAATGCATCGCCAAGGGATCGACGCCGCTGAAGCGCTGGCAGTCGAAGGTCGAAGGCGGCCGGCTGCTCGCGTACTGGTAGCGATGGACCATCTGCCGATCTTCCTGAAGCTCGCCGGCGAGCGCTGTGCGGTGATCGGCGGCGGCGAGGTCGCCGCGCGCAAGGCGCAACTCCTGCTCGACGCCGGCGCGCGGGTGACGGTGACCGCGCCCGAACTGTGCGAGGCGCTCGCCGAGCTCGTCCAGCAGGGTCGCGTCGAACATCGTGCGGCGACGTTCTCGCGCGAGTCGCTGGCCGGGGTGGCGCTGGTGATCGCGGCGACCGACGACCGCGCGGTCAACGCCGAGGTGTCGCGACTGGCGCGCGCGCAGGCAACGCCGGTCAACGTCGTCGACGACCCCGAGCTGTGCTCGTTCATCCTGCCGGCGATCGTCGACCGCTCGCCGGTGCTGATCGCGGTGTCGACGGGCGGCGCGTCGCCCGTGCTCGCGCGGCTGATCCGCGCGCGTCTGGAAAGCCTGATCCCGGCGACGTACGGGCAGCTCGCACAGCTCGCGCAGCGCTTTCGCGAACGTGTCAAGCGCGCGCTGCCGCCTTCGGCGCGGCGGCCGTTCTGGGAACGCGTGCTGCAGGGCCCGATCGCGGGACTGGTGTTCTCGGGCCGGCTGCAGCAGGCCGAAGCCGAGCTCGAGCGCGAGCTCGACGATCCGGCGCGGCGCGCGCCGGCAGGCGAGGTGTACCTCGTCGGCGCCGGCCCCGGCGACCCCGACCTGCTGACCTTCGCCGCGCTGCGTCTGATGCAGCAGGCCGACGTCGTGCTGTACGACAACCTGGTATCGCCGGCGATCGTCGATCTCACGCGGCGCGATGCGCGCCGCATCTACGTCGGCAAGCGGCGCGCAAATCACGCGATGCGGCAGGAGCAGATCAACGCGCTGATGATCGAACTGGCCAGGCAGGGCCAGCGCGTGCTGCGTCTGAAGGGCGGCGACCCGTACGTCTTCGGGCGCGGCGGCGAGGAGATCGAGTCGCTTGCCGCCGCGGGCGTGCGCTTCCAGGTCGTCCCGGGCATCACCGCCGCGTGCGGTGTCGCGGCGTACGCCGGAATCCCGCTGACGCATCGCGACTACGCGCAGTCGTGCGTGCTCGTCACCGGCCACCTGAAGGACGGCACGATGGACCTCGACTGGCACGGGCTCGCGCGCCCGCGCCAGACGCTCGTAATCTACATGGGGCTGCTGGGGTTGCCGGCGCTGTGCGAGCAGCTGATCGCGCACGGTCTTCCGGCCGACATGCCGGCCGCCGTCGTGCAGCAGGCCACGCTGCCGCAGCAGCGCGTGGTGGTCGCCCCGCTCGGCGAACTCGCGCGCAAGGTCGAGGAGGCGGGTCTGCACCCGCCCACGCTCGTGATCGTCGGCGACGTGGTCAAGCTGCGCGACAAGCTCGCGTGGTTCGAAGGCGCGTCGGATCGTGGTGGCGCGGTGCCCGTGCTATCCGAGCAGGTGACCGAGCCCGCGGCGAATCACTGACGCGGGGCAAGCGCTTCCGCGGTCTCGACGAGCGCCGCGCGGCCGCCGCGGTGCCAGGCCGCCTTGAGTTCGCCCGCGCATTCGAGCCAGCGACTCGAGCCGGCATGCGCGGCGTCTGCGAGCGCGGCGCGGTCGATGCGCTCGGGGGCCGCGTGGAACGCGCGCGCGAGCTCCGGAGCGAGCTGGCGCCGCAGTCCGTCGAAGGTTGCGTACCAGAACAGCAGCGAGGCGCGCGCGTCGCGCGCCAGCAGTTGCGGCAGCGTGACGACGCAGTCGGCCAGCAGATCGCGCACTGCGCGCAGCACGAGTTCGGTGCGGCGCGGGCTGTCGGCGATCATCCGCTCCCAGTCCTCGCCGAGCAGCGAGCCGGCGCGCAGCTCGCCCAGCTCGTGCAGGATCAGCGTCTCGGCCTCGCTGCGCGCCATGCGCTCGACGCCGGCCGCCGCGTCGACGTCGGCGTACGCGCGCAACACCGCGGCGAACGCGCCGTCGCCGCGACGTACGCTGCCCGCCTCGACGCGCGTCCACAGCCAGCGCCGCAACGCATCGAGGCGCACGATGATCGTGTTTTTTCGGCTCACGGCGGGCGGGGCGGCCATCCCGCGCGCCCACTCGCGATCGGTGACGATCACGCGCGCACCATCGCGCGTGTGCTCGGCGGCGCGTTCTGCGAGAAAGAACAGCGGCGCGCCGAACAGTCCGATCCCGGCACCGTACACCCAGCCGTAGGCCGTCAGATGACGGTTCGCCGCGTCGTCATCGAACGGATCGATCCCGGCGCCGAGCGGCAGCGGTGCGAATGCCCCATCCGCGACGGGCAGCGCCTCCCAGCTTCGCTCGCGGCGGGCGATCCACTCGGACAGCCGCGCCCGGTCCGGGGCGGCGCCGAGCGGAAGCTGCGCTGCCCAGCGAAAGTGCTCGCGCATGTCGAGCAGGTACGTGCACATCGACTTCTCGCGCGCATGGCGCGCGTCGGCCAGATCGCAATTGCGCTGGACGACGTCGACGACCGAGGCCAGTTCGGCATGCGGCATCGACGCCCCGATTCACTCGACGTAGCGCTTGCTGGCACGTCGGCGGCCAGGGCGGCTCTTCTGCGTGATCACGCCGCGCACGGCGCCCAGGTCGGGCAGATCGATGTCGGGATACTGCGGATTGAGCGCGCGCAGGCACCAGCGGTCGTCTCTGCGCACGAGCTGGCGGAAGATCCACTCGTCCTGCCAGAATGCGAGCACGTATGAGCGATCGGTGGCGAGCCCTTCGGGTTCGATGATCACGATGTCACCGTCGCTGAACTCGGGCGCCATGGAGTCGCCGAGAACCATCAGCGCGAACGACTCGGCACCGCTGCAGGCGTGCTCGGTCGCGCTCGAGGCGTGCTCCGCGCCGCGGGCGGGGAGGATGGGGATGAAGGGGCGGGAATCCGCTGGCGGCAGGGGCATGTAATGAGCGTCGTGTCAGGCCCGACCCATTCTGCGAGGCGCTCGGGGCTGCATGAATCACCCATGCGGGTAGGCGGCGCCACGCCTTCGCAGCAGTGCGCAAGCCGCGGACGCGCCAGGGTTTCATCGCTACACTCTCGTGCGCGGACTCAAAAGCCGCCTGTTCCCCGCTGCGCTCAGGGACGGCCGAACGAATAGGAGACTCCGGATGAAATACGACAAGGAACTCGACGCGCGCGGACTGGCGTGCCCGATGCCGATTGTCAAGACGCGCAAGGCGCTGAACGAGCTTGCTGCCGGGCAGGTCCTCAAGGTAGTGGCGACGGACGCAGGCTCGGTCGCCGACATGAAGGCATTTTCCGAGCAGACCGGCAACGAGCTGCTTGCCTCCGAGCAGGACGGCGGCACGTACGTGTTCTATCTCAAGCGCCGTTGACGGTGCTGTGTCGCGCGCAGCCGCTGCGGTTGCGCATCCTTGACCTGCTGCCAGATGCGGCCGACGGCCGCGCTGCGTCTACCCACACCGAGAGGCTGCCGTGAGTCAGAAAAAGATGGCGTTGATCGCCACCAAAGGGACATTGGACTGGGCGTACCCGCCCTTCATCCTCGCTTCGACCGCCGCGTCGCTCGGCTACGAAGTCCAGATTTTCTTCACCTTCTACGGCCTGACGCTGCTGAAAAAGGATCTGTCGGATCTGAAGATCAGCCCGCTCGCCAACCCGGCGATGCCGATGCCGGTGCCGATGCCGGTGCTCGTGCAGGCGCTGCCCGGCATGGAGTCGATGGCGACGATGATGATGAAGAACAAGATCAAGTCCAAGGGCGTGGCGTCGATCGAGGAACTTCGCAACCTGTGCATCGAGTCCGACGTCAAGTTCATCGGCTGCCAGATGACGGTCGACCTGTTCGACTTCAGCAAGGACGACTTCATCCCGCAGACGCAGTTCGGCGGCGCGACGATGTTCCTGGGATTCGCCGGCAACGCCGACATCAGCCTGTTCATCTAGGACGTGCGGGGCGGGCCGGCGTCGGTTGTGACATCCGTTCGCGGCGGTGCCTTTGCGTCCGGCGCCACGGTTGGCAGACGGCGCGCGCGCAGTGACGCTTGGGCGCGGGTTGCGCGCGGCGAATGCAACTCGCCGAACGCACGGGTCGAGGCGGTCCACGCGCAGCCTAGGGCAGACATGCCGACGCGGCCCCGGCGGCGCTTCAGGCGCTGTCCGCCAGCGTTACGCAGACTGGTACGCCAGCGCATGCCCGCTGGGTGCGCCGCGAATAACCCTTTGGAAGTGTTTCTTTTCGTTCGTCACGCTGTTTTACTTCCCGCACAGTGATGGTGGTCACAGAGCGAGAGCGAAGTGCCGCGCGGTCGGCGGCAAAGGCGCCCGGGTCCCGGCGACGGCCGCACGGCGGCGCGGGCGCGACAGCCTCCGGCGCGCGGGTCCAGCGCTCGGTGAGCTGCGTGAGATCCGGAACAACAACGGGCGGGCAACGACCCGCTCGCACAGCAACCAGGGTGCCGAGCATCGGATCGCGCCTTGGATCGGGGTAATCCCCAAGTGGAATGCTGACCGATGCCGCGTTGGTTACGATCAACGCAACTCGACGAACATTGACGGAGGTGATTCATGAGTGAGACACGACGCGACTTCATGAAGCAGACCGGGATCTTGGGCCTTCTGGCCGCGGCGGGTCTGCTGACAACCGAGGAGGCTTTCGCGCAACAGCCAGCCTGGAACAAGGCTGCGTTCGAAACGAAGAGCGTGGGCGATGCGATCAAGGCGCTCGGCGGTGGCGCACCGGTGGAAAGCAAGGACATCGCGATCACGGCGCCCGACATCGCCGAAAACGGCGCCGTTGTGCCGGTGGGCGTTGCGAGCCGGATCCCGAAGACGCAGGCGGTGTACGTGCTGGTCGAGAAGAACCCGAACGTGCTGGCCGCCGGCTTCAACATCCCGGCCGGCACCGAGCCCAATGTCTCCACCCGTATCAAGATGGGCCAGACGTCGAACGTGTACGCGGTCGTCAAGGCCGACGGCAAGTTCTACGTCGCGTCCAAGGAAGTCAAGGTCACGCTGGGCGGCTGCGGCGGCTGAGCAGGAT
>JBFMFC010000023.1:0-52107 GCA_040752195.1 Pseudomonadota bacterium | reverse complement strand
GCCGGAGTTGCTGCTGTTGCTTCGATCGGCCACCAACCGCGGACGCCCGCTCGGGGCGTTCGCCACGGGTTCCCAGGCAGCATCCCAGCCGCGGCCACGAGGGCGCCCCCGCAAGCCGGATCCAGCCGAGCCACACGGGGCGAGATAAGCAGCGCGACCTGTGGCGGGCAGCAGTCTAGGCATGGGATGCCGCGGAACTACTCTGTCCCCGTTTTCTAGCTCGATCGTAGGGCCGATCTCATAAAATGGTGTCTGACCCCATTTTTCGAGGTTGATCTGGCTATTGCGGCGCAGTACAGTGCGGCTGCGCCTCCGAAAGCCGTGCGGCCGGTGGGTTTTCTGACGGGGGCAGACCGAGGGGACGTATGGATACGGGGCGACAGCTGCGGGCGGTCGATGAACTTTCCACGCATGGGGTGTACGCCCCGAACTACGAGCACGATGCCTGCGGCGTCGGCTTCGTGGTCAACATCAAGGGCAAGCCGAGTCACGCGCTGATCCAGCAGGCGCTGCTGATCCTGCAGAACCTCGATCATCGCGGGGCGGTCGGCGCGGACCCGCTGTGCGGCGACGGCGCAGGGATCCTGATCCAGATCCCCGACCAGTTCTACCGCGAAGAGCTCGCCACGCAGGGGATCGCGTTGCCTCCGCCGGGGGAGTACGGGGTCGGGATGATTTTCCTGCCGCGCGAGAACGCCTCCCGGCTCGCTTGCGAACAGGAACTCGAGCGCACCGTTCGCGCCGAAGGCCAGGTCGTGCTCGGGTGGCGCGACGTTCCGGTCGACCACGACATGCCGATGTCGCCGCTGGTGAAAGACCGCGAACCGGTGATCCGCCAGATCTTCATCGGCCGCGGCTCGGACGTGATGGTGCCGGACGCGCTCGAGCGCAAGCTGTACGTGATCCGCAAGACCGCGAGCCACAAGATCCAGGCGCTGAAGCTGCAGCACGGCCGGGAATACTTCGTGCCGTCGATGTCGACGCGCACCGTCGTCTACAAGGGTCTGCTGCTCGCGGACCAGGTCGGCCGCTACTACCGCGACCTGCGCGACCCGCGCGTCGTCTCCGCGATCGCGCTCGTGCACCAGCGTTTCTCGACCAATACGTTCCCGTCGTGGGAGCTGGCCCACCCCTACCGGCTGATCGCGCACAACGGCGAGATCAACACCGTCAAGGGCAACTTCAACTGGATGCGCGCGCGCGAGGGCGTGATGAGTTCGCCCGTGCTGCGCGAAGATCTGTCCAAGCTGTGGCCGCTGATCTACGAGGGGCAGTCGGACACCGCCTGCTTTGACAACTGCCTCGAGCTGCTGACGATGGCGGGCTATCCGCTCGCGCATGCCGTGATGATGATGATCCCGGAGGCGTGGGAACAGCACACGCTGATGGACGACAACCGCCGCGCGTTCTACGAGTACCACGCGGCGATGATGGAGCCCTGGGATGGTCCCGCCGCGATCGCCTTCACCGACGGCGTGCGCATCGGCGCCACGCTCGACCGCAACGGGCTGCGACCGGCGCGCTACGTCGTCACCGACGACGACATGGTCGTCATGGCCTCCGAAGTCGGGGTGCTGCCGATCCCCGAAAGCCGCATCGTCAAGAAGTGGCGGCTGCAGCCCGGCAAGATGTTCCTGATCGACACCGAGCAGGGCCGCATCATCGACGACGCCGAAATCAAGGCGCAGCTTGCCGCGAGCAAACCGTACAAGGAGTGGATCAAGCGCATCCGCATCAAGCTCGACGATCTGCCGCCTGCGAAGGGTCAGCCGCAGTCGGCCGCGCGGCTCGACGTGCCGCTGCTCGACCGTCAGCAGGCTTTCGGCTACACGCAGGAGGACCTCAAGCTGCTGCTGGCGCCGATGGCGCTCGAAGGCGAGGAGGCGATCGGCTCGATGGGCAACGACAGCGCGCTTCCGGTGCTGTCGAACAAGAACAAGCCCCTATACAACTACTTCAAGCAGCTGTTCGCGCAGGTCACCAACCCGCCGATCGATCCGATCCGCGAGCAGCTCGTCATGTCGCTCGTCAGCTTCATCGGTCCGAAGCCCAACCTGCTCGACATCAACAACATCAATCCGCCGATGCGCCTCGAGGTGAGCCAGCCGCTGCTCGACTTCAAGGACATGGCGAAGATCCGCGACATCGCGAACTACGCTTCGGGCAAGTTCCGCAGCTTCGAGCTGGACATCTGCTATCCGCTCGGCTGGGGCAAGGAAGGCGTGGAGGCGCGCCTCGCATCGCTGTGTGCCCAGGCGGTCGACGCGGTGCGCGCCGGCTACAACATCCTGATCGTCAGCGATCGCAACGTCGCGCCCGACCAGGTCGCAATTCCGGCGCTGCTCGCCACCAGCGCGATCCACCAGCACCTGATCGCGGCGGGATTGCGGACCTCGACGGGGCTCGTCGTCGAAACCGGATCGGCGCGAGAAGTGCATCACTTCGCGCTGCTCGCCGGCTACGGCGCCGAGGCGATCCACCCGTACCTCGCGCTGGAGACGCTGATCGACCGCTACGGCGCCGAAGGCAAGGAAGCCGCGGACAAGGCGATCAAGAACTACGTCAAGGCGATCGGCAAGGGCCTGCAGAAAGTGATGTCCAAGATGGGCATCTCGACCTACATGTCGTACTGCGGCGCGCAGATCTTCGAGGCGGTCGGACTCAGCAAGGATCTCGTCGACAAGTACTTCCGCGGCACCGCGAGCAACGTCGGGGGTATCGGCCTCTTCGAGGTCATGGAAGAGGCGGTGCGCATGCACCGCGACGCCTTCTCGGACGATCCGGTGCTCGCGCACATGCTCGACCCCGGCGGCGACTACCAGTGGCGCGTGCGCGGCGAGGAGCACATGTGGACGCCGGATGCCATCGCCAAGCTGCAGCATGCCTCGCGCAGCAACTCGTATCAGACGTACAAGGAGTACGCGCAGCTCATCAACGACCAGAGTCGCAGGCACATGACGCTGCGCGGGCTGCTCGAGTTCAAGGTCGATCCGAAGCGGGCGATACCGCTCGACGAGGTCGAGCCCGCCAAGGAGATCGTCAAGCGCTTTTCGACGGGCGCGATGTCGCTCGGGTCGATCTCGACCGAGGCGCACACGGTCCTCGCGATCGCGATGAACCGGATCGGCGGCAAGAGCAACACAGGCGAAGGCGGCGAGGACGAACGGCGCTACGCGCAGGAACTGCGCGGCATTCCGATCCGGAAGGGCGACACGCTCGCGAGCGTGCTCGGGCGCGATCGCGTCGAGGTCGACATCCCGCTGCAGGACGGCGATTCGCTGCGATCGAAGATCAAGCAGGTCGCCTCGGGCCGCTTCGGCGTGACGACCGAATACCTCGTCAGCGCCGACCAGATCCAGATCAAGATGGCGCAGGGCGCCAAGCCGGGCGAGGGCGGCCAGCTTCCGGGGCACAAGGTCAGCGAGTACATCGCCAAGCTGCGCTTTTCGGTGCCCGGCGTGGGGCTCATTTCGCCGCCGCCGCACCACGACATCTATTCGATCGAGGATCTCGCGCAGCTCATCCACGATCTGAAGAACGCCAATCCGAACGCGTCGATCAGCGTCAAGCTCGTGTCCGAAGTGGGCGTCGGCACCGTCGCGGCGGGTGTGGCCAAGGCCAAGGCCGACCACGTGACGATCGCCGGCCACGACGGCGGCACGGGCGCGTCGCCCGTGTCGTCGATCAAGCACGCGGGCACGCCGTGGGAACTGGGGCTGGCGGAGACGCAGCAGACGCTCGTGCTCAATCGCCTGCGCGGCCGCATCGCGGTCCAGGTCGACGGCCAGATGAAGACCGGGCGCGACGTGGTCATCGGCGCGCTGCTCGGCGCCGACGAGTTCGGCTTCGCGACGGCCCCGCTCGTGGTCGAGGGCTGCATCATGATGCGCAAGTGCCATCTGAACACGTGCCCGGTCGGGATCGCCACGCAGGACCCGGTGCTGCGGCGGCGCTTCGCCGGCCAGCCCGAGCACGTCGTCAACTACTTCTTCTTCGTCGCCGAGGAAGTCCGCGAGATCATGGCGCAGCTCGGCGTGCGCAGGTTCAGCGAGCTGATCGGCGCGACCCATCTGCTCGACGCGAAGAAGGCGGTCGCACACTGGAAGGCGAAGGGGCTGGACTTCAGCCGCATCCTGTATTCGCCGCCGATGCCGCCGGAAGTCGCTCGCTACAAGTGCGAGGAGCAGGACCACGGACTCGCCAAGGCGCTCGACCACAAGCTGATCGAGCAGAGTCGCCCCGCGCTCGAGCGCGGCGAACGCGTGAGCTTTATCACGCCGGTGCGCAACGTCAACCGGACCGTCGGCACGATGCTGTCGTCGCTGGTGGCGCGCAAGTACGGCCACGCGGGGCTGCCGGACGACACGATCCACATCCAGTTGAACGGCACCGCCGGGCAGAGCTTCGGCGCCTTCCTCGCGCACGGCATCACGCTCGACCTGGTCGGCGACGCCAACGACTACACCGGCAAGGGCCTGTCGGGCGGACGCATCATCGTGCGCTGCCCGAACGACTTCCGCGGCGCGGGCACCGAGAACATCATCGTCGGCAACACCGTGCTGTACGGCGCGATCGCGGGCGAGGCGTACTTCAACGGCGTCGCCGGCGAGCGCTTTGCGGTACGCAACTCGGGCGCGACCGCGGTGGTCGAGGGCACCGGCGACCACGGCTGCGAGTACATGACCCGCGGCACCGTCGTCGTACTGGGCGCCACCGGCCGCAACTTCGCCGCGGGCATGTCGGGCGGCATCGCCTACGTGTTCGACGAGTTCGGCGACTTCGCGAAGAAGTGCAACCCCGCGATGGTCGCGCTCGAACCGGTGCTTGCCACCGCCGAGCAGCAGGAACGCATCGACGAGGCGATCTGGCACCTCGGCGAGACCGACGAGTTCCTGCTGCGCGACCTCATCGAGCGGCACTTCCGCTACACCGGCAGCCTGCGCGCGCGGATGATCCTGGACAACTGGGCCGGCATGCGCGCCCGCTTCGTCAAGGTCTTCCCGCACGAGTACAGGCGCGCGCTGAAGCAGCTCGCCGAGGCGCAGAAAAAGGCCGAGCCGCAGAAGCTCGCTGCGTGAAGGCAGGATTCGCCACAGAGACAGCGAGAGCAGCGGGAGAGAAGGTCCGAGCTTCTCTCCGTGATCTCCGTGTCTCGGTGGTCAAAACGAATGGCTGAACATGGGTAAGGTCACCGGATTTCTCGAATACGCGCGGCTCGAAGAGGCCGCCGAGCCGCCGCAGTCGCGCAAGAAGCACTGGCGCGAGTTCGTCGCGCACCTGACCGACGAGCAGGCGGCCATCCAGGGCGCGCGCTGCATGGACTGCGGCATCCCGTTCTGCACGAACGGCTGCCCCGTCAACAACATCATCCCGGACTTCAACGATCTGGTTTACCGGCAGGACTGGAAGAGCGCGCTCGAGGTCCTGCACACGACGAACAACTTTCCGGAGTTCACCGGCCGGGTGTGCCCGGCGCCGTGCGAAGCGGCGTGCGTGCTGAACATCAACAACGATCCGGTCGGCATCAAGTCGATCGAGCACGCGATCATCGACAAGGGCTGGACCGAAGGCTGGGTGCTGCCGCAGCCGCCACGCCGCAAGACCGGCAAGAAGATCGCGATCGTCGGCTCCGGGCCGGCCGGGCTCGCGTCCGCACAGCAGCTCGCGCGCGCGGGTCACGACGTGACGGTGTTCGAGAAGAACGACCGCATCGGCGGGCTGCTGCGCTACGGCATCCCCGACTTCAAGATGGAGAAGTCGCACATCGACCGTCGCATCGTGCAGATGGAAGCCGAAGGCGTCGTCTTCCGCAGCGGCGTGCTGGTCGGCACCGGCAAGCTCGACGGCGGGGTGATCAGCTGGGCCAAGCAGACGATCGCCCCGGACAAGCTGCTCGCCGACTTCGACGCGGTCGTCCTCGCAGGCGGCGCGGAAGTCCCGCGCGACCTGCCTGTCCCCGGGCGCGAGCTGCGCGGCGTTCACTTCGCGATGGAGTTCCTGCCGCTGCAGAACAAGGTCGTCGCCGGCGACAAGGTCAAGAACCAGATCGTCGCAACCGGCAAGCACGTCGTCGTGATCGGCGGCGGCGATACCGGTTCGGACTGCGTCGGCACCAGCAACCGGCAGGGCGCCGCGAGCGTCACGCAGCTCGAGCTGCTGCCGCAGCCGCCTGCGCAGGAGAACAAGGCGCTGACCTGGCCGTACTGGCCGGTCAAGCTGCGCACGTCCAGCTCGCACGAAGAAGGCGCCCGGCGCGAGTGGGCCGTGACGACCAAGCGCTTCGTCGACGACGGCAAGGGCAACGTCAAGGCGATCGTCGCCGCGCGGGTCGAGTGGAAGAAGGACCCGGCCAGCGGACAGATGAAGATGAGCGAGGTCCCCGGTTCCGAATTCGAGCTGCCGGCCGATCTCGTGCTGCTGGCGATGGGTTTCGTGTCGCCCGCCGCGTCGGTGCTCGAAGCGTTCGGCGTCGAGCGCGACGCGCGCGGCAATGCGCGCGCGCCGACCGACGGCGCGGGCTGCTACCGGACCAGCGTCGACAAGGTGTTCGCCGCCGGCGACATGCGCCGCGGCCAGAGCCTCGTGGTGTGGGCGATCCGCGAAGGAAGGCAGTGCGCGCGAGCGGTCGACGAGTACCTGATGGGTTCGTCCGTGCTGCCGCGTTGAGCCTCTGCACGTTCCCGCCCGGACACGGAGAACGCCGAGAAGGACCAGCGTTTCCCGCTCGCTCTCGCGGTCCCGGTGGCGGCCGGACCTCCGCTAGCGCCTCAACCGCGCCGCCTCTTCCGGCGTCGGGAGCTGCGGCCGGTCGCGCTCTTTGCTGACGAGGCACAGAAAGCCCAGCGCGCAGTCGTCGGCGGCGCAAAACTGGTGCCAGGTCATCGGATCGACCGTTACGAGATCGCGTTCGGCGATCGGGTGCACCTGTTCACCGAGCCGCACGGTGCCGCGGCCGCGCAGGACGAGCACCGCGTGCGTGTGCTCGTGGCGCTCGAGCGTCGAATAGCCTCCGGGCGCGATCTCGAAGTAGCGCAGCTCGCACGCCTGGTCGGGCGGCGCGAACAGGACCTGCCGCGTGATGTCGCGGAACGGCGCTGCGCCTTCATCCTTGTAGCGCAGCACCTCGACGCCCTGCCAGCGGTAGTCGCCGGCGGCGTCCGGCGCGAACCGGCGCACTCCGCTCATGCGTCCGCCTGCGTGCAGGTGCGCGCGACCGCCTCGACGAACTCGCGGCTGCGCTCGTGGAGCCTTTCGCGCGCAGCGAGCAGCGAGCCGCCGACGAGCAGCATGCAGTCGTCGCCGTACTCGCGCTTCAGTTCCGGCACGCGCTCCACGCTCATGCCGCCCGCGGGTACCGGCAGTGCGGGCTTCAGGCCATGCCAGTCGCATCGACTGGCCTGCGCGATGGCGAGGCAGACTTCGCGCGGATAGGTGAACCGGCCGCCGTGGTTCGGAAAGATCGTCGCGTCGGCGCCGAACAGCCTGAACAGCTTGCCGAGCAGCGCGGCCGGGGCGATGCGGCTCGCTCCGGCCAGCGAAGGATGCGCGATGAACGCGAAGTCGGGGTGCGCGCGCCGCAGACCGTTGAGCGTGGCGACGCCGCAGACCATCGGCGCGATCAGCGCGATGCGCACGCCGTGCGCGCGCGCAAGCTCGATCTGTCCGAGCATCTGCGTGCAGGTGCCGAAAAGACTCGGCGCGTACAGCGTGACCGGCCCGCCGCGGCGGCGTGCGTTGACCTCGTCGACGGCGGACTGGCACGCGGCCACACGCTGCGCGAAAGGCGCGGCGGCCTGGTCGGCCCAGCCGTGATCGTCCTTGATCACGTCGATGCCCGCGGCGGCGAAAGTCCGGCACAACGCCGCGAGCTGCGCCGGCGTGGAGCCGATCGGCTTCAACGCCGTGCACGTCAGCGGCCGGCCGGTCACGCCGACCAGACGGCGCAGCCCCTCGATGCCCAGGGTCGGTCCGCCGAACTGCCGCGCCAGCGCGTCGGGAACGTCGACGTCGACCAGTTCCACGTCGGGCAGCAGCGAACTGTTGCCGAACAGCATGTTGAGCATCTGTCCGGCATCGGTGCCGATGCTTTCCGATGCGAGCGCGATCCGCGCGAGGCTGGAGCCGTCCGGCAGCGCGTCGACGCGTTCGACGCGCGCGGCGATGCGTTCGAGCACGCCCGCGTCGAGTACCGCTTCGGCCGGCATCTCGATGCTCTGCTCCAGCGCCAGCACGTGCGCCCGGCGCGGCGCGTCTTCGGCCGCGACGCGCAATCGATAGACGGCGCGGAGTTCTTCACGATCCATGCGCCGATTCTACGGGCCGCCACGCGCCGACCGGCGGCGCCGGTTCGCCGGCCGGTCGGCGGCGCGGGTCGGCCTGCGCAGCCGCTCGCCTAGACTGCAAGCGACATGAGGACACGTGCATTCCGGATCGCCGTCGTGCTCGCTGCGTTCGCGGGCGCGTCTGCGGCACTCGCGCAGAGCGAAGACGAGCTGAAGCGGCTCGCCGAGCTGGATCGCAAGTGCGAAGCGGCGCGGCTGGCGAAGCTCGCGCCGATCCGTGCCGAGCTGATCGACAAGTGCGTCCGGATCGACCGGCGCCCGCGCGAGGCCTGCGAAAGCGAGTTCGCGCACTACGGCGACACGAAAGCCACCGTGCACGGAAGAGCGATCGCCGGGCTGTTCTACGACCTGCCCGAGTGCGTCGCGGCCTTCGAAGCGCGGCAGAAATACCGTCGCTGAAGATGGCCCTCACCCCTGCTTGGTACGTCCGGCGGCGGTGCCGCGGGGTCGCCGTCGCGCTGTGAGACAATCCGCCGGCCGCGCGCGGGCTGTGCCGCCCGCGCCGTCCGGCATGCCGTCACCGCCGGCCCGACCAACAACCCGCAGCGGCGCGCGCCGAAGTCCCGCGCGCGAACGTGGCAAACCGCCGTGCCCCAGGACGACTTCATCACCGTCGATCACGTCACGTTCGGCTACGACACGAGCCGAACGATCCTCAACGACGTGTCGGCCCGCTTCGCGCGCGGCAAGGTCACGGCGATCATGGGCGGCTCGGGCTGCGGGAAGACCACGCTGCTGCGGCTGATCGGCGGCGTCTACGCCGCCAACCGAGGGACGATCACCTTCGACGGCGAGCGCGTCGATACGCGCGACAAGGCGCTGATCTACCGCCTGCGACGGCGGCTCGGGATGCTGTTCCAGTTCGGCGCCCTGTTCACGGATCTCACGGTATTCGAGAACGTCGCGTTCCCGCTGCGCGAGCACACCAATCTGCCCGAGTCGATGATCCGCGACATCGTGCTGATGAAGCTCAACGCGGTCGGTCTGCGCGGTGCGGCACCGTTGCGCATCTCCGAGGTCTCCGGCGGCATGGCGCGGCGGATCGCGCTGGCGCGCGCGATCGCGCTCGACCCCGACCTGATCATGTACGACGAACCGTTCGCCGGGCTCGACCCGATCAGCATGGGCGTCACCGCCAACCTGATCCGCAAGCTCAACGACGCCACGGGCGCGACCTCGCTGATCGTCTCGCACGACGTGCAGGAGTGCTTCATGATCTGCGACTACGCCTACCTGATCTCCTCGCAGGGGCGAATCGTCGCGCACGGCACGCCGCGCGAGCTGCAGGCGTCCGACGATCCCGAAGTGCGGCAGTTCATCCGCGGCGAACCCGACGGCCCGGTCCGCTTCCACTACCCGGCGCGGCCCGTCGCGGAAGAGTTCGGAGTGCGCGTTTGAACCCGCTCGACCTGCTGCAGGCACTGGGCTCGCGCGCGCTGACGGTGTTCCGCGCGCTGGGCCATCACGCGTTCTTCTTCGCCGAGCTGCTGAAGCACCTGCCGCAGGCGCTGCGGCGCTTCTATCTGGTCGTCGCCCAGATCCATGCGATCGGCAACTACTCGCTGGTGATCATCGCCGCGTCGGGGCTCGCGGTCGGTTTCGTCCTGGGCCTGCAGGGCTATTACACGCTGAGCCGCTATGGCGCGGCCGAGTCGCTCGGGCTGCTCGTTGCGCTGTCGCTCACGCGCGAGCTGGGACCGGTGGTCACTGCGCTGCTGTTCGCCGGACGCGCCGGCACGTCGCTGACCGCCGAGATCGGGCTGATGAAGGCGGGCGAGCAGCTCGCCGCGATGGAGATGATGGCGATCGACCCGAAGAGCCGCGTGCTCGCGCCGCGCTTCATCGGCGGCCTGATCGCGATGCCGCTGCTGGCAGCGATGTTCTCGGCCGTCGGCATCTTCGGCGGTTACGTCGTCGGCGTGCTGCTGATCGGCATCGACCCCGGGCAGTTCTGGTCGCAGATGCAGGACGGCGTGGACGTGTTCGACGACGTCGGCAACGGCATGGTCAAGAGCTTCGTGTTCGGCGTCGCGTGCACCTTCATCGCGCTGTACCAGGGTTACGAGACGCAGGCCACGCCCGAAGGCGTCGCGCAGGCGACGACGCGCACCGTGGTCATCTCGTCGCTCGCGGTGCTGCTGCTGGATTTCGTGTTGACGGCGGTGATGTTCTCGACGCCGCGGTAACTGGAGCCACTCATGGGACGCAGAGGCATCGAATCGCTCGTCGGCGTTTTCGTACTGCTGGGCATCGTCGCGATCTTCTATCTCGCGCTGAAGGCGGCCAACCTCGCTTCGTTCAACACCGGCGAGACCTACACGCTGATCGCGAGGTTCGACAACATCGGCGGACTGAAGGTGCGCGCGCCGGTGCGCAGCGCCGGCGTGACGATCGGCCGCGTCGCGTCGATCGCGCTCGACACGAAGACCTATCAGGGGCTGGTGACGCTCGAGATCCAGAAGAGCATCGAGTTCCCGGCCGACACGTCCGCCAAGATCCTGACCGCCGGTCTGCTCGGCGACCAGTACATCGGACTCGAGCCCGGCGGCGACGACAAGATGCTCGCCCCCGGCGACACGATCAAGATGACGCAGTCGGCCGTCGTGCTCGAGAACCTGATCGGGCAGTTCCTGTACAACCGCGCGGCCGAAGGTCCGGCCGAGAAGAAGTGAGTTGCGCGATGCGCGCCGCGCGCCGCAGGCTGCGAACGCTCGCTGCTGTCGCCGCCGCGCTGCTGGCGAGCGCCTGCGCGACGGTTCCGCCCGACGCGGGTCGCGACCCGGTCGATCCGCTCGAGCGGATGAACCGCCACGTGTTCGACTTCAACGACCGCGTCGACCGCGCGGTGCTCAAGCCGGTCGCACACGGTTACGTCGCCGTCGTCCCCGAACCCGTGCGCGGCTGCGTGACGAACTTCTTCGCCAACCTCGGCGACGTGTCGAACGCCGCCAACAACCTGCTGCAGGGCAAGCCGGTCGAGGCGGTCTCGGACATCTGCCGGATCGCGATCAACACGACCGTCGGCGTGCTCGGCTGCTTCGATGTCGCGTCGAAGATGGGGCTGGAGAAGCACAACGAGGACTTCGGACAGACGCTCGGCCGCTGGGGGCTCGGATCGGGCGCCTACCTGGTTCTGCCCTTGCTCGGCCCGAGTTCGGTGCGCGATGCGGTCGGCCGTGTGCCCGATGCCTATGTCGATCCGGCGAGCGCGGCGGGTGACAACGTGCGCGCGCGCAACACGCTGTTCGCGCTCGAGACGATCGATCTGCGCGCGCGCCTGCTCGATGCCGGCCGCCTGCTCGAAGCCGCTGCCCTCGACAAGTACCGCTTCACGCGTGACGCGTATTTGCAGCGGCGGCGCAACCTCGTCTACGACGGCAATCCGCCGCGCGCGGAAGACGACGACGAGGAGCCGGTCAAGGCGCGCCCCGTCGAGCGCGCTGCGCCGACCGACGGCGCATCCGCCGAACCGCGGAAGAACGATCAACCCGGGATCGCGCCTGCGCGTTAATGCGCAGAACGTCGCCCGACAGTGCGGGTCCTAGAATCGTCCCTTCGACCGATCGGCCATCCACGATGCGAAACCTGTCCACCCTTCGGAACACTCTCGCGGCGGTCGCCGCCGTGGCGGCGCTCGCGGGTGCCGCGTCGGCGCAGGGCACCGCGGCGACCAGCGTTGCGCCGTCCGCGTCGCTCGCTCCCGACGCGCTGATCCGCGCGCTGTCGAACGACGTGCTCGACGCGATCAAGAAGGACAAGTCGCTGCAGTCCGGCGACGTCGCCAAGCTCAACGCGCTGATCGACGAGAAGATCCTGCCGTACGTGAACTTCGAGAAGATGACGCAGCTCGCGGTCGGCCGCGGCTGGCGGCAGGCCACGCCCGAGCAACGCCAGGCACTGATTCGCGAGTTCCGCACGCTGCTCGTGCGGACCTACGCGGGCGCGGTGTCGGCGGTGCGCGATCACGAGGTCCAGATGCGCCCGTTCCGCGCCGGGCCGAACGACACCGACGTCATCGTTCGCACGGCCGTCGTGCCGTCGCGGGGCGAGCCGATCCAGCTCGACTACCGGCTCGAGAAGACCGACGCCGGCTGGAAGATCTACGACGTCAACGTCCTCGGCGTCTGGCTGGTCGAGAATTACAAGAGCTCGTTCGCGGCCGAGATCAACGCCGGCGGCATCGACGGACTGATCAAATCGCTCACCGAGCGCAACCGCCAGCTCGCGGCGGCCGACAAGAAGGCGAAATGAAGCTCGAGGTCGAGTCGATCGGCAACGGCAACGCCGTCGCACTGCTCGGCCGGGGCATCGACGCGATCCGCGCCGGTGACGCGAGCTTCGACCTGTCGGCGGTTCGCGAGGTCGACTCGTCGGCGGTCGCGTTGCTGCTGGCGTGGCAGCGCGAAGCGCAGGCGCGCGGCGCGCGGCTGGTGCTTTCCGGTCTGCCGCCGGCGCTCAAGAGCCTGGCCAAGCTCTACGGGGTCGACGAGCTGATCCCCGGGCTTCGCGAGGACCCTGACAAGGGCCCCACCCGGTAAAATCGCGTCGCTGGCCGCGCCGGGCTCTGTCTGCCCGGCGCGGCCGTCTTGTCTTTTGCCGATGTCCGTTGCCGCCATCGAAGTCGTCGACCTGGTCAAGCGCTACGCGTCGCGCGCGGCAGCGGTGACTGCGCTCGACGGCGTCAGCCTGCGCATCGAGCGCGGCGAATTCTTCGGCCTGCTCGGCCCCAACGGCGCCGGCAAAACGACGCTGATCTCGATCGTCGCGGGCCTGGCGCGCGCCACCGGCGGCCGGGCGGCGGTGCTGGGACACGATGTCGTTGCCGACTACCGCGCGGCGCGCTCGCTGCTCGGCGTCGTGCCGCAGGAGCTGGTGTTCGACCCGTTCTTCTCGGTGCGCGAGACGCTGCGCATCCAGTCGGGGTACTTCGGCATCCGCAACAACGATGCATGGATCGACGAAGTCATGGCCGCGCTCGACCTGACGAACAAGGCCGACGCGAACATGCGCTCGCTGTCCGGCGGGATGAAGCGGCGCGTGCTGGTCGCGCAGGCGCTCGTCCATCGGCCGCCGGTGATCATCCTCGACGAGCCGACCGCAGGGGTGGACGTCGAGCTGCGGCAAACGCTCTGGGCCTTCATCCGCAGGCTCAATCGCGAGGGTCATACGATCGTGCTGACCACGCACTACCTCGAAGAGGCACAGGCCCTGTGCGGGCGCATCGCGATGCTGAAAGCGGGCCGCCTGATCGCGCTCGACGAAACGCAGAACCTGCTGCGGCGTCTGTCCGGGCTGCGCCTCGCGTTGCGCTATCGCGGTGTGCTGCCCGCGTCGCTCGAGCCGGCAGTGATCGAGCGCGACGACGGCCACGCGGTGCTGCGGCTCGCGCGTGTCGAGGAGGTCGAGTCGGCACTGGCTGCGCTGCGTATTGCGGGTGTGGCGATCGAGGACCTCGAGGTCGGTCATGCCGATCTCGAGGACGTGTTCCTGCAGTTGATGGCCGACGACCGGCAGCGGATGGCGGCATGAGCGAAGCGGGCATCACGGGGGTGCGTCGTTCCGGCGCGGACGCCGCACCGGGACAACCGCCAAGATTGAGCGCCGCCTGGGCGGTCGGCTTTCGCACGCTGCTGTACAAGGAGGTGTTGCGCTTCTGGAAGGTCAGCTTTCAGACCGTCGCGGCGCCCGTGCTGACCGGCGTGCTGTATCTGCTCGTCTTCGGCCACGTGCTCGAAGCGCACGTCGAGGCGTTCCCCGGCGTCAGCTACACCGCGTTCCTGATCCCGGGGCTGGTCATGATGAGCGTGCTGCAGAATGCCTTCGCCAACAGCTCGTCGTCGCTGATCCAGAGCAAGATCACCGGCAACCTCGTGTTCGTGCTGCTGCCGCCGCTGTCCAACGGCGAGTTCTTCGGCGCGTACGTGATCGCGTCGATCGTGCGCGGGCTCGTCGTCGGGCTCGGCGTGTTCGCGGTCACCGTGTGGTTCGCGCCGCCGACGCTCGCCGCGGCGCCGTGGGTGCTCGTCTTTGCGCTGCTCGGCGCCGCGCTGCTCGGCGTGCTCGGGCTGATCGCCGGGATCGTGTCGGACAAGTTCGATCAACTCGCGGCGTTCCAGAACTTCATCATCATGCCGGCGACTTTCCTGTCCGGCGTGTTCTACTCGGTGCACGGACTGCCGCCGTTCTGGCAGGCGGTTTCGCACTTCAATCCGTTTTTCTACATGGTCGACGGCTTCCGCTACGGGTTTTTCGCGCAGTCCGACGTCTCGCCGTGGGTGAGTCTCGCGGTCGTGCTGGTCGCGCTGGCCATCGCGTCGACGGTCGCGCTGCGAATGCTCGTGCGCGGATACAAGATCAGACACTGAACCCATGCTTCCGACCCCCGAGGACATCCGCGGTCACATCGCGCGGGCGCTGCCCTGCGATGTGCTCGAAGTGCGCGGCGACGGGCATCACTTCGAGGCGCTGATCGTCAGCCCCGCGTTCGAGGGCAAGACGCGCGTGCAGCGCCACCAGCTCGTCTACGCAGCGCTCGGCGACCGCATGCGCGAGGAGATCCACGCGCTTTCGATGAAGACGCTCGCGCCGGCCGAGTACAAGGGCTGATCCGTGCGCGCTTCACGCTTCCTTCACGCAGGCTTCGCCCCGGTTTCGGCTGCGGCCGCGACAGTTTCTCCCGGCTGCCCGCGCTTCGCGGGCGCATCGAGGAGGAACGACCCATGCCTGATTCGCTTCGCTTCGCCGAACCCGTCCGCTTGGCCCGGCCGCGTCCGCCGAGGGCCGCGGAGCTTCCGATGGACAAGCTGAGGATCGAAGGCGGCGCGCCGCTGCGCGGCGAGGTTTCGGTCGCCGGCGCGAAGAACGCCGCGCTGCCGATCATGGCCGCCGCGTTGCTGACCGACGGCGAACTCGCGCTCGCGAACGTTCCGCAGCTTGCCGACATCGCGACGATGGCGAGGCTGCTGCGCGGCATGGGTGTGCGGGTCGACCGCAGCGGCACCGACGTGGCGGTTCGCGCCGATGCGGTGACCTCGACCGAGGCGCCCTACGAGCTGGTGAAGACGATGCGCGCCTCGGTCCTGGTGCTGGGGCCGCTGGTCGCGCGGTTCGGCCACGCGCGCGTTTCGCTGCCGGGCGGCTGCGCGATCGGCGCGCGACCGGTCGACCAGCACATCAAGGGGCTCGAGCTGCTGGGCGCGACGATCCGCATCGACCACGGCTACATCGTCGCCGAGGCGCGGCGGCTTGCGGGCACGCGAATCGTCACCGACATGGTGACCGTCACCGGCACCGAAAACCTGATGATGGCCGCCTGTCTGGCCTCCGGCGAAACGGTGATCGAAAACGCCGCGCGCGAGCCGGAAGTCGTCGATCTGGCGAACTGCCTGAACGCGATGGGCGCACGCATCCGAGGGGCAGGCAGCGACCGGATCGTGATCGAGGGCGTGCCGCGGCTGGGCGGCGCGCGCCATCGCGTGATGCCGGACCGGATCGAGACGGGCACCTTCCTGGTCGCCGCCGCGGCGACCGGCGCGTTCGGTGCCGCCGACGTGCTGCTGCGCGACGCCGCGCCCGATACGCTCGACGCGGTGCTCGACAAGCTGCGCGAATCGGGTGCAACGCTGGACGCGCAACGCGACTCGGTGCGCGTGAGAATGAACGGGCGCCCGCGCGCGGTCAGCCTGCGCACCGCGCCGTATCCGGCGTTTCCGACCGACATGCAGGCGCAGTTCATGGCGCTGGACGCGATCGCCGATGGCGTCGGCCGCATCACCGAGACGATCTTCGAGAACCGCTTCATGCACGTGCTCGAGCTGCAGCGGCTCGGCGCGCACATCGCGATCGAAGGCAACACCGCGGTCGTTCAGGGCGTGCCGGCGCTTTCGGGGGCAAAGGTGATGGCGACCGACCTGCGCGCCTCGGCGAGCCTGGTGATCGCCGGGCTCGTTGCATCGGGCGAGACGGTCGTCGATCGGATCTACCATCTCGACCGGGGCTACGACCGCATGGAGGCCCGCCTCGCCACGCTGGGCGCGCGCATCGCGAGAGTGAAATGATCACGCTGGCTTTGTCGAAAGGCCGCATTTTCGAGGAGACCGTGCCGCTGCTCGCGCGGGCGGGAATCAAGCCGCTCGCGGATCCCGAGACCTCGCGCAAGCTGATCATCGGCACGTCGGACCCGAACCTGCGCATCGTCGTCGTGCGCGCCTCCGACGTGCCGACCTACGTGCAGTACGGTGCGGCCGAACTGGGCGTGGCCGGCAAGGACGTGCTGATGGAGCACGGCGGGCAGGGGCTGTACGTGCCGGTCGACCTCGGCATCGCGCGCTGCCGGCTGTGCGTGGCCGCGCCGGCCGGGTTCGACTACGCCGCCGCGGTGCGCCGCGGCGCGCGGCTGCGCGTGGCGACCAAGTACGTGCAGACTGCGAGAGAGCACTTCGCCGCGAAAGGCGTGCACGTCGACGTGATCAAGCTGTACGGCTCGATGGAGCTGGCGCCGCTGGCGGGCCTGGCGGACGCGATCGTCGACCTGGTGTCGAGCGGCGGTACGCTGCGCGCGAACAACCTGGTCGAGGTCGAGGAGATCGCTGCGATCTCGTCGCGGTTGATCGTCAATGTCGCGGCGCTGAAGACGCGGCGCGGCGACGTCGAGCCGCTGATCGACCGACTGGAGGCGGTGACCCGGCAATGAACGTGAGGGTGCTCGACACGCGTGACGCCGATTTCGAAGCGGCGTTCGCGCAGCTCGTTGCAGTCGACACCGCGGGCGATCGCGCGATCGAGCGCGTTGCGGAGGCGATCGTCGACGACGTGAAGGCGCGCGGCGACGCCGCGCTGCTTGAGTACACGCGCCGCTTCGACCGCGTCGACGCGCCGTCGGTCGCCGCGCTCGAGATCGACGCGGGGCAGATGCGCGCGGCGCTCGAGTCGCTGCCGCCCGCAGACCGCGCTGCGCTCGAGGCGGCCGCGCGCCGCATCCGCGTGTTCCACGAGCGGCAGCGCGGCGAGAGCTGGACGATCGTCGAGGAGGACGGCACCGAACTGGGTCAGCGCGTCACGCCGCTGGACCGCGTCGGACTGTATGTGCCCGGCGGAAAGGCGGCATATCCGTCGTCGGTGCTGATGAACGCGATCCCGGCGCAGGTCGCCGGCGTGCGCGAGATCGTGATGGTCGTGCCCACACCCGGCGGCGAGAAGAATCCGCTCGTGCTGGCCGCGGCGCGCCTGGCGGGCGTGACGCGCGCGTTCGCGATCGGCGGCGCGCAGGCGGTCGGCGCGCTCGCCTACGGCACCGCGACGGTGCCCGCGGTCGACAAGATCGTCGGTCCGGGCAATGCGTACGTCGCCGCCGCCAAGCGGCGCGTCTTCGGCGTGGTCGGCATCGACATGATCGCGGGCCCGAGCGAGATCCTCGTCATCTGCGACGGCAAGACCGACCCGGACTGGATCGCGATGGATCTGTTCTCGCAGGCCGAGCACGACGAGCTCGCGCAGGCGATCCTGCTGACGCCGGACGCCAAGTTCGCCGACGCCGTGCTGGCATCGATCGCGAAACTGCTTCCCGCGATGCCGCGCCGCGCGATCATCGAGACTTCGCTCGCGAACCGCGGCGCGCTGATCCGCACGCGCGACCTGGATGAAGCGTGCGCGATCGCCGATCGGATCGCGCCCGAGCACCTCGAGATCTCGACCGACGAGCCGCAACGCTGGGCCGAGAAGATCCGCCACGCCGGTGCGATCTTCCTCGGCCGCTACTCGAGCGAAGCGCTCGGCGACTACTGCGCCGGCCCCAACCACGTGCTGCCGACCGCCCGCACCGCGCGCTTTTCATCGCCGCTCGGCGTCTACGACTTCCAGAAGCGCACGAGCCTGATCCATGTCTCGCGCGCGGGCGCTCAGACGCTCGGCCGGATCGCACAACGACTCGCGACCGGGGAACAGCTTCCCGCGCACGCGCAAAGCGCCGCCTTCCGCCTCGAAAAATAATGGGGTCAGACACCAATTTCCGAGCGGAGCCCGATCTGTCGATCCTGCGCGACGACGTGCTGGCGGTGAGCGCGTACCACGTGCCGCCGGCCGAAGGGCTGATCAAGCTCGACGCGATGGAGAACCCGTACCGGCTGCCCGAGTCGCTCGCGCGCGAACTCGGCGAGCGGCTCGCGCGGATCGCGCTGAACCGCTATCCGCCGGCCAACCCGGCGGAGTTCAAGGCCAAGCTCGCCCGCGCGATCGGCCTGCCTGCCGGGATGGCGCTGATGCTGGGCAACGGGTCGGACGAGCTGATCCACCTCGTGATCCAGGCGTGCGCGAAGCCGGGCGCAGTGGTTCTGTCGCCCTGGCCGTCTTTCGTGATGTACGAGATGAGCGCGAAGTTCGACCGCTGCCGCTTCGTTGGCGTGCCGCTGCGCGCGGACTTTTCGCTCGACCGGGACGCGATGCTGGCGGCGATCGCCCGTGACCGGCCCGCGGTGATCTTCATCGCCTGGCCGAACAACCCGACCGGCAACCTGTTCGACCGCACGACGGTCGAGCGCGTGCTCGACGCCGCGCCGGGACTCGTCGTGATCGACGAGGCGTATCTGCCGTTCGCGCGCGACACCTGGCTGCCGCGGCTTGGCGAGCGCCCGAACCTGCTCGTGCTGCGCACGCTGTCCAAGCTCGGGCTGGCGGGCATCCGGCTCGGGTATCTCGCCGGCGACCCCGCCTGGATCGAGCAGTTCGACAAGCTGCGGCCGCCTTACAACGTCAACGTACTGACGCTGGCGACCGCCGATCTGCTGCTCGACCATCTCGACGTGTTCGACGCGCAGGCGGCCGACGTGCGCTCAGAACGCGCGCGGCTGCTCGCCGCGCTGCGCGCGGCTCCGGGCGTCACCGCGTTCGACTCCGACGCCAACTTCATCCTGTTTCGCGTCGCCGATCCCGACCGCGTGTTTGCAGGACTGAAGGCGCGCGGCATACTGATCAAGAACGTCGCCCGCATGCACCCGCTGCTCGCCGGCTGCCTGCGTGTGACGGTCGGGACGCCGCACGAGAACGACGCGTTCCTCGACGCATTGAAGGCGAGCCTTTGAGCCACCATGACACCGCGCACCGCTGAAGTCGTCCGCAACACCGCCGAAACGCAGGTCCGGGTCGTCGTCGATCTGGACGGCAGCGGCAAGTCGCAACTGGCGACGGGGATCGGCTTCTTCGATCACATGCTCGACCAGATCGCGCGGCACGGCGCGATCGACCTGACGGTCGAGGCGAAGGGCGATCTGCACATCGATGCGCATCACACCGTCGAGGATGTCGGCATCACGCTGGGGCAGGCGGTCGCGCGCGCCGTCGGCGACAAGCGCGGCATCCGCCGCTACGGCCACGCGTATGTGCCGCTCGACGAGGCATTGTCGCGCGTCGTCGTCGATTTCTCGGGACGCCCCGGGCTCGAGTGGCACGTGCCGTTTGCGCGCGCGATGATCGGCGAATTCGACGTGGATCTCGCGCACGAGTTCTTCCAGGGTTTCGTCAATCACGCACAGGTCACGCTGCACGTCGACAACCTGCGCGGCGTCAACGCGCACCACCAGTGCGAGACGGTTTTCAAGGCGTTCGCCCGCGCGCTGCGCATGGCGCTCGAGCACGATCCGCGCGCGGCGGGCGCGGTGCCGAGCACCAAGGGCACGCTGTAGCGCGGCGATGATCGCCGTCGTCGACTACGGCATGGGCAATCTGCGCTCGGTCGCGAAAGCGCTCGAGCACGTCGCGCCGCGCGAGACCGTGCGCGTGACGTCGGACGCGGCGGCGATCGACGCGGCCGATCGCGTCGTGTTGCCGGGGCAGGGGGCGATGCCCGACTGCATGCAGTACCTGCGCGATGCGGGACTCGAGGACTGCGTGCGCCGCGCGGCCGCAAGCAGGCCGCTGTTCGCGGTGTGCATCGGCGAGCAGATGCTGTTCGACTGGTCCGAGGAAACGCGCGTGCCCGGCACGCGCACGCCGGGGCTCGGGCTGTTCCCGGGCGCAGTCGTGCGTTTTCGCGACGAGGACATGCGGCAGCCCGACGGAGCGCGCCTGAAGGTGCCGCACATGGGCTGGAACCGCGTGGCGCAGACACGCGCGCATCCGCTCTGGCGCGGCATCGCCGACGGCAGCTGGTTCTATTTCGTCCACAGCTTCTACGTCGCGCCGGCCGATGCGACGCTGACCGTCGGCCAGTCCACCTACGGCCGCGCCTTTACCTGCGCGGTGGCGCGGGATAATATTTTTGCGACCCAGTTCCACCCCGAGAAGAGCGCTGCCGCCGGACTCAAGCTCTACGAGAACTTCACGCGCTGGACGCCGTAGTTCGCCACTGCGCTCCCGCGGCCGCCCTGACCGATCCCGCCGATCCTCCCGCCGTTTCCGGCAACGCGATACGTCCCCGCAACCTCCCGCAGCGAGCACTCGATGCTGCTGATCCCCGCGATTGACCTCAAGGACGGGCGCTGCGTGCGCCTGCGCCAGGGCAACATGAACGACGCGACCGTATTCTCCGAGGATCCGGTCGCGATGGCGCGGCATTGGGTCGAGCTCGGAGCGCGCCGGCTGCACATCGTCGACCTGAACGGCGCGCGCTCGGGCAAACCGGTCAATGAACCTGTCATCCGGAAGATCATCGCCGAGGTGGGCGACGAAGTCCCGGTGCAACTGGGCGGCGGCCTGCGCGACCTCGACACGATCGAGCGCTACATCGACGACGGCGTGCGCTTCGTCGTGATCGGCACCGCCGCGGTCAAGAACCCCGGCTTCCTGCACGACGCCTGCTCGGCCTTCGGCGGGCACGTCATCGTCGCGCTCGACGCCAAGGGCGGCAAGGTGGCCACCGACGGCTGGAGCAAGCTGACCGGGCACGACGTCGTCGACCTCGCCCGCAAGTTCGAGGACTACGGCGTCGACGCGATCCTGTACACCGACATCGGCCGCGACGGCATGCTCACCGGCGTGAACATCGAGGCGACCGTCGAGCTGGCGCGCGCGGTCAGGGTCCCCGTGATCGCCAGCGGCGGTGTGGCGACGCTGGCCGACATCGAGAAGCTGTGCGCGGTCGAGGACGAGGGCATCGAAGGCGCGATCCTCGGTCGCTCGCTGTACGAAGGCACGCTCGACTTCCGGGAAGCGCAGGCGCGGGCCGACGCGCTGGCCGCGCAGCGCTGACCCGCGGTTCGGCGAGACCGGCGCGCCGCTTAGCGCGATCGGGCGCCGTCGACACAGCGCCGATAGTCCTCGAAGGCTCCGTACGCGGATCGCCCCGCGCGCTGCGCGCCGCACAGGTCGGTCGGCGGCTCGCCCGCGACCGCGCGGCGCGGTGGCGCGTCCGCCCAGCGCAAGTCGAGCTCGCCGGCGTCCGCGAACAGTCGACGCGCCGGGTGCACCCCGAAGAACGACAACGCGACCCATTGCGTGCGGTTGTCGGCGGCGTCGAGCGCGCCGCCGTCGCGCGCTCGGAGCGCACCGTCGACCAGATTGCCCGCCGCGTGCGCGGCGCTCTCGGGAAATCGGACGACCACGCCGGCCGTGTCGAGCACCGTGTTGTGCAGCAGGCGCGTGCGTGCGGCGCGGTTGACGTAGATCCCCTCGTCGGAGCACGACGCGATCAGGTTGTTCGCGATCAGGCCGTCGTCATGCTCGACGACACAGCGCCCATCGCGGCACAGCTTCGGGTCCGAGCCCCCGCCGCCGAAGGACAGCCCGACGCGCCGCCCGGGTGCACCGCGCAGCCGGTGCTCGCACAGCACGACGTTGCCGACCAAGCGGTTGCCGCTGCCTCCGCCCTTGGCGAAGGCGCCGTAACTGGTGCCGTCGCCGCCCGCCTTGACGAGGTCCGCGATCAGGTTGCCTTCGATCGTCCAGCCGCTCGCGGCGACCAGGTCGACCGGCGTGACCGGCGCGTCGGTCGCCCGCGGCGCGCCGTTGGTGAGCGTGTTGAACGCGATGCGGCCGTCGTCGGGGTAGCGACCGCCGGCGCCGTTGATCTTCACGTGCGAATGAAAGTCGCGGATCGCGTTGTTGCGGATCTCGACGTGATGCGCGGCGCCGACGACGTGGAACGCGTGTTCGCAGCCGTCGCGCGAGGTGCACGCGCCTTCGATCACGAGGTTCTCGAAGATCCAGTGCGGCGCGGTGACGTGGAAGCCTTCGAGCAGCTCGAACTCGAGCACCACCTGGCCGAGGCGAGGCGCGCGCACGACGATCGGCGCGTCGGCGCGGCCGGCGCGCGACAGATCGATCGCGCGGCCGGCGAAGCGATACGTGCCCGGCACGAAGGTGATCGTGTCGCCGGGCTCGGCCCGCTCAAACGCGGCGACCGCGTCGGCCGCGCTTGCCACGAGCACGGCGCGGCGCCGGCCGGGCGGCGCCGCCGGCGCGTCCGCCTCGCCCCGGGCGCCGGCCCAGGACGGATACGCGGTGCGCGGCAGCAGTTCGCCGCGGTCGACCCCGAGCAGCGCGCGCGCCGCCAAAGCGGCCGCGCGCTCGACCAGCGCGTTGTGGCCGCTCGCGCGCCGCTCCAGGTGAAGCGCCAGCAGCCGCGGCGCGACGCCGAGCGCGTCGACCAGAGCCGTCGCGGCGCCGAGCGCAGCGACGATCAGCGCACCGAGCACGGCGAAGCGTGGCCAGCGCCGCCTCGCGCGGCGGCCGCCGCCGCGAGCGCGACCGGGCATTGGACCGGGCTGCACTATGCTTCGCTCCGTTCGGGACGTGCTTCGATGCTTGCCAAACGCATTATTCCCTGCCTCGACGTGACCGCCGGCCGCGTGGTCAAGGGCGTCAAGTTCGTCGAACTGCGCGACGCCGGCGATCCGGTCGAGATCGCGCGTCGCTACGACGGCGAAGGGGCCGACGAATTGACCTTCCTGGACATCACCGCCAGCTCCGACCAGCGCGACATCATCCTGCACGTGATCGAAGCGGTCGCCGAAGAAGTGTTCATCCCGCTGACGGTCGGCGGCGGCGTGCGCAAGGTCGACGACGTGCGGCGGCTGCTGAATGCCGGCGCCGACAAGATCTCGATCAACACGGCCGCCGTGCAGAATCCGCAGCTCGTGGCGGATGCGTCCGCGCGCTTCGGATCGCAGTGCATCGTCGTCGCGATCGACGCGCGCCGGCGCGCGAACGACGATCCGGCCGCCGGCTGGGAGGTCTACACGCACGGCGGGCGCACGCCGACGGGGCTCGATGCGATCGACTGGGCGCGCCGCGTCGCCGATCTCGGCGCGGGCGAGATCCTGCTCACCAGCATGGACCGCGACGGGACGAAGTCGGGCTTCGACCTCGCGCTGACGCGCGCCGTGGCCGACGCGGTCCCGGTGCCGGTGATCGCTTCGGGCGGCGTCGGCAACCTGCAGCATCTCGCCGACGGCATCGTGGTCGGCCGGGCCGACGCGGTGCTCGCCGCGTCGATCTTTCATTACGGCGAGTACACGGTGCGGCAGGCCAAGGAATTCATGGCCGCGCAGGGCATCGCGGTGCGGCTCGACTGACATGGGCTGGCTGGACGAAATCGCCTTCGACGAACGCGGGCTCGTGCCCGTGATCGCGCAGGACGCGACGACGCAGCGCGTGCTGATGGTCGCCTGGGCCAACCGCGATGCGATCGCGGAAACCGCGGCCACAGGCCAGGCGGTGTACTACTCGCGTTCGCGCGGCAAGCTGTGGCGCAAGGGCGAGGAGTCGGGCCACCGGCAGGCGGTGTGCGAGATCCGCCTCGACTGCGACGGCGACGTCGTGCTGTACGCCGTCGAGCAGGCCGGCGGCATCGCGTGCCATACCGGGCGCGCGAGCTGCTTTTTCCGCCGCCTCGACGGCGATGCCTGGACGGCCGTCGACCCGGTGCTCAAGGACCCCGAACTGATCTACCGAAAATGAACGACGTGCTGAAGCAGCTCGCGGACGTGGTCGAATCGCGCAAAGGCGGCGATCCGCAGACTTCGTATGTCGCGCGGCTGCTCGCCGATGCGCCGGATGCGATCCTGAAGAAGATCGGCGAAGAGGCGACCGAGACCGTGATGGCGGCCAAGGACGGCGCGCGCGAACGCATCGTCGCCGAAACGGCCGACCTGTGGTTCCACTGCCTGGTCATGCTCGCGCATTACGGGCTGCGCCCGGAAGACGTCCTCGCCGAGCTGGAGAGGCGCGCGGGTACGTCCGGCATCGAAGAAAAGGCGCTGCGCAAGTTGCGCGAGCGCGAGTGAACGCAGCACACCCGAACACGCAGCATCGAGGATTCAACAGAGCGGACCCGGCTGCGGTCGATTCGACCGCACGCCGCCGCCGACCGAGGACCTTCGCCCCGAGCCAGACGCCATGACGACCGACCCCCATTGCATCTTCTGCCGCATCGCGCGCGGCGAACTGCCGTCCAAGCGGATCTACGAGGACGACGAGATCGTCGTATTTCCGGACATCAACCCGGCCGCGCCGGTGCACCTGCTGATGGTGCCCAGGGCGCACGTCGAAACGCTCGCCGCCGCCGGCGCCGAGCACGAGCGACTGTTGGGTAAAATGCTGTTGCTTGCGCCCCGGCTGGCACGAGAACAAGGTGCCACGAACGGCTTCCGTATCGTGATCAATAACGGCCCGGACGGTGGACAAGAGGTCTATCACCTGCACGTCCATGTGTTGGGCGGTCCACGCCCCTGGAAGCGGCTGTAGGGCCGCCCGTTGAGTCCGTCTTCGTTCAGGAGTTCATCATGGGTTCGTTTTCGATCTGGCACTGGCTGATCGTCCTGCTGGTCATCATCCTCGTGTTCGGCACCAGCAAGCTGAAGAATCTCGGCAAGGACCTGGGCGGCGCGATCAAGGGCTTCAAGGAAGGCATGAAGGAAGGCAGCGAGTCGGTCGACACCGCCGCGGCCAAGAAGGTCGAGGAGTCCAAGCAGGTCACCGGCTCGACGATCGACGTCCAGGCCAAAGAGAAGTCTTGAGCACACGCGCAGTGCGCGGCCGCCAGCGGCGATCGGCAGCCGGCGGCGCAGCCACATGCCGCGCGCTCGGCGGCTGACGGAATCCGATGTTCGACTTCAGTTTCGGCGAGCTGGCGCTGATCGGCGCGGTCGCGCTCGTGGTGCTCGGCCCCGAGCGGCTGCCCAAGGTCGCGCGCACGGTCGGCGACTGGCTCGGCAAGGCGCAGCGCTATGTCAGTCAGGTCAAGGCCGACATCAACCGCGAGATGGAGCTGGCCGAGCTGAAGAAGCTGCAGGAAGAAGCCCGCGCCGCCGCGCAGTCGGTGCAGTCCGCCGTGCAGGGGTTCGAGTCCGACCTGCAGAAGGTCGCCGCTGAGGCGGGCTCCGCGATCAGCCCGCCGGAGGCAGCCGCAACCGAAGCAACGCCGCCGGGCGACTACACGTGGGAGGGCGCGGGCGAATCGTGGCAGTCGCAGCGCTTTCAGCGGCGCTACAAGCCGGGGCCTTCGGTCGATGAACTGGCCGAAGAGATCGCGCGTCTGAAGCGCCAGCTCGCGCTTCCCGATGCGTACGCCGCGTCGCGCCGCAAGTACGCGCCGCGGGCGCGCGTCAACCGGCCCAGGATCCGCAGGTGAGTTCGCCGACCCCCGAAACCGAGCAGGAGCAGAGCTTCCTGTCGCACCTGATCGAGCTGCGGCAGCGGCTCGTTCGCGCGGCGCTTTCCGTGCTGGTCGTTTTCCTGGCGCTGACGCCTTTCATGCGCGAGATCTTCGACCTTCTGTCGCAGCCATTGCTGGTGGCGCTGCCGGCGGGGACCAAGCTGCTGGCCACCGGTGTGGTCACGCCTTTCATGGTTCCGCTGAAGGTCACGCTGTTCGTCGCCTTTCTGATCGCGTTGCCTTACGTGCTGTACCAGGCGTGGGCCTTCGTCGCGCCGGGGCTGTACCAGCACGAAAAGAGGCTCGCCGGGCCGATGATCTTTTCGGCCGTGCTGATGTTCTTCCTCGGCATGGCGTATTGCTACTTCATCGTCTTCGGCTTCGTCTTCAAGTTCATCGCGGGTTTCGCGCCGACCACCGTCAACGTCGCGCCGGACATCGACGCGTACTTCGGTTTCGTGCTCGGCATGTTCCTCGCGTTCGGGCTGACCTTCGAGGTGCCGATCGTCGTCGTGCTGCTGGCGCGCTTCGGCATCGCCGACGTCGACCGGCTGAAGGTCGCGCGTCCCTACGTGATCGTCGGCGCCTTCATCGTCGCCGCGATCTTCACGCCGCCCGATGTGCTTTCGCAGCTTCTGCTGGCGATCCCGCTCTGCCTGCTGTACGAGCTGGGCATCGTCCTCGCCCGCTTCGTCGGCAGGCGCAAACCGGACGAAGCGCCCGCGGCCGGCGACGCCTCCTGAGCGCTTTGAGGGCGGCCCCGCCGCGGTGCATACTGCGCGCATGCCCTTTCCGACCGCCCGCCTGCTCGCCGCGCTGTTCGCGCTGCTGCTCGTCGCGGGTGGCGTGGCGGCCGCGAACCGGCTGCAGATCGCGCCCGACGACGAGGTCGATCTCGCCAACGGCTGGGCCGCGTACCAGGCGATGGAGTACGCACGAGCGCTCGCGCTGTACCGCAGGGCGGCCGAACGCGGGCAGCGCGTCGCGCAGTTCAACCTCGCGGTGATGCTGATCACCGGCGAAGGCACGCCGGCCGACCCGAAGCAGGGCATCGCCTGGTTGCGCAAGTCGGCCGACAACGGCATGGCGCGCGCGCAGTACTCGCTCGGCGTGTTCTACGAGCGTGGCGAACACGTGCCGCGCTCGCTCGTCGACGCGACGGCCTGGTTCCTGAAGGCGGCCGAGCAGGGCTGGCGCGATGCGCAGGTCAGCGTGGCGACCCAGTACTTCCTCGGGCGCGGTGCGCCGCAGGACTACAAGCTGGCCGCCAAGTGGTATGAACGCGCGGCCGAGCAGGGCGACGAGGGCGCCTGCTACATCATCGCCAGCATGTACGAGAAGGGCGACGGGGTCGAGCGCGATCTGCTGCGCGCTTTTTACTGGTACTCGCAGGCGGCCGCGCTCGGCGATCCGGCCGCGCGCATCAAGGCGCGCGAGATCGCCGAGCGGCTCCGATCGGGCTAACGCTGCGGTGCGGGGCGCTCGCCGACCGTCACCGGGATCTCGAGCTCCTTGCCGCCGCGGAGCACTTTCACGCGCGCCACACTGCCCGGCGCCAGCTGCGCGATCTGCGTCAGCATGCGCGGCGTGTCCTGCACCGGCTGGCCGTTGATCGACAGCAGGATGTCGCCGGGTTCGAGCCCGGCCTTGCCGGCCGGCGCGCTGCGCTGCACGCCGCGCACGATCACGCCCTCCTTGCGCGGCAGCTTCAGCGCGTCGACCATCTCGGGTGTGATGTCCTCGGGCTCGATGCCGAAGTAGCCGCGCACGACCTTGCCGGTCTTTATCAGCTGTTCCATCACCTGCGTGATGATCGTCGTCGGGATCGCGAAGCCGATGCCGATCGAACCGCCCGAGCGCGAGAAGATCGCCGTGTTGATCCCGACCAAGTGGCCGTGCGTGTCGACCAGCGCGCCGCCCGAGTTGCCTTGATTGATCGCCGCGTCGGTCTGGATGTAGCTCTCGTAGCGGCTCAGATCCAGCCCGGTGCGGCCGAGCGCCGAAACGATGCCCATCGTGACGGTCTGCCCGACGTTGAACGGGTTGCCGATCGCCAGCACGACGTCGCCGACTCGCAGGTCCTCGGAGCGGCCAAAGGTGATCACCGGCAGGTTCGGTGCCTCGATGCGCAGTACCGCGAGATCGGTTTCCGGGTCGGCGCCGACGAGCTTGGCCTCGACGCGCCGGCCGTCGCCGAGCGCGACGAGGATCTCGTCGGCCGCCTGAACGACGTGATTGTTGGTCAGCACGTAGCCGTCGGCGGTGGCGATGACGCCCGAGCCCAGGCTCGTCACGCGCTCGGCCTGCTGGCGGAAGCGCTCGCCGAAGAATCGCTCGAAGAACGGGTCGTCGCTGTACGGGCTGCGGCGAATCTCCTTGGTCGTGTACACGCTGACGACCGCGGGCATCGCGCGCTGCGCGGCGTCGGCGTACGACGCGGCCGGCGCGCGCGGCGCGCCTTCCGGCGGAGCGACCTGGCGGATCGAGATCTCGCTCTGTGCCGGCGCAGACAGCGCGGCGGGACCGCGCCTGAGCCACTCCGGCTTGAGCGTCGTGACGATGAACAGCAGGGCGAGCCCGACCGTCGTCGCCTGTGCGAAGAGGAGCCAGAGACGGCGCAGCATGCGGACGCGGACGCGGCAGGAAAGGGGCGCCGATTCTAAGCCGCCGCGCGCGACGGCGGCGACGGCCGCGTAGCCGCGCAGCGCACCGCGCAGGCCGCGCTACTTCTTCTTCAGCGCGTCGCGGATCTCGCGCAGCAGGATCACGTCTTCCGGCGGCGCCGCGGGTGCGGCCGCAGGCGCCTCGCGCTTGAGCCGGTTCATCGCCTTGACCATCCAGAAGATGATGAAGGCGAGGATCGCGAAGTTGATCACGACGGTCGCGAAGCTGCCCCAGGCCAGCACCGTTCCGACCTTTTGCGCCTCGATCAGCGATGCGCCCGGCGGAACATTGCCCGCGAGCACCCAGTACTGGTTGGAGAAGTCGACCTGCCCGCGCATCAGGAAGCTGGCGATCGGCATGATCACGTCCTTGACTGCCGAGTCGACGATCTTTCCGAAGGCGGCGCCGATGATCACGCCGACGGCGAGATCCATCACGTTGCCCTTCAGCGCGAATTCCCGAAACTCCTTGAGCATGCTCATGAACCTCCCCCGGTTGTCGGTCGTCTCTGGCGGACAGCGCGGCGATTGTAGGGGGCGAGCCCGGGCGCGCCGCGACCGCGTGCATCGCGCATGACAGTGAGCCGGCTCACGGCCGCGCCGGGGCCGCGGGCCGGTCGTGCCGGGGACTTGAGCGCATGCAGTAAAATCGCGCGCTGCCGCGGACAACAGCGCCGCTGCCGTCAGCCACGATTCCAATCCGACTCCAGGGAAGCTCCCCAATGTCCACCCCAACAACAGCCGCCGAGGCGGCCGACGGCGAACGCCGGACCGCGGTGATCGCGACCTGCGTCGTCGGCGGCGCCGGCGCGGCCGCCGCGCTCGTACCTTTCGTGAGCTCTTTCGCGCCTTCCGAGCGGGCGAAGGCGGCGGGTGCGCCGGTCGAGGTCGATCTGTCGTCGGTCGCGCCGGGCGAGATGAAGACGGTCGAGTGGCGCGGCAAGCCGGTGTGGATCCTGCACCGCACGCCGGAGATGATCGACCAGGTCAAGAAGACGGCCGCGGACCGGCTGGCCGACCCGAACTCGGAACGGACCGCGTACCCGACGCCGTCGTACGCGAAGAACCCGCTGCGCTCGATCAAGCCCGAGTACTTCATCGCGGTGGGCATCTGCACGCATCTGGGCTGCTCGCCGGTGGGACCGAAGGCGCCGAACACCGATCCCGCGCTCGGGTCCGACGCGGGCTTTCTGTGCCCGTGCCACGGCTCGACCTTCGATCTGGCCGGCCGTGTTTTCAAGAACAAGCCCGCGCCGGACAACCTCGAAGTGCCGCCGCACAAGTACCTGTCGGACGCCGTCGTGCTGATCGGCGACGACTCCAAAGCGTAAACGCCGCGCCGGGACGAACCATGGCTCTGCACAAGACCGAATACAAAGGCCTGCTCGGCTGGATCGATGCGCGTATGCCGACGCTGATGTCGGAATACAAGAAGCACATGTCGGAGTACTACGCGCCGAAGAATTTCGACTTCTGGTACTTCTTCGGCAGCTTCGCGCTCGTCGTACTCGTGATCCAGATCGTCACCGGCATCTTCCTGGTGATGCACTACAAGCCCGACGCGCGCTTCGCGTTCGAGTCGGTCGAGTACATCATGCGCGACGTTCCGGGCGGCTGGTTCATCCGCTACATGCATTCGACCGGCGCGTCGTTCTTCTTCATCGTCGTCTACCTGCACATGTTCCGCGGGCTGCTGTACGGCAGCTATCGCAAGCCGCGCGAGCTGGTGTGGATCTTCGGCTGCCTGATCTTCCTGTGCCTGATGGGCGAGGCGTTCTTCGGCTACCTGCTGCCGTGGGGGCAGATGAGCTACTGGGGCGCGCAGGTCATCGTCAACCTGTTCTCGGCGATCCCGCTGATCGGCCCCGACCTTTCGGTGTGGATCCGCGGCGACTACGTCGTCAGCGACGCGACGCTGAACCGCTTCTTTGCGTTCCACGTGATCGCGATCCCGCTCGTGCTGCTCGGGCTGGTCGTCGCGCACATCCTGGCGCTGCACGACGTCGGCTCGAACAACCCCGACGGCATCGAGATCAAGGACAAGCTCGGCCCCGACGGCAAGCCGCTCGACGGCATTCCGTTCCATCCCTATTACACGGTGCACGACGTCTTCGGGCTGGCGATCTTCCTGATGGTGTTCTTCGCGGTCGTGTTCCTGGCCCCGGAGATGGGCGGCTACTTCCTCGAGTGGAACAACTTCATCCCCGCCGACCCGCTGGTCACGCCGCCGCACATCGCGCCGGTCTGGTACTTCACGCCCTTTTACTCGATCCTGCGGGCGACGACCAGCGACTTCATGTGGGTGCTGGCGGCCGGCACGGCCGCGTATGCGGCGCTGATCTACTTCGCGCTGCCGGCCGGGCGGTGGCGCTACGCGACGCTGGCGGTGACGCTCGCGCTGCTCGTGCTGATGCTGCCGCAGAGCCCGCTCGCGCTCGACCCGAAGTTCTGGGGCGTGGTGCTGATGGGCGTGTCGGTGCTGATCTTCTTCGCGCTGCCGTGGATCGACCGGGCGCCGGTGAAGTCGATGCGCTACCGGCCCGGCTGGCACTTCTGGCTGCTGATCGGTTTCGTCGTCGACTTCCTCGTGCTCGGCTACCTCGGCACGCAGCCGCCGGCGCCGACGCTGACCTACATCGCCCAGCTCGGCACGCTGCTGTACTTCGCCTTCTTCCTGCTGATGCCCTGGTGGAGCCGGACGGGCGAGTGCAAGCCCGTGCCCGAGCGCGTGACTTTCGCGGCGCACTGAGGGGACAGAACGATGAAAAGAACGATTGCCGCCCTCGCCCTGGCGCTGTTTGCGACGGGCGTCTTTGCCGCCAGCACGGCAGCGCCGCTCGACCGGTGGCCCGACCGCTCGAAGGATCTCGCGGCCCTGCAGAACGGTGCCCGCATCTTCGCCAACTACTGCCTCGGCTGCCACAGCGCGAACCTGATGCGCTGGAACCGGCTCAACGACATCGGTCTCGACGACAAGCAGATCAAGGATTTCCTGATCTTCGGTCCGCAGAAGGTCGGCGACACGATGACGATCGCGATGAACCCGAAGGACGCGAAGGCCTGGTTCGGCAAGACGCCGCCCGACCTGTCGGTGATCGCTCGCGCGCGCACGTCGTTCGAGTACGCCGGCGCCGACTACCTGTACACGCTGCTGCGCGGCTACTACCGCGACGCGACCTCGCCGACCGGCTGGAACAACGTCGTCTATCCGTACATCGGGATGCCGCACATCCTGTGGCAGCTGCAGGGGCCGCGCGAAGTCACGATCGAGCGCACCGCGCACGCGGTCAAGGGGCTGGTGCGGACGGTCACGACGATCGACGCCGAAGGGCGCGCGACGGTGACGTCGACTCCCGTAGCGGGGGAGACCGAAGAGGCCATGGCGGTCTCGTTCAAGTCGCTCGCGCCCCAGCTCGCGCGCCAATACGACTCCGACGTCGCCGATCTGGTCGCTTACCTCGTGTTCATGACCGAGCCGGTCCGCGCGGACCGTGTCCGCATGGGCGTGTGGGTGCTGCTGTACCTCGCGCTGTTCACGGTCGTCGCGTGGCGGCTGAACGCCGTGTACTGGAAGGATGTGAAATAGGCGCGCGGGCGCAGGGCGCCCGTCGCATCAGCCCGCGCCGCACGGCGCGGTCATTCGTATTCGAGGGCGGGCGCGGCTCGCCCTTGTCGGTTTCCAGAGGTGCGCAACGATGATGGTTCTTTACTCCGGCACGACCTGCCCGTTTTCCCAGCGCTGCCGCTTCGTGCTGTTCGAAAAGGGCATGGACTTCGAGATCAAGGACGTCGATCTGTTCAACAAGCCCGAAGACATCAACGTGATGAACCCGTACGGGCAGGTGCCGATCCTGGTCGAGCGCGACCTGATCCTGTACGAGTCGAACATCATCAACGAGTACATCGACGAGCGCTTCCCGCACCCGCAACTGATGCCGGCCGATCCGGTGATGCGCGCGCGGGCGCGGCTGTTCCTGTTCAACTTCGAGCGCGAGCTGTTCGTGCACGTGCAGACGCTGGAGAACAGCACCAACCAGAAGGCGATCGACAAGGCGAAGCTCATCATCCGCGACCGGCTGACCCAGCTTGCGCCGATCCTGCTGAAGAACAAGTACATGCTCGGCGACGAGTTCTCGATGCTCGACGTGGCGATCGCGCCGCTTCTTTGGCGGCTCGACCATTACGGCATCGACCTGCCGAAGAGCGCCGCGCCGCTGATGAAGTACGCCGAACGCATCTTCAGTCGCCCGGCCTACATCGAGGCGCTGACGCCTTCCGAGAAGGTGATGCGGCGGTAGATCGCAGCGCACGGCGCGCCCAGCGCGTTACGCTCTGTCCGACCCCCGACATCCCGCACAGGCATGCCCGAACCGTCGACCAAACCCTACCTGATCCGCGCCATCTACGACTGGTGCACGGACGCGGGTTTCACGCCCTACGTGGCCGTGGCGGTCGACGAAACCGTGCGCGTGCCCACGGAGTTCGTCAAGAACGGCGAGATCGTGCTGAACGTGTCTTCGCTCGCGACCAACCGCTTGAAGATCGACAACGACGCGATCGCCTTTCAGGCGCGCTTCGGAGGCGTGCCGCGCGACGTGTACGTTCCGATCGCGCGCGTGGTCGCGATCTATGCGCGCGAGAACGGGCAGGGCATGGCCTTCGAGGTGCCGCGCTCGCTGCCCGCGGACGTCGAGGGTCCGGTCGGTGCCCAGCCCAGCCCGCCGGAGGCGGCGCCGCGCGAACGCGCAAACCTCGTGCCGGTGGCGACGACAACGCCGGGCGCCGACGCCGCCGGCGCCGACCAGACCGAACCCCCGCCGCCGAAACCCGGCGATCGACCCAAGCTCACGCGCATCAAGTGATGTGATTCCGGGCGCGCCGCGCGCCGATCGACTCGCGCGCCGCGCACGCGATCTCGCGGATCAGCCGCGGTAGCCGTTCGGATTGTTTTGCTGCCAGCGCCAGCCGTCGGCGCAGGCCTCGGCGATCGAACGCTCGGCGTGCCAGCCGAGCAGTTCGTGCGCGCGCGACGGATCAGCCCAGCACGCGGCGATATCACCGGGCCGGCGCGGCGCGATCGCGTAGGGCACGCGCCGACCGGTCGCCTGCTCGAACGCCTGCACCAGCTCGAGCACGCTGGTTGCCCGCCCGGTGCCCAGGTTGATCTCGATGCAGCCGGTCCTGGTCCGCGCGTACTCGAAAGCGCGCAGGTGCCCCGCGGCAAGATCGACGACGTGCAGGTAGTCGCGCACGCCGGTGCCGTCGGGCGTGGGCCAGTCCTTGCCGAACACGTTGAGCCGCTCGCGTTTGCCGGCGGCGACCTGCGTGACGAATGGGAACAGGTTGTTCGGGATGTCGTGCGGGTCCTCGCCGATCAGCCCGCTCGGGTGTGCGCCGATCGGATTGAAATAGCGCAGGCTGACGATCGACCAGCGCGCGTCGGCCGCGGCGAGGTCGCGCAGCACTTGTTCGACGATCAGCTTCGACTGGCCGTACGGGTTGGTCGCCGCCAGCGGCGCGTCTTCGCGCAACGGCAGTTCGCGCGGCACACCGTAGACCGTCGCCGACGAGCTGAAGACCATGCATCGGACGCCGGCGCGGTCCATCGCGGCGAGCAGCGCAAGCGCGCCGCCGACGTTGTTGTCGTAGTACGCGAGCGGCCGCGCGACCGACTCGCCGACCGCTTTGAGCGCCGCGAAGTGGATCACGCCGTCGACCGCGTGCCGGGCGAAGACCCGGTCGAGAGCCGCGGCGTCGCGCACGTCGCCTTCGACCTGCGTCACGCGCCGCCCCGCGATGCGCTCGACGCGACGCAGGGCCTCGGGCGAACTGTTGACGTAGTTGTCGATGCAGACGACCTCGTGGCCGGCCTGCAGCAGTTCGACGATCGTATGCGAGCCGATGTAGCCGGCGCCGCCGGTGATCAGCAAGGTGCTCATTCTCGGAACGTTCGCGCGTGAATGCGCGTCACCATACCGCATGCGGCCGGCGGCGGTCCGTTAAACTGCCCGCATTTCGCGCCGGCCGGCTTAGCTCAGTTGGTAGAGCACCTGATTTGTAATCAGGGGGTCGTGGGTTCGAGTCCCTCAGCCGGCACCAGCTGCGCCTGACCTTCGCTGCGCCCGACACGCCACCGGGCGATGCGAACCGCGCCACCGCGGTCGCTGCAAAGGGAAACTTCACCACGCCGGCGTCACGAAGGCGATCCGCCTTCGCGACGCGCTCACCGCGCCGGGCCGCAGTCCGCACCTGTGCGCCGAAGCGCGCCGCGTCCTCATGAATTCGATCTAGCGCGCGCAGCGCATCGTCGCTGCGACGCTTTGGCATCGGACGTGCGGATGAGTGTTCAAAGCGAAGAAACCACTCAGAATCCGCCGCAATGACTCAGGTCAAGTCTGCCGTCTGAAGAACCGACGCCGAGGAGTTGCAGTGTCTGCACCGCACCGTCGAGTCGACTCAAGGGCCGCGCGGCACGCGCGACGCGGCGCATGGCCGTGCTGAGCGCGCTGCGCCCGGCGGCGAGTCGGCGCGTCGCGCCGACCGCGCGAAGCGCGCGCTGGTTCAGCCGCGACGAAGCGATCATGGGGACCTCGATCCACGTCGAGCTATGGTGTGACGATGCGGCGTGCGCCGAGTCCGCGATCGACGCGGTGATCCAGGAGATGCACCGGATCGACGCGTCGATGAGCCCGTATCGGGAAACCTCCGAACTGTCGCGCATCAACCGCGACGCGGCGCGCGAGCCGGTACGCATCGGCGACGAGCTGTTCGACCTGCTCGAGCGCGCGATCGAGTTTTCGCGCCTGTCCGACGGTGCATTCGACATCACGTATGCGGCGGCCGGGCACTTGTACGACTACCGCCGTGGCGTGCGGCCGAGCGAAGCCGAGCTGGCGCGCGCGTGCGATGCAATCGGCTGGCGCGGGCTGCATCTGGACCGCGCCCGCCGCACAGTGCGCTTCGCCAAGCCGGGGATGAGAATCGACCTCGGCGGCTTCGCCAAGGGCTACGCGGTCGACAACGCGGCGTCGCTCCTCGCGCGGCGCGGCATTCGCAACGCGATCGTCGCTGCCGGCGGCGACAGTCGGCTGCTCGGCGACCGCTGCGGGCGCCCCTGGACGATCGGCATCCGCGACCCGCGCCGCAAAGGCGAGGTCGTCGCGCTGCTTCCGCTCGAAGACGCGTCGGTCTCGACTTCGGGCGACTACGAGCGCTACTTCGACGACGGCGCAACGCGCTGCCACCATGTGCTCGATCCCCGCACGGGCAAGTCGCCCGAGGGCGTGCGCAGCGTGACGGTCGTCGCGCCCGACGGGCTGACCAGCGAAGCGCTGTCGAAGACGGTGTTCGTGCTCGGCGCCGCGCGCGGCCTGCGGCTGGTCGAATCGACGCCGGGTGTGGACGCGGTCATCGTCGACGCCGACGGGCGTCTGCACTACTCGTCCGGGCTGCTCGACCGCGGCCCGGCGCAACAGTGATCACGGCTTGCACTCACGAAAAACGTCGCACGACGCGAACGGAGGCAACGATGTCGATCCAAACGAAGCTGCGTACTGAGTCGCTCGCTGCGCTCGCGCTTACGGCGCTCGCGCTGTCCGGCTGCACGTCGAAGAACACCGACAACGTCACCGTCAACGGCGACGTCGCCGTCGCGTACGTCAAGCGGGCGAACACCGTCGGCATGAACCCCACCGACGGCACCAACAGCGCGCCCGGCGGCGACCTGATCATTCGGGAAAAGTCGTCGCCCTCCGCGCCCGAGCACAACGTCACCGCCGCGATCACGCAGGGCCAGGGCGACGTGTCCGACCCCGAGGTCTCCTACGACGGCAAGAAGATCGTCTTCGCGCTGCGTTGCCCGACCTCCAACACGTCGACGATCAACGGCCAGCCGGCGTGCACCGGCCGCTGGAACATCTGGGAGTACGACATGACGGCCGGCGGTTTCGCCGGCGGCACGCTGCGGCGGATCACCGGCTCCACGCAGGACGACGACGTCGACCCCGCGTACCTGCCTGCCGGACGCGGCTTCGTCTTCGCCTCCAACCGGCAGAGCAAGACGAGGACGGTGGTCAACGGCCAGACCTTCTTCGCGCTGGACGAATACGAACGCGAGCGCGTGCTGAACCTGCACACGATGGCGGCCGACGGCAGCAACATCCAGCAGATCACGGTCAACGCCAGCCACGAGCGCAACCCGGTCGTGCGCCCGAACGGCGACATCATGTTCGCGCGCTGGGAGCACGTCGGCGACCAGAACCGCTTCACGATCTTCCGCGCCAAGCCCGACGGCACCGATCTGTTCGTGCTGTACGGCCAGTTCAGCCCGGGCAACAGCTTCCTGCACCCGCGTGACATGGACCCGAGCGGTCCGTACAAGGGCTTCGTCGCCTCCAGCCTGATGCCGCTGTCGGGCACGCAGGAGGGCGGTGCGCTGGTGTTCATCGACGCCGCCAACTACTCGGAGCACAACGCACCGGTCAACGCGCAGGTCGTCGGCTCCGGAGGGCAACGGCAGGCGACCGCGCAGCCGTTGAACTTCGGCCGGGGGCTGTCGCCGCAGGGCCGTATCACCACGCCGTACCCGCTGTGGGACGGCACCAATCGCGTGTTGGTGGCGTATGCGCCGTGCGAGGTCACGCGCAACGGCGTGGTCGTTTCGTGCGCCACCCTCACTGCGGACGAGATCGCGCGCCTGTCGGATCGAAACCGCCTGGCTGCCGATGCTGCCAACGACCCGCTGCAGGACAACGTGCGGCCGTCGTACGCGATCTACATGTTCGACCCGGCCAAGCAGACGTTCCTGATCGTCGCCGCGCCGCCGCCGGGCTTCATGTACACCGATCCGATCGCGCTGCAGGCACGACCCGAACCGAACGCCGCCGATCCGACCAGCGTCGACTCCGCGCTCGCCGCGCAGGGGCTGGGGCTGATCGAGGTGCGCAGCATCTACGACACCGACGGCTTGCAGCGCATGGGCGAGACCGTGTTCGCCGCCACCGATCTGCCCTCCGGTTGCAGCGAGGGCATCGCCAAGACGGCACCCGCGGATGCCCTCGACACGCGCCCGCTGATTGCCAATCTGGTGCGCATGAAAGACCCGGCCGATCCAGCGTATCGCTGTGCGCCGACGCGTTTCGTGCGCGCCACACGTGCTGCGCCGCCGGTCGCCAACACGATGGGCGTGCGCGGCGCGCTCGGCGAAACCGACTTCGAGCCGCAGCAGATCCTCGGCTACGCGCCGATCGAGCCCGACGGCTCGTTCAAGCTGCACGTGCCGGCCGACGTGCCGCTCGCACTGACGATCACCGACGCGTACGGGCGCGGTTTCCAGACGCACCTGAACTGGATCCAGGTGCGACCCGGCGAGCGGCGCACCTGCATGGGCTGCCACAGCCCGCGCCGCGGCGCTTCGATCAACAGCGGCGCGACGGTCAACACGATGCCGGCCGCGCTGCTGCCCGCCCTCGCCAGCCAGCATCAGTCGGGCGAGACCATGGCTTCGCTGCGCACGCGCGTCGACCCGAGCGCGCTCGCCCTCAAACCGCACATGGAGTTCGTCGACGTCTGGGCCGACACCAGCCGTCCCGGTGTCGTCGCGCGCGCGCCGATCACGATCCGTTACACCGGCAACCCGAATCCGGCCGACGATCTGGCCACGCCGGCGCCGACCAACGGCTTCATCAACTATCCGACGCACATCCAGCCGCTGTGGACGCGCGACCGCGGCGCGAACACCTGCACCAACTGCCACAACGATCCGGCGCGGCTCGACCTGCGCGCCAACACGGCCGGCACCGGTCGGCTCGTGTCCTACGAGGAGCTGGTGCTCGGCGATCCGGTGATCGATCCGGCGACCGGGCTGCCGGTCACGCGCATCGAAGACGGCGTGCCGGTCGTCGTGCGCGGCGCGGCGCTGGTGGAAACGAGCGCCGGCGGCGCGCGCGGGCTGGCGCGGTCGAGCCGGCTGACCGAAATCCTGTTCGGCGAGACGCTGAAGGCGAGCGCGCAGGCGCGCACCGCCCATCCGACGCCCGCGTCTCCCAATCACGCGACGATGCTGAACGCCGCTGAGAAGCGGCTGCTCGCCGAGTGGATCGATCTGGGCGGCGTGTACTTCAACGACCTCACCAACGGCGGCAGCGGCGTGCGCGTCACGACGCTCAGCCAGCAGCGGTTCGCGACCGATGTGCAGCCGATCCTGCGCGCGCAGTGCGCGCTGTGCCATCAGCCCGGCGGCACCGACGGCACCGCCACCGGCCAGTCGTTCCTGCGCAACCGCTTCGTGCTGACCGGCAGCCTCGAGGGCGACTACAACGTCACGCTGTCGATGATCTCCAACACCTGCCAGCCCGCCGCCAACTACCTGCTCTCCCGGCCGTCCACGGTGCCGCATCCGGCCGCCGCCACCGGTCAGACGACCGCGGTGCTGCCGGCCGGCAGCGCCGGCTACAACGCGATCGCTGCCTGGATACAGACGGGGTGCACGCCTTGACGATCCGCTTTCGACTCGACGCCATGGCCGTGCGCGCATGCGCGCACGGCTTTGTCGCACTCGTGCTCGCCGGTTGCGGCGGATCGAATCCGCTCGACAACCCGCCGACCGTGGACAACCCGGCGAACGTTTCCGGGCAGCGGCTCTCGTTCGCCTACTTCCAGCGCTGCATCAACCCGATCTTCAACACGGTGCTGGGCAACAACACCTGCGCCGCCTCGGGCTGCCATGACGACCGCGACGGCACCGGCGGCGCGCTGCGCATCGTGCCATCCGCGCAGACGATCGACGTGACGAATCCGGCCAACACGCCCGACGTGATTCGCGCCAGCGAGATGTACCGCAACTTCTACTCGGCGCAGGGCATGACGCTGCTCAGCTCGCCGCCCGACAGCCGGCTGCTGACCAAGCCGCTGGTGCGCGGCGTGCTTCACGGCGGCGGGCAGATCTTTTCCGGCGATCAGGACCCGAACGTCCGGCGCATCCTCTACTGGATCAGCAATCCCGCTCCGCAGGGGCAGGACGAGTTCGGCACCGCCACCTACAACATGTTCACTCCGGCTGACCCGAATGTCGGCACGTGCAATTCGTAATGAAGCGGCGCGCGCTCCAACGGCTGCTTCGGTGTTGCGCGCGCGCGCTCGCGGCCGGGTTCCTTTCGCTCGTCGTGCTCCCGGCGGCGCCGGCGCGTGCAGCCGATCGCGTGCAGGTCGCCGATCCTTACCTGGAACTGCGCACGGGCCCCGGCCGCGGCTACCCGATCTTCCACGTTGCCGCGCGCCAGGAGTGGGTCGAGATCCTGCTGCGTCACACCGACTGGTTCAAGGTGCGCACCGCCAACGGCAGGGAAGGCTGGGTGCATCGAACGCAACTCGAGACGACGCTGACCGAAGCCGGCAGCAGGAAGACCTTTCGCGACGTGCTGCTCGACGACTACCTGCAGCGCAGGCTGGAGCTCGGCGCGGGTTACGGCCGCTTCAAGGCCGAGCCGATGCTCAAGATCTGGGCCGCGTACCGCTTCGCCGACGCGCTGACGTTCGAGGGCACCGTCGGCCAGGTGCAGGGCGTGTTCTCGGGAACCGACCTCTGGCACTTCAGCCTGAACGCCGAGCCGTGGTCGGATCGCCGGCTTTCGCCTTTCTTTGGCATCGGTGTCGGGCGCTTCAAGAACATCCCCAACGCGAGCCTCGTCAGCGCGACGCCGACCAACGCCAATCTGAGCCACGCGTCGGTCGGACTGCGCTATCACCTGACCGACCGCTTTGTCGCGCGGGTGGACTACAGCTTCTATACGGCCTTCGTCGCCGATACGCGCAGCGTTGAATACCGCGCGGTGACGGCCGGCCTTTCGTTCTTCTTCTGACTCCGCGAGCGCCGATGATTCCCAAGCAAGTCCCGGCCCGTCTGTTCGCCGTCGTCGTGCTGGCATGCGCATCGCTGGCGGCGCACGCGCAGGAAGGCAAACCGGCCAACGAACAGGTGATCGAGCCGCAGGTGCCGCGGCGCGACGTTCGCGTGCCGAAGATTCCTTCGAACGACTTCGTCGCGGGGTTGTTCGCCGGCACCTACGCGACCGAGAACTTCGGCTCGAGCGCCGTCTACGGACTGCGCCTCGGCTATCACATCACCGAAGACATCTTCGTCGAGGCCGCGTACGCACGGACCGACGTCAGCGACCGGAACTTCCGCCAGATCCTGCCGGGCGGCGTCTTTCCGCAGCCGCAGGAAACGCTGTCCTACTACAACCTTTCGGCCGGCTACAACGTGCTGCCCGGCGAGGTCTTCTTCGGGCGACGCTTCGCGAAGACCTCGGCGCTGTATCTGATCGCAGGCATCGGCAGCACCCGGTTTCTCGAGCAGCGCAAGCAGACGGTGAACTTCGGCCTCGGGCTGCGCGTGTTCCTGAAGGACTGGTTCTCGCTGCAGGTCGATCTGCGCGACCACGTCTATTCGCTCGACCTGCTCGGCCGGCGGCAGAGCACGCAGAACCTCGAGCTCTCCGCCGGCGCGACCTTCTTCTTCTGACCGATCCGCGATGAAAGCGAGCTTCGACACCTTCGTTCGCCGCGCGGCAGGCGCCTGGCTTGTCGCCGCGCTGTGCCTGGCGGCAGCCGACGCGGGCGCCACGCTGACGGCCGCCGCGAATGCGCCTGACTTCACGCTGCCCGCGATCGGCGGGACGAACCTGCGCCTGCAGGAGCAGCGCGGCCGCGTCGTGATGGTGAACTTCTGGGCGACCTGGTGCGGCCCGTGCCGCGTCGAGATGCCGCACCTGAACCGGCTGTACGAAAAGTATCGCGGCTCGGGCTTCGTGCTGTTCGGCGTGAACATCGACGAGGAGCCGCGCAAGGCCGCCGACCTCGCCTCCAAGCTCGGGTTGCGCTTTCCGGTGCTGTTCGACGTGGAGAAGAAGGTGAGCCGGCTGTACGACCTGAGCGCGATGCCGTCGACCGTGCTGATCGACCGCGACGGCCGCGTGCGCTACATCCATCGCGGTTATCGCGACGGCTACGAAGACACCTACGAAAAACAGATCCGGGAGTTGCTGAAGGAATGAGTCGCGCGCCGTCGATCGCAAGAAACGCCGCGCTTGCCTTGCTCGCGTGCGCGGCGCTGGCGGGCTGCGCGCGCCTGCAGCCCTGGGTCAAGCCGTATGAGCGCGAGCGGCTCGCCGACCCGGTGCTGAAGCTGCAGCGCGACGGCCTGTCGGACAAGCACTTCGAGCACGTGCGCGACGTGCGTGAAGGCTCGCGCGGGGCGACCGGCGTGCAAGGAGGCGGCTGTGGCTGCAACTAGCGCCGTGCGCCGCCTGGGCGCGCTGCTGGCGCGGCTGCTCGGCTTCGCCGGCGGGATCGCCGCGGTCGGCAGTGCGAGGGCGGTCGATCTGCCGGAGAACCGCGCCGACCTGATGTTCCACGGCTACGACGGCGGCGGCGTGCGCGCGACCGGCCCCGCGCTGCTCGTTCGCAAGAACATGATCGACCGCGTGTCGCTGTCGGCGTCGTACTACGCCGACATCGTGAGCAACGCGTCGATCGACGTCGTCACGCAGGCGAGCCCCTACCGGGAGACGCGCAACGAATTCGGGCTCGGGATCGACTACGCGGTGCGCGACGCGCTGATCTCGCTCACGACCTCCACCAGCCGCGAACCCGACTATCGGGCCGACGCGGTGAGCCTCGACGTGTCGCAGGAGACTTTCGGCGGCATGACGAGTGTGGCGCTCGGCTTCACACGCGCGCGCGACAAAGTCGGGCACAAGGACCGCGGCTTTTTCGACAACGCATCGCACTGGCGGTACCGCCTCGGCGTCACCCAGATCCTGACGCCGCGCTGGCTGGCGAGCGTGAATTTCGAAGCGGTCGCCGACGACGGCTTCCTCGGCAGCCCGTACCGCGCCGCGCGCGTGTTCGGCGCGGCCGTGCCCGAGCGCAACCCGCGCACGCGTTCCAGCCGCGCCGTGAAGCTGCGAACGATCGGCGAGATCGCCGATCGGCAGTCGGTGCGCGCCGAGTACCGCTACTACTGGGACACGTGGGACATCCGCTCGCACACGGTCGAGGCGGGCTACGCGCGCCACTTCGGCGAGCAGTGGCTGGCCGACGCCTACCTGCGCTACTACACGCAGGACCGGGCGCTGTTCTACAGCGACAACGCCACCACCGAAACGCTGTACGTGTCGCGCAACCGCCAGCTCGGCACGTTCACCAGCGTCGGGCTCGGCGCGAAGCTCGCGTACACGTGGAAGCGCGTTCCCGGGCGTTATGAAGTGCGGCTCCACGGCGCGCTCGAGCGATCGCGCTTCGATTTCACCGATTTCACCGACATCCGCACCGGCCGCCCGTACGCGTACGACGCGAACGTGGTGCAGGTCTTCGTGTCGGCGACGTTCTGAAGGAGTGCAGGCATGCTGAAGCGTTGCTGCCTTGTTCTTGCCGTTGCGCTGTGCGCCGCCGCCGCTCCGGTTGCGGCGCAGACGACCACGGCCAACCTCGACGACCGCATCCAGGACGTCAAGGGCGACGTGATCCGGCTGAACCGCGACCTGCTGGTGCTCGAGGAAGAGCTGCTGTTCCCCGCCAACACGCAGGTCGCGATCTTCGTGTCGATGGACGTCGGCAGGCTGTTCTCGCTCGACTCGGTCAAGGTCAAGCTCGACGACAAGGACGTCGCCAACTACCTGTACACCCCGGCCGAAGTGCAGGCGCTGCATCGCGGCGGCGTGCAGCGGATCTACGTCGGCAATCTCAAGGCGGGATCGCACGAGCTGGTCGCGTTCTTCACCGGCAAGGGGCCGCACGACCGCGACTACAAGCGGGGCGCGACGATCCGCTTCGACAAGAGCACCGAGCCCAAGTACATCGAGCTGCAGATCAAGGACTCGACCGGCAAGCTGCAGCCCGAGTTCGAAGTCAAGGTCTGGCAGTAGGTCCGATGCGCAACCGCGGTCATCCGGGCAGGCGCGGGCTGCGCCGCACGCTGCGGATCGCGGCGTGCGCGATTGCGTTCGCGTGCGTTGCGCCCGCGCACGCGCAGTTCGGCTGGATGAAGTCGCTGTGGCCTGCGACGAACAAGCCCGAGCCGCCGACCGGCGTGCAGGACCCGCACTACGGCGACAGCCTGTTCTACTTCTACCAGGGCCGCTACTTCAGCGCGGTGACGAGCCTGATGGTGTCGCAGCACTTCGACCGCATGCCGAAGCACGCGGACGAGGCCGAGGTGCTGCGCGGCGGCCTTTTCCTGTCGTACGGGCTGCACCGCGAGGCGGGCGAGATCTTCGCGAAGCTGATCGAGAAAGGCGCGCCGCCGCCGGTGCGCGACCGCGCGTGGTTCTATCTCGCGAAGATCCGCTATCAGCGCGGCCTGCACGCGCAGGCCGAAGAGGCGCTCGCCCGCATCGAGCGGAGCCTCCCGGCCGACCTGCAGGAAGACCGCGTGCTGCTGCAGGCGCAACTCGCGATGGCGCGCGGCGACTACGCCGGCGCGGCGCGCGCGCTCGATGCGCTGGCCGGCAGCGGCAAGCCCGGCAGCGACGCCGCGCTGTACGCGCGTTACAACCTCGGCGTGGCGATGATCAAGGCGGGCGAAGCGGCGAAGGGTGCCGCGCTGCTCGACGAAGTCGGCCGCGTTGCGACCGGCAGCGAGGAATTGCGCAGCCTGCGCGACAAAGCCAACGTCGCGCTCGGCTTCTCCGCGCTGCAGGAAGATCGCGCGGAGGATGCGCGCCGTTGGCTCGAGCGTGTGCGGCTTTCCGGCATGCACGCGAACAAGGCGCTGCTCGGTTTCGGCTGGGCGGCCGCGAGCGCCAGGAAGCTGAACGCCGCGCTGGTGCCGTGGACCGAGCTGGCGCAACGCGACCCGAGCGACGCCGCGGTGCTCGAAGCCAAGCTCGCGGTGCCCTACGCGTACGCCGAGCTCAGCGCCTACGGGAAGGCGCTCGCGCTGTATCAGGATGCGATCGGCACGTTCGAGCAGGAGAACGCGCGGCTCGACGAGTCGATCGCGGCGATCCGTTCCGGCAGGCTGCTCGCCGAGCTGATCGAACGCAATCCGGGCGAGGAGATGGGCTGGTTCTGGAACATCGCCGAGCTGCCCGAGCTGGCGCACCGCGGACATCTTGCGCCGGTGCTCGCGCAGCACGAATTCCAGGAAGCGTTCAAGAACTACCGGGATCTGCTGTTCCTCGCGCGCAACCTCAAGCAGTGGGAAGACAGCCTCGACGTGCTGCGCGCGATGCTCGCCAACCGCAGGCAGGCCTTCGCCGAACGGCTGCCCGCCGTGCGCGAACGGGAGCGCTCGATCGACCTCGGCCTCTACGACGGCAAGCGCGACGCGCTGGCCGCCGAGCTTGCCCGCGTCGAACGCGAGGCGGACGTCGCGGCCTTCGCCGACGCGCGCGAACGCGAGCTCAAGGCGCGGGTCGACAGCGTTCGCGCGATCGTCGACCGCGGCGGGAGCGATCCCGAAATCGCCGCCGCGCGCGAACGGCTGCGGCGCGTGGCCGGCGCGCTCGCCTGGCAGCAGACGCAGAACTTCGCCGACCGGCTCTGGCAGGCGAAAAAGGGCATGGCCGAGCTCGAGCGCAATCTCGCCGAAGCGCACGCGCGCGAGGCCGCGCTTGCCCGGGCGCAGCGCGACGAGCCGGCGAAGCTCGACGCGTTCGCGGCACGGATCGAAGCGCTCGCCGCGCGCGTCAAGGCGTTGCAGCCGCGCGTCGCGGAGCTCGCGGCCGCGCAGCAGAACCACGTGCAGGAGCTCGCGGTCGCCGAACTGGCGAAGCAGAAGGAGCGGCTTGCCGCGTACGTGTCGCAGGCGCGCTTTGCGGTCGCGCAGATCTACGATCGCGCCAACCTGGCGCAAGGGGACGGCGGTGCGGCGCCCAAGTGACCCGCTCGCGCTGCTCGTCGCCGCGGCGCTGCTCGCGGGCTGCTCGAGCGCGTCCAGGCGCGCGCAGGCACCCGAGCCGCCGACGCTGAAGTCGCTCGCGAGCCGCGAGATCCGGGTCGAAGCCGACCCCGGCGTGAAAGCCAACGAGGAGGTCGCATCCAGGGCTTACCGCGACTTCCTGGCGACCGCGCCGCGCGAGCCGCACCGGCGCGAGGCGCTGCGCCGGCTCGGCGACCTGGAGATGGATCGGATCGACGCGCAGTCGGCCTCCGGCGACGCATCCGCGAACGCCGCCGACTATCGCGCGGCCATCGCGCGCTACACGGAGTATCTGAAGGCGTATCCGAACGCGCCCGACAACGATCGCGTGCTGTACCAGCTCGCGCGCGCGCACGAGCTCGCGGGCGAACTGGAAGCCGCGCTGAAGACGCTCGACCGGCTCGTCGATGCCTACCCGGCCACGCGCCACAAGGAGGAGGCGCAGTTCCGCCGCGGCGAGCTGCTGTTCACCCTGCGCAACTACGCGAAGGCCGAGGCCGCGTACGCGCAGACGATGGCGGCCGGGCAGGGCACGCCCTACTACGAACGGTCGCTGTACATGCACGGCTGGTCGCTGTTCAAGCAGGGCCGGCTCGAGGAGGCGCTGCACTCGTTCTTCGGCGTGCTCGATCTGAAGCTCGCCGGCCGCGGCGATGAAAGCGATCTCGACAAGCTCTCCGGGCTGACGCGCGCCGACCGCGAACTGGTCGAGGACACTTTCCGCGTGACGAGCCTGAGCCTGGAGAACCTGCAGGGCGCGGCGTCGATCCCGGCGTACATCACGACCCCGGTGCGGCGCGAATACGAGTTCCGCGTCTACCAGCAGCTGGGCGAGCTGTACATCAAGCAGGAGCGCGTCAAGGACGCCGCCGACACGTTCACCGCGTTCGCGCAGCGCCATCCGCTGCACAAGGAGTCGCCCGTGCTGCAGGCGCGCGTGATCGACATCTACGCGAAGAACGGCTTCGAGACGCTCGCGCTCGACGCGAAGAAGCGTTACGTCGTCCACTACGGCGCGGGCAGCGAGTTCCAGCGCGCCAACCCGGCCGGTTGGGAACGCAGCGCGCCGCTGGTCAAGACGCACCTCGAGGAGCTGGCGCGCCATCATCACGCGGCTGCGCAGAAGAGCAGGAAGACCGAGGACTACCAGGAAGCGGTGCGCTGGTACCGCAGCTACCTGACCTCGTTCCCGAACGACCCGCAGGCCGCGCACAACAACTTCCTGCTCGCCGAGCTGTTGTACGAGGACCGCCGCTACGCCGAAGCCGCCGCCGAGTACGAGAAGTCCGCGTACGAGTATCCGGCGCACGACAAGAGCGCCGACGCCGGCTACGCGGCGCTGCTCGCGTACGCGCAGCTCGAAAAGCGCGCCGCCGCGAACGACGCGCGCAGCGTGCAGGCGGCCGGCATCGAAAGCGCGCTGCGCTTCGCCAGTGCGTTCCCGCAGGATCCGCGCCGCGCCGCGGTGCTGACCAACACGGCGGAGAAACTCTATGCGGCGGGCGACGCGCAGCGCGCGGTCGAGGTCGCGCAGCGCGTCGTCGCGCTCAAGCCGCCTGCGGACGCGGCGCAGCGGCGCGTGGCGTGGACGGTGATCGCGCACGCCGCGTTCGATCGCGGCGCGTTCGCCGACGCCGAGCGCGGCTACGCGCAGGTGCTCCCGCTCGTCGCGGCGAACGACGCGCAGCGCGGCGCATTGGTCGAACGGCTCGCCGCGTCGGTCTACAAACAGGGCGAACAGGCGCAGGCGCAGGGCAAGCTGGCCGATGCGGTCGAGCACTTCAATCGCGTCGGCGCGCTCGCCCCCGCCTCGACGGTCGCAGCGACCGCTCAATACGACGCCGCCGCGGCGCTGATCGCGCTGAAGGACTGGGCCGGCGCCACTCGGCTGCTGACCGATTTCCGCGCGCGCTATCCGAAGCATCCGCTGCAGAACGAGGTGACGAACAAGCTCGCGGCCGCTTACCTCGAACAGGGCCAGTGGGCGCAAGCGGCGGGCGAGTTCGAGCGAATCGCCGCGGCCGGCCAGGATCCGCAGCTGGCGCGTGCGGGGCTGTGGCAGGCCGCCGAGATGTACGAGAAGGCGGGCGCTCGCGCGCAGGCGGCGCGCGCCTACGAGCGCTACGCGAAGCAGTATCCGGAGCCGCTCGAAGCGTCGGTCGAAGCGCGCTATCGGCTCGCGAAGATCGCGAAGGACGAAGGCAACACGCCGCGCTCGCTCGCGCTGATGCGCGAAGTGCAGAAAGCCGATCAGGCGGCGGGCCGCGCGCGTACCGACCGCACGCGTTACCTGGGCGCGCTGGCCACGCTCGCGCTCGCGCAGCCGCTCGCCGACGACTACCGCAAGGTCGCGCTGGTCGAGCCGCTGAAGCGCAGCCTGAAACTGAAGAAGGATCGGATGGAGGCGGCGCTGAAGGCGTACTCGGCGGCGGCCGACTACGGCGTGGCCGAAGTCGCGACCGCGGCGACCTTCCACACCGCCGAGCTGTATCGCGACTTCGGCAAGTCGATGCTCAACTCGCAGCGGCCGAAGGGGCTGAAGAAGGACGAGCTCGAACAGTACAACGTGCTGCTCGAGGAGCAGGCGTTCCCGTTCGAGGAGAAGGCGATCGAGCTGCACGAGGTCAACGCCAAGCGCACGGCTGCGGGCGTGTACGACACATGGGTGCGCGCCAGTTACGGCGCGCTGGCGAAGCTGCGTCCGGTTCGCTACGGCAAGGTCGAACGCGCGGAAGGAGTGATCGATGCGATTCGCTGACCGGCTCGCGCTCGTCGCCGTCATGCTCGCGGTTGCCGGCTGCGCGACGGTGCGCGAGATCGTCGATCCGCCCGCGCCGAAACCCGCGGCCGAGCCGGTGAAGTCGCAGGCGTCGACGCCGGCGCCTGCCGCTGCGGCCGCGCCGGCCGCGCCGAAGAAGGAAGAGCCGCCGCCGGTCGATCCGGCCGCCGTGCGCGCGTTCGACGCCGCGCGGCGTGCGCTTGCCGCGGGACGCACGGCAGAGGCCGAACGCGGGTTCGCCGCGTTGACGCAATCCCATCCCGACCTGGCCGGCCCGCACGCGAATCTCGCGCTGATCCATCGGCAGGCGGGCAGGTACGCCGAAGCGATCGCCGCGCTCGAGCGCGCGCTGCAACTCGCGCCGCAACGCGCCGACCTGCACAACCAGCTCGGCATCACCTACCGGATGGCCGGCCAGTTCGCCAAGGCGCGCGCCGCGTACGAACGCGCGATCGAAACCGATCCGAACTACGCGCTCGCGTGGCTGAACCTCGGCATTCTCGAAGACCTGTACCTGTGGGACCGGCAGCGCGCGCTCGCGCTGTACGAGCGCTATCTCGCGCTCGCGCCGGCCGGCGACGAGAACGTCAGGAAGTGGGTCGCCGATCTGAAGAACCGGTTGCCGCAGAAAAGCGCGGTCGCACAGAAGGAGCAGCCATGAACGGGCACATGCGGCGCATCGCCTTTCGCTCGCTGGCCGTCGCGTTCGGCGCGGCCGTGACGGCCGGCGCGCTCGCCGAGGACCGCGCCGAGATCGACCGCACGCAGATCATCGGCAACCGCGAGCTGCCGAAGGTGCTGTACATCGTGCCGTGGAAGAAGCCGCTGCCGTCGGAGCTGTCGGGCCGGCCGCCCGAAAGCGTGCTCGACGAGGCGCTCGCGCCGGTCGATCGCGACGTCTTCCGCCGGCAGGTCCGCTACACGTCCGCGGCGCAGGCGTCGGCGGCGAGCGCCGCGCCGACCGGTCCGCCCGCGGCCGAGCGCAAGTGATTCGTACGTCTTGCTTCAAGTTGCAGTGGTCATCGGAGATTCGCCCATGAGTGCCTTCAATACCGTCGTCAAGTTCTTCCAGGACAGCGGCCTGTTCATCTACCCGAGCCTGCTGATCATGGCGCTCGGCCTCGCGGTCGCGATCGAGCGCTTCATCTTCCTGCGCCGCGCGCGTACCGAAAACCGCAGGCTGTGGGAGCGCATGCTGCCGCTGCTTCAGGGCGGCAAGCTCGACAAGGTCGAGGCCGTTGCCGCCAAGTCCGAAGCCGCGATCGGCAAGATCGTCGCGCACGGGCTCGAGCGGCTGAAGGTCCCGCACCGCCGCGAGGACGTCGACGCGGCGATGGAGGAGGGAATGATGGAGATCGTGCCGCGCCTGGAGAAGCGCACGCACTACATCGCGACCTTCGCCAACGTGATCACGCTGGTCGGCCTGCTCGGCACGATCATCGGTCTGATCAAGGCGTTCACCGCGGTCGCCAACGTCAACCCGGCGGAAAAGGCCGAGCTGCTCGCCGCGTCGATCTCGATCGCGATGAACAACACCGCGTTCGCGCTGATGGTCGCGATCCCGTTCCTGCTGATCCACGCGTTCCTGCAGGCGCGCACGAGCGAGATCGTCGACAGCCTCGAAGCCGCCAAGGTGAGCTTCCTGAACCTGACGCAGCGGCTCGCCACGGAAGCGCGCAGCGCAGCGCGCTGAACGGCGCGGCCGGGCTGGTCCGGCCGCCCGAATGGAGGACCGAAACATGCGAGTGCGACGCCTGCGCAAACACCCCGCCGGGCTCGATGTCACGGCGTTCATCAACCTGATCGTCGTGCTGGTGCCTTTCCTGCTGTCGACCGCGGTGTTCACGCGGCTCGCGGTGCTCGAGCTGACGCTGCCGCCGCAGTCAAGCGGCGCGCTGGAAAAGCTCGACCCCAACAACCTGCAGCTCGAGGTCGTCGTCCGCGCCGACGCGTTCGAGGTCGGCGACCGCATCGGCGGGCTGATCCAGCGCATCGCGCGCAACAACGACGGCAAGGACATCGCCGAGCTGGCGAACCTGATGCAGCAGATCAAGCAGCGCTTCCCCGACAAGACCGCGGCCACCGTGCTGCCCGAGCCTGCGGTGTCGTACGACACGCTGGTGCAGGTGATGGACGCGGTGCGCGCCGGACGTCAGGTCCAGGGCGCGAAGGTGGTCGCCGTCGATCTGTTCCCCGACATCTCGATCGGCGACGCGCCGATCCGGCAGCACGTCGCGCAATCGGAGAAAGGCTCATGAAGCTGACGCCGCTGCAGAAGCGCGCCGAGCGGCGCGCCCGCAACCAGTCCGATCTGGACCTGAACCTCGTGTCGCTGATCGACATCTTCACGATCCTGATCTTCTTCCTGCTGTCCAACGCCGGCGTCGTCGAGGTGCTGCCCGGCTCGAAGGCGGTGCGGCTGCCCGAATCGACGGCCGAGAAGGGCGCGCGCGAGACGATCGTCGTGCTGGTCAACAACAACGACATCATCGTCGACGGGCGCAAGGTCGCAGCGGTCGCCGACGTGCTCGGCGCCGACGGCGATCTGATCGCGCCGCTGAAGGCCGAGCTCGACTTCCACGCGAGCCGGCAGACGATCCGCGCCGAGAACGAAGCGGCCAAGCGCGCGATCACGATCATGGGCGACAAGGACATTCCGTATCGATTGCTGCGCAAGGTGATGGTCACCTGCGCGCGCGCGAACTTCACCGACGTGTCGTTCGCGGTCCAGCAGAAGAGTGCGTGATGAGCGCCGTTGCCCATTCCCCCGTCGCGTTGCTGCCCTGGTCGGGATCGGCCGAGGACGACGCGCGCTTCCGCCGCATCCTGCAGCGCGTGCTCGCCGTCTGCGCGGTCATCGCGCTCGTGATGCCGTGGCTGCCCGTGCGCAAGGAAGAGCGCATCGCCGCCGAGCCGCTGCCGCCGCGACTGGCCAAGCTGCTGCTCGACCGCGAAGTGCCTGCACCCGCGCCGCTGCCGAAGTCAGAGCGTCCCGCGCCGAAGGACGCGGAGGCGAAGCCCGACCGCGCGCCCGATGCGCCGAAGCCCGAGCCCAAGGCGCAGGTCGTCGAGGCGCGCAAGCCCGAGCCGAACAAGGCGCCCGGCGAGCGGCTGGACAACGCGCGCAAGCGCGCCTCGGGCGTCGGCCTGCTCGCGATGAAGGACGAGCTCGCCTCGCTGCGGTCCGCGCCGGCCGCCGTGCAGTTGAACAAGGACGTCAAGCCCGGGCCGGGTGTCGGCGCTGGCGTCGGCCCTGGCGTCGGCGCGGGCCTTTCGCCCGGCGTGCCGACGCGCGCGCTGATCACGTCGAACGCGACCGGCGGAAGCGGCGGGATCAACACGGCCGCTTACAGCCGCGACACCGGCGGCGGCGGACTCGCGGGCCGTTCGACCACGCTCGTCGCAGGTGTCGCCGGCGGCGGTGGCGGCGGCGGGCCCGGGTCGAACGCCGGCGGCGGTGGCGGCACGGGTGCCGGCCGCGGCGGCACCCTGCAGCGGGGCGCAAGCGGCAAGGCCTCGCGCTCGATCGAGGAAATCAAGATCGTGTTCGAGCGCAACAAGGGCGCGATTTACGCGATCTACAACCGCGCGCTGCGCGACGAGCCTTCGCTGCAGGGCAAGGTCGTGCTGGAGCTGAAGATCGCGCCGTCGGGTCAGGTGACCGACCTGCGCATCGTGTCGAGCGAACTGAAGGCCCCCGACCTGGAGCGCAAGCTGCTCGCGCGGATCAGGCAGTTCGACTTCGGCGCGAAGGACGTCGACCTGATGACGGTGACCTGGCCGGTCGACTTCCTGCCGTCGTAGCGCTTCAGTCGGTC
>JBFMFC010000022.1:0-54661 GCA_040752195.1 Pseudomonadota bacterium | reverse complement strand
TCGATCGATCCGTCGCTGCGGTTGCGCACCCAACCGTCGAGGCGCAGGCGGCGCGCGACTTCGCACATGCTGTCGCGGAATCCGACGCCCTGCACCACACCTTCGATGCGGAAGTGAATCGTCTGCTCAGCCATCCGTTGGTCGCTGCGGGTCCGCGCATGCGTTCGCTGTGACGCTAGGATAGCGAAGCGCCAAAAAAAAACCGCCCATGCGGGCGGCCGTCACGCGGTTTCCTGCGCGACACGGTCGCGCGGTCGTCGACGTGACGCGGACCGCGCGGTTGCCGGCGCCTTCCGCAAGCCGGTTTCCTGCGCGGTGACCTGCGCCATCGAATTGTCTTTCTTGGCGGTTTGCCTCCTCCGCTGCGATGGCGGTGCCGGCGCAGGTGACTCGACTCAGTTCTCGATCTCGACTTCTTCGGCGCCGAGCGACGTCACGTTGAACGACGCGCCCTTGACCTTGACGGTGGTGCGGTTCGGCGTGATGGCGGCGAAGAATTGTGCCTCGCTGATCGGCTGATCGTTGATGTCGCGGAAGCTCGCGGCGTTGACGAAGGCGGTGATGCCGAGCAGCGTCACGGTCCGCGCTGCCGGGTCGGCAGCGCTGACGACCGCCTGCACGATGTCGCGCGGACCGCCGCTGTTCGATGCTTCGATGCGCTCGGCGATGAGCGCACCGGTGCTGTCGATGAAAGCGCGCACTTCGACGCGGGTCGCGTTCGGTGTGATCGCGCTCAGCGGCGTTCGCACTTCGGTGAGGTCGTTGACTTGCACCGAGCGGCCGAACAGCGTGAGGCGCCCGTTGACGGGGTCGACCGCGCTGGCCTGCGTCGCCAACAGCACGCGCGACTGCTTGAAGCGGATTTCGCGTGCGACGAGCGTGGAACCGCTGATCGCGCCGTCGACCTCGACCCGCACGTTGTTGGCGAGGTCCGTCAAGGAGCCGCCGCGGAACTGGGTGCTCGCGCTGAACGACACGGCGCGGCCGTTCAGCGTGAACGTGCCGGACGTGCCACCGGCGGCGATGCTCAGGTTGGCGACGAAGCCTTCGGTCTCGTTGCGCTCGCCGTCGCGCGGGCGCAGCCCGCCGTTGTCGTCTTCCAGATCCTCGATGTCGACGCGCGTGGCCGTGAAGACCGTGCCGGCCGTGTTGAATGCGCCGTGCACCTCGACGACGACGCCATTGGCGAGCGAGGCTTCGGTCGTACCGGCTGGGCTGAACGTCGCGCCGCCGTAGTTGACGGTCACCGCGCCGAGGGTGAACGTGTTGGCGTTCGTGTCGAGCGCACCGACGGCACCCTTCAGCTCGTCGGCCGGATTGGCGTTGTCGCGCGCTTGGCCCTCGACGCGCGTGGCGCGCAGATTGCCGGCGGCGTCGCGGATTCCGTGCACTTCGACGTAGCCGCCGACGGCGATGCCGGCGAACCCGAGCGGGTTCAGGTTCGCGTACACCGTCGCATCGTCGACCAGCACACGCAGTCCGCCGACGGTGAAGTTCTGCGGACTCGCCGTGGGGTCGATCGCCGTGACCGCGCCGCGCAGCTCGTTCTCGACTTCGATGCGCTCGGCCGTGCGGCCGGTACCGTCGTCGCGGGCGCGCACCTTCACGACCATGCCGCTGCGCAGATCGTCGACGCCCTTCGGGTTGTCGTCGATGCGAACGACCGTGCTGCCGTTGGTTGCGAACGCAACGCCATTGACGGTCACGGTCGAGCTGCCGGCGGCTTTGCTGGCGACGCCGAACGAGGTGCTCGCCGTGGCCTGCACCGGCGGCGCGGACGGGGGCGCGTTACCGCCGCCGCACGCGGCGAGCGCGAGCACGGCGCAAAAGACCAGCAGCGGGGTCCGGAGTGAATTCGGGTGCATTACAGCCTCCTCGCGCGCGCACGGCGCGCTGTCTGTGAACCAGGTGTTTGGGGCGGCCGGGTCCCGGTCCGGCCAGTTCCACGGTGCGCCGGGTCCGGGTGCCCGGCTCAGGTCGAACTCATCCGAGCGGCGTCATAACTCGATCTCGCCTTCCTCGACGCCTGCCGACAGCGGCGTGCCGCGCACCTTCACCAACGTGCCGCCGGTCGGCGCGGCCGTGATCGCTGCCAGGAAGTCGGCGCGCGACGGGAAGAAGGTGCCATCGGGCCGCTCGTATCGATTGGCGCCTTCGAACAGCGTGTACGGAGTGCCCAGCAGCGTGATCGTGGTCGCGGTCTTTGCGGTCACGCGCGCCTGGACGATCTCGCGGTTGACGTTGCCGCTCGCGTCGCGCACTTCTTCGGCGACCAGCGAACCGGTGCTCGTGAAGCGTGCGCGCACCTGAACGCGCGTGCCGTCGGCGAGTCCGCCGCTGACCGATTCTTGGGTCAGGTTGTTGCGCACGACCGTCTGGCCGAGCACCGTGAACTGCGTCGGCGTGACACCGCTCGCCTGGCCTTGCAGGACGATGCGATCGCTCTTGAACGAGATCTCGCGCGCCGTGAGCGTCGTGCCGCTGAGGGTGCCGTCGACCTCGACGCGTACGCCGTTGGCGAGGTCCTCGCGCGCACCGTTGCGGACCTGCGTGCCGGCGTCGAAGTTCACCGTGATGCTGCCCAGCGTGAAGCTGCCGGCGGTCAGGTTCGCGTCCGCGGTCAGGGCGGTCACGAAGCCCTCGAATTCGGTGCGCGCGCCGGCCGGAGGTTTGACCCCGTTGCTCTCGTCCTCGAGATCTTCGCAGTCGATCCGCGTTGCGCTGAACTGGTTGATGCCCGTGAAGCTGCCGTGCACCTCGACGATGCGCTCCGCAGTCAGGCCGGCCGAGTTGCAGCCCGCAGGCGAGAAGGTCGCCTGGGCGTTGACGGTCACCGCGACCGCGCCGATGCCGAACGTCGTGCCGTTGAACGACGCGGTGATCGCTCCCTTGAACTCATCCGGCAAGCCCGTGCCGTTCTGCACCTCGACGCGCGTCGCGCGCAGCACGCCGGCGGCGTCGCGCAGACCGTGCACCTCGACCTTCGCATTGCGAAGTGCATCGATCGTGACGCCGTTGGCGAACACCGTCGCATCGTCGGTCCGCACCAGCACGCCGTTGACCGTGAAGGTCGGCGGATTTGCGGAGGGGTCGGTCGTCGTGACCGTGCCGCGCAGCTCGTTCTCGACCTCGATGCGCTCGGCCGTACCGGTCACGCCGTCGGCGTTGATGCGGCCGCGCACCTTGACGACCATTCCGTCACGCAGTTGCGAACGCGCCGCGGTGTTGTCGTCGATGATGATCGTGGCGTTGGTATCGTCGTAGCGCACGCCGTTGACGACGACGCTTCCTACGGTCATGACACCGGTCGAGTAACTCGCCGCCGCCGGCGGCGGCACGCCGCCGGTGCCTTCGGTGCCGCCGCCGCAGCCCGCCAGCGCCACGGCACCGGCGATCGACGCGAGCAGCAAGCCAGCGCGTGTCGTTTTCATTTTCCCGTCCCCTCTGATTGGCCGAGGTTGTCCTCGAAGTAGAAGATGCCCATGCCGGCGCGCACTCGCCCGGTGCCGCGCACCAGCGGATTGGTGTCGCGGTCGTGACGCGCTAGCCATGTGTCGAGCAGTTCGATCAGTTCCTGTCCGTGGCGCGCAGACAGCGCGCGGAACTCATCGATCGCGTCGACCGGCAGGTTGTCGTAGACGACGGTGCGCTGGAAGCGCGGCGGCTGCGCCCCTTGCAGGTTGTGGTCGATCGTGTCGATCAGATAGGAGACATTGCTGCCGAAGATCGTGAGCTTGCCGAGGTCGCTCGCGCGCGGGATGTACACGCGCGTCAACAGGCGGATGCGACCGTCGGGCTGCCGCTCGACCGTGCCCACGCGCAGCAACTCGTCGAACATTGCGCGTGCCGGGACGTCGCCGCCGTAACGGCGCACGAGCTGCGCGAAGCTCGCCGCGCCTTCGTCAAGCGTGAGCGCCGCGGGCTCACCATCGCCGCCGCGAAAGTCCGTATCGCGCACCCAGCCCGCGACGACGCGCGCCGCGCGGTTGTGTCGCTCGATCGCTTCGGTGTCGATCAGTTCGCCCGGTTCGGCGAGCCGCTGCACCTCCTTGCGCGTCAATCCGGTCAGCAGGGCGACGCGCGAGATCGAGGGCTTGCGGCCGGGAATGCCGAACTCGTTCAGTGCGACGTCGACATACGCGCGCTTGGCGAGGTCCACGAAGGTCGGAAACGGCAGCCCATGTCGGAGCAGAACACGCGCGAGCGCCCGCAGGATCCGCAGGACGGACGACGCCAGTGTCTGGTTGAGTTTGCTCAGGCCGATGTCCATGATTTGGGCAAAGTAGCCCAAATATCTGACATGGTCAACATATTTGTACCTTACGTCCCAAGAAATGGGTCGTAACGGATGAGCCTGGCCGCCGGCGCCGTTGCACAAGCCGCCGGGGGCAAGTCGGCCTGGGTCAGGGCAGGCAAAGACGCGCGGCGGACGGCTGGGGGTCCCGACCGGATCAGATCGCTCCGGCCTCGCGAAGCGCCCGGATGTCGGATTCGGAGCATCCGACCAGCTCGCGCAGCACCTCCTCGGTGTGCTCGCCCAGCAGCGGCGGGTGGCGGTCGTAAGCGGGCGGGGTGGCCGACATCTTGATCGGGTTGCCGACCAGCGGCACGCGGCCGGCGAGCGGGTGCGGCAAATCGACGCGCAGTCCGCGCGCGACGATCTGCGGATCGGCGAGCGCCTGCGCGATCGAATTGATCGGCCCGCACGGCACGCCCGCCGCTTCGAGCCGCTCGGTCCAGAACGCGACCGGCTGCGCGCGAACGAGCTCTTCGAGCAGCGGCACCAGCACCGCGCGATTGCGAACACGGTCGGCGTTCTTCGCGAAACGCGGATCGGTGGCGAGCTCGGGACGGCCGGCGATCTCACAGAACTTCGCGTACTGGCCATCGTTGCCGACGGCGATGATGACGTGGCCGTCGGCTGCGGCGAACACCTGGTACGGCACGATGTTCTGATGCGCATTGCCGGCGCGGCCGGGCGCCTTGCCGGTGACCAGGTAGTTCATGTTCATGTTGGCCAGCATCGCGACCATCGTGTCGAACAGCGCGAGGTCGAGATATTGGCCCTGGCCGGTTGCGTCGCGGTGCGCGAGCGCGGCGAGGATCGCTACCGCCGAGTACATCCCGGTCATCAGGTCGCTGACCGCCACGCCGGCCTTCTGCGGCCCGCCGCCGGGCAGATCGTCGCGCTCGCCGGTGATCGACATGAAGCCGCCCATGCCCTGGATGATGAAGTCGTAGCCGGCGCGGTCACGGTACGGGCCGGTCTGGCCGAAGCCGGTGATCGAGCAGTAGATGAGCTGCGGATTCAGCGCGGCGAGCGATGCGTAGTCGAGGCCGTACTTGGCGAGCTGGCCGACTCGGTAGTTCTCGACCACGATGTCGGACTTCTTCGCAAGCTCGCGCACGAGCCGCTGGCCTTCGGGCTTCGAAATGTCGATCGTCACGGAGCGCTTGCCGCGGTTCGCGGACAGGTAGTACGCGGCCTCGGTCGTGTCGTGCCCCTGCGCATCCTTCAGGTAGGGCGGCCCCCAGGCGCGCGTATCGTCGCCCGTGCCTGGTCGTTCGATCTTGATCACGTCGGCGCCCAGGTCCGCGAGCAGTTGCGTGCACCAGGGACCGGCGAGCACCCGCGTCAGGTCGAGCACGCGCACATGGCCGAGCGCGCGCAGAGTCGTGTTCGCGTTCATGGCTGCGCAGGATAACAAGCCAGCGCCGCTAGACTTCGCGCATGGCACGCAAGATGCCCCCTTGGCTGCTGAAGCTCGGCATGAACCTGTGGCCGCCGTTTCTCGGCGCCGGAATCCGGGTCAAGCGCATCGCGGCGGACTTCCGCGAGGTCGTCGTCGAGATGCCGCTGCGGCTGTACAACCGCAACTACTTCGGCACGCACTTCGGCGGGTCGCTGTACGCGATGACAGATCCGTTCTTCGCGTTGATGGTGCTGCACAACCTGCCGGCGAACTATCTGGTGTGGGACAAGGCCGCGTCGATCGAATTCGTCGCTCCGGGCCGATCGCGCGTGCGCGCGGTGGCCCGCCTGACGCAGGACGACGTCGACACAATCCTGAAGATGACCGCCGCGGGCGACAAGCATCTGCATCTGTTCCGCCTCGACGTGACCGACGCCGAGGGGCTGGTCGTCGCGCGCGTCGAGAAGATCGTGTACGTGCGGAAGAAAAGGGATCCGGGATCGACGCTTTAGGATTGCGCTCGACGCGGCATGGCACTGGCGCCATGCGCAATCCGGCTCCGAACGATGTCACACATCCTTACCTGGCCGTTTCCCCGCGTGCTCGCGCATCGCGGCGGCGGCACGGCTGCACCCGAGAACACGATTGCGGCGATCGACGTCGGCCGCAGCTGCGGATTCGCCGGGATCGAGATCGACGCAACGCTTGCGCGCGACGAGGTGCCGGTGCTGATGCACGACCCGACCGTCGAGCGCACGACCGACGGCGCGGGTCCGGTCGGCGCGCTGACCGCGGAGGCACTGGGGCGGCTGGACGCCGGCGGCTGGTTTGCGCCGCGTTACCGCGGCGAACCGGTGCCGACACTCGCGGCCGCGATCCGGCACTGCCGCGCGCATGGCGTGTGGATCGACATCGAGATCAAGCCGGGTCACGGCGATGCGCGGCGAACCGGCGAAGTGGTCGCCCGCACGGCGGCCGAGCTCTATGCGGACTGCGTGCGCGCGGGCGGTGATCGCGCCGAAGCGATCGACCCGCGCGCGCCGCTGCTCAGTTCGTTTTCCGTCGACGCGCTCGCCGCCGCGCGCAGCGCCGTGCCGGACCTGCCGCGCGGCTGGATCACGAGCCGCGTTCCGCAGGACTGGCGGGCGCGGCTCGATGCGCTGGCGTGCGTGGCGCTGCACACCAATCACCGGCATCTGACGCGCGAGGTCGCCCGCGCGGTCAAGGACGCCGGTTTTTGGCTGTTCTGTTACACGGTCGACGATCCGGCGCGCGCGCGGGAGATCCTCGACTGGGGCGTCGATGCGTTCTGTACGGACCGCATCGACCTGATCGGTCCGCACTTCGCATGAGCGGGCGTGACGTTGAAGGGTGGTTCCGCGGTGCGGCGGCGCCACCCGTCCGCTGGCGATTGACGTAGATCAAGGGCCGCGGCATGGTGCTCCGTAACCTGCGCACGGGTGCTTTTCGGGCGGCGTCGCATGGGAGGGGCGCCGTGCGCGGGGCGTGTCAACGACGCGCGGCGCGCACGGCGTTTTTGCGAGCGCCGCTTTTTCTTTTGGCCCTGACCTCGCGATGACCCAGGCGCCGTCGCCGCGCAAATCGAAGACACCCGACGACGCGACGGGCGACTCGACCGCGCTCGCGGCGGACGCGCGCGCAACCGCCTCGCACTGTGAACACTGCGGCGATCCGCTGGCCGGTCTGAAGGTCGTACGGCGGCGCATCGGCACGAGCGAGCAGTCGTTCTGCTGTTTGGGCTGCGCTTTCATCGCCGAACAGCTCTATCTCGCGCGCGCGACCAGCCGCGATCTGGCAGCGCTCGACGCCGCACTGGGCGGCGCGCGCCGCGCGCCCGAGCCCGCCGCCGCGAGCGCGCTCAAGCGCGAGCAGATCGAGGTGCACGGCATGGTCTGCGCCGCGTGCGCGCTGCTGATCGAGCACCGCCTGCGGCACGAGCCCGGCGTGGCGTCCGCGCACGTCGATTTCGGCGCGCGGCGCGCGTACGTCGCGTTCGATCCACGGCACAGCTCGCCGGCCGCGATGCGGCGTGCGGTCGAGGCGAGCGGCTACCGCACGTCGAGCAGCGTGCAGGCCGAACGCAAGGCGCACCGCATCGAGCTGCTGCGCGTGCTGCTCGCGTGGCTCGCGATGATGCAGGTGATGATGCTGGCGATCCCGGCCTACGTCGCCGCGCCGGGCGACATCCCGCGCGACATCGAGCAGCTTCTGCGCATCGCCCAGCTCGTTCTGACCGTGCCGGTGCTGCTGTTCTCCGCCGCGCCGCTCGTCCGCGCGGCGGCAAGCCAGATCCGGGCGCGCGCGATCGGCATGGATCTGCCGATCGTGCTGGGCCTGACCGCAGCGTTCGCCGCGAGCGCGCACGCGACGGCGATCGCGAGCGGCGCCACCTACTATGACTCGATCACGATGTTCGTCGCGCTGGTGATGGGCAGCCGCTGGCTGCAGGCGCGCGCGCTCGCACGCGCGTACGTGCACATCGACGCCGCGCACCGGCAGTCGACGCTGCGCGCGCGCAGGCTGCGCGCCTACCCGGGTTCGATGCTTGCCGACGAGGTGCCCGCGCAGGCGCTCGCGCCGGGCGATCACGTCGTCGTCGCCCCGGGCGAAACCGTTCCCGCCGACGGCGTGGTCGCGCGCGGTGCCTCGACGGTGTCGCAGGCGTGGCTGACCGGCGAGGCGGCGCCGATCGAAGTGGCCGACGGCGCGCCCGTGCTGGCCGGCAGCGTCAATCTCGAGCAGCCGCTCGTGCTCGAGGTCACGCGCGCGGGCGAAGCGACTTCGCTCGCGGCGCTGCGCCGACTGGTCGACGACGCGGGCCGCGAGCGCCCGCGCATCGTCGAAACCGCCAATCGCGTCGCGGTGGTCTTTCTGTGGGCGGTGCTCGCGGTCACGATGCTGACGGTCGCCGGCTGGTTGATCGTCGATCCATCGCAGGCGCTGCCGAATGCGATCGCGGTGCTGGTGGCGACGTGCCCGTGCGCGCTGTCGCTGGCCGCGCCGGCTGCGCTGGCGGCAGTGCAGTCGGCGCTCGCCGGGCGCGGCGTTCTGACAGCACGCGTCTCGGCGATCGAACGGCTCGCGCGCATCGACGCGATCGCCACCGACAAGACCGGCACGCTGACCGAGGCCGAACCCGCGCTGCTGCGCACGGTGCTGTTGCGCGCGGGCGTACCGGCGAACGTGCTCGCCGTCGCGGCGGCGCTCGAATCGCTGTCGACGCATCCGTTCGCGCGCGCGCTGACCCGTGCGGCGCGCGCGGCCGGGGTGGCCGTGCCCGCGTTGCAGGGCGGCCGCGTCGAACCCTCGGCGGGCGTCGAAGCGATCGTCGACGGCGTGCGGCTGCGGCTCGGCAAGGCCGACTACGCGCTGGGCATCGTCGACGCCGAGCCGGCGCCGGTGACGGCTCGGCTGCTGAAGCGGCTCGAGCGGGAGAAGCTGCAGGCGGCGAGCGTCATCGTGCTGGCCGATTCGACGGGACCGATCGCGCTGTTCGCCTTCGGCGAGGCGCTGCGGCCCGACGCGCAGGCGTTCGTCGACGAAGTGCGCGCCGCCGGCATCGACCTGCTGCTCGTCTCCGGCGACCGCCGCGAGCCGGTGGCGAATCTCGCGCGTTCGCTGGGCATCGCCGCATCCGACGGCGGCAACGTCTACGCACACCAGACGCCCGACAGCAAGCGCCAGCTCGTCGCCGGCATGCAGCGCGCCGGCCGCGTCGTCGCGATGCTCGGCGACGGCATGAACGACGCCCCGGTGATTGCGCAGGCCGACGTCTCGATTGCGCTCGCGCAGGGCTCCACACTCGCGCAGGCGCGCGCGGACTTCATCGCGCTGACTTCGCGGCTGGGCGACGTCGCGTACGCGCTGCGCGCCGCGCGCAAGGGAATGCGCATCGTGCGGCAGAACCTCGCGTGGGCGCTCGTGTACAACCTTGCGGTCATCCCGCTCGCCGCGTTCGGCTACGTGACGCCAGCGCTGGCAGCGGCGGGCATGGCCGCGAGCTCGCTCGCGGTGGTTGCGAACGCGCTGCGCGCGCGCCGTCAGTGACCGCGGTCACACGATGGACTCGCTCTACCTGCTGATCCCGTTGTCGATCGTCCTCGTGATCGCGATTGGCGGACTGCTCGCATGGTCGGTGCTGTCGGGTCAGTTCGACGACCTCGATGCCGAGGGGCGGCGCATCCTCGACGAAGAAGACACGCCGCGCGATGATGCGAGTGGCTCCGACGGCTGACACGGACGCGTGTTGTGAGAGGTTCGTCACTCAGTTCCCGCTAATGGGAACCGAGTTGATTTGCATCAACCGGGATGAGGGCCCCGGTCCATAGGATCGCTCTGGGCGTACCGGGCGCGTGGGCGGCCGGAGCGCAGGCGACGGCCGCGAGGGGGCGGCGCCGCGCCGACCGGGTTTGCTTCGAGAGGGAGACATGAACCAATCCAATGGCTCGACCTACCACTATGGCGTGATCCGTGCCTTTTCGGTCATGGCCGTGGTCTGGGGCATCGTCGGCATGCTCGTCGGCGTCGTGATCGCCGCGCAGATGGCGTGGCCCGAACTGAACTTCGGCGTGCCGTGGCTTTCGTTCGGCCGCCTGCGCCCGCTGCACACCAACGCGGTGATCTTCGCGTTCGGCGGCTGCGCGCTGTTCGCGACGAGCTACTACGTCGTGCAGCGAACTTCGCAGGTGTCGCTGTTCGCGCCCAAGCTCGCGTGGTTCACGTTCTGGGGGTGGCAGGCGGTGATCGTCGCCGCGGCGGTGACGCTGCCGCTCGGCATCACCACGAGCAAGGAGTACGCGGAGCTCGAGTGGCCGATCGACCTGCTGATCGCGGTCGTCTGGGTCGCCTATGCGATCGTGTTCTTCGGCACGATCGGCGTGCGCCGGGTCAAGCACATCTACGTGGCCAACTGGTTCTATGGCGCGTTCATCATCACCGTCGCACTGCTGCACATCGTCAACAGTGCCTTTACGCCGGTCAGCCTCACCAAGTCGTATTCGGCCTATCCGGGCGCGATCGACGCGATGGTGCAGTGGTGGTACGGGCACAACGCGGTGGGCTTTTTCCTGACCGCGGGCTTCCTCGGGATCATGTACTACTTCATTCCGAAGGCGGCCGGACGCCCCGTGTACTCGTACCGGTTGTCGGTCGTGCACTTCTGGGCGCTGATCTTCACCTACATGTGGGCCGGGCCGCATCACCTGCACTACACGGCGCTTCCGGACTGGGTGCAGTCGATCGGGATGCTGTTTTCGCTGATCCTGCTCGCGCCGTCGTGGGGCGGCATGATCAACGGCATCATGACCCTGTCGGGTGCCTGGCACAAGCTGCGCGAGGACCCGATCCTGAAGTTCCTGATCGTCTCGCTGTCGTTCTACGGCATGTCGACCTTCGAGGGGCCGATGATGTCGATCAAGACCGTCAACGCGCTGTCGCACTACACGGACTGGACGATCGGCCACGTCCACTCGGGCGCGCTCGGCTGGGTCGGGCTCGTATCGATGGGCGCGCTGTACTACCTGCTGCCGCGCCTGTACGGCCGCACCGAGATGTATTCGATGCGGCTGGTCACCGTGCACTTCTGGATCGCCACGATCGGCATCGTGCTGTACATCGCCGCGATGTGGATCGCCGGCGTGATGCAGGGGCTGATGTGGCGCGCGGTCAACGAGGACGGCACGCTGACGTACACCTTCGTCGAGAGCGTGAAGGCGACGCTGCCGTTTTACCTGATCCGCCTGGCGGGCGGGCTGCTGTACCTCGGCGGCATCTGCCTGATGGCGTACAACATGTTCAAGACGATCGCCGTCGGCAAGGCCGTCGAGGACCCGGTCCCGGCGCCGGCGATGGCCCACGCGTAAGCGCCGCGCCCAGCGCACCGACGAGGAAGCAATCATGCAACTGAATCACGACTTCATCGAGCGCAACTCGTGGCTGATGATCACCCTGATCGTTCTCGTAGTGGCGGTCGGCGGGCTGGTCGAAATCGTTCCGCTGTACTTCCAGCGGCAGACGACGCAGCCGGTCGAAGGCATCAAGCCGTACGAGCCGCTGCGGCTGGTCGGGCGCGACATCTACATCCGCGAGGGCTGCAACAACTGCCACTCGCAGATGGTGCGTCCGTTCCGCGCCGAGACGCTGCGCTACGGCCACTATTCGGTCGCCGGCGAGTTCGTCTACGACCATCCGTTCCTGTGGGGCAGCAAGCGCACCGGTCCGGATCTGGCGCGCGTCGGCGGCCGCTATTCCGACGAGTGGCACCGCATCCACCTCAACAACCCGCGCGACGTCGTCCCCGAGTCGAACATGCCCGCGTATCCGTGGCTCGAGCGAGCGGGCGTGGAGGGCGTCGACGTGCAGGCGCGCATGCGCGCGCTGCGGCGCGTCGGCGTGCCCTACAGCGAAGAACAGATCGCCAAGGCGCCCGAGGCGTTGAAGGGCAAGACCGAACAGGACGCGCTGATCGCCTACCTGCAAGGGCTGGGTGTGGAACTGCGCAACGTGCGCTAGGAGGCGACGATGGACATCAATGACATGCGTTCGATCGTGACCGTGCTCGCGTTCGTGTCCTTCGTCGGCATCGTTGTGTGGGCGTACAGCCGTCACAACAGGCAGCGATTCGAGGAAGCGGCGCGGCTGCCGTTCGCCGACGCCTGGGCCGACGAGACGAAGGCGAACGAAGAATAGGCGAGGCGGGAATGAGCGACTTCTACAGCGTTTTCTGGGACTACTACGTCGCGATCATCACCGCGGTGTCGGTGATCGGTTGCGGCGTGTTCCTGTGGGTGCAGAGCAGGCGCCGGGTCAAGCTCGTCGCGGGCGAGGAGCCCGAGACGACCGGCCACGTGTGGGACGGCGACCTGCGCGAGTTCCACAACCCGATGCCGCGCTGGTGGATCTGGCTTTTCTACATCACGGTCGTGTTCTCGGTGGTCTACCTGATCCTGTACCCGGGGCTCGGCACGCAGTACAAGGGCGTGCTGGGCTGGAGCCAGGAAAAGCAGCATGCCGACGAAGTCAAGGCGGCCGAAGCGCGCTTCGGCCCGGTGCTGGCGGCGTTTCTGCAGCAGCCGGTCGAGCAGGTGGCGGCCGACGCGCGCGGCCGGCAGATGGGCGAGCGCATCTTCCTCAACAACTGTGCGCAGTGCCACGGCGTTACCGCGCAGGGATCGCGCGGCTTTCCGAATCTCACCGACGCCGAGTGGCAGTGGGGCGGCACGGCGGACGCGATCAAGACGACGGTGGCCGGCGGACGCCAAGCGGCGATGCCGCCGATGGCCGCCGCGGTCGGCGGCGCCGAGGACGTCACCGATGTCGCACACTACGTGCTGTCGCTGTCGAACTCGGCGCACGATTCCGCGCGGGCGTCGCGCGGCAAGGCCAAGTTCGCGGCCTGTGCCGCCTGCCACGGTCCCGAAGGCAAGGGCAATCCAGCGATCGGCGCGCCGGACCTGACGAACAAGATCTGGAACTACGGCGGCTCGGTGGCGACGATCGTCGAGACGATCACCAAGGGCCGGCAAGGCGTGATGCCGGCGTGGAAGGGCATCCTGACCGACGCCGAGATCCATCTCGTATCGGCGTACGTCTACTCGCTGAGTCGCCCGCCCGGCGCGGCGCCGCCGAAGCAGTAGTTTTTGGGCACGCCGGTCCCTCCTCCCGGGACCGGCGTCGCCGTTTTTGAAGCCAACGAAGAGCAGTCCATGAGCAGCGCGGTCAATCGCAAGCGCGAGCAGCGCGAAGCGCGAGCCGCCGGCCCGGCGCCGGTCATCCCGATCAAGGAGGCGCCGGTCCGCGAGGTCGTCGAGTCGCTGTACGAGAAGCGCAAGGAGATCTATCCGCGCCAGAAGATCGGCGACCGGCTCGGCTACTTCCAGAAGTGGCGCTGGGCGCTCGTCTGGATCACGCAGATCGTCTACTACGGGCTGCCATGGCTGCAGTGGAACGGCCGCCAGGCCGTGCTGTTCGATCTGGCTGCCCGCAAGTTCTACATCTTCGGGCTCGTGCTCTGGCCGCAGGACATCATCTACCTGACGGCGATCCTGATCATCTCGGCGCTGTCGCTGTTCCTGTTCACGGCCGTCGGCGGCCGCCTGTGGTGCGGCTATGCGTGCCCGCAGACCGTCTACACGGAAATCTTCATGTGGATCGAGCGGCGCATCGAGGGCGACCGCGCCAAGCGCATGCGGCTCGACGCCGAACCGATGTCGGCGCGCAAGTTCGCGCTCAAAGGCGCCAAGCACGCGGCGTGGATCGCGCTCGCGCTGTGGACCGGCTTCACTTTCGTCGGTTACTTCACGCCGATCCGCGAACTGGGCGCGGACGTGCTGCGGCTCGACGTCGGCGGCTGGTCGGCGTTCTGGATCCTGTTCTACGGCTTCGCGACGTACGGCAACGCGGGCTGGATGCGGGAACAGGTGTGCAAGTACATGTGCCCGTACGCGCGCTTCCAGAGCGCGATGTTCGACCCCGACACGCTGATCATCAGCTACGACCGCCAACGCGGCGAGCCGCGCGGCCCGAGCAGCAAGCGCGAGGATCGCAAGGCCAAGGGGTTGGGCGACTGTGTCGATTGCGGACTGTGCGTGCAGGTCTGCCCGACCGGAATCGACATCCGCAACGGTCTGCAGTACGAGTGCATCGGCTGCGCCGCGTGCATCGACGCGTGCAACTACGTGATGGACAAGGTCGGTCTGCCGCGCGGGCTGATCCGCTACTCGACCGAGCACGCGCTGCAGGCGCACTACGGTGCGGCCGGCATCTGGAAGCAGGTCTTCAGGCCGCGCGTGCTCGTCTACGCGTCGATCCTGACGGCGGTGACCGCGGGGCTCGCCGTCGCACTCGCGGTGCGCGTGCCGCTGAAGGTCGACGTGCTGCGCGACCGCGGATCGCTCGCGCGCGAAGTCGAGACCGGCTGGATCGAGAACGCCTACCGGCTGCAGGTGATGAACACGAGCGAACGGGCGCATTCGTATGTCGTTCGGGTCGAGGGGCTGCCGGGCCTGACGGTCGCGTCGCACAGCGCCTTCGACGTGCCCGCAGCGACGACGATGTCGGTACCGCTGCGCCTGCAGGCGCCGCCGGAGGCCGCCGCCCCCGGTTCGCATCGCGTGTACGTCGAGGTCGCCGCGCAGGACGACGCGTCGATCCGGGTGCGCGAAAAGACGACCTTCCTCGGGCTGCGGCGATAACATGGACAGCACGATGGCGAAACCGTGGTATCGCGAACCGTGGCCGTGGTTCCTTCTGGCGCTGCCGGCGGCCGCCGTCGTCGGCGGCATCGTCACTGCGGTGATCGCGTTTCGCGGTGCCGATGGCGTGGTCGCGGCCGACTACTACAAGCGTGGGCTCGCGATCAACGAAGAACTGTCGCGCAGCCGGCTCGCCGCCTCGCTCGGCGTCGAGGCGGAACTTCGCATCGGCGGAATCGAGGCCGGCGACTTCGTCGGTGTCAGGCTCTTCGCCGCGCAGCCGCTTCCGCCGGAGGCTGCGCTGCGCGTGCGCCTCGTTCATCCGGGCCGCAGCGGTGCCGACCGCAGCGCGGTGCTCGCGCGCGTCGGCACGAACGACGGCGGGCGCAGCGCCGAGTACGCGGGCAGTTGGGGCGAGGCCGCGCCGGTGACGGGACATCCGGCGTGGCAGGTCGTCGTCGAGACGGCCCAGTGGCGGCTCGACGGCGATGCCGTGCTCGAGGACGGACGGCTCGCCAGGGTTTTCCGCGTCGGAGCGAAGCGTTGACGCCACGGCGCGGCCGGTGGGAAGGAGGGCAGCGATGACGACGCACAGCTTGGGACAACGGGTGCTATGGGTGCTGTGGCCCGCGTTCCTGGTCGCGGCAGTCGCCGAGATGATCTTCTTCGCGCTGTTCGACCCGGCCGATCTGCACCTGTTCGGTGCGCCGCTCGAAGTCGAGCGTATGCCCGTTTACACGATCGGGTTCTTCTTCTTCTGGGCGATGACCTCGGCGGCCAGCGCGCTGACGGTGTTCCTCGCCCGTTCGCCGTTCGAAGTGAATCGCTGCCCGATCGACGCGGCCGACCGGCCACCCGGTTGCCCGAAGCGGGCGACGGAAGCGGGAGGGGAGTGCGCCGGCGAACCCGCGCGGCAGTAGCCGCTCACCGCTCGCAGGGCGGCGGCTGCCCGGAAACGATCGCGCGCAACCCGTCCGGGCTGACGATGCGGACGTGCTTCTGGTTGACCTCGATCAGGCCGTCCTGCGCGAAGCGCGACAGCACGCGGCTGACGGTTTCGAGCTTCAGGCCGAGGAAGCTGCCGATTTCGGCGCGCGTCATGCGCAGCACGAACTCGGTGCGCGAATAGCCCCGCGCCTCGAAGCGCTGCGACAGGTTCAGCAGAAAGGCCGCCAGCCGCTCTTCGGCGTGCATGCTTCCGAGCAGCAGCATCACGCCGTGTTCGCGAACGATCTCGCGGCTCATCACCTTGTGGAAGTGCGTGCGCAGCATCGGCACCGCGGCGGCGACTTCCTCGAGCCGTTCGTACGGGATCACGCAGACTTCGGTATCCTCGAGCGCGACGGTGTCGCACGAATGCGTTTCGCTGCTGATGCCGTCGAGGCCGACCAGTTCGCCGGCCATGTGAAATCCCGTGACCTGCTCGCGGCCGTCCGAAGACATCACCGTGCTTTTCAGGAAGCCCAGGCGTACCGCGTACAGCGACTCGAAGCGGTCGCCCGCGCGAAACAGGCTCTCGCCGCGCTTGACGCGCTTGCGTGTGGCGACGAGCTCCTCGAGCTTCTCGATGTCGGCGAGCGACAACCCGACCGGAAGGCACAGCTCGCGCAGATTGCAGTTCGAGCAGGCGATCTTCAGGTGCGAGAGCGAAAAGGTCGGCGCATTCATCGACGCTTCTCCCGCGGCGGAAAGGTTTCCATGCTCCCCCTGGCCCTCTCTGCCGCTCGCGGAACGCTTCACGAGCATGGCGGTCGTTCCTGTTGACATGAGCAGCGCATGATTCGCATCATCGCTGGCACGCGGTTGACGTTCATCAAGGCTGCGCCGGATGGTGGCCGAATAATACACGGCACCCGTTACACGCGGCCGCGCCGCGCCGGCCGCATCATTGCATCGCCCCCCGACGGAAAGTCTCCATGTTGATGTCGACGCGCAACGACGTCGCGCTGCCCGATCCTGACCTGCTGCGCCGGTTCGACGTACCGGGTCCGCGCTATACGTCGTACCCGACGGCCGACCGGTTCGTCGAGGCGTTCGACGCGCAGGCGTTCGCCAGCTGGCTCGGCAAGCGGGGCGACACCGTCGGCCCGAAGCCGCTGTCGCTGTACGTTCACCTGCCGTTCTGCAACACGGTCTGCTATTACTGCGCTTGCAACAAGGTCATTACGCGCGAGCACGGGCGGTCGGTCGAGTACCTGTCCGCGCTCGAACGCGAAGCCGATCTGGTCGGCGCGCTGCTGACCGGCGAGCGCCGCGTCGAGCAGCTTCATCTGGGCGGCGGAACCCCGACCTTCCTGTCGGACGACGACCTGCGCGCGCTGATGGCGATCCTGACCGAGCGCTTCCCGCTGGCGGCGAAAGGCGAGTTCAGCGTCGAGGTCGATCCGCGCTCGGCGCCTCCCGACAAGGTGCGCGTGCTCGGCGAACTGGGCTTCAACCGCATGTCGGTCGGCGTGCAGGACTTCGACCTCAACGTCCAGCGCGCGGTCAACCGCCTGCAGAGCCTGGAGAGCACGGTTGCGACGATCGAAGCGGCGCGCGCGGCCGGGTTCAGGTCGGTCAATCTCGACCTCATCTACGGCCTGCCGAAGCAGACGCGCGAGACCTTCGCGCGAACGCTGGACAAGGTGCTGGCGATCGGCCCCGAGCGCATTGCGCTGTACCACTACGCGCACCTGCCCGAGCGCTTCAAGCCGCAGCGACGAATCAGTCCGGCCGAGCTGCCGTCGTCGCAGGAGAAGATGGGCATCATGCTCGACGCGATCCAGCGGCTGACCGACGCCGGCTACCAGTACATCGGCATGGACCACTTCGCCAAGAGCGACGACGATCTGGCGCGCGCGCAGAACCAGGGCCGGCTGCACCGCAACTTCCAGGGTTACAGCACGCGTCCGGACTGCGATCTGGTCGGGCTCGGCGTCTCGGCGATCAGCAGGATCGGACCGACCTACTCGCAGAACGTGCGCGAGCTCGACGAGTACTACGACCGCGTCAACAACGGGTTGCTGCCGACCGCGCGCGGCATCCAGCTCGACCGCGACGACCTCGCGCGGCGCGCGGTCATCATGTCGCTGATGTGCCACTTCGTCGTTTCCAAGGAAGCGATCGAGACGGCGCACCTGATCAAGTTCGACGAGTATTTCAAGCGCGAGCTGACCGCGCTCGAGCAGTTCGTCGCCGAAGGGCTGGTGGAGCTGTCGGCCGAGTGGATCAGCGTCACGCCCAAGGGCAAACTGCTGATCCGTGCGGTCGCGATGTGCTTCGATCGCTACCTGCAGAACGACGAACGCACGCGGCGCTACTCGAAGATCGTCTGAGCGAAGTCCGTTCGAGCCGGAGCCCGGCGCGCGGCGGCGCCGTGGCGGGCGCTGTGCGGGACTAGACTGGCGCCATCGACCTTCGCACCGATGCTGGACCTGCTGACCACTCAAGCGATCACCGCCTTCGCGCTGGCCGCGCTCGGCGGACTGCACTGCGCCGGCATGTGCGGCGGCTTCATCGGGGCGCTGCAGGTGAACCGCCCGCGCGGCGTTTCCGCCGTGCGGCTCGCTGCGGGCTATCACACGGGGCGAATCGCAAGCTACTCGGCGGCCGGTGCGGCGGCCGGCGCGCTTGGCGGCGCGCTGTTCGCCGCCGACGTGTTGCCGGTGCAGGTCGCGCTGCTCGTGGTCGGCAGCGCAATGCTGCTCGCGATCGGAGCGTCGATGTTCGGGCGCGGTGGCTGGCTCAAGCGCATCGAGCCGGCCGGTGCGTGGGTGTGGCGCTTCGTCGCCCCCCTCGCGCGCAAGGTCTACCCGCCGCGTTCGGGGCGGCAGGCGCTCGTCGCCGGGCTTGCCTGGGGCTGGATCCCGTGCGGCATGGTCTACGCAGCGCTGCCGCTCGCGCTCGTCGCCGGCGGGCCCTGGCAGGGCGCGCTCGTCATGCTCGCTTTCGGGCTTGGAACGCTGCCGAACCTCGTCGTGGTCGACTTCGCCGCGAGCCGCGTCGGCGCCAGCGGCTCGACCGGCGTGCTCGCTCACGCGCGCGCCTGGCTCAAGCCGGCGGCGGGTGCGCTGATCGTTCTATTCGGGCTTTCGGGGCTTGCGCACGCGGCGCGTGTGGCAGGCGCGGATCATCCGGCGATCGCCGCGTTCGCGAGCGTCTGTTACCGCTGAACGCGCGGCGCCGAACTCGTCACGTCCACGCGGCGAGCAACGTGCCCACCGTCAGCAGCGCGCCGAACAGCGCTTCGAGCATCACCGTTCGCAGCATCAGCCCGTTGAGCGCGATCCCCGGCGGCGTGGCGCGCAGCGTCCGTACCAGCACGGCCGCCGAAGGAGCCGCGAGCAACGGCAGCCAGAGCCAGGCGCTACCGGTCATCCACACGAGGACCGGCACGGTCGCAAACGGCGACAGCATCAGCGCCGCGTACAGCATCGCGGAGGCGCGCGTGCCGGCCACTACGGCGAACGTTCGCCGTCCGCTTTCCGCGTCGTGCGCGGTGTCGCGATGGTTGTTGACGACGAGCACCGCTGCGGCGAGCGATCCGATCGCCGCGCCCGCGAGCCACATCGGCGGCGTGACGGTCCCGATCTGCACGTAACCGCTGCCGGCCACCGCGACCAGGCCGAAGAAGATGAACACGGTCAGCTCGCCGAACGGCGTGTAGGCGATCGGCCGCGGACCGCCCATGTAACCGAGCGCGGCGAGCACCGACGCCACGCCCATCGCCAGCGCAGGCAGTCCCCAGCGCGCGACGATCGGCAGGCCGATCAGCACGACGAGCGCGACCGCCAGCGCGATTGCCAGTCGCACCTCGCGCGGCGTCAGCCAGCCGTTCGAAGTGGCACGCGGAAAACCGATGCGGCGGGTCGAATCCGCGCCACGCGCTGTGTAGCCGACATCGTTCTGCAGATTGGCGATGATCTGCAGCAGCACCGAGGTTGCCAGCGCGAGCGTCGCGAACAGCACGTCGACGCGGCCGCTCGCGAGGAACGCGAAGCTCGTGCCGACGAAAACCGGCACCGTGGCGATCCACCACGTGCGCGGCCGCGAGGCGACGCGCCAGGCGTCGAGCGAACCGGGGCGGATCGCTGCGATCGGGGCAGGGGCGGGCGAGTCCAAGCGTGGCGGCTCCCTTGGAAGGAAGGCGGCGCGCAGTGTAGCCAACGCCGCGTGTGCCGCTGCAAGTGTCGTCGAGCGCGCGCCGCCTGCGTTTGCGCATCGTCAAGGCGGCCGAACGCGCCGCGGCGCGGGCTCGGTCGCGCATGCCCCTGATATGATCGCCGCGTTCCGAAATTCCCAAGCATGGCGCGGGTTTGCGCGCCAGCGCGCCGCCTTCCGCCGACATGAAAAGCGCCGAAATCCGCGACCGATTCCTCAAGTACTTCGAGTCGAAGGGGCACACCATCGTGCGCGCCTCGTCGCTCGTTCCCGCCAACGACCCGACGCTGCTGTTCACCAACTCGGGCATGGTCCAGTTCAAGGACGTGTTCACCGGCCGCGAGACGCGGCCGTACAAGCGCGCCGCGACCGCGCAGAAGTGCCTGCGCGCCGGCGGCAAGCACAACGATCTGGAAAACGTCGGCTACACCGCGCGCCATCACACGTTCTTCGAGATGCTGGGGAACTTCTCCTTCGGCGACTACTTCAAGCGCGACGCGATCAAGTACGCGTGGGAACTGCTGACGAAGGTGTACGGCCTGCCGCCCGAGAAGCTGTGGACGACGGTCTACATCGACGACGACGAGGCGTACGACCTCTGGACCAAAGAGATCGGCGTGCCGAAGGAGCGCTGCATCCGCATCGGCGACAAGCCGGGGCAGCCGAAGTACGTGTCGGACAACTTCTGGCAGATGGCCGACACGGGTCCGTGCGGTCCGTGCAGCGAGATCTTCTACGACCACGGCCCGGCGGTCGAAGGCGGCCCGCCGGGGTCACCGGATGCCGACGGCGACCGCTACATCGAGATCTGGAACCTCGTGTTCATGCAGTTCGACCGCGACGACAAGGGCGTGCTCACGCCGTTGCCGAAGCCGTGCGTCGACACGGGCATGGGGCTGGAGCGGCTGGCGGCCGTGCTGCAGGGCGTGCACTCGAACTACGAGATCGACCTGTTCCGCGACCTGATCAAGGCGGCTGCGCGCGAGACGAAGACGAAGGATCTTTCGAACAACTCGCTGAAGGTGATCGCCGATCACATCCGCGCGTGCGGTTTTCTGATCGCCGACGGCGTGATCCCCGGCAACGAAGGGCGCGGCTACGTGCTGCGGCGGATCATCCGGCGCGCGCTGCGGCACGGCTACAAGCTGGGCCAGACGGAGCCATTTTTCTACAAGCTCGTTCCGGACCTGGTCCGGGCGATGGGCGATGCGTACCCGGAGCTGCGCGAGATGCAGCCGCGCATCGAAGGCGTGTTGAAGCAGGAGGAGGAGCGCTTCGGCGAGACGCTGGAAAACGGCATGAAGATCCTCGAGGCGGCGCTCGGGCAGATGAGCTCGGGCGATCCGCGCATGCTCGACGGGGAGACGGTCTTCGTTCTGTACGACACCTATGGTTTTCCGGTCGACCTGACCGCCGACATCTGCCGCGAGCGCGGCATCGCCGTGGATCACGCCGGCTTCGAGCGCGCGATGCAGCGCCAGCGCGAACAGGCGCGCGCGGCCGGCAGGTTCAGGATGGCGGGCGGCGTCGAGTACGCCGGCGACAGGACGCGTTTCGTCGGCTACGAGCACCTGCAAGCCGAAGCGAAGGTCGTCGCGCTGTACGTCGACGGCGCGCCGGTATCCGAGGTGCGCGCCGGGCAGCGCGCGATCATCGTGCTCGACACGACGCCGTTTTATGCCGAGTCGGGCGGCCAGGTCGGCGACCGCGGCGAGATCGTCGGTCCCGGCGGCACGTTCGAGGTGCTCGACACGCAGAAGATCATGCCCGACGTGTTCGGCCATCACGGCGTCGTCAGGACCGGTTCGATCGAGTTCGGCGACACGGTGCGCGCGCAGGTCGACGGGCGGCTGCGTGCGCGCACGATGCGCAACCACTCCGCCACGCACCTGATGCACAAGGCGCTGCGCGAAGTGCTCGGGGCGCACGTGCAGCAGAAGGGATCGCTGGTCGACGCCGAGAAGACCCGCTTCGACTTCAGCCACGACGCGCCGTTGACGCCGGAGCAGATCCGCCGCGTGGAGGAGATCGTCAACCGCGAAATCCTCGCCAACACGCCGACGCAGGCGCGCATCATGAATTTCGACGACGCCGTGCGCGGCGGCGCAGTCGCGCTGTTCGGCGAGAAGTACGGCGACGAAGTGCGCGTGCTCGACATCGGCAGCTCGCGCGAGCTGTGCGGCGGCACGCACGTGGCGCGCACCGGCGACATCGGTCTGTTCAAGATCGTGTCCGAAAGCGGTGTGGCGGCCGGCATCCGCCGCGTCGAAGCGGTCACCGGCGAGGGCGCGCTCGCGTACGTGCAGGCGATCGAGGCGCAACTCGCCGAGATCGCCGCCGCGCTGAAAGCGCCGGTCGCCGAGGTGACGCAGAAGATCGCGCACCTGCTCGAAACCGTGAAGTCGCTCGAGAAAGAGGTCGCGCGGCTGAAAAGCAAGCTCGCTTCCAGCCAGGGCGACGAACTCGCGGCGCAGGCCGCCGACGTCAAGGGCATCAAGGTGCTCGCCGCCACGCTCGAAGGGGCCGATGCCAAGGTGCTGCGCGACACGATCGATCAGCTGAAGAACAAGTTGAAGAGCGCGGCGATCGTGCTGGCCTCGGTCGAGAACGGCAAGGTGCAGCTCGCCGCCGGCGTGACCGCCGACGCCGTGGCGAAAGTCAAGGCGGGCGAGCTGGTCAACTTCGTCGCGCAGCAGGTCGGCGGCAAGGGCGGAGGCCGTGCGGACCTCGCGATGGCCGGCGGCACCGATCCCGCCAAGCTGCCCGCCGCGCTGGCCCAGGTGCGCTCATGGGTGGAACAGCGGCTCTGAGCCACGTCGAATACCGCCGCGCCACGCCAGCGGACGCGGATTCGCTCGCGCGGCTGATGGCCGACCCGTCCGTTTTCGCCGGGCTGCTGCAGCTTCCTTATCCGACCGCCGAGGCGTGGCGCAAGCGGCTCGAGTCGCAGGTCGCCGAGGCCGAGCAGCTTCACCTGGTCGGCGTTGCCGGCGGACACGTGATCGCGAGCGGCGGCATCCATCCGCTCGCATGGACGCCGCGCCGGCGGCACGTCGCCGGGCTCGGCCTCGCGGTCGCCGCCGAATGGCAGCGGCGCGGCGTCGGCTCCGAGATGATGCGCAGGCTGCTCGAGTGGTCCGACCGCTGGCTCGGCTACCTGCGGCTCGAACTGACCGTCTATACGGACAATGCGCGCGCGATCGCGCTGTACGAGAAGTTCGGTTTCGTCGCCGAAGGTACGCACCGCGCCTTCGCGCTGCGCGACGGTGTCTACGTCGATTGCCTCGCGATGGCGCGGCTGCATCCGGATCCGCCCCGGCTTCCGACTGAGTCCACATGATCGTCAGCAACCTCGAACTCATCCCCGGCAAACGCATCGCCGCGCATCTGGGTCTCGTGCAGGGCAGCACCGTACGCGCCAAGCACGTCGGGCGCGACATCTTCGCGAGCCTGAAGAACATCGTCGGCGGCGAGCTCAAGGGCTACACCGAGCTGATGCAGGAGGCGCGGCAGGAGGCGATCGACCGCATGATCGCCGAGGCCGAATCGATCGGCGCCAACGCGATCCTGAACGTGCGCTTCGCGACCACGTCGATCGCGGTCGGCGCGGCCGAGATCCTCGCCTACGGCAGCGCGGTCAGGCTCGAGAACCCCTGAGCGCGCGCAGCGCAGGCCGCCCGAATGGACGCGCTCGTCCAACTCGCGATCCTCGTCGCGCTGCTCGCGACCGGATTCTTCGCCGGCAGCGCGATCGAACGGCGCCACTACGCGTCGATCCGTGCGCGCGAAGCACAGTACGCCGACGTGCTCGCCTTCGGCTTCCGCTTTCCCGTCGACCGCGTGAGCCCGCAGCGCGCCGTGCTGGTCACCGGCACGGTCGTCGTCAGCGCGGACTACTTCAAGAGCTTCGTCGCCGGCCTGCGCAACCTGTTCGGCGGCCGGCTGCGCGCGTACGAGACGCTGCTCGAGCGTGCGCGGCGCGAGGCGCTGTTGCGGTTGAAGGAGGACGCGCGCCGGCGCGGCGCGCGGATGATCGTCTGCGTGCGCTTCGAGACGACCTCGATCACCGCCGGCTGGGCGCCTTCGATCGAGGTCTTCGCCTACGGCACCGCGCTGATCCCCGAGCGGACGGACCGTGCGGCTTGAGAATCGCCGCCCCGCCGAGGGCATCAACGCGACGCACGAAAACCCGCTCGGGGAGTTCGCGTGGCTCGTCGCCGGCAGCCTCGTGCTGCTTGCCGGCGCCGTCGCGGTACTGGCGCTCGCCGCGGAATGGATCGCACCGCGCCTGCCGTACCGGTACGAGGCACGGCTGGCGGCGCGCTTCGATCCCGCCCCGGCGCCGAAGTCCGACGAGGCGCGCCGCGTGCAGGCCGAGCTGCAGGCGCTTGCCGACCGGCTCGCCGCCCGCATGGCGCTGCCCGAAGGCATGACGGTGCGGGTCGGCTACCGCGACGAAGGCATCGTGAATGCCTACGCGACGCTCGGCGGCCGCGTCGTCTTCTTCCGCGGGCTGCTCGCCAGGCTCGGCAGCGAGGATGCGCTGGCGACGGTGATGGCGCACGAGCTCGCGCACCTGAAGTTCCGCCATCCTGCGGCCGCACTCGGCCGCGGCACGGCGGTCGGCATCGTGCTGTCGGCGATCTCGGCGGATCTCGGGCGCGCCGCGGCCGGCGCGCTCGGCCAGGCGGGGCTCGTGACCCTGTTCGCTTTCAGCCGCGAACAGGAGCGCGCCGCCGACGCCGAAGCGCTGCGTGTGCTCGCCGCCGAGTACGGTCACGTCGGCGGCGCGATCGACCTGTTCGATGCGCTCGCGCGACTGCCCGCCGCGCGGCGCGACGCCGCCGCCGCGATCGAGTTCTTGCGAACGCACCCGCTGACGGGCAACCGCGTCGCCGCCGCCGTCGAGTGGGCCGAGCGCAACGGCGTGGCCGTCGACGGCGCGCGCCGGCCGCTGCCGCCCGCGATCGCCGCGCTGCGAGCGCGCGAGCAGCGCGCGTCGTGATGCAAGCGGACGACTTCCGTTTCTGCCCGCGTTGCGCAGCCGCGCTCGTGCGCGGCATACACGGCGAGCGCGAGCGCAGTGCCTGCCCGGCCTGCGGCTGGGTCCACTGGGACAACCCTGTGCCGGTCGTCGCCGCCGTCATCGAGTACGAAGGCAAGGTCTTTCTCGCGCGCAACGCGGCCTGGCCGGAAGGACGCTTCGCGCTGGTCACGGGCTTTCTCGAACGCGACGAGAGCCCGCGCGACGCCGTGATCCGCGAGGTCCGGGAGGAGACGCAGCTCGACGCGCTCGATGCGCGGCTGATCGGCGTCTACGACTTCGCGCTGCGCAACCAGGTCATCATCGCGTACCACGTGCCGGCGCAGGGCGAGGTGCGTCTCAACGAGGAGCTCGTCGAGTACCGTCTGATCGAGCCCGCCAGGGTGCGCGTCTGGCCGCGTGGCACGGGGCTGGCGCTCGCCGACTGGCTGCGCGCGCGAGGGCACGAAGTACACTTCGTGCCCTGGCCGTAGCGGCCTGCACTGGGCCCGATGCAGACCATGATCAGCTTCGACAAGGAAATCGACACGCGCGGACTGAACTGCCCGCTGCCGGTGCTGCGAGCGAAAAAGGCGCTCGCCGAGATGGCGAGCGGCCAGGTGCTGAAGATCGTCGCGACCGATCCGGGTTCGTTCCGCGACTTCAAGGCCTTCGCGAAGCAGACCGGCAACGAGCTGCTCGCGCAGGAGACCGTCGACCGCGAGTTCGTCCACTACCTGAAACGGCGCTGAGCGGCGGTCGCGCGATGAAGAAATTCCTGTTCGTCGGCTTGCCGCTGATCGCGGCGCTGGTCGCGCTGTACTTCTTCGTGGCGCTGTCGTGGAACTACTCGACCGGCGAGCGCGCGGGCTGGGTGCAGAAGTTCAGCAAGAAAGGCTGGATCTGCAAGACTTGGGAAGGCGAACTCGCGATGGTGTCGATGCCGGGTGCCGCGCAGGAGAAGTTCTACTTCACGGTCTGGGACGACCGGGTCGCCGAGGAGATCAACAAGGCGATGGGCCGGCGCGTGTCGCTGCACTACGAGGAGAAGGTCGGGCTGCCGACCTCGTGCTTCGGCGAGACGCGGCACTGGGTCACCGGGGTCACCGTCGTGCCGGAGATCCCGCTTGCGCCCGGCGTCACGGTGCCGGTTCCACCGCAGGCGCCCGCGCCGGGTTCACCGCCGTCGCCGCCGCCGCCGGTTCAGCCGCAGCCGGCCGACGCCGCGCCGGCGACGAAGTAGCCGGCTGCGTCGATCACTGCGACGGCAGCCGCACGAACTGCTCGCGCAACTTGGCGAGTGTGGCGCCAAAGCCCGCGAGCCGTTCCTTCTCCTGCGCGACGACCGCGGGCGGTGCGCGCTCGACGAAGCTCGCGTTGCCGAGCTTGGATTCGGCCTTGCGGATCTCGCTTTCGAGCCGCGCGATCTCCTTGGCGAGCCGCTGCCGCTCGGCGGCCACGTCGACTTCGACCAGCAGCATCAGTCGATCGTCGTCGATGACCGCGATCGGCGCCGGCGCACCGTGCGCGGCGGCTTCGAGGTCGGCGACGACCCGCACTTCGGACAGGCGCGCGAGCAACCGCATGTAGGGTGCGAACTTCGCCAGCCGCGCGGCGTCGCCCGCGGCCACCAGCGGCACCTTCTGCGCCGGCGACAGATTCATCTCGCCGCGCAGGTTGCGGCAGGCGTCGGTCATCCGCTTCAGCAGCGCGACCTCGGCGTCGGCCGCGGCGTCGATCTTCGACGGTTCGGCCTGCGGATACGGCTGGATCATCACCGAGGTCTTCTCGTCCGCGCGCCGCTTGCCGGCGCGCACCGAGACCTTCTGCCACAGCTCCTCGCTGATGAACGGGATGATCGGGTGCGCCAGCCGCAGCGTGGCCTCGAGCACGGTGAGCAGCGTGCGGCGCGTGCCGCGGCGCTGCGCGTCGTTGCCCTGCGCAAGCTGCACCTTGGCCAGTTCGACGTACCAGTCGCAGTACTCGTTCCAGACGAAGCTGTAGATCGCGTTCGCGACGTTGTCGAGCCGGTACTCGGCGTAGCCCCGCTCGACCTCGGCTTCGGTGCGCTGCAGTTCGCCGACGATCCAGCGGTCGACGAACGACAGCTCGACCGGCGCCGATCCGCCCAGCCCGCAGTCTTCGCCCGCGGTGTTCATCAGCACGAAGCGGGTCGCGTTCCACAGCTTGTTGCAGAAGTTGCGGTAGCCCTCGCAGCGCTTGGTGTCGAAGTTCACGTTGCGGCCGAGCGTCGCGTAGGACGCCATCGTGAAGCGCAGCGCGTCCGCGCCGTACGCGGCGATGCCGTGCGGGAACTGTTCGCGCACGCGCTTCTCGATCTTCGGCGCGTCCTGCGGGCGGCGCAGTCCGGTCGTCGACTTCTTCACCAGCGTGTCCAGGTCCACGCCCTGGATCAGATCGACCGGATCGAGCACGTTGCCTTCGCTCTTGCTCATCTTCCGGCCTTCGGCGTCGCGCACCATGCCGTGGATGTAGACGACCTCGAACGGCACCTTGCCGGTGAAGTGCATGGTCATCATGATCATGCGCGCCACCCAGAAAAAGATGATTTCGTAGCCGGTGGTCAGCACCGAGGACGGCAGGAACAGCTCCAGCTCCTTCGTCTGCTGCGGCCAGCCGAGCGTCGAGTGGCACACGAGCGCGGACGAGAACCACGTATCGAGCACGTCGGGATCGCGCTCGAGCCGCCTGCCGGCGCCGGCGAGTCTCTGCGCTTCGGCTTCGCTGCGCGCGACGAACACGTTGCCGTGCTCGTCGTACCACGCGGGGATCTGGTGCCCCCACCACAACTGGCGCGAGATGCACCAGTCCTGGATGTTGTTCATCCAGTGCATGTAGGTGCTGACCCAGTTGTCGGGGACGAAGCGGATCCGGCCGTCGGCAACGGCTTGCGTGGCGACCTCCGCGATGCTCTTGCCCGGGAAGAGCGTGCCCTGCGGCGCCGGCTTGCCGGTGGCGACGAACCACTGGTCGGTGAGCATCGGCTCGATCGCGACTCCGGTGCGGTCGCCGCGCGGGACTTTGAGGACGTGCTTCTCGATCTTCTCAACCAGTCCGGCCGCCTGCAGGTCGGCGACGACCGCCTCGCGCGCAGCGTTGCGGTCGAGCCCGCGGTACTTGGCCGGCGCGTTGTCGTTGATCCTCGCGTCGAGCGTGAAGATGCTGATCATCGGCAGTCCGTGCCGCTGGCCGACCGCATAGTCGTTGAAGTCGTGCGCGGGCGTGACCTTGACCACACCCGTGCCGAACTCGCGGTCGACATAGGCGTCGGCGACGATCGGGATCTCGCGCTCCGCCAGCGGCAGCCGCACGGTCCTGCCGACCAGGTGGCGGAAGCGCTCGTCGTCCGGATGCACCATCACCGCGGTGTCGCCGAGCATCGTCTCCGGCCGCGTCGTCGCAACGACCAGGTAGCCGGAGCCGTCGGCCAGCGGATAGCGCAGGTGATAGAGACGGCCTTCTTCTTCCTCGCTGACGACCTCGAGGTCGGACACCGCGGTCCTCAGCACCGGGTCCCAGTTGACGAGCCGTTTGCCGCGGTAAATGAGCCCCTGCTCGTACAGGCGCACGAACGTCTCGATCACGACGGCCGAGAGCTTCTCGTCCATCGTGAAGTATTCGCGCGACCAGTCGACCGACGCGCCGAGGCGCCGCATCTGCTGCGTGATCGTGCCGCCGGACTTTTCCTTCCACGCCCACACCCGCTTGACGAATTCGGCGCGGCCGAGGTCGTGGCGCGTCAGCCCTTCCGCTTCGAGCTGGCGCTCGACGACGATCTGCGTGGCGATGCCGGCATGATCGGTGCCGGGAACCCACAGCGTGTTGAAGCCGCGCATCCGGTGGTAGCGGGTCAGCGCGTCCATGATGGTCTGGTTGAACGCGTGCCCCATGTGCAGCACGCCGGTGACGTTCGGCGGCGGCAATTGGATGCAGAACGAGGGTTTGTCCGCGTCGAGGGAGGGCTGGAAGTAACCGCTCGACTCCCACACCGGATACCAGCGGCGCTCGATCGAAGCCGGTTCGAAACTCTTGGCGAGCTCGGAAGTCTGCTCGCTGGCACCAGGGTCTGCAGTCGTCGATTCCACGATTCCGCCGTTTCGTCGCAAGGGTTTGAATTTTAGGGGAATCGCTTCTACGCTCTGCGCCTTTCGAAATCACCGGACCGACATGACGACACTTTCGACGCTCCGATTCGCATGGCGCGGCATGGCCGCAGGCGGTCTGCTCGCAATAGGCGCCTGCGCGACCGCGCCTGCGGCGCCCACCGCGGCGCCCGGCTCGAAACCGACCGAGGCGACCGCGCCCGCGGCGGCAACGCCGGCGCCGGCCGCAGCGGACGCCAAGCCCGCCGGCGCGGCGACGGCAGCGGCCGCCGCACCGGCGCGCCCGGGCGAGCCACCGCCGCTGCGGCCCTTTGCCGACGTCGTCAAGGATGCCAAGGAGATCAAAGGTTTCTTCACGTTCTGGCAGAAGGACGAGCGCACGTGGCTGGAAGTGCGGCCGGAGCAGCTCGATCAGCCTTTCTTCTTCTCGACCTGGCTGGCGACCGGACTCGGCGAGCGCTTCTTTCTGCCCGGGTTGATGGGGCAGGAACAGGTCGCCAGCTTGCGGCGCGTCGGCAACAACCTGCAGTTGATCGCGCGCAACCTGCGCGTGCGCGCGCCGGAAGGCACGCCGCTGGCGGTCGCCGTGCGCGAGAGCTATTCGGACAGCCTGCTCGCCAGCGCCGCCGTCGTGTCGGCGCCGCATCCCGAGCGCAAGTCCTTTCTGGTCGACGCGGCGGCGCTGTTCGGGCACGACATTCCCGGCGCGCAGACGCAGCTCGAGACGCGCTTTCGGCTCGCCTACGCGTTCGACCGCAACAACAGCGGCATCGAACGCGTTCGCTCCAGCGACGCCGCTGCGCACGTGACGTACCGCGCGCACTATGCGGTGCCGAAGATCCCCGCGCCGCCGCTGACGCCGCCGCCGCCGGGCACTCCGCAGGTCGCGCCGCCGAGCACGCTGCCGGACAACCGCAGCCTGTTCCTGACCTACACGTACAACCTGCTGCCGTTGCCGAAGGAGCCGATGCGGCCGCGGCGCGCCGATCAGCGCGTCGGCCACTTCACGACCGCGTTCATGGATCTCGGCAACGAGCTGGGGCTCGATGCGCGCACGCACTACGTCGAGCGCTGGCGCCTCGAGAAAAAGGACCCGGCCGCCGCGGTCTCCGAACCCAAGGAGCCGATCGTCGTGTGGCTGGACAAGAACATCCCCGAGAAGTGGCGCGACGCGGTGCGCGCCGGCATCCTCGAATGGAACAAGGCGTTCGAGCGCGCCGGCTTCAAGGACGCGCTCGTCGTCAGGCAGCAACCGGCGGACGCCGACTGGAGCACCGTCGAAGGAACGCGCCATCTCGCCGTGCGCTGGTTCGCGATGCAGGGCCCGGGCGCGGTCGCGGTCGGCCCGAGCCAGTCCGATCCGCGCAGCGGCGAGATCCTCGCCGGTGCCGCGATCATCCCGGAGAACTGGGTGCGCATCGGTCGCGCACAGGTCGGCGAAACGCTGCCGCGCCCGCCTGCGTCTTCGCTCGAGGAGACGGCCGACGGGCGGCAGTGCACCTACGCGTTCGACGCGCTCGAGCAGGCGAACTTCGCGTTCGACCTGCTGGTGGCGCGCGGTGCGATCGATCCGACCGGACCCGACGCGGACCGCTTCATCCGCGACAGCCTGAAGGATGTCGTGATGCACGAGGTCGGCCACGCGCTCGGCCTGCGGCACAACTTCAAGGGTTCGACCGGCGTGCAGCTCGAAAAACTGCGAGACGCCGCGTACGCGCGCGCGCACGGCATCTCGAACTCGGTGATGGACTACAACGCGCTGAACGTGCCGCTGGAGAACGAGCCCGCGACGGTCTACAGCCAGGTCACGCTCGGCGAATACGACTACTGGGCGATCGAATACGCGTACCGCCCGCTCGCGCCGGAGGCGGAGAAGGATGAACTGGCGAAGATCGCCGCCCGTTCGGCCAACAACCCCGCGCTCGCGTACGCGACCGACGAGGACGCCGGCGGCTTCTTCGGCGCGGGGATCGACCCGACCGCCAACCAGTTCGATCTCGGCAGCGATCCGCTCGCGTACTACAAGCGGCGCGTCGTGCTGGCGCGCGAGCTGCTCGCGCGCACGCAGCGGTTCGAGCTGAAGCCGGGCGACAACCTGTCCGTCTACCGGCGCAACCTGCAGCGCGGAATCGGCGCGATCGGCTTCGTCGCGCCGCTGATCGGCAAGTACGTCGGCGGCGTGTACACGTCGCGCGATGTCGCCGGTGGCGGCGACGGACCGCTCTTCGTTCCGGTGCCGGCGGCGCGCCAGCGCGAGGCGCTCGACCTGCTGGCGAAGGAGGTGTTCTCGGTCGACAGCTTCCGCTTCGATCCGAGATTCATGAGCCGGCTCGGCGTCGACCACCTGGAGCGCTTCACGCCCGACGGGCAGGTCGTCGTCAACACCGACTTCAGCCTCGCAACGGTGGTGCTCGACATCCAGAAGCGGGTGCTCGACCAGTTGATGTCGGACGGGGTGGCGGTGCGGCTTGCGGACGCCGAGACCAAGGTCGCGGACAAGCGCGGGTTGCTGTCCTTCGCCGACGTGCAGACGCAGCTCGCCGACGCGATCTGGAGCGAGCTTCGCAGCGGCCGCGACATCGACACCCTGCGCCGCAATCTGCAGCGCGAACACGCACGGCGGGTGGCGACCGCGCTGGTGCGGCCGACCAGCGCAGCCGCTGCCGACGTGCGCGCGGTGCAGCGCGCGATCGCCGTCAGGCTCGAAGCGGAGCTGCGCCGTCAGGTCGGCAACGCCCGCCTGAACGCCGTCACGCGCGCGCACATCGCCGAGACGCAGGCCGTGCTTGCCGAGGCGCTGAAGGCGCCGCTGGTCAGGCAAGGCGTCTGATCGGATCGCGCGAGCCGCGTTCGCGCACGGGATCGGGGGCTTCCGATCGCGAGCGATCGGAGCCCTTATTCCTTCATTCCGCGCAGCCGCTGCAGCTCGGCGCGGACGGCGCGATCGACGATCTCGCGCAGCGAGGCGGCGAGCGCCAGACGCGCCTCGGCAGCGAGCCGCTGCACGGCCGCGTCGATCGCCACGCTCATCTGCCGGCGAACGATGCCTTCGACGTCGGTCGGCAGCCGCTCGGCGAGTTCGCGCAGGATCGCCTCACGCAGTTCGATCTCGGCGCGGCCCGAGGGAACGTCGGCCGGCGGCGGTGCCGCGACCGGGGTCGACGGTTCGGCAGGTGCGGGCGCCTCGGGCGCGACGGTCTGCGGCGCGTCGGCCGACGTTGCGGTCACCGTCGGCGCTGGCGGCAACGTGAAGTCCAGCTCGAGCGGCGGCAGCGTCAGCCGCTCGGTCAGCACCGGAATCGACGCGTCGTCTTCCACCGGCACCGGAACGCGCGGCGGGCGGGTTTTGCCGGACGGATCGCTCATTCGCCCTTGACCTCGTGCGCGACCGGCTCGAATCCGCACTCCCGATAGCGCCGGAACCGCCGGCGCGCACGGCTGCGGTCGTCGGCGTCGACCGAAACGACTTCGATCACGCGTTCGAACTGCGCGAACCACGCCTCGAACGCCGGCGGCACGTCGTCGTCGAGGTTCAGCAGCACGTCACGCGCGGGCGCGCTGCCGGCATCGAGCGTCAGCACGATCGGCGTGGCCGCGGCGAGCGGCGAGTCCGCGTACACGTGCGGCAGGAACTCGAGCGCGGAGAACGTCCACAGCGCGGCGTCGAAGCGCGCCAGCGTGCCTGCGTCGCGCGCGTACGCGAGCACGGTCTTGTCTGCGGCGCGCGCCTTGCGCACGACACGGCACGCGTAGTGGATGCGGTGGTCGACGCCGAAGTGGAAGTCGATCCGCGGATGGCTGACTGCGGACTGAGGACGCGTTGGATCCGGGGTCATCGGTGCAGCGGACTTCGAGCGCAACCCGCGCCTGACGATCCTACGCCGCCCGCTCCAGCAGGAACTGCGCGAGCAGCGGCACCGGGCGGCCGGTCGCGCCCTTGGCGGGGCCGGACTTCCACGCGGTGCCGGCGATGTCCAGGTGCGCCCACTTGTAGGACTTGGTGAAGCGCGCCAGGAAACACGCCGCGATCACCGCGCCGGCCTTGCCGGGCGCGCCGATGTTGGCCATGTCGGCGAAGTTCGACTTGATCTGCTCCTGGTAGTCGTCCTCGACCGGCATTCGCCATGCCGGGTCGACCGCGGTCCTGGCCGCCTTCAGCAGCTCGGCGGCGAGCGCATCGTCGGTGGCGAACAGGCCGGTGTTGACGTCGCCCAGCGCGACGACGCACGCGCCGGTCAGCGTGGCGATGTCGATCACCGCCGCGGGCTTGAAGCGCTCGACGTAGGTCAGCGCGTCGCACAGGATCAGCCGCCCTTCGGCGTCGGTGTTCAGCACCTCGATCGTCTGCCCGGACATCGACGTGACGATGTCGCCCGGCCGGGTCGCTGTGCCCGACGGCAGGTTCTCGCACGCGGCGATCACGCCGACCACATTGACCTTCAGCTTCATCTCGGCGACGGCGCGGATCGTGCCGAGCACCGAAGCCGCGCCGCACATGTCGAACTTCATCTCGTCCATGTTCGCGCCGGGCTTGAGCGAAATCCCGCCCGAGTCGAAGGTGATGCCCTTGCCGACCAGCGCGATCGGCGCGGCCTTGCCGGCGCCGTTGTACGTCAACACGATCAGCCGCGGCGGCTCGGCCGATCCGCGCGTGACCGACAGGAACGCACCCATGCCGAGCTTCTCGATCCGCTTGCGGTCGAGCACGTCGACGCCGAGCTTGAACTCCCTGGCGAGCTTTCTTGCCTGCTCGCCGAGGAAGGTCGGCGTGCACACGTTCGGCGGCAGATTGCCCAGACGCTTGGTGAGCGCCATGCCGTTGGCGATCGCGATGCCTTCCTGCAGACCGCGCTCGACCGCGACGTCGCGCTTGTCGAGCAGAAGGTGAACGCGCGCGGGGCCGGCGGCGTTCTCGTCCTTCTTGCTCTTGAGCTCGTCCGAGCGGAACACCGTCTCGCGCGCCGCGATCGCGAGCTGGCGCGCCTGCCATGCGCCGTCGCGCGGACCGTTGCCCGCCTTGATGACCCAGTCGGTCGCGGCGATGGCCAGCTCGCGCGTTCCCGCGCCGGCGCCCTTGGCGGCCGCGCGCACGGCTTCGCCGAACGCCTTGTCGCCAAACTCCTCGCGCTTGCCCAGACCGACCAGCAGAACGCGCGGTGCGGCCACGCCGGCGAGCGAACGCAGCAGCAGCGTGGTGCCGCGCTTTCCGGTGGCGTCGCCGCTCTTGACGGCTGCGCGCACCGCGCCCTTGGAGGCGAGATCGATGCCGCGCGCCGCGGGCGTCAGATCGCCGTCGGCATAGACGCCGACCGCGACGCAATCGACCTTCGCCGTCTCGGCCGAGGCCAGCTTCGTGCTAATGTCCATCGCGCTTCCGATCCTTTGTTCGTTGGTCATTGCAAGACTGACGGCGCGCCCGTCGCGGCGCGGTTCCTGTCGCGGCGGCGCATCGGACGGCCCGGCGCCGCAGAGGCGGCGAAGTATAGCGGCCGCGACTTCCGGATGATCTTCAAACGAGCCCTGATCGCCGAACTGTCGAGCACCGCCGGCGCGGTGTTCACCGTGCTGTTCTCGATCATCTTTTCGGTCGGCCTGGTGCGGATCCTCGGCGACGCCGCGGGGGGCCGTGTCGACAATCAGGCGGTGTTCGCGATCGTCGCGCTGACCGCGCTGACCTATCTGCCGACGGTGCTGACGCTGACCGTGTTCGTCGCGGTGCTGATGACGCTCTCGCGCGCGTTCCGCGACTCCGAGATGGTCGTGTGGTTCGCGTCCGGACGCAGCCTGTTCGACTGGGTCGGACCGGTGCTGCGCTTCGCGGCGCCGATCATCGCGCTGGTGGCGGCGCTCGCGCTGGTCGTGTCACCGTGGGCGAGCCGCCAGATCATCGAGAGCCAGCAGCGCTTCGCGCAGCGCGACGACGTGAGCAAGTTGGCGCCCGGACGCTTCATCGAATCGAGCGGCGCCGACCGCGTGTTCTTCGTCGAGAACGTCGACCTGCAGACCTCGACGGTGCGTGGCGTCTTCGTCAGCCATCGCAGCCAGGGGCGCGAGGGGGTGATCGTCGCCGCGCAGGGCGCCATCGACGTGCGGCCCGACGGCGAACGCTTCCTCGTGCTCGAACGGGGCCGGCGCTACGAAGGGACTCCGGGCGTGCCCGAGTACCGGATGCTCGAGTTCGAGCGCTACGCGATCCGCCTCGACACGCGGCCCGACGCGCCGCTGGCGGAGTTGCAGGCGCGCGCCAAGCCCACGCAGGCGCTGCTGCGTGAACCGACGACCTGGCACCTCGCCGAGCTGCTGTGGCGGATCGCGCTGCCGGTGATCACCGCGCTGCTCGCGCTGCTGGCGATCCCGCTGTCGTACACGAATCCGCGCGTCGGCCGCTCGTTCAACCTGATCGTCGCGGTCCTCGTCTTTCTGCTGTACAACAACGCCATCTCGGTGGTCCAGGCGTGGGTCCAGCAGGGGCGCCTGTCCTTCGCGACCGGTGTGTGGCTCGTGCACGCGGTCGTCGCGGCGATCGTCGTGCTGCTGTTCGTCCGGCGCGTGTACATGCAGCAGTGGCTGCCGCGCTGGCTTGTGCGGCGCGCGCCGGCGGCGAAAGGAGCGGCGTGAGGACGCTGCGGCGGTATCTGTCGCGCGAGATCGCGGCCGCCGCCGCGTTCGTCGCTTTCGCGCTGCTCGCGCTGTTCTCGTTCTTCGATCTCGTCAACGAGATCGAGGAAGTCGGCGCCGGCGGCTACCAGCTGGCGCAGGCCTTCGGCTACGTCGCGCTGTCGCTGCCTTCGCGCGCGTACGAGCTCGCGCCGATTGCGGCGCTGATCGGAACGATCTACGCGCTGTCGAAGCTCGCGGCGAACTCCGAGTTCACGATCATGCGCGTGTCGGGCATGAGCACGCGGCGGCTCGCCGCCTGCGTGATGCGGGTCGGGCTCGTCCTGGTCGCGCTGACCTATCTGCTCGGCGAGGTCGTCGCGCCGCCGGCCGAACGGCTTGCGCAGCGCGCCAAGCTGCAGGCGACCGGCGCCACGCTGTCGCAGCAGTTCCGCTCGGGCGTGTGGGTGCGCGACGCGGTCCGCGACGCCGCCGGCCATGTCGAGCGGCTGCGCTTCGTCAACGTGCGCGAGGTGCGGCCCGACGGCGCCACGCAGGGCTGGCGCATCTTCGAGTTCGATCGCGACTTCCGCCTTCTGTCGGTCAGCACGGCGCGGTCCGGAACCTACGTGCCGGGCGAAGCGGGCGGCAACTGGCGGCTCGTCGATCTCGTGCAGACGCGCTTGCCCGAGGTCGTCGCCGCCGACACCGCGCCGACGCCGCTGCGCACGCAGATCGTGCGCGAGCCGGAGCGGATGTGGACGTCTGAGCTGACACCCGAGATCTTCGGCGTCGTGCTGGTCAAGCCCGAGCGCATGGCCGCGTACAAGCTCGCGCAATACGTGCGGCACCTCGCGGACAACCAGCAGGACACCGGCGTCTACGAGATCGCGTTCTGGAACAAGGTCTTTTATCCGCTCGCGATCCTGGTGATGATGGCGCTCGCGCTGCCGTTCGCCTACCTGCACGTGCGCGCGGGCAGCGTCAGCCTGAAGATCTTTTCGGGCGTGATGATCGGCGTGGGCTTTTACATGCTGAACAAGCTGTTCGCGCACCTGGGTGTCCTGCACACCTGGCCGCCGATCGTGATCGCCGCGCTGCCCAGCCTGGTCGTGCTGAGCGTGGCGCTCGCGGCGCTGTACTGGATCGAGCGGCGCTAGCCGGCGCGGGGCGGACCGGCACGCTGCTGCTGGTCCGGTCGCTTGGCGCGGAACGGATACGCGCCGCCGGTTGCGCCCTGCGGCGGGATACGCAGCGACAGCCCCATCGTCACCGCCAGCGTGACCACGGTGAACGCCAGCGACCACGCCACCGGGATCTTGTAGATGTCGACGATCAGCATCTTGGCGCCGATGAACACGAGAACGATCGCCAGCCCGTACGACAGCAGGTGGAAGCGCTCGTGCATGCCCGCGAGCAGGAAGTACATCGCGCGCAGACCGAGGATCGCGAACACGTTCGACGTCAGCACGACAAACGGGTCGGTCGTGATCGCGAAGATGGCCGGGATCGAATCGACCGCGAACACGATGTCGACGATGCCGATCAGCACGACGACCACGAACAGCGGTGTGGCCATCCGTACGCCGTCGACGACGGTGAAGAACTTCTCGCCGTCGTAGGCGGGCGCGATCTTCATGCGGCGGCGGATCCAGCCGAGCGCCGGGTTCGACTCGAGGTCGGGCTCCTGCCCCGCAGCCCACCACATCTTGACGCCCGTGAATACGAGGAAGGCGCCGAACAGGTACAGCACCCAGTGGAAACGCGCGATCAGCCACGCGCCGATCAGGATCATCACCGCGCGCAGCACGAGCGCGCCGACGATGCCGATCATCAGCACGCGCTTCTGGAACTCGGCCGGCACCGCGAAGTAGGTGAAGACCATCAGGAACACGAAGATGTTGTCGACGGCGAGGGCTTTTTCGACCAGGTAGCCCGTGACGAACTCGAGCGTCTTGGTTTCCGCCAGCGCGTTGCCCGCGGGTCCGCCGAGGTACCACCACAGCCAGCCGACGAACGCCAGGGTCACCGCGACCCAGACGAGCGACCAGACCGCGGCTTCCTTGATCGATACCTTGTGCGCCCCCTGCCTCGACATCGCGAAGAAGTCGACCAACAGGGCGACGAGAACGAAGGACACGAAGAGCGTCCACATCAGCGGCGTGCCGACGGTCATCATGGGAGTGCCTCGCTGTTCGGCCTGGCGCCGACCGGGGAATTGTCGTCGTGCCCTGTTGGTCTTGCCGGGCGGAGCGCATTCGCGATCCGTTCTGCGGCGCCGGGCGGGAAGTCGCGCGCCAGCTCGACCCTCCGTCCGTGTTGACGACGCCGCAGCGAGCCGCCCGGCGTTGCGCCGGGCGATCGAGCTACTCCCCATCAAAGGCGCGCGGATTAGAGCAGCGGCCGCAGCCGGCGGTCAATTCGAATCGCGTCGCCCCCGGGTAACTCCGGAGCCGCCGCGCCCCGTCGGCGTGGCCGTTCGTGCGCGCCGCGCACGGAGCACCGCCCAAGCCAACCGCCGGGAACACGCCGCAAGCGCTTCGAGGTAATCACGTATATTCCTGCCCGAATCACGGCTGCCGCACCGCACGAACGACTCGTTCCGGCGGCGAGTTCAGCTCTCGTCATTCGGCCGAGTGCCGCGCAAGCGCTTGACGACCCCTGCCCAGCCCCGCCACTGCCGACCGGTCCGCGCCTGTCCGACCGGCGCATCGCCGATCGGCGTCACGCGATGACGAGAACTTGCCCGCCGCTCGCCGTGCGTGCGCCTTGGCGACGCGCGCTGCGCCATCCGCTCGTCGCGGTTGCGCTCGCGGTGTACGTCTTCGCCTGGTTCGGGACGCTGGAGTACCGCGAGCTGTTCGTGCCCGACGAGGGCCGCTATGCCGAGATTCCGCGCGAGATGGCCGCCGGCGGCGACTGGGTCGTGCCGCATCTGAACGGCCTGCCGTATCTGGAGAAGCCGCCGTTGCAGTACTGGACGAGCGCGGTGATCTTCAAGGCGCTCGGCGAAGACGAGTGGAGTGCGCGACTGTGGCCCGCGCTGACCGGTTTCCTTGGCGTGCTCGCCGTCTTCTTCGCCGGATCGCGACTGTTCGGCCGGCGTGCCGGCGTGCTCGCCGCGCTGCTGGCGGCGAGCACGCTCGAGTACGTCGTGCTGTCGCAGGTGCTGACCCTCGACATGGGGTTGACGTTCTTCCTGAGCGCCGCAGTGTTCTGCCTGCTGCTGGCCCAACGCGAGGCGATCGACGACCGGCGCCGGCACGCGTGGATGTTCGGCGCGTGGGCGATGATGGGGCTGGCGGTGCTGAGCAAAGGGCTGATCGGCGTCGTGCTGCCGGCGCTCGCGCTCGCCGCGTACGTCGCCGTCGAGCGCGATGCGTCGGTGCTGCGCCGGCTGCACTGGCGGTCGGGTCTGGCGGTGCTGGTGGCGCTGACGGTGCCGTGGTTCGTCGCGATGCAGGTGCGCGTGCCCGAGTTCTTCGACTTCTTTTTCGTGCGCGAGCACCTGCAGCGATACACGATGCCGGCGCATCACCGGCCCGGGCCCTGGTACTACTTCGTCGTGATGTTCGCCGTCGGCGCGTTGCCGTGGACGCTGCCGTATCTGCGCGCGTGGCGGCAAGGTCTGGCGCGGGCGGCGGTGGACGGCCGGTCCTTCGATTCCGGGCGCTTCCTGGCGCTGTACGCGCTGGTCGTGCTGATCTTCTTCAGCCTGTCGCAGTCGAAGCTGCCCGCGTACATCCTGCCGATGTTTCCGGCGCTCGCGCTGCTCGGCGGACGCGAACTGGCCACGCGCGGGGCCGGCGCGACGCGCGACGCCGTCGCCTCGCTCGCCGTGTTCGCGGGCCTGCTCGCGGTGCTTGCCGCCGTGCTGCCCGCCGGTGCCTCCTTCGCGGAGGAGGCCCCGTACCTCGCGCAGTATTGGCCGTGGGTGTTCGCTGCGGCCGCGCTGGCGGGCGTGGCCGCGCTGGCGGCGCAGCGCCGGTTTCGCGCACGGCATCGCCTGCGCGCGGTGGCGCTCGTCGCCGCGGGCGCGTTCGGCGCGCAACTGCTGCTCGTCAACGGCGCGCAGGTCTTCGCGGAACGGTTTTCGACCGAGCAGCTCGTGCTCGACGCCGAGTCGCGCTGGGGGGCGCTCGACGACACGGCGCCGTTCTACTCGGTCGAGTTGTACGACCAGACGCTGCCGATGCACCTCGGCCGGACGCTGACGCTGGTCGCCTGGCGCGACGAGCTGGACGAGGGTCTGCGTCTACATCCCGCCGGCGGCCTTCCCGATCTGGACGCTTTCCGACGGGCGTGGCTCGAAGCCCGTCAGGCCTACGCGGTGATGCGCCCCGAGCGCTTCGCGGCCGAACGCGCAGCGGGGTTGCCGATGACCGAGTTGGCGCGCGATGCGCGTTACGTCATCGTCGCGCGCAGCGAGATCCTGCACGCCGCCGCGCCGCGCCGGCGCACCGTGTGGTGACCGGGGACTCCGGATGGACTCGACGAACCCGGCTCCTCCGTCCGCGCGGCTTGCGCCGGTGTGGCCGACGCGCATCGGCGTCGTGTTGCTGCTGTTCGCGCTCGTCGTGTGGTTCGCGAACCTCGACGCGCGCCGACTGATCAAGAGCGACGAAGGCCGCTACGCCGAGATCGCCCGCGAGATGGCGGTCGGCGGCGACTGGATCACGCCGCGGTTGAACGACATCAAGTACTTCTACAAGCCGCCGCTGCAGTACTGGGCGACCGCGGCCTTCTACAAGGCCTTCGGCGTCGACGAGTGGACGGCGCGGCTGTGGAACGCGCTGACGGGGCTGGCGACGGTGCTGTTCACCGCGTACTTCGCGGCGCGGCTGTTCGGCCGCGAGCGCGGGATCGCGGCCGGCATCGTGCTCGGCAGCAGCGCGCTGCCGGTCGGGCTGGCGCACGTGCTGACGCTCGACATGGGGCTTGCGTGCTTCATGACGGTCACGCTCGGCGGTTTTCTTCTGGCGCAGCGCGACGGCGCGACGGCGCGCGAGACTCGGGGCTGGATGATGGTCGCCTGGGCCGGCATGGCGCTGGGCGTGCTGTCCAAAGGGCTGCCCGCCGTGGTGCTGCCGGGCGCGGTGCTCGTGCTGTATTCGCTGTGGCAGCGCGACTTTGCGCTTTGGCGGCGACTGCACCTCGGCAAGGGGCTGCTGCTGTTCTTCGCGATCGCCGCGCCCTGGTTCGTCGCCGTGTCGCTCGCCAATCCGGAGTTTCCGCGGTACTTCTTCTGGCACGAGCACGTCGAACGGTTTCTGACGCGCGTGCACGGGCGTTACGAACCGTGGTGGTACTTCGTCCCGGTGCTCGCCGGCGGCCTGCTGCCGTGGACCCTGCTCGCGCCGCGCGCGCTCGTGCTCGGTGCCCGGCGCGAGTCCGGTGCTAGCTTCCAACCGGCGCGCGTGCTGTGGCTGTGGACCGTGGTGATCTTCGTGTTCTTCTCCGCGTCGTCGTCGAAGCTCGCCTCGTACATCCTCCCGCTCTTCCCGGCGCTCGCGGTGCTGCTGGCGCTGGCGATCGCGCAAGCCTGCACGCGCACGCTGCGCGGGTCGCTCGCGCCGGTCGCGGTCGGCGCGCTCGCGTTGGCCGCCGCGACGCCGTGGTCGGCGCGGCTCGCTTCGCGCGAGATCCCCGCCGAGCTGTACGCCGCCTTCGCGCCTTGGATCGTGGCTTCGATGCTGCTGCTGGCGGCCGGGCTGCTCGGTGCGCTGTGGCTGGATGCGCGCGGTCGGCGCGGGGCTGCGCTCGTCACCGCCGGCCTGGCCGGTCTCGTGCCGACACAGGGTATGGTCACCGGGCACGACGCGCTCGCCCCGGCGCAGTCGGCGGCCGGGATCGCGAGCGCGATCCGCCCGTATGCGCGGCCCGATGTACCCTTCTACAGCGTGAACTTCTACGATCACACGCTCGACTTCTACCTTGAACGCACGGTGACGCTGGTGGAGAGCAAGAACGAATTCGAGTTCGGCATCGCGCAGGAGCCGCACCGGTTCGTGCCGACTTTCGAGGAGTTCGCGCGCCGCTGGACGGCCGATCGGCAGGCGCTGGCGATCACCTCGCGCGAGTACTTTCCGCGCGTTCAGTCGTCGGGGCTGCCGCTCGTCGTGGTCGCCGAGGACACGCGGCGCGTGGTCTTCCGCAAGCCATGAACGCCACTTCTTTCGCGCTGATCCTCACGGGCGTGCTGCTGAACGCGGCCGCGCAACTGCTGCTGAAGGCGGGTACCAACGCCTTCGGCGTGCTGACGCTGACGCGCGAACACTGGCTCGGCACGACCTTCGCCGTCGCGACCAATCCGCACATCGTCGCCGGCCTGGCCTGCTACGTCGTCAGCGTCGGCGTCTGGATCGGCGCGCTGTCGCGGGTCGAAGTCAGCGTCGCGTACCCGATGCTGTCGATCGGCTACGTCGTCAACGCGCTCGCCGCCTGGTACCTGTTCGGCGAGGCGCTCGGCGTGCAGCGCTGGCTCGGCATCGGCTTCATCGCCATCGGCGTCTGGCTGCTGGTGAGGAGCGCATGAACGCGGCGTATCTGCCGTTCGCGCGGCCGACGATCGACGAGGCGATGATCGCCGGCGTGGCCGACGTGCTGCGCTCGAAGTGGATCGCCAGCGGGCCGAACGTGCTCGCGTTCGAGCGGGCGCTCGCCGACTACCACGGCGGCCGCCCGGTGCGCGTGATGACCTCGGCCACCGCCGCGCTCGAGATCGCGCTGCGTCTGGCCGACGTCGGTCCCGGCGACGAGGTGATCACGTCGGCGCAGACGTTCTTCGCGGCGATCAACATGATCGTGCGCGCCGGCGCGAAGCCGGTGTTCGTCGACTGCGAACTGGTCACGCGCAACATCGACCTGGCGCAGGTCGAGGCGGCGATCACGCCGCGCACGAAGGCGATCGTTCCGACGCACTTTCCCGGCGCACTGGTCGACCTGGACGCGCTGTACGCGCTCGCGCGCGACCGCGGACTGCGCGTCATCGAGGATGCGGCGCTCGCGATCGGCTCGCGCTGGAAAGGTCGGCCGGTCGGCAGCTTCGGCGATCTGTGCGCGTTCAGCTTCCATCCGAACAAGAACATCACGTCGATCGAAGGCGGCGCGCTGGTCGTAAACGACGACGCGGAAGCCAAGCGCGTCGAGACGATGCGCTTCCACGGCATCGTGCGACTGACCGACGGCACACGCGACGTCGAGGAAGCCGGCGGCAAGTTCAACCTGCCCGACGTCAACGCGAAGCTCGGGCTCGCGCAGCTCGCGCGGCTCGACGAGTTCCTGGCGCGGCGGCGCGCGCTCGTCGAGCACTACTTCGCGCATCTGCGCACCGATCCGCCGTGCGTGCTGCCGCCGGCGCCGGCGGACAACGGCTGCTCGTGGAACATGTTCTGCGTGCTGCTGCCGCTCGAACGCCTTCGCATCACGCGCAAGCAGTTCGTCGACGCGATGCATGCGCGCGGCATCGGCGTGGGGATCTCGTACGAGGCGGCGCACCTGACCACGCTCGGCCGCCGTTTCGGCTATCGCGAAGGGCAGTTGCCGAACGCGGAGCGGATCGGCCGCGAGACGGTGACGCTGCCGCTGTTCGCCGACATGACGGCGGCCGACGTCGAACGCGTGTGCGCCGCGGTCGCCGACATTCTCGCGGGGCAGGCGCGATGAGCCGGGCGCCCGAAGTGTCGGTGGTCATCCCCGTCTACAACGAGGAGGCGGTGCTGCCGCGGCTGTTCGAGCGGCTGTATCCGGCGCTCGACGCGCTGGGCACGTCCTACGAGGTGATCTTCGTCAACGACGGCAGCACCGACCGCTCGGCGGCGCTGCTGCGCGAGCAGTTCCAGCGGCGGCCCGACGTCACCCGCGTCGTGCTGTTCAACCGCAACTACGGCCAGCACATGGCGATCATGGCCGGCTTCGAGCGCTGCCGCGGCAACCGCATCGTCACTCTCGACGCCGACCTGCAGAATCCGCCCGAGGAGATCGGCAAGCTGCTCGCGGCGATGGACGCCGGGCACGACTACGTCGGCAGCATCCGGCGGATGCGGCAGGACAAGCTGTGGCGGCGCGCCGCGTCGCGTGCGATGAACAAGCTGCGCGAGCGCACGACGCGAATCCGCATGACCGACCAGGGCTGCATGATGCGCGCGTACAGCCGCGACATCGTTCGCGCGATCGTCGCCAGCCAGGAGGTCAGCACCTACATCCCGGCGCTCGCTTACACCTTCGCGGCACGACCGACCGAGGTCGAAGTCGCGCACGAGGAGCGCGCCGCCGGCGAGTCGAAGTACTCGCTGTACCGGCTGATCCGGCTGAATTTCGATCTGGTCACCGGATTCACGATCGCGCCGCTGCAGATCTACTCGATGCTCGGCATCGTCGTGTCGCTGGTTTCGCTGTTCTTCTTCGTCCTGCTTGCCGTCCGGCGCGTGCTGTACGGGCCGGAGGGCGAGGGCGTGTTCACGCTGTTCTCGATCGAGTTCCTGCTGCTCGGCATCGCGCTGCTCGGCATCGGGCTGCTCGGTGAGTACGTCGGCCGCATCTATCAGCAGGTGCGCGAGCGGCCGCGTTACATGGTGCAGGCCGTCCTCGAAGACGACACCGACTCGCAGCGCGGGGAGGCGCCGGCGACGCAGGAAGGGCGGCGCGATGAAGCGCGCGCCCGCAGCGAAGCATGAACGCCGCGCCGCGCCGCCCGCGTGCAGTCGTCTTCGCGTATCACAACGTCGGCGTGCGCTGCCTGCGCGTGCTGCTCGCGCACGATGTCGACGTTCGACTCGTGGTCACGCACGAGGACCGGCCCGACGAGACGATCTGGTTCGACAGCGTGGCGGCCACTGCGCGCGAATGCGAGCTGGACGTCGCGATGCCGGCCGATCCGAACGCGCCCGGTTTCGTCGCGCGCGTGTGCTCGCTCGCGCCCGATTTCGTCTTCTCCTTTTACTACCGGCAGATGCTCGGCGAGCCGCTGCTGGCGGCGGCCGCGCGCGGCGCGTACAACATGCACGGGTCGCTGCTGCCGAAGTACCGCGGCCGCGTGCCGGTGAACTGGGCGGTGATCCGCGGCGAGCGCGAGACCGGGGCGACGCTGCATCGGATGGTCGCGAAGCCGGACGCCGGCGCGATCGTCGCGCAGCAAGCGGTACCGATCCTGCCCGACGACACGGCGGCCGAGGTGTTCGCCAAGGTGACCGTCGCCGCCGAGATCGCGCTCGACCGCGTGCTGCCGAAGTTGCTCGCCGGCACCGCCGAGCATCGCGAGCAGGATCTCGGCGCCGGCTCGTACTTCGGCGGCCGCAGGCCCGAAGACGGCCGCATCGACTGGTCGCAGGACGCGACGACGATCCACAACCTCGTCCGCGGCGTCGCCCCCCCTTATCCCGGCGCATTCACGACCCTCGCGGGCCGGCCCGCGAGGGTGCTGCGCACGCGCGTGCTGGCCGAGTGTGCGCCGCGCCCGGGCGGCCCCGGCATCTACGCCGAAGGCGGGCGACTCGTCGCCGACTGCGGCCGCGGCGTGCTGCAGGTGCTGCGGCTCGAAGTCGACGGTGCGCCGGTCGACGCCGCCGCGTTCGCCGCGCGCTTCGGCCGCGGCAAGATTCCTTTCGAATGAGCGCTTTATGAAGAAAGTCCTCATCCTCGGCGTCAACGGCTTCATCGGCCATCACCTGTCGCACCGCATCCTGCGCGAGACCGACTGGCACGTGTTCGGCATGGACATGCAGGACGACCGGATTGCCGACCTGCGCGGCGATCCGCGCTTCACCTTCTTCGAAGGCGACATCACGATCAACCGAGAGTGGATCGAATACCACGTGAAGAAGTGCGACGTCGTGCTGCCGCTGGTGGCGATCGCCACGCCGGCGACGTATGTGCGCGAGCCGCTACGCGTCTTCGAGCTGGACTTCGAGGCCAACTTGCCGATCGTCCGGGCCTGCGTTCGGCACCGCAAGCGCGTCGTCTTCCCGTCGACCTCCGAGGTGTACGGCATGTGCCGCGACGCCGAGTTCGACCCGGAGAACTCCGAGCTCGTGCTCGGTCCGATCGGCAAGCCGCGCTGGATCTACTCGTGCGCGAAGCAGTTGATGGACCGCGTGATCCACGCCTACGGCATGGAACAGGGGCTCGACTACACGCTGTTCCGCCCGTTCAACTGGATCGGCCCCGGGCTCGATTCGATCTACACGGCGAAGGAGGGCAGCTCGCGGGTGGTCACACAGTTCCTCGGCCACATCGTTCGCGGCGAGCCGATCAAGCTGGTCGACGGCGGCGCGCAGAAACGCGCCTTCACCTACGTCGACGACGGCATCGGCGCGCTGATGAAGATCATCGCCAACCCGGGCGGAATCGCGAGCGGCAGGATCTACAACATCGGCAACCCGGCGAACAACTACTCGGTGCGCGAGCTGGCGACGATGATGCTCGACATCGCGCGGCGCATCCCGGAGTACCGCGACAGCGCAGCGAAAGTGACGCTGGTCGAGACGACCTCGGGGGCGTACTACGGCGCCGGTTACCAGGACGTGCAGAACCGCGTGCCGAAGATCGACAACACGATGAAGGATCTCGGCTGGGCGCCGCAGGTGACGATGGAAGAGGCGCTGCTGCGCATCTTCGAGGCGTATCGGGCACACGTCGCCGACGCGCGCACGCTGGTCGAGTAGCCGCCGCATGCGGCTCGCGCTGAAGGTCGACGTCGACACGTATCGCGGCACGCGCGAAGGCGCGCCGCGCCTGGTCGAACTGCTGCGCAGGCACGGCGCCGGCGCGACCTTCCTGTTCAGCCTCGGCCCCGACCACACCGGCCGCGCGATCCGGCGCGTTTTCCGTCGCGGGTTCTTCTCGAAGGTCAGCCGCACCTCGGTCGTCTCGCACTACGGCGTAAGAACGCTGCTGTACGGGACGCTGCTGCCGGGCCCGGACATCGGCCGCCGCTGCGCCGGCGAAATGCGTGCGGTGCGCGATGCCGGCTTCGAGGTCGGCATCCACTGCTGGGACCACGTGCGCTGGCAGGATTTCGTCGCGCGCGCCGACGCCGACTGGACCGAGCGGCAAATGCGCCTGGCAGTCGACCGGTTCGGCGAAGTGTTCGGCGCCGCACCGCGCGTGCACGGCGCGGCCGGCTGGCAAACGAACGCGCACGCGCTGCGGCTGCTCGATGCGATGGGCTTCGCACTGGCGTCGGACGGGCGCGGCACGCATCCGTTCGTGCCGGTCGTCGACGGGCAGGCGCTGCGCTGCCCGCAGCTGCCGACGACGCTTCCCACGCTCGACGAGCTGATCGGCCGCGAAGGCTGTGACGCGTCGAACGTCGCCGAACACCTGCTGAACCTGACCGCCGCTGCGCGGACCGATCACGTCTACACGCTGCATGCCGAGCTCGAAGGCATGAAGCTCGCGCCGGTCTTCGACCGCCTGCTCGACGGCTGGCGCGCGCAGGGCTACGAGCTGGTATCGCTGTCCGGCTACGCACGCGCGCTCGACCTGGCGCGGCTGCCGCGCCACCGAGTCGTCGCGGGCGAAGTGCCGGGGCGTTCGGGCACGCTGCTCGTCCAGGGCGCGCCCGCCTAAGAAGCGCCGCGCTACGGATTGCGCTGCAGGAAGCGCGGGATCGACAACGCGTCGATGAGCCGCCCGATGCGCGCGGCGATGGTCGGCGGGCGCACCGGTGCCTCGACGCGGACCGGCGGCGGTTCGTGCTGCGTCCCCGGGGCCGGGCGCGGCGTGCGGGGCGCGGCTGCGGATGTCTCCGGGCGCAGCGGCGCAGCGGGCGCCCGTCTTGCCGCGGCTTCGCCCGCGGCGTGCGCCGGATCCCAGATCGGGGCGAGCCAATCGAGGATCGGCTGCCATTGCGCGAGATCCGCTTCGGCCTTCGACGGCGGCAGATCGAAGATGCTCAGGCCCTGGTCGATGCAGCGCACGTACGTCTGCGTCTCGCGCAGCGCGCCGATGAAAGCGATGCCGTGCGACTGCGCCCACAGCCGGATCGTTTCGCCCGCCTTGGTGCGCGCGTCGAGCCGCATGCCGACCGCGGCGACCTTGCAGCGGCCGCTCGCCACGCGCGGCATCGTCAGCAGCTCCGCGTAGCACTCGGCGGCCGATTCGCGATCGAACGCCGAGTTGCACACCGGCATCACGATCGCGTCCGCGTAAACCACCACGCGCGCCAGATCGAAGCCGCGCAGCCCGCCCGGCGTGTCGAGAACGACGTGCGCGATGCCCGCGGGCGGGCGAACGACGCTCTTCGGATCGACCTTCCAGCCGACGATCGCCGAACGGCGCTTGTCGTTGCGTCGGGCGAGCCAGGCCTGCGTGGAAAGCTGGCGATCGACGTCGCCGAGCATCACCGGCGTGCCGCGGCGTTCGAGGTAGGCCGCCAGATGCGTCGCCAGCGTGCTCTTGCCGCTTCCCCCCTTGCGATTGACGACTGCGACGACGGGCATCTCGGTTCGCCTCCGGCGACGGGCGCGGCGCCGGCTTCGTCGCGGTCGCGGCGAAGCGGGTTCGCGGGTTCGGTCGATTACAGCATCGGCGCGGCGCCGGCGCACTCCGAAGAATAAGCGGTAAGGCGCGGCATTTACTCGGCTCCGACGGTCTTCGACCGCCCCGGATCCGCGGGACGGCTGCGCTGCCAGCCGTCGACCGGCGCGAAGCGCAACGGTGCGGCGAGCGCGGCGATGATCGCCCTGTCGCGGCCATACAGGTCGGGGCGGAAGTGCAGCGTGCCGTCGGCGTCGACGGTGGCGGTGAAATACAGCAGCATCACCGGCACCGTGTGTCGCACCGGCACCGTCTGCGTCCTGCCCGAGGCGATCGCCGCGCGCAGCTTTTCTTCGGACCAGCGCACGGGATCGTCGAGCAGAAGGCGCGCCAGCTCGAGCGGCCGTTCGACGCGGATGCAACCCGAGCTGAATGCGCGCGTCGTGCGTTCGAACAGCTCGCGCGCCGGCGTGTCGTGCAGGTACACCGCATGCTCGTTCGGGAACATGAACTTGATCGCGCCGAGCGGATTGTCGCCGCCCGGCGCCTGCACGATCTGGTACGGGAACGCGCGCGGGTTCGCGCGATACGGCGCCCAGTCGATCGCCGCCGGATCGACGCTGCGCCCCGCTGCGTCGAGCACGCGCATGTTGTGGCGCGCGAGGTAGGCCGGGTCCGCGATCGCTTTCGGCAGGATGTCTTCGCGCAGGATCGTCGGCGGGACGGTCCACTCGGGATTGAGCACCAGGTACTTCATCCGCGCGCGGAACTCGGGCGTCCGGCGGTACGGCCGGCCGACGACCACGCGCGCCGACCAGACCGGCGCGCCGGCAAGCCAAAGCTGCGCGCGGAACCCGGCGATGTCGACCAGCAGGTAGTCGCCCGCCAGCTCGCGCGCGACCCAGCGCAGCCGCTCGAGATTCGCCCGCACCTGCGCGATGCGGTCGGCCACACCGACGTTCAGCGCCGCGAGCGTGGCGCGGCCGACGACGCCGTCGGCCTCGAGCCCGTGGCGGGACTGGAAGCGCCGGACGGCCGCCTCGAGCGCCGCGTCGAAGACCTCGGTGGCGCCGTCTTCAGTGAGGTCGCCGCCGGCACGCAGCCGCGCGCGCAGTTGCGCCACACGCGGGCCGGTCGCGCCGGCTTCGAGCTTGGGGCCCGGCGCGACCTGCGGCCAGCCGCCGGTGCGCTCGACCGCGCGAAGCTGCGCGAGCGCATGGCGCAGGTCGCGATACGCGGGCAGCCGCGGAGCGAGCCCTTCGAGCGCCGCTGCCGGGTCGGGCGCGGCGATGAGTTCGCCGAGCGCCGCGACGGGATCGACGCCGTCGAGCGTTCGCGCGAAGTTCCAGCCGCTGCTGATCGTGCGCGGGTCGGCCTTGCCGAAGTGAAGGTGATACGCGAGCCGAACGAAGGCATCGGTGGCGAGCAGATCGCGCTGCGCGGCGGCGCGCACGCGCTCGGCCTCGTCCGCGTGCAGCGCGACCGCGGCCGACAGTCGGACGGCGTGATAGTCGTTCGGGTCGAGCCCGTGCGTCGCGCTGGCGGCGATCGCGCTCGCGAGCGAAGCCATGCGCGCGGGCTCGGTCCACAGCGGACTGAAGCCCCGGCGTTCGTACAGCGATGCGATCAGCGCGCGCGCGGCGGCCGACCCGGCGCCGATCTGCGGGTCGCCGCCGGCGCGCAGCGACTCGACGCGCGCACGCAGCGCCTCGATCAGCGGATCTCCGGCCGCAACCGGTGCCGGCGCGACGAGCGCCAGCAGCGCGAGCACGACCGTCGTTGCCCGTGCGAGCGCCCGCATCGCAGCCGCGTTAGTCCGAACGTGTGCGGGCCCATCCCGCGTTTCGTCCGCATCGACGGCGCCGCCTCCAATTAACATCGGCGCCCATCGCGTCGACTGCCGCAACCATCGACCCGCATGAACCAACGTTTGCATCCCCGCATCGCGCCGCGCCGCCGCTTTCTGCGGGCCGCCGGACTTGCCTGTCTCGGCATTTCGATCGCCCCCCGCGTCTGGGCCGAGGCGCCGCGCTCGATCTCCTTGTATCACACGCATACGGGCGAGCGCTTGAGCCTCGTCTACTTCGAGCGCGGCGAATACGTTCGCGATGCGCTCGCGTCGATCAACGCGTTGCTGCGCGACTTTCGAACCGGCGACGCCGCCGCGATCGACCCGCGCCTGTTCGACACGCTGCACGCGCTGAACCTCGCCTGCGGCGCCGGGACGTTCGAGGTCATCTCGGCCTTCCGCTCACCGCGCACCAACGACATGCTGCGCGGCCGCAGCCACGGCGTGGCGAAGAACAGCCTGCACACGGAAGGCCGCGCGATCGACGTTCGGCTCGCCGGCTGCGAGACGCGCACGCTGCGCGATGCCGCGATCGCGCTCGCTGCCGGCGGCGTGGGCTACTACGCCGCCTCCGACTTCGTCCACCTCGACACCGGGCGCTTTCGCACCTGGTGATCGCGCGCGGCGTCCGGCGCCGCGCGGCTTCGTCTCGCCCGGGCGCAGATGCGGGCACGCTTGACGCAGCCCAAGTCGCGCACTGTCGGGCGGCGTATGTTTTCGGATGCCCGGCGGCTCCGGCGCCGGTGCGTCTGAGCGGGGTTGCGGATGCTGGCGATTCGTGTGGTCGCGATCGTCGGCGCGGCGTTGTTGCTTACCGCAGCGTCGTGCCGTCCCGTCTATTCGGACCGGCCGCTGGGCGGCGCGCCGGTGGCGCTGCCCAATGCGCGACTCGCGACCGACGGGCTGTGGTGTTCGCGCCACGAGAAGTCGCACTGCTGGACCGTCACGGTGGCCGACGGGCGCGCCGGCGTGCTGACGCTGGCGCCGCTGCCGCGCGAGCGCGGCGCGGGCGAGCCGGTGCGGGTGCACGTTCGCCATGCGGTGACGCCGAAGGCCAGGCCCGACGAACTCGGCTTCCTGATCCTCAGCGAAGAGGACGCGGTGCTTAAGGGCAGCTACCTGTGGGCGCTCGCGGCGCCGGTCGATCCGTCGTTGCTGCTCGTATGGTTCCCGTTCTCGCAGAACGAAGCGTTCGCGGCGATGGTCAGGCGCGGCGAGTTGCCGGGGCGTATCGTCGCTCCGGTCGCCGGGCGCAGCGCGCTGTTCGGCGAGAGAACCGAGCAGACCGTGATCCTGGAGAACTTGACCGACGAGCACCTGCAGTTGATCGTCGATCGCCGCGGCCAGTTGTTCGATCTGTCGATGACTTTCGTCTACGAGCGCGTGTGGCCGCGCTGATGACGCGTGCGACCGCGCGCTTGACATGGCACAGCGCGGCCCAGCAGTGGATCCCGCGCCGAACGACAACGACAAGGAGGAACACCGTGAAACGCCGAACGATCCTTACACTGGCACTGTGCGCGCTGGCTGCCGCTCATACGTCGACCTTCGGCCAGTCTGCTCGGCCTGCGACGCTGCCGGGGCTGCAGGCCGCCGCCGAGGTCGCACGCGACGTCTACGGCATCGCGCACGTTCGTGCGCGCAACGATCACGACCTGTACTTCATGCAAGGCTGGGTGCACGCGCAGGACCGGCTCTTTCAGATGGATGTGAGCCGGCGGCGCGCCAGCGGAACGCTGGCCGAACTGCTCGGTCCCGCTGCGCTCGCCGGCGACGTCGAGTTGCGCACGATCGGCATCCGGCGCGCGGCCGAACGTTCGATGGCGGTGATCTCGCAACAGGCGCGCGCCGCGCTCGAGGCGTACGCGGCCGGTGTCAATGCGTTCGTCGCGGCGGGCGCGCCGCTGCCGCCGGAGTACCAGGCGCTGGAGATCACACGTTTTGCGCCGTGGACGGCGCTCGATTCGATGGCGATCGCCAAGTCGATCACGTTCGGGCTTTCGTTCGGGCTCGACGATCTCGACAACACGATCGCGCTGCAGACGTACACGGCGGTGTTCGATCCGGTCCTCGGGCCGGGCACCGGGCGCACGCTGTTTTCCGAGGACCTGTGGCGCTCGCAGCCGTTTTATCCGGCGTCGACCGTTCCCGACGCGTCGGCGGCAAGCGCGTTCGCTGCGCGCCACGCCGCGGAGTGGGGCGGCGGCCACGCGTCGGCGGCGCAGCTCGCCAGGCAATATCGCGAGCGGATCCGTGACCTGCCTTTCTTCAGGCACCGGCTCGACCGCGACAACCGGCCGGGGTCGAACCAGTGGGCGGTCGCGGGGCGGCACACGACCACCGGCCTGCCGCTGGTGGCGAACGACCCGCATCTGGCGCTCGATCAGCCTTCGACCTTCTATCCGATCCATCTGACCGCGGGACCCGTCGACGCGATGGGCAGCGGCTTTGCCGGCGTGCCGTTCGTGATCGTCGGGCAGACGCGCCACATCGCATGGGGCGCGACGGTGAGCCCGCTCGACGTGACTGACCTGTACATCGAGCAGATCGTCCCCGACGCGACCTCGCCGAGCGGGCTTTCGACGATCTATCAGGGCCGCCCCGAGCACGTGATCCCGATCCCCGAGTCGTATCGCGTCAATGTGATCGGCGACGGCGTTCCCGACAACCTCGTCGCCGTTCCGCCGGGCGCATCGGTGCCGGCGGCGACGCTGATCGTCCCACGTCGCAACAACGGCCCGATCGTCCAGCTCGACCTCGCGAGCGGCTCCGCGCTGAGCGTTCAGTACACGGGTTTCTCCGGCACGCGCGAAGTCGACACCTTTTGGACCTGGAACCGCGCGCGCAACCTCGACGATTTCCGCCGCGGGCTGCAGTGGTTCGATTCGGGCACGCAGAACTTCGCGTACGCGGACACCGACGGCCACATCGCGTACTTCGCCGCGTCCGAAGTGCCGATCCGCGAAGACCTGCAGGCGGGCACGGTCGCGGGGCTGCCGCCGTGGTTCATCCGCAACGGCACCGGCGGCAACGAGTGGTTGCCGGTGCAGCATCCGCAGCCCGGGCAGGCCATTGCGTACGAGATCCTGCCCGCCGACGAGATGCCGCACGTCGTCGACCCGCGCGCCGGCTGGTTCGTCAACGCCAACAACGATCCGGCGGGCACTGCGCTCGACAACAATCCGCTGAACCAGCTTCGCCCGGGCGGCGGGCTGTACTACCTGAATGCGGGCTACGACTTCGGGCTGCGCGCGCAACGCATCACCGACCTGCTCAAGGCCAAGCTCGCCGCCGGCCCGGTTTCCTTCGGCGACATGCAGGCGATGCAGGCCGATGTCGTGCTGCCCGATGCGCAGTTTTTCGTGCCGCTGATCGCGCAGGCGCTTGCGCGCGCGAAAGCATCGCCCGATCCGCTGCTCGCTTCGTTCGCGCTGCAGCCGGGCATCGCCGAGGCGGTCAGCCGATTGTCCGCATGGAAGCTCGGCGCCCCGACCGGCATCGCCGAGGGTTTCGACGCGGCCGACGTCGACGGCGTGCGCGCCGCGCCGACGAACGACGAGATCGCCGAGAGCGTGGCGGCGACGATCTACAGCGTCTGGCGCGGCCAGTTCATCCGCAACACGATCGACGCGACGCTCGCCGGCGTGCCGCTGCCGCCGGGCGTGACCTTGCCCAAGCCCGGCTCGCAGCTCGCGCTGACGGCGCTGAAGGCGCTGCTCGAACGCCCGCAGCCGGGCGTCGGTGCCTCGGGCATCAACTTCTTCAACGCGCCCGCGGCAAGCGCCGAGGATCGGCGCGATGTGCTGATCCTGAAAAGCCTGGCCGATGCGCTCGCTCGGCTCGCGGGCCCGCCCTTCCAGGCAGCCTTCGGCGGATCGGCGAACCAGAGCGACTATCGCTGGGGCAGGCTGCACCGCATCGTGCTCGATCACCCGCTCGGCGGGCCGTTCAGCGTGCCGCCCGCCTTCGGCGCGCTGCCTCATCCGCTCGGAAGCGCGCTGCCGGGGCTGCCGACCGACGGTGGATTCGGCGTGGTCGACGCATCGAACCACGATCCGCGCGCGCAGGATGCGAATGCGTTCATGTTCGGCAGCGGCCCGGTCAACCGCCTCGTCGCCGAGGCCGGTCGACCCGCGGTGCGCGCCGAGTCGGTCTGGCCCGGCGGAACGAGCGCACTGCCGGGCAACCCGTTCTATCTGAACCTGCTGCCGCGCTATCTGACGAACGACACCGTGCCGCTGCTGTTCGGCCGCGACGATCTGCGGCACGACCTGCACGGCGTGACGCGCTTCGTGCCGGCAAATTAGCCGGCGCGACCCCGCGCCCTCTCCGCCCTCGTGGGGGAGAGGGCGTTGTGTCGCTTCACGTCGACCGACGCGTTCGCCGCCGTGTGCGCGCTTTCTTCGCGTGCCGCTGTGGCAGCACCGCGCGCAGCAACGCCTCGCAGTCGGCCTGCGACATCACCCGCGGCACCGGGTAGTTGAAGTCGGCTTCGCGGCAGGCCGCGCGGGCCAGTTGCGGGATGTCCTCCTCGCGCAGCGCGT
>JBFMFC010000021.1:0-56293 GCA_040752195.1 Pseudomonadota bacterium | reverse complement strand
GCGAGCTGCGTCGCGCTCGAGGAAGCGGTCGATCATCTGCAGCGCGTGCTCGAGATCCGGCCGGCGGCGGTCGCGCACGACCTGCACCCGGACTTCTTCAGCACGCGGCTTGCGACGCGGCTCGCCGCGCAACTCGGCGTGCCGGCGATCGGCGTCCAGCACCACCACGCGCACGTCGCCGCGGTCGCCGCCGAACACGGCGTGACCGAGCCCGTGCTCGGCGTCGCGCTCGACGGCGTGGGCCACGGCAGCGACGGACAGGCGTGGGGCGGCGAGCTGCTGCGCGTCGACGCGAGCGGCTGCGAGCGGCTCGGCCACCTGCGCGCGCTGCCGCTCGCGGGCGGCGATCGCGCCGCGCGCGAGCCGTGGCGGATGGCCGCTGCCGTGCTGCATCTGGCCGGCCGCGGCGACGAGATTTCCCGCCGCTTCGCGCATCGGCCGGCCGCGGCGGCGGTGGCGGACATGCTCGCGCGCGGCGTGCGCTGTGCGCCGACGACGAGCGCGGGCCGCTGGTTCGACGCCGCCGCCGGGCTGCTCGGCGTACGCGATGTGATGAATTACGAAGGGCAGGCCGCGATGCTGCTCGAAGGGCTCGCGGCGAAGCACGGCACCGCCGCGCCCGACGCGCGCCTTTACGTCCTCGACGCCGACAACACGCTCGATCTGCTGCCGCTGGCGCTGCGTCTTGCAGACGAGCGCGATGCCGCGTTCGGCGCGGCGCTGTTCCATGCGACGCTGGCCGCCGCGCTCGCGGCGTGGGTCGCGCGCGCCGCCCGCGCGACGGCGATCACGACCGTCGCGCTCGGCGGCGGTTGCTTCCTGAACGCGATCCTTTCGACGCAGCTCGAACGGCTGCTCGGCGCGCGCGGCTACCGCGTGCTTCGCGCGCGGCAGGCGCCGCCGAACGACGGCGGCGTCGCGCTCGGCCAGGCGTGGGTCGCGCTGCGGCGGATCGAGGGGGCCTGAGATGTGTCTGGCGCTGCCGGTGCGGGTCGTCGAACTGAAGGGGGGCGATGCCGCGATCGTCGATCTGGGCGGCATCCGCAAGGAGATCTCGCTCGCGCTGGTCGACGGCGTGGCGGTCGGCGACTACGTGATCCTGCACGTCGGCTACGCGCTCGCCAGGCTCGATGCGGCGGAAGCGGAGCGGACGCTGGCGCTGCTCGCGCAGGCGGGAATGCCGGCGGAGCACGACGCATGAAGTGGATCGACGAGTTCCGCGACGGCGCGCTCGCGCGGAAGATCGCCGCGCAGATCGCGGCCGAAGTGCGGCCCGACCGGCGTTATCACTTCATGGAGTTCTGCGGCGGGCACACGCACGCGATCTCGCGTTACGGCGTCACCGACCTGCTGCCCGATGCGGTGAGGATGATCCACGGGCCGGGTTGTCCGGTGTGCGTGCTGCCGATCGGCCGCGTCGATCTGGCGATCGCGCTCGCGCTCGAGCACCGGGTCACGCTCGCCACCTACGGCGACGTGCTGCGCGTGCCGGCGTCCAACGGGTTGTCGCTGCTCAAAGCCAAGGCGTTGTGCGGCAAAACTGGCGGCGACGTTCGCATGATCTACTCGGCGGCCGATGCGCTCGCGCTGGCGCGCAAGAACCCGGCGCGCGAGGTCGTCTTCTTCGCGATCGGCTTCGAGACGACCACGCCGCCGACCGCGCTGGTCATCCGGCAGGCCGCCGCCGAAGGCTTGACGAACTTCTCGGTCGTCTGCAACCACGTGCTCACGCCGGCGGCGATCGGCAACATCCTCGAGTCGCCCGAGGTGCGCAAGCTCGGCACGGTGCCGCTCGACGGCTTCATCGGTCCGGCGCACGTGTCGACCGTGATCGGCAGCCGGCCGTACGAGTACTTCGCCGAGGAGTACCGCAAGCCGGTCGTGATCGCCGGCTTCGAGCCGCTCGACGTGATGCAGGCGATCCTGATGCTCGTGCGGCAGGTCAACGAAGGCCGCTGCGAGGTCGAGAACGAATTCACTCGCGCAGTCACGCGCGACGGCAACGTCAAGGCGCAGACCCTGGTCGCCGAGGTCTTCGAGCTGCGCCGCTCGTTCGAATGGCGCGGCCTGGGCGAGGTGCCGTATTCGGCGCTCGCGATCCGCGGCGAATACGCCGCGTTCGATGCCGAGCGGAAGTTCGCGCTCGAAACGAAGCGGGTCGCCGACAACAAGGCCTGCGAGTGCGGCGCGATCCTGCGCGGCGTCAAACACCCGCGCGACTGCAAGCTCTTCGGAACCGTCTGCACGCCCGAGAACCCGGTCGGGTCGTGCATGGTCTCCAGCGAGGGCGCGTGCGCCGCGCACTACTCGTATGGCCGCCACAAGGAAAAACGGGGTCAGACACCTATTTTCGCGGACCACGCAGCGCGGTGAATCGATGGACGACGCACGCATGAACAAGCCGGTCAAGTCGGGCTACGTGCGCCCGCTCGATCTGAAGCACGGCCGCGTCGATCTGACGCACGGCAGCGGCGGGCGCGCGATGGCGCAACTGATCGAACAGCTCTTCCACGAAGCCTTCGGCAACGACATCCTCGCGCAGAGAAACGACATGGCGACTTTCGCGCTGCCGCCCGGGCGCGTGGTGATGGCGACCGACAGCCACGTCGTCTCGCCGCTGTTCTTTCCCGGCGGCGACATCGGCTGCCTGTCGGTGCACGGCACGGTCAACGACGTGGCGATGGCGGGCGCGCGGCCGCTCTATCTGGCGGCGAGCTTCATCCTCGAGGAAGGCTTTCCGCTCGCGGATCTCAAGCGCATCGTCGAGTCGATGGCGCGCGCGGCGCGCGACGCGGACGTGGCGATCGTCACCGGCGACACCAAGGTCGTCGAGCAGGGCAAGGGCGACGGCGTGTTCATCACGACGACCGGCGTCGGCGTCGTCGAAGAGGGGCTCGCGATCGCCGGCGATCGCGCGCGGCCGGGCGATCGCATCCTCGTGTCGGGGCATCTCGGCGACCACGGCATGGCGATCATGTCGCTGCGCGAGTCGCTCGCATTCGCCACCGAGATCGTCTCCGACACCGCGGCGCTGCACGGGCTCGTCGCGCGGATGGTCGACGCGGTGCGCGAACCGATGCGGCGCGACCCTTCCCGCGGCGTGCGCGTGCTGCGCGATCCGACGCGCGGGGGACTGGCAACGACGCTGAACGAGATCGCCGCGCAGTCGAACGTGGGCATGCTGCTCGACGAAGCGGCGATCCCGGTGCGCCCGCAGGTGCAGGCCGCGTGCGAATTCCTCGGCCTCGACCCGTTGTACGTGGCCAACGAAGGCAAGCTGGTCGCGATCGTGGCGGCCGAAGACGCCGATGCGGTGCTCGCAGCGATGCGCGCGCATCCGCTCGGGCGCGACGCCTGCGCGATCGGCGACGTGATCGACGATCCGAACCGATTCGTGCAGATGCAGACCAGGTTCGGCGGCCGCCGCATCGTCGACTGGCTGACCGGCGATCAGCTTCCGCGGATCTGCTGATGAGGATCCTGCTGCTGACCCGCAGCTTCAACGGCCTTGCGCAAAGGCTGTTCGTCGAGCTGCGCGCGCGCGGGCACGAAGTGTCGATCGAATACGACATCGCCGACAGCGTGACCGAGGAAGCCGCTGCGCTGTTCGAGCCGGACCTCGTCGTCGCGCCGTTCATGCAGCGCGCGATCCCGCAGAGCGTCTGGCGGCGCTACCCGTGCTTCGTCGTTCATCCCGGCATCGTCGGCGACCGCGGGCCGTCCGCACTCGACTGGGCGATCGCCGAAGGCGAGACCGAATGGGGCGTGACGGTGCTGCAGGCCGAGGCGGAGATGGACGCCGGCCCGGTGTGGGCGAGCCGTACTTTCGCTCTGCGCGATGCGACCAAGTCGAGCCTGTACCGCAACGAAGTGACCGAAGCGGCGACCGCGGCCGTGCTCGAAGCGATCGAGCGCTACGCGTCGGGCCGCCACGTGCCGCAGCGGATCGAACCCGGCGCACCCGGCGTGCGCGGCCGCGCGCGGCCGTCGATGAAGCAGGACGACCGCCGCATCGACTGGGCGCGCGATGCGACCGCCGACGTGCTGCGCAAGATCCGCGCAGCCGACGGCGCGCCGGGTGTGCTCGACGCGCTGTTCGGCGTGCCGTGCCATCTGTACGACGCGCATGCGGCCCCGACCGCGCGCGAACGGGCCGGCGCGGCCGAACCGGGCCGGATCCTCGCCCGCCGGCACCACGCGATCCTGCGCGCGACGACCGACGGCGCGGTGTGGATCGGCCACGTCAGGCGCGCCGATGTCGAAGGCGCGTTCAAGCTGCCCGTCGACGTTGCCTTTCCCGGCGAGGTCGCCGCGCTTGCCCTTGCGAGCGACGGCCCCGACGAGATCCGCTACGAAGAAGACGGCGCGGTCGGCATTCTGCACTTCGCCTTCTACAACGGCGCGATGTCGACCGCGCAATGCGAGCGGCTGCTCGCCGCGTATCGCGCGGCGCTGGCGCGGCCCACGCGCGTGCTGGTGCTCGCCGGCGGACCGGACTTCTTCAGCAACGGGATCCACCTGAACGTCATCGAAGCCGCGCCGAGTCCGGCCGACGAGTCGTGGCGCAACATCAACGCGATCGACGACGTGTGCGAAGCGATCCTGACGACGACCGACCGCGTGACCATCGCGGCGTTGCAGGGCAACGCCGGCGCGGGCGGCTGCTTCCTCGCGCTGACCTGCGACGAGGTGTGGGCACGCGACGGCGTGATCCTGAACCCGCACTACAGGAACATGGGCAACCTGTACGGCTCCGAATACTGGACCTACACGCTGCCGCGCCGCGCCAGGCGCGGCGATCCGCGCGCGGTGATGGACCACCGGCTGCCGATCTCGGCGCGCGAAGCGCAGTCGTTCGGGCTGGTCGACGCGGTGATCGCGGCCGATCGCGCGGGCTTTCTCGACGAGGTGCGGCTGCGCGCGCGCGGGGTCGCGCGCGGCAGGTCCTTCGCCGCGCGCCTCGACGCCAAACGCTCGCGCCGCGCGCGCGACGAAGCCGAAAAGCCGCTCGCGAAATACCGCGAAGAAGAGCTCGCGCAGATGCGCCGCAACTTCTACGGCTTCGACCCGAGCTACCACGTCGCGCGCGCGTACTTCGTCCGCCACACGCCGCCGTCGTGGACGCCGCGCCATCTGGCGATCCACCGCGAGCGGCGGCGACGGGCGGCGTAGCGGTTCGCGGCGCGACCGCGCCGGCGCGCCGCAATCCGGACGGCCGCATCGGCCGTATTCCCTGGGCGATCCGCTGCGGCTCGCGCCCGTAAATCCTGGAGGTACCGCGATGAGAACCGTCATCGGCCGCTTTGTCGCGCGGCCCGGCCAGTGCGACGCCCTGCGCCGCGTCTTCGACGAACTGCTCGGCCCGACGCGCGCCGAGCCCGGCTGCCTGCGGTACGAGGTGTTCGTCCGCGCCGATCGTCCGGATGAGTTCGTCACCGTCGAGCACTGGCGCGACGCCGCCGCGGTCGAGTCCCACATGGCGAGCGCGCACGTCGCGCGCGCGTTCGAACGCGGCGGGCCGCTGCTCGCCGCCGCGCCCGAGATCGTCGCCTACGAGCGCGTCGCATGAGCGGCGTCGGCGCGGCATCCGGCTTCGTCTGCGTCGTCACCGAGGTCGACCTGCCCTGCGCGGCCGACGAGGCGTTCGCGTTCGTCACCAACCCTTCGCGCTGGTCGCGCTGGCATCCGGCCACGCGCGCCGTGCGCGGCGCTCCGGACCGGCCGCTCGCGCTCGGCGAAACGGTGGTCGAGCGAATCGGCGCCGCCGGACGAAGCTTCGAAGCGACGTGGACCGTGCGCGCGTGCGAGCCGCCGCGGCGCTGGGTCATCGAGACGACGAGCGCGCAAGGCGACGCGTGCATCGAGTACCAGCTCGAGCCGCTCGCCGGCGGCTGCCGCTTCACGCGGCTGCTGTGGTTCCGCTCGCGCCGTGCGCCGTGGCGCTGGCTCGACCGCAATCTCACGCGCCGGCTGCTCGCGCGCCAGTCGCGCCGCGCGCTCGGCAATCTGCGGCGGCTCTTCAGCGCGCGCTGAGGGCCTGCGGCGACGGCGATCGCAGCAGGAACAGCGCGCCGGTGTCGGTCCGAAGCGAGCGGTGTTCGGAGCCGCGCAGCGCCAGCGCGTAGTCGCCGGGACCGTAGGTGATGTCGTTGACGGCGACCGTGCCTTCGAGCACCAGGCATTCCTCGTCGCCTTCGTCGTGCCGGTGCGCGGGCAGCGCGGCACCCGGCGCCATTCGCACGAGCCAGGTCATCGTGCGGCCGTCGTCGAACAGGATCTTCTTGTCGGCGCCCGCAACGAAAGGCAGCCAGCCGGCCGCGCGCTCGAGGCTGCGCGCGGCGCGCGCGTCGGAAGCGATGCGCACGAGCAGCCGCCGGCGGATGCGGTCGGCGCGCGCCGGCGGTTCCGGCGCGAGCGCTGCGAGCAGCGCGCCGGTCAGCGGTGCGGGCAGCACGTCGTTCATCGCGTTCCGGCGGAGGCCGCGGCGCGCGGCGACGGCGAACGCACGAACAGCACGCAGCCCGACTCGGTGTGGATGCGGTGGTGCGCGGTACCGCGTGACGCGAGCTGGTAGTCGCCGGCGCCGAAGCGCTTGCCGTCGAGCCACAGCTCGCCCTCGATCACGAGGCACTCCTCCGGGCCCGCGTCGTGCGCGTGCGCGTCGAGCCGCGCGCCCGGCTGCATGCGCACCAGCCACGACAGCGTCGCGCCGTCGTCGAAGAGGATCTTCATCTCGGTGCGGTCGGTCAGCGGCCGCCAGCCTTCGTCGGCGCGAATGTCGATGAACTGCGGCGCAGCCGGTCGGGGTTCGGCCGCGACCCGCTCCGCCAGCCGCGCCTTGATGCGCGCCACCGCTTCGGGGGCGAGCGGTTCGGGCGCGATGTCGAGCAGCATGCGCTCGACCGCGGCCTGCGGCAGCCCCGGGTCAGTCGTCTCCATCGCTCACCTCGTCGTTGCATCCGTCGGGCGCATGCGCGGCCAGCGTGATGCGCAGCGCGTGCAGCGCGCGGCGCACGGCGGTCTTGACCGTCCCCAGCGGCAGCCGCATCGCCGCCGCGATCTGCGCATGTGTCAGTCCGCGCAAGAAAGCGAGCGCGACGATCTGCCGGTCGCGCGCCGGCAGCCGCGCGAGCGCAGCGCGCACTTCGCCGTCGCGCCTGAACGCCTCGAGCAGGCGCAGCGGATCGCCGTCGCCGCTGCACTCCTCGCCCGCCAGCGCGTGCGGGTCGTCGGTCAGCAGCGCGCGATCGGTCCGGCGCAGCGCATCGAGCGCGCGCGAGCGCGTCATCATCAGCAGCCACGGCAGCGCCGGCGCGCGCGCCGAGTCGAAGCGCGCCGCTTCGCGCCAGACCTGGAAGTAGACGTCCTCGGCCACCTCTTCGGCGAGCGCGGCGTCGCTGCAGATGCGGCGTGCGACCGCGAACACGCGCGGCAGCGTCAGGTCGTACAGCGACTCGAGCGCGGCCTGCTCGCCGAGCGCGATGCGCGCCAGCAGCGCGGCGAGCGGGTCGCCCGGTTCGAGCGAGGGCTCGGCTGGACGCTGTTCCGGAGTTTCCTGTCGCGGCGGTCGCGCGGCCGTTCCGCTGTCCCGGAGCCTGTCGTCCAAACCGCCGATCGCCGCCGCCGCTGAGTACATGGCCACCTCGTCGCACGCATGCGCGAATCGGCGACCGGACCTCCGGTCGACCATCGGCGCATCAACAGCCTATACGCAGGACAGCGATCGACGGATTGCGGCTCAACGCAGCTCGCGCAAATGCGCGATCAGATCGGCGCGGTCGCGCGCGTCGTCGACCCGGTAGCCCATCGCCTGGCCGGGGATCGTGCGCTCCGGGTCGGCCAGCCACGCGTCGAGCGTGCGCGCGTCCCACACGAGCCGGCTCGCGCGCAGCGCGGGCGAATAGTCGAAGCCGGCTGCGGTTCCCGCGCGCCGGCCGAAGACGCCGCGGTGCGCGGGGCCGACGCGGCTGGCGTCCGCGCTGTGGCAGCCGCCGCAGCGCGCCTCGTACAACTGTGCGCCGCGGACGGCGTCGCCGGTCTCGCCGCGCAAGGCATCGGCCCGGTCCGCGCCGCCGGCGGCGGCGGACCGCAGCGGCGCGGCGAACGCGAGCGTCAGCGCAAGCGCGGCGAGGACCGGTCGCGCGCGCATCTCACGCGCCGAAGGTCAGCGGCGCGCCCGGCAGCGGCCGGCCCAGCGCATTGGCGAGGATCGACCAGTGCATCGTCTCGTCGGCGGCCAGCCGCGCGGCGACTTTCGCGAGCGCGCTGTCGGCGAACGACGGGATCACGCCGAGATAGGCGTTGACCGCGCCGAGCTCGAGCCGCGCCGCCAGCTCGAGCACGTCGGCCTGCGACTTCAACGCGTCGGCGCGCAGCGCCCTGGCGTAGTCGTCGAGCTTCTTGTCCTCGACCGGGGTGCCGCCCAGTTTGCGGATCGTCGCGACGAGCGCGTCGCGGTGACCCTTGTGGTGCGACTGGAACAGCACCGCCACGTCGAGCACGGGCTTTTGCAGCAGGCCGCTCGTGGCGCCCAACTGGTAGGCAGCGATCGCTTCGTGCTCGAGCCCGAGCGCGACGTTGAGGATCTTCACGTCGCCGGCCGGATTGGCGGCATGCGCGCTCGTGCGCACGCCCGCGAGCAGCCCGACGGCGGTCGCGGAGAGGGTGGCGGTGGACAGGAAGGTTCTGCGGGTCGACGGCATGGTGGTCTCCTGGGAAAAGCGCGGTTGTCCGCGGATGAGTCGATCGAACCCCCTATACGGACAGGCCCCGCGGACGGATGTGCGCGCCGTGCGAATCCGGATGCGTCCGGCCGCCGTACCGGCGTCATGCCCGAACGCTCGCCGAGGCCGACCACGTGCGCTGCGTTGGTTGCGCCGGCTGAATCCGATCGCAGCGTTCGACCGTAATGCCGCTCACACGCCGCGCCCGGGTGTACCGACCGCCGCGGCGCCGTTGATCGACCCTGTCGCATCCACCCCATGGAGGAAACCGAAATGCCGAAACGCAAACTGCAGGCGCTGCGGCCCGCGCTCGTCGCGGTGGCCGCCGCCTGTGCCTTCGCGGCGTCGCCCGCGGCGAACGCCTCGTCGCATCGCGAGGCGCCGTTCATCACCACGCAGCCCAAGGTCGACGGCACCGACTTCTACATGTTCCGCTCGTACGAGTCGGGCCGCGCCGACTACGTGACGATCATCGCCAACTACCTGCCGCTGCAGGATCCGTACGGCGGACCGAACTACTTCTCGCTGGACCCGAACGCGCTGTACGAGATCCACATCGACAACGACGGTGACGCGCGCGAGGACCTCACTTTCCAGTTCCGCTTCAAGAACAACCTGAAGGGCATCACGCTGCCGATCGGCGACAAGATGGTCGCGATCCCGCTGATCCAGGCGGGCCAGGTCACGGCGCCGAACGCCGCGGCGCTGAACGTCAACGAGACGTACACCGTCGAGGTCGTTCGCGGCGACCGCCGCGGCGGTCAGCGCGCGCGCATCACCAACGCCGCCAACGGCAGCGCAACGTTCGACAAGCCGGTCGACAACATCGGCACCAAGACGATCCCGGACTACGCCGCGTACGCCGACCGGCACGTCTACAACGTCAACATCCCCGGCTGCGCGCAGCCGGGCCGCATGTTCGTCGGCCAGCGCAAAGAGCCGTTCGCGGTGAACCTCGGCACGATCTTCGATCTGGTCAACGCGCCGGTGTCCGTGATCACCGATCCGGCGCTGATCAACGCGGCGCCGAACACGATCGACGATGCCAACATCACCACGCTCGCGCTCGAGGTGCACCGAAGCTGCCTCGTCAAGGGCGACGACCCGGTAATCGGCGGATGGACCACCGCGAGCCTGCGCCAGGTGCGGCTGCTCGACGGCACGCCGAAGTCCGGCCATCAGACCTCGAGCAAGGACGGCGGGCCGTGGGTGCAGGTGTCGCGCCTGGCGATGCCGCTCGTCAACGAAGTCGTGATCGGCCTGCCCGACAAGGACCGCTTCAACGCCAGCAAGCCCAAGGACGACGCGCAGTTCGCCAACTACGTGACGAATCCGACCTTCCCCGCGCTGCTGGAGATCGCGCTCAACGCGCCGGGCATCGCGCCGAAGAACCTGCCGCGCACCGATCTGGTGACGACGTTCCTGACCGGCATCAACGGCGTGAACCGGCCGAAGAACGTGACGCCTGCGGAGATGATGCGGCTGAACACGTCGATTGCGCCCACGCCCGAAGCGCAGCAGCACCGGCTCGGCCTGGCTGGCGGCGATGCGGCCGGCTATCCGAACGGCCGCCGCCCGAGGGACGACGTCGTCGACATCTCGCTGGTCGCGGTGATGGGCGGGCTGTGCATGCTGAACGGCGACAACAACGCGCTCGGGCTCGGTGCCGACTGCAAGCCGGCCAACGTGCCGCTGGGCAACACGGCGCTGAAGCTGCACGACGCGGTCGACCAAGCCGTGATCCCGCTGCTGCCGCGATTCCCGTACCTGTTCACGCCCACCCCGGGCGCGATGTGATAGGAGGCCGCGATGAACCGAATCAAGCTTCTGATCGGCGCGGCCGCCGCCGCGCTCGCGCTCGCAGCCTGCGGAGGCGGCGGCGGTGACGGACTCACCGAGCTGCAGCGCGAAGACCGTGCGGCCTCGGCGAGCGTGGCCGGCCTGATCGCCTTCGCCAACGGGATGATCGCGATGCTGACCGGCGAAACCGGCGAGCCGCGAACGATCGACGGCATCGCGCTGCCGACGACCGACACGGACGAACCGGTCGCGCTGTGAAGCGCGCTGCGTCGCTCTTCGCCGAGGCGGGCATGCAGTGGTCCGTGCCGTCGCGGCCCGCTTCGGGCGAAGGCGCATCGCGTTTGGATGCGGCGGAAACTGCCCCGCTCGCTTCGCGTGCCGCCTCCTTTCTCGATGGGGGCGGCACGCCTGTCGGCCTTCTTGCAAGAGTGGTCGGCCGCAAGCCGAGGGGATTCTCGGGTCGCGTGTTCGTGGCCGACATCCGCAGCGTCGTCGCGATCGCCACGCTTTTCGTCGCGGCGACCGCCGCGCAGGGGCAGTCGCGCGACACCGTTGTCGAGACCCAGCTCGCACCGCGCGCCGTCAAGGCGCAGATCCGCCGCGCGATGGACGCGGCGTCGTCCGACCCGGCCGCGCGCGTCGCCCAGGCGAGGCAACTGATCGAGGCGAGCCGCGCCGGCGGCGACCCGCGGCTGCTCGGCTACGCCGAAGCGCGGCTGGGCGACGCGGACGACGTCGATGCGCTGGTGCTGCGCGCGACGATCGAACAGAGCCGCCATCGCTTCGACGCGGCGCTCGCGCTGCTCGACCGCGCGCTGCGGCGCGAACCCGCGCACCCGCAGGCGCTGCTCACGCGCGCGACGATCGCCCAGGTGCGCGGCGATCTCTCCGTCGCGCGGCGCGATTGCCAGTCGCTCGCGCAGAGCGCGCCCGAGGTCGCCGCGATCTGCACGGCGTCGGTCGATGTGCAGAGCGGCCGCGATGCGCAGGGGCTCGCGCAACTGGCCGCCGTCGCCGAGCGCGCGCCGGCGTTGCGCGGCTGGGCGCTTTCGCTGGCCGGCGAGGCGCACGAGCGGCGCGGCGCGCTGCAGGATGCGGTGTCCGCCTACGCGGCGTCGCTCGCCGCGCAGGATGATCTGTACACGCGCGTCGCACTGGCCGATGCCTTGCTCGCGAGCGGGCGCGCCGGCGAGGCGCAGGCCGCGCTCGCGCACGCGCCCGCGACCGACGCGGTGCTGCTACGGCGCTGGCGCATCGCGCGCCGGCTCGGCGAGGATGTGACCGCGCTCGCGGAGCAGCTCGAGCAGCGGCTCGCCGCCGCGCAGGCGCGCGGCGAGCTGCTGCACGCACGCGAAGCGGCGTGGTTCGCGCTCGAGCGCGGCGAGGCCGCGCGCGCGTTGCGCTACGCGCGCGACAACTGGGCCGCGCAGCGCGAACCGGCCGATGTCCTGTTGCTCGCCGCCGCCGCACGCGCGGCGGACGACGCGGGGACGCTCGCCGAAGTCCGCGCGTGGCTCGCGCGCACGGGGCTGCGCGACGTTCGCATCGAACGACTGCTCTCGGCGCGAGGTGCCTGATGCGCCGCTGGCTGCTTTGCCTGCTGTTCGCGTTGCCCGGCTTCGCGGCCGCGCACTCGGCGAGCACCGCCTACCTGCGCATCGACTCGAACGAGCGCGGCGTCGAACTGCAATGGCGCATCGCGTTGCGCGATCTCGACGCGCTGCTCGATCTGGACGCCGACGGCGACGGCCGGCTCACCTGGGGCGAAGTGCTCGACCGCGCCGCCGACATCGATGCGCTGGCGCGCGCGCGTCTCGCACCGCAGGCGACGAATGGCCGCTGCGACATCCGCTTCGCCGCGCCGCGGTTCGCGCGGATCGACGACTTCGGCTTCGCGCAGCTCGCCGGGCGCGCCGACTGCGCCCCGCGCGCGCTCGACTACCGGCTGTTCGACGGCATCGATCCGTCGCACCGCGTGCTGGTGTCGATCGCCGGCGAGGACAGGCCGCGCGTGCTCGCGCCGGGCGCGTCGATCGCGCTGCGCGGCGCGGGCACCGATGGGCCGCGCGGCTTCGCCGCCTTCGTGACCGAAGGCATCACGCACATCGCCGGCGGCTTCGATCACGTGCTGTTCCTGATCGGGTTGATGCTGCCCGCGGTGCTGCGCCGCGAGCGTGGACGCTGGGTCGCGCGCGACGACCTGCGCGGGGCGGCTGTCGCGGTCGTCTGGATCGCGACCGCGTTCACGGCCGCGCATTCGCTGACGCTCGCCGCCGCGAGCTTCGGCTGGGTTCGCATCTCCGCGCGCATCATCGAGCCGCTGATCGCCGCGACCGTGCTCGCCACGGCGCTGAACAACCTTTGGCCGGTGGTCACGCGCCGGCTCGCGCTCGCCGCGTTCGGCTTCGGACTGATCCACGGCTTCGGCTTCGCCGAGGTGCTGGCGCCGCTGGCGCTGCCGCGCGTCGAGCTGGCGCTGGCGCTCGCCGGCTTCAACCTCGGCGTGGAGATCGGGCAGCTCGCGATCGTCGCGACGAGTTTCACGCTGCTCGCGGCGCTGCGCCGCTGGCCGGGCTATCCGCGCTGGGTGCTCGTGCCCGGCTCGGCGCTGCTCGCGCTCGCCGCCGGCGTCTGGATCGTCGAACGCGTGTTCAATCTGGCGCTGTTCGCGGTCTGATCCGGGTCATACTGCGACGAAATCCAGAGGCCGGCGGCGTCCGTATCACGCGTATGCGTGCAGGCTCATGCTCGACGATCCGACCATCAAGCGGCTGTTGCTGACCGTCGCCGCGCGCGGAAGCGGCGCGGCCGAGGCGTTCGAGCAGCTGTACCGCGCGTGCGCGCCGCTGCTGCTCGGCGTGGCGCTGCGGATCGTGCGCCGGCGTGAGCTCGCCGAGGAGGTGCTGCACGACGCGTTCGCGAAGATCTGGCGCACCGCCGAATCGTTCGACCCGCTCGGCGCGCCGACCGGCTGGATGGTCGCGATCGTGCGCAACCGGGCGCTGGACCTGATGGAAAGCCACGACGTCGCGCGCGTGGACTCGTACCACGACACGGTCGACGAAGACCCCGAGGGCGCGCTCGACCGGCTGTTCGACTGGAGCGCGCCGGCCGACGACGCGGTCGATCGCGACCGCATCGGGCGCTGGCTGCGCGACTGTCTCGCGGAGCTGGCGGCGGCCGAGCGGCAAACGCTCGTGCTCGCGTATTCGCACGGGCTGTCGCACGGCGAGCTCGCAACGCATCTGCGCAAGCCGCTCGGCACGGTCAAGACGTGGATCCGGCGCGGCATGGCGAACCTGCGCGAGTGCGTCGAAGCGTGCATGGGGCAGGCACGATGAAGCTCGCCCGGCATCGTCATCTCGACGCCTTGTGCGGCGAGTACCTGCTCGGAACGCTGCGCGGCCGTGCGCGGCGCCGCTTCGAGCGCGCGCTGCGCGACGAGCCGCTGGTCGCGCTGCGGCTGCAGTACTGGCAGCGCACCTTCGCGCCGCGCTTCGCGCAGTCGATCTCGATCGAGCCTTCGCCGGCGATCTGGCAGCGGCTGCGGCGCGAGCTCGAGCTCGACCGTTACCGAATCCCGTGGTTCAAGCGCGTCGGCTTCTGGCGCGGCTGGGCCGCTGCGGCGACCGCCGCGCTCGTGCTCGCGGTCGCATTCAATGTGCTGTCGCCGCTCGTCGCGCCCGGCTATGTCGAAGTGGCGCGGCTCGTCGGCAAGGAGCCCGCCGCGGCCGTGACCGCCGCGGTCTCGCGCGACGGCACCGCGCTGCGGCTGCGCGCGTCGCGGCCGGTGCTGGCCGGCCCGCAGCACAGCTACGAGCTGTGGTTGATCCCGCGCGAAGGCGGTGCGCCGATCTCGCTCGCGGTGCTGGGCCAACTCGACGCCGATCTGCGGCTGCCGGCCGCGCAGGCAGGCCGCCTGCGGGCAGGTGCGAAGCTCGCGATTTCGGTCGAGCCGGCAGGCGGGTCACCCACCGGCGCGCCGACCGGCCCGGTGATCCTGATCGGCGAGATTTCAGGCGCGGCCTGAGCGGCGGCGTCAGTCGCGCACGCGCCCGCGCAGCGCCTTGATGCGGCCGCGCTTGACCTTGCGCTCGACGCGCTCGCGTTGCGACGCGCGCGTGGGTTTGGTCGCGCGGCGCTCGCGCGGCAGGCGGGCGGCGGCGTCGAGCAGCGCGCGCAGCCGGTCGAGCGCGTCGGCGCGGTTCATCTCCAGGCTGCGGTAGCGCTGCGCCTTGATGGTCACGACACCGTCGGCGCCGATGCGCCGGTCGCGCAGCGCGAGCAGCCGCGCCTTCAGCGCCTCGGGCAGCGACGAGGCGCGGACGTCGAAGCGAAGCTGCGCGGCGCTCGACACCTTGTTGACGCTCTGTCCGCCCGCGCCCTGCGCCCGAACGGCCTCGAAGTCGACTTCGTCCTCGCGCAGCGTGTAGGCGATGGTGCGGCCGCTCATGGGGTGCGTCGCGGGTGCCGGATTCGGCGCGGTCTGATCTGGAGCAACACGCGTGTCAGAGGGCAGGGCAACACTTTGCGGACGCCGCGAAGCCGCGCGGCCCCCGGGGACGTCGATGCACCACCTGCCCAGCGAATGGACCGCGCTCGCCGCGCTGGTGTTCGTGCTCGGATTGAAGCACGGATTCGATGCGGACCACCTGGCGACGATCGACGGGTTGACGCGGCACAACGCCCGCCGGCGGCGGCCGTTCGCGCGCTACTGCGGTGCGCTGTTCTCGCTCGGCCACGGCGTGGTGGTCATCGCGATCGCGGTCGCGGTCGGTGTCGCGGCCGGTCGGTGGGACGCACCGGCGTGGCTCGAGGCGAGCGGCGCGTGGATCTCGATCGGCTTTCTGACGCTGATCGGGCTGGTCAACCTGCGCGCGGTGCTCGCCGCCGCGCCCGACGAAGTCGTCGCGCCGGTCGGGATCAAGGGCCGCTTTCTCGGCCGGCTGGGCGAGGCGAGCCGGCCCGCCGCGGTCGCGCTGGTCGGCGCGCTGTTCGCGTTGTCGTTCGATACGGTTTCGCAGAGCGCGCTGTTCGGGCTCGCGGCCGTGCAGTTCGGCGGCGTCGGCCATGCGATCGGCCTGGCGCTGCTGTTCGTGCTGGGCATGCTCGTGACCGACGGCGTCAACGGGCTGTGGATTTCGCGGCTGATCGCGCGCGCCGACCAGATCGCGGTGATCGCCTCGCGCGTGATGAGCCTCGCGGTGTCGGCGGCGAGTCTGCTCGTCGCCGGCTTCGGCGCGCTGAAGCTCGCCACGCCGGTCCTTGGCGCATGGAGCGCCGGCAAGGAACCCGCCCTCGGCGCGGCCGTGATCGCGCTGATCGCGGCGAGCTACCTCGCGGCGCGCCGGCTCGCGTTGCGAGCGTCTGCGGCGCCCGGCGCGACCGACGCGCGCGGTTGAGCCGGCGCGCTTACCGGGCCGCCGCCCGGCGCGCGGGTCAGCGCAGGTGCCGCGCGAGGCGCTCGACGCCCTGCTCGATCAGCGCTTCGGTCGCGGCGAAGCACCAGCGCAGATACCCTTCGCCTTCGGCGCCGAACGCGATCCCCGGCGCAAGCCCCAGCCCCGAGCGCGTGACGAGCGCCTTGGCGAACGCGAGGCTGTCGTCGCTGCGGCCGGGAATCCGGAAGAACAGATACATCGCCCCCGGCGGCGCGGCTGCCTCCACACCCGGAAGCGCGCGCAGCCGCTGCACGAGCAGGTCGCGCGCGCGCTTGAGCCGCGCGACGGTGTCGCGAATGAGCGCGTCGCCGTCGCGCATCGCGACGATGCCGGCGCGCTGGACGAACGGCGGCGCGCACGACGTGTTGAATTCGACCAGCTTGCCGAAGTCGGCGACGAAGCGGCTCGGCGCGATCAACCAGCCGAGGCGCCAGCCGGTCATCGTCCACGACTTTGAGAACGTGTTCGCGCTGATGAAGCGCTCTCCGTCGTCGATCTGCGCGAGCACGCCGGGCGCATGCGCTTCGCCCGCATAGACGAGCCGCTCGTAGGCGTCGTCGGAGACGAGCCAGATGCCGTGCCGGCGGCAGTGCGCGAGCAGCGCGTTCCAGTCCGCCTGCGGCATCGTCCAGCCGGTCGGGTTGTTCGGCGAGTTGACGATGACCGCGCGCGTGCCGGGCGCGGCGGCATCGATGAGCTTCTGCACGTCGAGCGACCAGACGCCGGCGCGGCAGTCGAGCGAGACGCGGACGACTTGCGCGCCCATGATGCGCGGGATCGACGTGAGGTTCGGCCACACCGGCGTGACGATCGCGACGCGGTCGCCCGGATCGAGCAGCGCCTGCGCGATCAGCGACAGCGCGTTGACGCCGGCGCTCGTGACCGCGATGCGGTCGGACTCGACGCGGACGCCGTGCAGCCTCGACGCGTAGTCCGCGATCGCCTGCCGCAGCTCGGCGATGCCGAGGTTGTGGTTGTAGAAGGTCTCGCCGGCGTCGAGCGCGGCCTTGGCCGCGGCGCGGATGAACTCGGGCGTGGGCAGGTCGCCTTCGCCGAACCAGAACTTGACGATGTCGTCGCGGCCGAGCGCGGCGTTGGCGACCTCGCGGATGCGCGAGGCGGGCAGGGAATCGAGCGAGGTGCGCAGCATGCGGCGATTATCGCGCGGGGCATCCGCTGCCGTTCGATCCGGGCAACGCCGCCTCAGCGCGCGAGCTGATTGATCTCGATGATCGGCAGCAGCACCGCGAGCACGATCAGCATGACGACGACGCCCATCGTCAGGATCAGCGCGGGCTCGAGCAGCGACGTGAAAAACAGCGCGCGGCGCTCGGCCTCGCGCGCATGGATGTCGGCGGCGCGCGCGAGCATCTCGGGCAGCTTGCCGGTCGCTTCGCCGGAAGCGATCAGATGGATCAGCACCGGCGGGAAGAGCTTGACGTGCCCGGCGCGGCGCTCTTCCTCGGTGTCGGCGCGCAGGGCGCGCGCGAGCGAGAAGCCCTCGCGCACGCGTTGTGTCGCCTCGACGACGCGCGCGCGCATCGCGAGGTTGGTCAGCGTCTCGCCGGCGGCCTGCAGCGCGCGCAGCATCGGCACGCCCGAGCCGACCAGGATCGAAAGCGTGCTGGCGAAGCGCGCGGTGTTGATCGAGCGCGCGAGCACGCCGGCGACCGGAAGCCGCAAGATGCGCTGGTGCCAGCGCATGCGCACCGCATCGACGCGCAGCGCGCGATTGACCAGATAGGCGCCGACCGCGAGCAGCGCCGCGACGATCCAGCCGTAGCCGCGCACGAAGTCCGAGGTCGCGATCAGCGCGCGCGTGAGCAACGGCAGCGCCTGCCTGGTGTTGGCGAACACCTGAACGACCTGCGGCACGACGTAGGTCAACAGGCCGATGACGACCGCCAGCGCGACGACGGTGACGATCGTCGGATAGACGAACGCGAGCGTGATCTTCTGCTGCAGCTTGGCGCGCTCTTCGATGTAGTCCGCGAGGCTCTGCAGCACGGAGCCCAGCTTGCCCGACTCTTCTCCGGCGGCGATCAGCGCGCGGTAGATGTCGGGAAACTGGCGCGGATGCCGCGCGAGCGCCTTCGACAGCGACGAGCCGCCGAGCACGTCGGTGCGGATCGCGGCCATCAGCTCGCGCACCGACTGCTTTTCGCTCTGCTCGACCATCACGGTCAGCGCGTCGGCGACCGGCAGCGCCGCGCCGAGCAGGCTGGCGAGCTGACGCGTGATCACCGCCAGTTCCGTCTGCGACAGCCTGCGGCCGAGCGAGAGCGACAGCGCCTGCTTCTGCGCCTCGGAGACGACCGGCTCGACAGTCAGCGGCACCAGCCCGCGCCCGCGCAGGAGCTGCCGCGCGGCGCGCGCGCTGTCGGCTTCGAGTACGCCCGTCAGTTCCTTGCCCGAAGCGTCGGCGGCGGCGTAGCGGTAGGCGGCCATGGGCGATCAACCGGGCGAACGGACGGACACGGACGGCGTGCGGACTCGCCGGGACCGACGAGCGACTGCCTTCTCCGCGTTGCTGGGCGTGTGCGCGCCGGCGCGTTCGCTCATTTCACTCGCGCGTGACGCGCAGCACTTCTTCCTGCGAGGTGATGCCGGCGGCGACCCAGCGCATCGCGTCGGCGCGCAGCGGCAGCATGCCGGCGCGCTCGGCGGCGCGGCGGATGTCGGCGTCGCTGGCGCCGTTGTGCACCAGCAGCCGCATCTCGTCGTCGACGGTCAGCAGCTCGTAGATGCCGGTACGGCCCAGATAGCCGGTGTGCCCGCACTGCACGCACCCGACTGCGCGGAAGGTCTGGCCGCTGCCGCCGACCGATTCGACCGGCTGCTTGCAGTGCGGGCACAGTTTGCGCACGAGCCGCTGCGCGAGCACGCCGAGCAGCGAAGACGACAGCAGGAACGGCTCGATGCCCATGTCGATCAGCCGCGTGACCGCGCTGGCGGCGTCGTTGGTGTGCAGCGTGGCGAGCACCAGGTGGCCGGTCAGCGACGCCTGCACGGCGATCTGCGCGGTCTCGAGGTCGCGGATCTCGCCGATCATCACGACGTCGGGGTCCTGCCGCAGGATCGCCCGCAGCGCGCGCGCGAAGTCCATCTCGATCTTCGGATTGACCTGCGTCTGGCCGATGCCCTCGAGGTCGTATTCGATCGGATCCTCGACCGTCATGATGTTGGTCGTCGCGTGGTCGAGCCGGCGGATCGCCGCGTACAGCGTGGTGGTCTTGCCCGAGCCGGTCGGCCCGGTGACCAGCACGATCCCGTGCGGCTGGTGGATCAGCTCGTCGAACCGGCGCAGCGTGCGGTCGCTCATGCCGAGGTTCTCGAGCGTGAGCTTGCTCAGGTCTTTTTCCAGCAGCCGCAGCACGACGCGCTCGCCGTGGCCGGTCGGCAGCGTCGAGACGCGCACGTCGATCGCGCGGCCGCCGACGCGCAGCGTGATGCGCCCGTCCTGCGGCAGGCGTTTCTCCGCGATGTCGAGCTGCGCCATGATCTTGATGCGCGAGACGAGCGCCGCGTGCAGCGCGCGCTTGGGCCGGACGACGTCGCGCAGCGTGCCGTCGACGCGGAAGCGCACCAGCGAATAGGTCTCGAACGCCTCGATGTGGATGTCGCTGGCGCCGTCGCGCGCGGCCTGCGTCAGCAGTGCGTTGATCATGCGGATGATCGGCGCGTCGTCCTCGGCCTCGAGCAGATCCTCGATGTCGGGGACTTCCTGCATCATGCGCGTGATGTCGAATTCGCCTTCGATGTCGCCGACGATCTGCTGCGCGCTGCCTTCGGACTGCGAGTAGGTCTGCGCGATCGCCTCGGCGAGCTTGTCGGCGGCCACGACGATCGGCTTGACGCGCCCCGGAAAGACGCGCATCACCTCGTTCAGCGCCGCCAGCGGGGTCGACTCGCTGATCCACGCCTCGGCGTCGCGTTCGCCGGTGGGCTTGAGCAGGATCGCGTTGTCGCGCGCGAACGCGTACGGAACAAAGGCCTGCGCGCTGCTCATCGGTGCGCGCTCCTCACGGATTGACCAGCGTCGGCTCGAAGCCGCGCTTTCTCAGTTCCGCCATCGTCTCGGCCACGCTCTGTCGGGCGCGATCGACGGCGACGCGCACGCGAACGACCTCGCCCGCGCCGTTCGGCCGGCGCACGCTCTCCCAGTACGCGTCGAAACCCGCCGCGCGAAGCTGTTTCTGCAGCTCGCGCGCTTTCGCGATGTCGCTGATCGCGGCGACCTGGATCAGTTGTGTGCCCGCCGCCGATGGCGCCGTTCCCGGTGCGGCGGCGAACGCGCCCGTCACGGGCGCTGCGCGCGATGCCGTTTCGGCCGGCGGCGGCGAAGGCGCGCGCTGTGCCGGCGCAGCCGCGGCCGACACCGCGTCGGGCTGCGGCGCGAGCGACTGCGGCGCCGGTGCGGGAATCGGCGCAGGCGCGGGTGCGGGCGCGGGCGGCGCGACCGGGGTGGTCGTCGCCGGCGGCTCGCTCGTCGCGGGCGGCACGGCGGGCGGGACCTCGGGCGGCCGCGTCGTCGCCGGCGGCGGCAGATCGGTCTGGTAACCGCGGAACAGCAACGAGTCGGGCCGCTGGCTGTCGGACATCTGCGCGCGCATGTACTCGTAGCGGTCCGCCGCCAGTGTCGACGAAGCGCGCTCGTCGCGGATCACATAGGGCCGCAGGAAGATCATCGTATTGGTCTTCGTGCGCGAGCGGTTGTCGTAGCGGAACAGGTTGCCGATCAGCGGCAGGTCGCCGAGCAGCGGCACCTTGCTTTCGCTGTCGTTGGAGCGGTCTTCGATGAGCCCCGACAGCACGACGAAGTTGCCGTCGTCGACGATGACCGCCGACTCGAAGCTGCGCTTGTTGGTGACGATCTGGCCCTGCACCGTCGTCGGCGCGATCGAAGAGACCTCCAGATAGATCGAAAGGCGGACCGCGCCGCCTTCGGAGATCTGCGGCCGCACGCGCAGCTGCGTGCCGATGTCGCGCCGCTCGAAGGTCTGGAACGGGTTGGTCGCGCCGGTCGATCCCTGCGTGAACGATCCGGTCTGGAAAGGCACGTTCTGGCCGACGAGGAACTTCGCTTCCTCGTTGTCGAGCGTCTGGATGTTCGGCCGCGACAGCACGTTGGCGTTGGCCTTCGTCTCGAGCGCGCGCGCGAGGAAGCCCAGGTTGGTCACTTCGCCGATGCCCGGAATCGTCACGCGGCCGCGGATCACGCCGATGTTCAGCCCCGAACCGAGCGAGGCGAGGTTCTGCGCGGCGTCGATGATGTTGGTGCCGCCGCCGCGCGCGCCGAAGTTGGTGCCGCCGATCACGCTGGTGTCGTTGGCGTTGGACTCGCGCAGCCCGCCGAGCGCCTGGAACTGCACGCCGAACTCCGCGGCCTTGTCCGCGCTGACCTCGACGATCAGCGACTCGATGACGACCTGCGCGCGGCGCACGTCGAGCTTTTCGATGGTCGCGCGCAGGTTGCGATACAGCGGCTCGGGCGCGGTGATGATCAGCGAATTGGTCGCGGCGTCGGGCTGGATCATTCCGGCCAGTCCGCCCGCGGCGCCGCCGCCGGCCGCGCCGATCGCAGGTGCCGGCTGCGGCTGGGCGACCGGCTGTCCGGGCTGGCCCGGCTGGCCCGGCGCCGTCGCGATCGGCGTCAGCCCGCCGCCACCGGTCTGCGGCACGAACGACGGATCGGCGGCGATGATCGCCCGCAGCAACGGCGCGAGCTTGGTCGCCTCCGCGTTGCGCAGGTAGACGACGTTGATGTTGCCCGGCGTCAGGCTCGGCTGGTCGAGCTTCTCGATGAACTGCTTCGCCAGATACAGGCGCGCGCGGCTCGCGGTGCGCACGATCAGCGAGTTCGTTCGCGGTTCGGCGAGCACCTGCACGCGCTGCCCGCCGTCGACGGCCTGGCCCGCCGCGCGCGCGCCCTCGTCGAGCACGCGCGTGGCGATCGCCGCGATCTCGACCGCGAGGCCGTGCTTCATCGGGATGATCTCGGCATCCGCGGCGCCGGGCTGGTCGATCGCGGCGATGATCTGCGCGATGCGGCGCAGGTTGTCGGCGTAATCCGTGATGACGAGCGTGTTGTTCGGGCCGTAGGCCGAGATCGTGTTGTTCGGCGCGATCAGCGGCCGCAGGATCGGCACCATGTTGGTCGCCGACTCATACGAAAGCTGGAACACCTGCGTGACGATCTGGTCGCCGCGCGGCGCCACCGCGGGCGGCGCGACGACACGACCGCCCTGCAACTTGGCGTCGGCCTCGGGCAGGATGCGCGCGATGCCGCCCGGCTGCGGCGACTCGACGATCGTGAAGCCCTGCAGCCGCAGCGCCGACAACAGTTGCTCGTAGGCCTGCTGCTTCGTGACCGGCCGCTCGGTCACGAGGTTGATCGTGCCCTTGACGCGCGGATCGATGACGAACTGCCGTCCGGTGAACTGACCGATCGCGCGCACGACCGCCTCGAGATCGGCCTGCACGAAGTTCAGCATCACGGTCTCTTCCTTGCCCGTGGCTTGCGGCTTCGCGCCGCGCGCGCCGCTTTGCTGCGCGGTGAGCGGTGCGGCCGGCAGCACGAGCGCGCAGATCACCGCCCAGGCGAGCGGGCGGGTCGTGAGCGGGACCGGGCTCCTTGCGCTCCTTCGTGCGCGCAATTTGGTCATCTCAGCTTCCGATGTTCAGAATGGCCGACTCGCCGTCGCGCCGGCCGAGCAGCGAAATCAGCCCGGTCAGTTGCGTCTTCACGCCCGGGTCGGCGTTGGGGACTGCTCGTGCCACGCCTTGAAAGCGTAAGCGCCCACCCTCTGCGATTGTGCCACTGCCGGTCAGCTCGAGGGGACCGGAAAGGGTCAACAGGTTCAGTTGAGTCCCGGGGAACACGCCGTTGGTTTGCAGGCGGTAGTGTCCCATCGGCGTCACGGGTGTGAGCGCGCTCGACGCGTATTCCCACTCGGCCGAGAAGTTGCCTTGCCAGCGCCCGGGTTCGATCTGCAGTCGATCCCAGCTCAACGTGATCACGCCGCCTGGCCGCACCGTGTTCCACGGTGCGCCCAAGCCGACCAGCAGCGATGCGGGCAGTCGAACGTTCGCCGCGCCGAGCGTGGCGCGACCGTTCGGCCAGGCCCGGATCGCGAGCGGCTGCGACAGCGCCGACGGATGCTGCAGCGTCAGATCGACCGTTCCGGTCAGCAGCTGCCACGGCGACAGTCGCCAGGACAGGCGCTCCGGCAGGCTCGCGCGCACGGCGGCCGGACCCGCGCCCGACGCCAGCACCAGTGTGGCTTCGCCTTTCCATAGCGTGCCCTTGGCTTCGGCGAGTTCGACGTGGCCGCGGGTGGCCTGTGCGACGCCCGCCGCGAGCCATTGCGCCGGCGCGAGGGTGCCGACCGTCGCGACGATCGCGACCAGCGCGACGAGGCCGTAGCCGATCCAGCGCAGCACCGCGCGACCTCACCCCGCGCGCCGCGCCAGCCGCAGCGCGAGTTCGACGTCGACGTTGCCCGGTGTGGCCGTTGCGGTCGCGCTCACGCTGGTCGCGCGCGCGCCGAGCTCACGCTCGGTGCGCGCGAGCCAGGCGGCCCACGTCGCGTACGGGACGTTGGCAAAGGTCAGTTGCAGATCGCCGTCGGCGAGCGGCACGATACGGGCAGCCTTCAGCCCGGCGGCGGCGAGCGACTTTTCGAGCGCGCCGCGCGCTTCCTGCGGGGAAACGGTCGCGACCTGCGCGCGCGACTTCAGGGCCTTGACCTCGCCAAGCAGCGCTTCGAGCTTTGCGGCCTGCGCACGCGACTGCGGCAGCCCGCGCTCCAGCCGCGCGATCCCGGTCACCGCCGGCTCGACCGCGACCAGGTACAGCACCGCGATCAGCACGATCGCGGCAGCGGCGGCGAGGACTGCCTTCTCGCGCGGCGCGCGCTCGGACCAGAACTGTGCAAGCGCGTTCATCGTCAGCCCCCGCTCGGCACGAGCCGCGCCGACCCGTCCGCCTCGAAGCGAAGGGCGAGCCCGATCTGGATCGCCTGCGCGCGCAGCGTGTTCTGCAGCGCAGGGTTGTCGGCCGTCCCCGGCTTGAACTTCACGCGCAGCGCGCCTTCGCGGTACTCGATGCCGGCGACGCTGCCGATCGGCGCGAGCGACAGCAGTTGCGCGACCTGCGCGTTGAGCACCGAAAAGTCGTCGGGCGAGGCCATGCCGGAGCGCGCACGCAGCGCGCCAAGCTGGCGCTGCGTCTGCAACACCGGATCGACGACTGCGGTCGCCTCGGGAAATGCGCTGCGAAACGCCGTTTCCATCTGCGCGCGGATCGCCTCGGCCTCGGCCTCGAGCTTCAGCCAGTACGCGTTCATGCCGACGAGAAAGACCGCCGCCGCCACGCCGGCCCAGATCAGCGGCACCTTCAGCCTGGCCGTGGTCAGCTTCGGCAGCGACAGGCTGCCGAGCAGACCGCCCGGCGCGAACGCGCCCTGCAGCAGATTCACCGCGCTTTCGGTCGCCGAAACGTCGATCTCGCGTTGCGACGCGTCGACCGCCACGCCGAGTTGCTCGGCGAACTGCACGAGCTTGCCCGCGTCGCGGCCGTACGCCTGCACGCGCCTGATGCCGAGCTGCCGCACCGCGAGCAGCAGCGGCGCGGGCAGCGATGCGCCGTCGAACTCGAACGCGAAGCCGTCGTGCTTGCCGCTGCGCGCGATGCCGCGGCCGCGGTCCAGCCGCACGCTCAGCACGCCGGCGGCGGGCGCCGGAACGACGTAGATCTCCGAGTACGCGGCGCGCGGGCGGTAGCCGGCTTCCGACAGCGCGTCGAGCGCGCTCGTCAGCAGCGCGCGGTTGATCACGGCGACCGGCAGCTTGGGTGCGGAGGCGATCGTCGTGACGGTCCCCGAACGCGCTTGCGGCGTAAACGCGAAGTGGCAGTCGGCCGGGTCGGACAGCAGGCGCTCTTCGAGCAGGTTGGGCAGCGCCAGGCGCAGCTTCGCTTCCGGCATGCGCGGCGCGTCGACGGCGGCGACGAACACGTCCGACGTATCGAACACGACGTCGACCGAGGATGCCTTGGGCAGCAGCGCGATCGGCGTCTCGCCGCTTTCTGCGCCTTTGACGCCGACCGCGACGTAGCTCACGACGGTCGACGCCGCGAGCTTGCCGCGGCCGCCGAGCGCGCGGTGCGGGGGAACGAAGACGAACAGGCGCTGGGCAGATCGTTCTTTCATAGCTCGCGTTGCCACAACACGGAAATCGGCGCCGGCGCGCCCGGTGCGCCGCGCTTGACCAGAGCTTCCATGCCGGTACTGGCGCGGTCAAGCCGGACGCGGCCGCGCACGAAGAAGTAGCGCGACGTGGTCGATACGTCCTGCGGCATCAGCCCGGTCGCCTTGTCGCCCAGTCGGTTGCGCAGATCGGCCACGTCGCGGAAGTAGCCGAGCTGCGTGCGCTGCTCGACGATACGGTTGGCATCCATCCAGGTCAGCCCGGCGATGCGCGCCGCAATCACTTCGCTGGCCGCGGTGTTGACGTTTACGGGTGTCGGCTCGTCGAGCACGACGACGTGCGTCGCGAGCTTGGCGGCTGCTTCCGGGTCGATGCCGTCGACCGCGAACAGATCGCGCGGCAGCACGAGCGGGATCGGTCGGGGCTTGGCGCGTCCGTCGCCCGCAGGCGCCGGCGCGGGCGCGAAGGCCTCGGCCATTCGCTGCGCGATGAGATCGGCGGTCGCCTCGGGCACGGCGAGCAGCGCGCACAGGCGGCGCAGCGCGGCCAGCTCGCGTTCGACGATCTGCCCGTCGCCGCTGACGAGGTTGCGCAGGTTCAGCCGCGCCTGCGCGTCGTCGATGTCGCCTTCGATCGTCGCCTGCGAGGCCAGCGCCGACGTTTCGCCGAGCTGATCGAGCCGCGTCGGCGCGAGCGGCGTCGCCCAGGGTTCGGTGCGCGCGTCGTAGTTCGAGCGCGCTGCATCCTCGCGCAGGATCGCGCGCGCCCAGTCGAGCGCGCCGCGCAGCAACAGCCGGCTCTGAGAGACCAGCTGCTGGTTCTCGATCGTCCGCAGCAACACGAACTGGTTCCAGAACAGCCCCGTGACGATCAGCGTGGCCAGCGTCGCGACGAACAGGGCCATCAGCACGGCTGCGCCACGCTGGCGCGCGGCGCCGGCATCGAGTCTCGCGCCGGGCGCAGGACCTGCCCCGGCTTTGTAGAAGGAGGGCGCGGCGGAGTTGTCGAACATCGCGGCCTCACCCTACCAGCAGCACGCGTCGATACGTCTTGCCGTCGGCGCGGTCGATGCTGAGTTCGACGCCCTGCAGCGGCCCGACCGCTGGACCGGGGGGCTGCGGACCCGACTGGCCGGGGTCGACCCAGCCCGGACCCGGCCGCCATACCCGCACGCGCATCGCCGTCACATTGCGGAGCAACTGCACGTTGCTGAATTCCGCGGCTTCGAACGGTCTGAGCGCACGCGTGGCCGGCGTGGCCTGCCGCAGCAGCGCGCCGTCGGCGACGCGATAGAAGACCTGCTGGACGGCGAGCGCGCCGCTGTCGTCCGGCGGCGCGATGCGCAGGATCTCGAGCACGGGGCCGCCCGTGGCGAGCCGGACCTGGACCGGATCCGAGGCGAGGGCGAAAAGCGTCGGATTGGGGACGTGCGCCAGGTCGCGCTCGAGCTGGCCGAAGGCGATGAGCAGCGCGCGCACGTCGTCGCCCTCCGGCGCCAGCCGCTCGCGCGTTGTCACCAGCGTGTCCAGCCCGCGCCACGCGATGATCGACACCAGCGACAGCACGCTGATCGCGATCAGCAGCTCGAGCAGCGTGAAGCCGCGCCACGGCGTCCGGCGAGTCATTGGTTGGTCGGCAGAACCGTCAGCATCTCGGCGAACTGCCGGCGCTGGTCGTCGCGCGTCCGGTACACGCGCAGCTCGATGCGGCGGAAAAACGGATTGGGGGTGCTCTTGACGATCTGTTCGCACACGAAGGTGACGCCGCCCTGCTCGCAGTCGGTCGTGTTCTGCCCGAGTTCGAGCCGCTGGCGCGCCAGCCGCAGCTCGTACAGGCGGTTCTCGGCGATCAGCGTGGCGAGCAGCTTGTAACGCGTCTCCTCGGCGGTTCCGGTCAGCGACAGCGCACCGCGCATCGCGGCGGCGAGCGCCACGCCGATGATCACGAGCGCGACCAGCACTTCGAGCAGCGTGAAGCCGCGCTTCGTTCGGCTACTGGAGGGCGACATGGCTGCGACCGTCTTCGTCGATCTCCACGGCGGCGCGAGCGACGTCGTTGGCCAGTTCCAGCCGCAGACGCGGTTGCACCCACTCTCGCGCGATCGGCACGCGCACGGGCGGCGCGCCCGGCCCCAGCAGGACCTGGGCCGGCTTGGCGCTGCCGCGGTCGATCACCGCGAGGCGCGTGAGCTCGCGCTCCCACCGGCGCTCGCGCAGCAGGTCGTCGCCGGTCAGAAGACGGCGCTCGCCCGCCTCTTCGGTGACGAAGCGGTAGCCGCGCAGGTCGGCTTCCCAGACGATCGGCTGCTGGCGGATGCGGGCTTCGTCGGCGGCGATCGCCAACAACTGGCCGACGCGCTGCGCCTCGCGCGCGAGCGCCTGGCGGTCATCGGGCGCCACGCTGATCGTCACGATCGACAGCAGGATGCCGGCGAGCACGATCACGATCAGCATCTCCAGCAGCGTGAATCCGCGCGCTTTCATGCCCGGGCCGATCCACGTCGCCGGCGCCGGACAACCGCCTAGAGCATCCACGAGCCGATATCGGCGTCCGGCCCCTCGCCGCCAGACTGGCCGTCGCGGCCGAAGCTGAACACGTCGATCTCGCCGCGCAGGCCCGGATTCAGGTACTGATACTCCCTGCCCCACGGGTCCTTGGGCACCGAGCTGCGCTCCAGATAGCCGCCCTGCTTCCAGTTGCTCGGCACGGGCTCGGTGGTCGGCCGCTCGATCAATGCCTTCAAACCTTGCTCGGTCGTCGGATAGCGGCCGTTGTCGAGTCGGTAGAGCTTTAGCGCCTGCATGATCGAAGCGATGTCCTGTTTGGCGGCGGCGATACGTGCGTCGTCGGTTCGTCCGACCACCCGCGGCACGATGAGCGCGGCCAGGATGCCGAGGATCGTGATGACGACCATGATCTCGATCAGCGTGAAGCCGCGATCGCGACGCTGCGTGTTGCGGAAGGAGGCCGGGTCCATCGTCGAGGCGTCCAGTTTCGACTGTCGTTGAAGATACGCGCCGAAGGCCTTGAAAGAACGGCGTTTTCCGGTGGCGCTTGAGGGGTTGCGCGGATATTATGAACCCGCTCCGTTCACGACGCCCCGCTGTGGCGTGATTTGGCGGCGCCGTTCATGCATCAGGATGAAATCGACCTCCTGCGCCACGTCGTCTGACCCGTCATCATCGGATTCGTTGCGACCCTCGGACCCGGAATGAAGAAGCTCGCTGCTGCGCTCGTGCACGTCGTGATGCTCGCGGTCGCCTGCGTGATTGCGGCGTACTGGGCGATCCGCATCGTGACCCCGCAGCCGGCCGCGGCCCCGCCGCCGCTGGCCGCGCCGCCGCCGCGCGATCCGGATCCGGTGCTCGCGGCGCGGATGTTCGGGCTGGTTCAAGTGGCGCCGACGACAGCGCTCTCCAACGTGCAGGTCGCGGGGGTTTTCGCGGCCGGCGCCGACTCGTCGGCCGTGCTGATCGTCGATGGTCAGCCGGCGCGCGCGTACCTGCTCGGCCAGGAGGTCGCCGCGGGTACGCGGCTGGTCGAGGTGCGGGCTGACGGCGTCACGCTCGAAGGCGCGGCCGGCCGGCAGGATCTGAAGGTTCCCCCCCGGCAGGTGGTGAGCTTTAGCGGCGCACCTCCGCCGCCGGCCTATCGGCTCTCGGGCAACACGCTTTCGGCGCCAATCCAACCCGGCCAACCCGGCGCGTCGGTGCCGGCACCGACCGCGACACCGCCGATGCCCCCGCAGGACGTGCCGGCAGCGGGCGCCGAGCCGCCCGGATTGCCGCGCCCGCCCGGTGGTCGGCCGGCTGCGTCCAACTGAACCCGGCGCCTCGATCGGAGCCGGCCGGCCGCTGACTCGCGACGGGGATCTGGCAAACCCGCGGCCGCCGAAGCGGGGTGTACCTTGAATCGGCGAACGCAGCACCGACATCGGTGTCGATAGCGATGTCATCGAAGATGCCGCAGCGCTCCGCACCGTCCGTCAGCCAGGGCGAGAACCTCTGGCGAAACAGCTTTTTCTACCTCAGCGCCCTGATGGCGGCGTTCGCGCTCGTCGATTTCGACGCGGGTCGGTTGGCGCACGGCCTGGGCAACGGCGGCATCGCATGTCTGATGCTCTCGCTGATGACCCAGTTTCCCTTCCTGCGCGCCATCGTCGCGGCGAGCAAGGAGGCGAAGCCGCGCGACGAACTGCTGCGCGAAGTTCAGCGGCTGAAGGAAGGGAACCCTTGGGGCGAGCGGCTTGGCTTCGCTGGCTGGACGCTGCTCGCAGCTTCGCTGGTGCTGCGAGCGATCGGCGTCGACTGAACGCCGACGGGCGGCTCGCGGCGCCACCGTGCAGAACGGTGCACCATTCCTGCAGTTCGTCGCGCTCGGCTCGCGGCAGCGTGGGCTGACGCCCTAGAGTCGCGTCGTCGCTGTGGCCCATCCGGACCGCCTTTGGGCGGCCGCGATAATGGCGTGGCCCGCGGACCGACACATTCAACGGATGGATGCACGAGACTCCTCGACCGAGCCCAGCGCGAACGCCGGGCGCGGCGCCCCCGCGGGCGGGCCGCCGATGACGGGTCGCTGGCAGCGTGTCCGCGAGGACATCGCTGCCGGCGCCCGCGTTTCCGCACCTGTCATCCGGCAAGTCGGCACACGCTTCGGCGACTGGCTCGCCGGCATCGGCTGGGGCAAGTTCTTCCTGCTGTCGATCCTGTTGCTGGTCTTCGGCGGAATCCTGAGCTCCGTGCTATTCGAGCGCGGGCCGGCCGTGGTCGTCGATCAGGCAGACCCCAAGGATCGCGTCAACGTCGTTGTTTCGGTTTCGCCGGACGGCATCCACATCGCCCCGCCGGCGGCGCCAACGCCGCCGACTCCCCCCACGCCGCGCAGCGCGCCCGAGTCGAGCGGGGCCGGGACGTCCGCCCCGGTGGATCGCGGTGCAGGTGTCAAGGTCGACGAAAAGGGCGTGCGGATCTTCTCGAACAAGGAGGGCAAGCGCGTTGCGATCACGATCGACGAGAAGGGCGTACGGGTTGAGGATGCGGCTTCGGCCGGTGTCGGCAAAGGGGGGGAAACCGTCGTGATTCCGCCCGACGTGGCGGCCGATCCGGCGAAGGTCGCCGAGGCGGTGGAGGCGGCGCGCGAGAAGATCGAGAACATCGTCAGCGAGCAGGTGTCGCGGCAGGTCGCGCGACGTACCCGCGTGTACCAGGAAGAGTCGGGCGAGTGGTTCGTGAGTTTCCTGCTGGTGCTGATCGTCGCGATGATCATCGTGAAGGTGGTGCTGGGATCCAAGAAGAAGGCGGAGTCGCGCGCCCGGGCGGCTACGGCGACCGCGGCGGAAGAGGGGCTGAAGCGCCAGCTCGCGGAGGCGCAGCTCAAGATGATGCAGGCGCAGGTCGAGCCGCACTTCCTCTTCAACACACTGGCATCGGTGGACTACCTGATCGAGACCGATCCGGCACGCGCATCGAAGATGCAGAAGAACCTGATCCAGTATCTGCGCGCAGCGCTGCCGCAGATGCGCCAAGGTTCAACCACGCTCGGCAAGGAGATCGCCCTGTGCCGAGCGTACCTCGAGATCTTGAAGGTGAGGATGGAGGACAGGCTGCAGTTTGCGATCACGGTGCCGCAGGGACTTGCGACCGCCAGATTCCCGCCGATGATGCTGCAGTCGCTGGTGGAGAACGCGATCAAGCACGGGCTCGAGCCCAAGGCTGAAGGCGGTTCGCTGACCATCAGCGCGGACATCGCGAACGGCAATCTGCGCGTCACCGTTGCCGACACGGGCCTCGGATTTGCGGCCGCTGCGCGGTCGGGTACCGGCGTGGGCTTGGCGAACGTCCGTGAGCGGCTGGCGGCACTCTACGGCGGTCGCGCGAGCCTCTCGATCGAAGCGAACACACCGACCGGGACGATCGTGACGATCGAAGTGCCGTATTCGATCGATCCTGAAGCGAACGACTCGCCCGAGGCCCCGCTGTCGGCCCAGCCCGCCTGAGTCTGCGCGCTGCGCCTAGAATCGTGGCCGCATGACGACCGCCATCATCGCCGACGACGAGCGCCTGATGCGCGAGCAGTTGCGCGCCCGGCTCGCGGAGGTGTGGCCGGAGTTGCGGATCGTCGCGGAGGCAAAGAACGGGCAGGAAGCGGTCGACGCCGTGCGAACGCATCGGCCCGACCTCGCCTTTCTCGACATCCGTATGCCCGGGATGACGGGCGTCGAGGCCGCGCGCGCAATCGGGGATGCGTGCCATGTGGTGTTCATCACCGCGTACAGCGAGTACGCAGTCGAGGCGTTCGAGCGCGGAGCGGTCGACTACGTGCTGAAGCCCGCGGAACGCGATCGGCTCGAGTTGACGGTCGCGCGCCTGAAGCAGCGTCTGGGGAGCAAGCCGTCGGATCTGAGCGAGCTACTCGCCCAGTTGGCGGCCAAGCTGGATGGCGCCGCCGTCAACAGCAAGGCGCCGGCTTCCAGGCCCTACCTGCAATGGATCCAGGCGTCGATGGGCCAGCAACTGCGGATGATTCCCGTCGCCGAGGTGCTGTTCTTCATGTCGGACGAGAAGTACACCCGGGTGCAGACGGAGTCCTACGAGGCGCTCATCCGAAAGCCGATCAAGGAGCTCGTCGAGGAACTCGATCCCGAACAGTTCTGGCAGATCCACCGCTCGACCATCGTCAATGCGAAGGCGATCGCTGGCGTGACTCGGGACTTCCGCGGCCGCCAATTGGTTCAGTTGAAGAACTTCCCGGAAAAGCTCGAGGTGAGCCGCAGCTTCACCCATCTGTTCAAGCAGATGTGACCCGGCTGCCGACCCGGCGCCGGCAGCCGTGCATTCGACGCCGAGCGACGGGCGCGCCCTCAGCCCTGCAGAGCGCGCCACATTTCTCGGTCTCTTTCCGCAGTCCAGATGCGCGGGTGCTTGATGCCGCTCGCTTCGTCGTACGCGCGCGCCACGTCAAAGGGCAGACAATGCTCGTAAATGAAGACGTGTCCGAAAAGAGGGTCCATCTTCGCCCGCGTGTAGTCGAACGTCGCCTTCAAATCGCGTTTGGCCGCGACACTCTCTCGCGCGGCTTCGTACAGCGTCGTGACGAACGACCGCGTGTAATCGATCGCCTTGTTGGCATCCGCATTGGTAAGCAGCGCGGGACCGCGCCCGGGCACGAGCCGTTCGGGCCGCAGCGCGCGCAGCGCCTCCAGGGTCGCTGGCCACTCCTCGAGTTGCGCGTCGCCGGCGTAGGCGGCCGCATCGTATTCGACGAGGTCACCCGAAAACAGTACCCGTTCCTGCGGCAGCCACACGATCGTGTCGCCCTTCGTGTGTCCCGGCCCGAGGTGTTTGATCTGCACCTCAAGCGAACCCATGAACAGCGTGAGTTCGCGGTCCATTACCATCGTCGGCCACGTCAGGCCGGGGATCGAGTCAACCGCCTGGAACAGACGCGGAAACCGCTCGATTTCGGACTTCATGTCTTCGGCCCCACGCTCGCGGATCAGTTCGAGCGTCCCGCGGCTCGCGATGATCTCCTGCGCACCGAACGCCGACGCGCCAAGTACGCGAACGGCGTGATAGTGCGAGAGCACGACGTACTTGATTGGCTTGTCGGTCACGGAGCGGATGTGGGCGACGAGTTCCCGCGCCATGACGGGCGTGGCGGTCGCATCGACCACCAGGACGCCATCATCGCCGACGACCACGCCTGAGTTTGGGTCCCCTTCTGCCGTATATGCGTACGCCCTGTCGGACAGCCGGGTAAAGGAGACCTTGCGAGGCGACAGATCGCCTCGAGATGCGAATTCCTTGCTCATTCGGACGCTCACCCCGATTCAGATTCGACCGTACGGCCGCTTGTAGTTTGATCCACTTTGGGTGTGAGTGCACGCCGACGTGCATATCGAAAGCGTGTCGCAGCGGGACTCGATCCAGATCCGCCGCTGCGGTGTCTGGCCGCATTCGCCCGGTTGCGTCGCGGCCCGCTGCGCTGACAACGGCGGTCGTGAGTCTGGTTTGACAAGGTACTGTCGCGCAACCATAATTTGCGGTTCCCTGCGGAGGGGTGCCCGAGTGGCTAAAGGGGGCAGACTGTAAATCTGTTGGCTTACGCCTACGTTGGTTCGAATCCAACCCCCTCCACCAGCGGTTCGGTCAAGAAATCGATCGCACCCGGTAGGGAAAGAACTGAGAAGCGGGCGAGAGGCGATTCCGCCTTCGCGCCTCGGAAGGATCTGGCGATCGAGTTCGGGCGGGTGTAGCTCAATGGTAGAGCAGAAGCCTTCCAAGCTTATGACGAGGGTTCGATTCCCTTCACCCGCTCCAAGGAATACGCAGTCGGCGTGCGGCGACACGCTTAGGCCCATGTGGCTCAGTGGTAGAGCACTCCCTTGGTAAGGGAGAGGTCACGCGTTCGATCCGCGTCATGGGCACCAGGATCACGAAAGCAAGGCCGACCTCGTCCGGCGACGGCGGGTCGAAGACAAAAAGGGCAGTCAGGAGTTGACCAATGGCCAAAGGCAAATTTGAGCGGACGAAGCCGCACGTGAATGTAGGGACGATAGGGCACGTGGACCATGGCAAGACCACGCTGACGGCGGCGATCACGACGGTGTTGTCGGCCAAGTATGGTGGGGAGGCCAAGAAGTACGACGACATTGACAATGCGCCGGAGGAGAAGGCGCGCGGCATCACGATCAACACGGCGCACGTCGAGTACGAGACGGCCAAGCGGCACTATGCGCACGTGGACTGTCCGGGGCATGCCGACTACGTGAAGAACATGATCACGGGAGCGGCGCAGATGGACGGGGCCATTCTCGTGGTGTCGGCGGCCGACGGTCCGATGCCGCAGACGCGCGAGCACATTTTGCTGGCGCGGCAGGTGGGGGTGCCCTACATCGTTGTCTACATGAACAAGTGCGACATGGTGGACGATCCCGAGCTGCTCGAGCTGGTCGAGATGGAAGTGCGCGAGCTGCTTTCCAAGTACGAGTTTCCGGGCGACAGCATTCCGATCATCAAGGGGTCGGCCAAGCTGGCGCTGGAAGGCGACAAAGGCGAGTTGGGCGAGCAGTCCATTTTGAAGCTGGCCGAAGCGCTGGACACCTACATTCCCACGCCCAAGCGGGCGATCGATCAGCCGTTTTTGATGCCCATTGAAGACGTGTTCAGCATTTCCGGGCGCGGCACGGTGGTGACCGGGCGGGTTGAGCGCGGGGTGATCAAGGTGGGCGACGAGATCGAGATTGTCGGTTTGCGGCCGACGCAGAAGACCGTGTGCACCGGGGTGGAGATGTTTCGCAAGCTGCTCGATGAGGGGCAGGCCGGCGACAACGTTGGGGTGCTGCTGCGCGGCACCAAGCGGGAGGAGGTCGAGCGCGGGCAGGTGTTGGCCAAGCCGGGCACGATCACCCCGCACACCAAGTTCAAGGCCGAGGTGTACGTGCTGAGCAAGGAAGAGGGCGGGCGGCACACGCCGTTTTTCAACGGGTATCGGCCGCAGTTTTACTTCCGCACCACCGACGTGACCGGCTCGATCCAGCTGCCGGCGGGCACCGAGATGGTGATGCCGGGCGACAACATCACGATGGACGTGGCGCTGATCGCGCCGATCGCCATGGAAGAGGGCCTGCGCTTTGCCATCCGCGAGGGCGGCCGCACCGTCGGCGCCGGCGTCGTGGCAAAAATCATCGAGTAGGAACTGAGAACGGAGAGGCAGGGCGGTTCTGCGGGCGGCGTTCACGGGTTACGTAGGGGCATAGCTCAACTGGCAGAGCGTCGGTCTCCAAAACCGAAGGTTGGGGGTTCGATTCCCTCTGCCCCTGCCAGCTCCGGCGAGCGTCCGGAGCTCCGATGAGCGGCGCACGAGAAGGTTATGGATGAACACTCAGAACATCGAAACCGTCAATAGCAAGGCCGACCTGGCGCTGGTGAGCCTGGCCGTGGTCGCGGTGCTGGCCGGGGTGCTCGGCTTCAGCTTCCTGTCGCAACTGCCGCTGTTGACGCGCATGGGCATCCTGATCGGCGGGATCGCGCTTGGCGCGCTGATCGCCTGGTTCTCGGCACCGGGCAAGCGTTTCCTGAGTTTCGCCCGTGAGTCGTACGAGGAAACCCGCCGGGTGACCTGGCCATCGCGCAAGGAGACGCTCAGTACGACCGGCATCGTCTTCGCGTTCGTCGTGATCATGGCGCTGTTCCTGTTCGTGGTTGATAAGTCGCTCGAATGGGTGCTGTACGACCTTTTGCTGCGGTGGAAGTGATGACCGAGGAAACGATGACCGATGCCGCCAAGAGCACGGGAACCAAGCGCTGGTACGTCGTCCACGTCTATTCGGGCATGGAGAAAAGCGTGGCCAAGGCGCTGCAGGAGCGCATCAACCGCGCCGGCCTGCAGGCGCAGTTCGGCAGGATCCTCGTTCCGACCGAGGAGGTGGTCGAAGTCAAGGCCGGCAAGAAGGCGATCACCGAGCGCCGCCTGTACTCAGGCTACGTGCTGGTCGAGATGGAGATGACCGACGAAGCGTGGCATTTGGTCAAGAGCACGCCGAAGGTCACGGGCTTTTTGGGCGGATCGGCGAACAAACCGTCGCCGCTGTCGCAGCAGGAAGTCGACGAGATTCTGCAGCGGATGCAGGAGGGTTACGAGAAGCCCCGTCCGAAGGTGTTGTTCGAGGTCGGCGAGATGGTGCGCATCAAGGAGGGACCGTTTACGGACTTCAACGGCAACGTTGAGGAAGTCAACTACGACAAGAACCGTGTGCGCGTGTCGGTCACGATCTTCGGGCGGTCGACGCCTGTGGATCTGGAATTCGGGCAGGTCGAGAAGGTATAGCGCGGTGACACCCTGCGCAGCGTCTGCGCAGGGTGGCCCGCGGCGCCCCGGTCGCGATGCGCGCGGATCGGGATCGGAAGGTGTGCGAGACGCCCTGTGAGCCGGCGACATGGCTCACGTGAAGTACCCGCGGGGAGCGCAAGTAGAGCGATCGAAAGCGCGCATGAACCCGAAAGGAAGCTGATATGGCAAAAAAGATCGTCGGTTTTATCAAGCTGCAGGTGCCGGCGGGTAAGGCGAATCCGTCGCCGCCGATCGGTCCGGCGCTCGGCCAGCGCGGCCTGAACATCATGGAGTTCTGCAAGGCGTTCAACGCGCAGACGCAGGGCATGGAGCCCGGCCTGCCGATCCCGGTGGTCATCACCGCGTACGCCGACAAGAGCTTCACCTTCGTGATGAAGACGCCGCCGGCGACCGTGCTGATCAAGAAGGCGGCGAAGATCGAGAAGGGCTCGCCGCGGCCGCATACCGACAAGGTCGGCAAGATCACACGTGCGCAGGCGGAAGAAATCGCCAAGACCAAGATGCCCGATCTCACGGCGGCCGACATCGATGCGGCCGTGCGCACGATCGCAGGCTCGGCCCGTTCGATGGGCGTCACGGTGGAGGGTCTGTAAATGGCACGCTTGTCCAAGCGCATGAAAGCAATTCGCGCGAAGGTTGAGACCAACAAGACCTACCCGGTCAGCGACGCGCTGAACCTGATCAAGCAGACGGCCACGGCCAAGTTCGACGAGTCGGTCGACGTCGCGGTCGTGCTCGGCATCGATGCGAAGAAGTCCGACCAGGCCGTTCGCGGGTCGGTCGTGTTGCCGGCGGGCACCGGCAAGACGGTGCGTGTGGCGGTGTTCGCGCAGGGCGCGAAGGCCGAGGAAGCCAAGGCGGCCGGTGCCGACGTCGTCGGCTTCGAGGATCTCGCTGCCAAGGTCAAGGAAGGCTTCATGGACTTCGACGTCGTGATCGCGACGCCGGACGCGATGCGGATCGTCGGTCAACTCGGTCAGATCCTGGGGCCACGCGGACTGATGCCGAACCCGAAGGTCGGCACGGTGACGACCGACGTCGCCGGTGCGGTGAAGAATGCCAAGGCCGGCCAGGTGCAGTTCCGTACCGACAAGGCGGGCATCGTTCACTGCACGATCGGGCGCGCGTCGTTCGACGCCGAACGGCTTAAGACCAATCTGACCGCGCTGGTCGATGCGCTGAACAAGGCCAAGCCGGCCTCGGTCAAGGGCATCTTTCTGCGCAAGATCTCGCTGTCGTCGACGATGGGCATCGGCGTGCGTGTCGATGCCGCGAGCCTGAACGCATAGTTCGAGGAATTCCGGCCCGGCCGCGACCGGGCCACGGTTCCCGCAGTGGAACCACAAGGGCTTTGGGCCGCAGCGATGCGGGCGACCGCGCCGCTGCTGCTGTCAAAGACCGCTGGACGGGGGTTCGACGTCATGCGCCGGACGTCGAGCGGAAGCGCCGACGCGAACCTCCCTTAATGCTTGCACACGCGCGCTGTCCGCTCCCGCTTTTCGTTCCGCGGGCGGCGCGCAACGGGCAAGCTCCAGCGCAGACGGCGTACCCGAAGGGAGCAAGAGCGTTGTGAAGCGCATCGTGATGCGTGAACAACTCGAAGGTCTCTCGCATCGGTCGCCGGTTCAGCAACCGGTGCCGCGCGACGGCGACGTCGCCGAGCACCTTTGAGTGGAGCCAGTACCGTGGGTCTCAATCGGCAACAGAAAGCGGCAATGGTCGAGGAAGTCGGCGCCATGGTGGCGACGGCCCAGTCGATTGTCGTCGCCGAGTACCGTGGTCTGGATGTGGAAGCGGTCACCCGGCTGCGCAAGGAAGCGCGCAAGCAGGGTGTCCGGTTGCGCGTGCTGAAGAACACGCTGGCGCGCCGCGCCATGGACGGCACGCCGTTCGCCGGTCTGGCCGACAAGCTCGTCGGTCCGCTGGTGTACGGCTTCTCGACCGACCCGGTCGCGGCGGCGAAGGTGCTTTCGACCTTCGCGAAGGACAACGGCAAGCTGGTCGTCAGGGCCGGCGCGATGCCCCATCACGTCATGGACGAGAAGGGTGTCAAGGCGCTGGCGTCGTTGCCGAGCCGCGAGGAACTGCTGGCGACGCTGATGGCGACGATGCAAGCGCCGATCGGCCAGTTCGTCCGCACGCTCAACGAAGTGCCGGCTCGCCTCGTTCGCACGCTCGCCGCGGTGCGCGACGCGAAAGAGAAACAGGCCGCCTGACCCGCATCCGCATCATCGATCCGACATCACAACGCATTAGGAGTCATTGAAATGGCACTTTCGAACCAGGAAATCCTCGACGCGATCGCCGCGAAGTCCGTTCTCGAGATCAGCGAGCTGATCAAGATGATGGAAGAGAAGTTCGGCGTCTCCGCCGCTGCGGCAGCGGTCGCGGTCGCAGCACCGGCGGCTGGCGCGGCCGCGCCGGCTGCCGAAGAAAAGACCGAGTTCACGGTCGTGCTGACCGAGGCTGGCGCCAACAAGGTCAACGTGATCAAGGCCGTTCGTGAGCTGACCGGCCTGGGCCTGAAAGAGGCCAAGGATCTCGTCGACGGCGCGCCCAAGCCGGTCAAAGAGGGCGTGAGCAAAGCCGACGCCGAGGCTGCGAAGAAGAAGCTGGAAGAGGCCGGCGCCAAGGTCGAGTTGAAGTAACCGGGATCAGGTCGGTGCGCCGTCGGCGCACCGACCCCGGAAGTTTTCGATTTGGGTCGCGGGCGTCCCCAAATCAAAGACTTCCCCTGATGAACAGACAACTCGGATCGTCATTCGCCGCGCGGGCCGGTGCGCTCGTGCGGCTTTGCGCGCCGTCGCCGTCTGTCCGTCGCTGAGTTTTCTCGAACGGAGCGTCCATGCCGTACTCGTTCACCGAAAAGAAACGTATCCGCAAGAGCTTCGCCAAGCGGCCCGCCGTGCAGTCGGTGCCGTTCCTGCTGGCGACCCAGCTCGAGTCGTACATGCAGTTCCTGCAGGCAGACACGCCGCCTTCACAGCGCAAGAACGAGGGCCTGCAGGCGGCGTTCAACTCGATCTTCCCGATCAGCAGCCACAACGGCATGGCGCGCCTGGAGTTTGCCGGCTACTCGCTCGGCGATCCGCCGTTCGACGTCAAGGAGTGCCAGCAGCGCGGACTGACGTACGCGAGCCCGCTGCGCGCCAAGGTGCGCCTCGTGATCATGGACCGCGAGGCGTCGAAGCCGACGATCAAGGAGGTCAAGGAGCAGGAGGTCTACATGGGCGAGATTCCGCTCATGACCTCGACCGGTTCGTTCGTCATCAACGGCACCGAGCGCGTGATCGTCAGCCAGCTCCACCGCTCGCCCGGCGTGTTCTTCGAGCATGACCGCGGCAAGACGCATTCGAGCGGCAAGCTGCTGTTCTCCGCGCGTGTGATTCCGTACCGCGGCTCCTGGCTCGACTTTGAGTTCGATCCGAAGGACATCCTGTACTTCCGCGTCGACCGCCGCCGCAAGATGCCGGCGACGATCCTGCTGAAAGCGATCGGACTGACGCCCGAGCAGATCCTCGCGCATTTCTTCACCTTCGACAGCTTCACGTTGGCCCCCAACACCGGCGGCTACATGGAGCTCGTTCCCGAGCGGCTGCGCGGCGAGATTGCGCGCTTCGACATCCTCGACAAGACCGGCAAGGTCGTCGTGCAGAAGGACAAGCGGATCAACGCCAGACACATCCGCGACCTCGAGGCGGCCGGCATGAAACGCATCGAAGTGCCGGAGGACTACATGCTCGGGCGCGTGCTCGCCGCCAACGTCGTCGATCCGGACACCGGCGAGATTGTCGCGCACGCGAACGAGGAGCTGACCGAAGACCTGATGAAGAAGCTGCGCGCGGCCAACGTCAGGGAGATTCGCACCATCTACACGAACGACCTCGACCAGGGTCCGTACATCAGCAACACGCTGCGCATCGACGAAACGGGCGACCAGCTCGCCGCGCGCATCGCGATCTACCGCATGATGCGACCCGGCGAGCCGCCGACCGAGGATGCGGTCGAGACGCTGTTCAGGCGGCTGTTCTTCGACGAGGAAACCTACGATCTGTCGCGCGTCGGCCGAATGAAGGTCAACAGCCGCTTCGGCCGGCCCGACATCACCGGGCCGATGGTGCTGACCAACGAGGACATCATCGACACGATGAAGGTGCTCGTCGAGCTGCGCAACGGCCGCGGCGAGATCGACGACATCGATCACCTCGGCAACCGGCGCGTGCGCTGCGTCGGCGAGCTGGCGGAAAACCAGTTCCGCGCCGGTCTCGTGCGCGTCGAGCGCGCGGTGCGCGAGCGCCTCGGTCAGGCGGAGACCGAAAACCTGATGCCGCACGACCTGATCAACAGCAAGCCGATCAGCGCGTCGATCCGCGAGTTCTTCGGCTCCTCGCAGTTGAGCCAGTTCATGGACCAGACCAACCCGTTGTCGGAGATCACGCACAAGCGCCGCGTCTCCGCGCTTGGACCGGGGGGGCTGACGCGCGAACGCGCCGGTTTCGAGGTGCGCGACGTTCATCCGACGCACTACGGCCGCGTTTGCCCGATCGAGACGCCCGAGGGTCCGAACATCGGCCTGATCAACTCGATGTCGCTGTACGCGCGGCTGAACGAATACGGCTTTCTGGAGACGCCCTACCGCCGCGTCGTCGACAGCCACGTCACCAACGAGATCTCGTACCTGTCGGCCATCGAGGAAGGCAAGTACGTCATCGCGCAGGCCAACGCCCCGCTCGACAAGACGGGCAGGTTCGTCGACGAGCTGGTGAGCTGCCGACTGAACGGCGAGTTCGTGTTGATGAGCCCGGAGCGAGTCCAGTACATGGACGTGGCGCCGAGCCAGATCGTTTCGGTCGCGGCGTCGCTGATCCCGTTCCTCGAGCACGACGACGCCAACCGTGCGCTGATGGGCTCGAACATGCAGCGGCAGGCGGTGCCGTGCCTGCGCCCGGAAAAACCCTTCGTCGGCACCGGCATCGAGCGCACCGTCGCGGTCGACTCGGGAACGACGGTGCAGGCGCTGCGCGGCGGCGTGGTCGACTACGTCGATGCGAACCGCATCGTCGTGCGCGTCAACGAGGACGAGAACGTCGCCGGCGAAGTCGGCGTCGACATCTACAACCTCGTCAAGTACACGCGCAGCAACCAGAACACGAACATCAACCAGCGCCCGATCGTCAAGAAGGGCGACGTAATCGCCAAGGGCGACGTGATCGCCGACGGCGCGTCGACCGACCTGGGCGAACTGGCGCTGGGCCAGAACATGCTGGTCGCGTTCATGCCGTGGAACGGCTACAACTTCGAGGATTCGATCCTGATCTCGGAGCGCGTCGTCGCCGACGACCGCTACACGTCGATCCACATCGAGGAGCTGAACGTCGTCGCGCGCGACACCAAGCTCGGACCCGAGGAAATCACGCGCGACATCTCCAACCTCTCCGAGAACCAGCTGGCGCGGCTCGACGAGTCCGGCATCGTCTACATCGGCGCCGAAGTGCAGGCCGGCGACACGCTGGTCGGCAAGGTGACGCCGAAAGGCGAAACGCAGCTGACGCCGGAAGAGAAGCTGCTGCGCGCGATCTTCGGCGAGAAAGCGTCCGACGTGAAGGACACGTCGCTGCGCGTGCCGTCCGGCATGAACGGCACCGTGATCGACGTGCAGGTCTTCACGCGCGAAGGAATCCAGCGCGACAAACGTGCGCAGCAGATCATCGACGACGCGCTGAAGCGCTATCGCCAGGATCTGAACGACCAGTTGCGCATCGTCGAGGCGGACGCCTTCCAGCGCATCGAGAAGCTGCTGTTGCGCAAGGAGGCGACCGGTGGGCCGCGCAAGATCGCCAAGGGCACGGTGATCACCAAGGACTACCTCGACTCGCTCGAGAAGTATCACTGGTTCGACATCCGGTTGGCCGACGACAACGCGGCCGCACAGCTCGAGGCGCTGAAAGAGTCGATCGAGGCGAAGCGCCGGCAGTTCGATCAGGCGTTCGAGGACAAGCGCAAGAAGCTCACGCAGGGCGACGAACTGCCGCCGGGCGTGCTGAAGATGGTCAAGGTCTATCTGGCCGTGAAGCGCCGGCTGCAGCCGGGCGACAAGATGGCGGGTCGGCACGGCAACAAGGGCGTGGTGTCGCGCATCGTTCCGGTCGAGGACATGCCGTACATGGCCGACGGAACGCCGGTGGACATCGTGCTGAATCCGCTCGGCGTGCCGTCGCGGATGAACGTCGGGCAGATCCTCGAGACGCACCTCGGCTGGGCCGCGCGCGGACTGGGCCAGCGCATCGGCGAGCTGCTGCGCGAGGCCAAGACCGCGCAACTGCGGGGGCTGCTGCGCGACATCTACAACAAGTCCGGCAAGACCGAGGAGATCGACACGCTGTCCGACGACGAGCTGAATCAGCTCGCCGAGCATCTGAGGGACGGCGTTCCGTTCGCGACGCCCGTCTTCGACGGCGCTTCGGAGTCGGAGATCCGCGCGATGCTCGACATGGCGTACCCGCCCGAGATCGCGGCGCGGCTCGGGCTGACCAACACGAAGACGCAGGCGACGCTGTACGACGGTCGCACCGGCGAAGCGTTCGAGCGCCCGGTCACGGTCGGCTACATGCACATGCTCAAGCTGCACCACCTCGTCGACGACAAGATGCACGCGCGTTCGACCGGACCGTACTCGCTGGTCACGCAGCAGCCGCTCGGCGGCAAGGCGCAGTTCGGCGGGCAGCGCTTCGGCGAGATGGAGGTTTGGGCGTTGGAAGCCTACGGCGCGGCGTACACGTTGCAGGAGATGCTGACCGTCAAGTCGGACGACGTGAACGGACGAACCAAGGTCTACGAAAACATCGTCAAGGGCGAGCACTCGATCGATGCCGGCATGCCCGAGTCGTTCAACGTGCTGGTCAAGGAAATCCGCTCGCTCGGGATCGACATCGATCTCGAGCGCGGCTGATCCGCCGCGTTGGGCGCATCGAGATTCACTGAGAGGAACGCATGAAAGCGCTACTCGATCTATTCAAGCAGGTTCAGCAGGACGAGCAGTTCGACGCGATCAGGATCGGCATCGCGTCGCCCGAGAAGATCCGTTCGTGGTCGTTCGGCGAGGTCAAGAAGCCCGAAACGATCAACTACCGCACGTTCAAGCCGGAGCGTGACGGCCTGTTTTGCGCCAAGATCTTCGGGCCGATCAAGGACTACGAGTGCCTGTGCGGCAAGTACAAGCGGCTGAAGCACCGCGGCGTGATCTGCGAGAAGTGCGGTGTCGAGGTCACGCTGGCCAAGGTGCGGCGCGAGCGCATGGGCCACATCGAGCTGGCGAGCCCGGTCGCGCACATTTGGTTCCTGAAGAGCCTGCCGAGCCGTATGGGCATGGTGCTCGACATGACGCTGCGCGACATCGAGCGCGTGCTGTACTTCGAGGCGTTCTGCGTGGTCGACCCCGGCTTCACACCGCTGAAGCGCGGCCAGTTGATGACCGAGGACGACTTCATCGCCAAGACCGAGGAGTACGGCGACGAGTTCCGCGCGCTGATGGGCGCCGAGGCGATCCGCGAGCTGCTGCGCGCGATCGACGTCGACAAGGAGATCGAGGCGCTGCGCAAGGATCTGGCCGAGACCGGGTCGGAGGCCAAGATCAAGAAATACGCCAAGCGGCTGAAGACGCTGGAAGGCTTCCAGCGCTCGGGGATCAAGCCCGAGTGGATGATCATGGAGGTGCTGCCGGTGCTGCCGCCCGAGCTGCGGCCTCTGGTGCCGCTGGACGGCGGGCGCTTCGCGACCTCCGATCTGAACGACCTGTACCGGCGCGTGATCAACCGTAACAACCGGTTGAAGCGGCTGCTCGAGCTGAAAGCGCCCGAGATCATCGTGCGCAACGAAAAGCGCATGCTGCAGGAGGCGGTCGACTCGCTGCTCGACAATGGCCGCCGCGGCAAGGCGATGACCGGCGCCAACAAGCGCCCGCTCAAATCGCTCGCCGACATGATCAAGGGCAAGGGCGGGCGCTTCCGCCAGAACCTGCTCGGCAAGCGGGTCGACTACTCGGGCCGCTCGGTGATCGTGGTGGGGCCGCAGTTGAAGTTGCACCAGTGCGGTCTGCCCAAGCTGATGGCGCTCGAGCTGTTCAAGCCGTTCATCTTCAACAAGCTCGAGCTGATGGGCCTCGCCACGACGATCAAGGCGGCCAAGAAGATGGTCGAGTCGGGCGAGCCGGTCGTGTGGGACATCCTCGAGGAGGTGATCCGCCAGCACCCGGTGCTGCTGAACCGTGCGCCGACGCTGCACCGTCTTGGCATCCAGGCGTTCGAGCCGGTGCTGATCGAAGGCAAGGCGATCCAGCTTCATCCGCTGGTGTGCGCTGCGTTCAACGCCGACTTCGATGGCGACCAGATGGCCGTGCACGTGCCGCTGTCGCTCGAGGCGCAGCTCGAGGCGCGCGCGCTGATGCTGGCGTCGAACAACATCCTGTTCCCGAGCAACGGCGATCCGTCGATCGTGCCGAGCCAGGACGTCGTGCTCGGCCTTTACTACGCCACCCGCGAGAAGGTCAACGGCAAGGGCGAGGGTGCGTTCTTCGCCGACGTCGCCGAGGTGCATCGCGCCTACGAGAACAAGGAGGTTGAACTGCAGACGCGTATCACCGTGCGGATCAGGGAGTTCGACGTCGACAAGGCGACTGGCGAAAAGACGCAGCGCGTCACGCGCTACGAGACGACGGTCGGCCGTGCGTTGCTCTCCGAGATCCTGCCGGCCGGTCTGCCTTTCTCCGTGCTGAATAAGCCGCTGAAGAAGAAAGAGATCTCGAGGCTGATCAACACGGCCTTCCGCCGCGTCGGTCTGCGAGAGACCGTGATCTTCGCCGACCGGCTGCTGCAGGCGGGTTTCGCGCTCGCCACGCGCGCGGGGCTTTCGATCGCGATCGACGACATGCTGGTGCCGGCGCAGAAAGAGGAGATCATCCGCGCCGCCGAGCGCGAGGTGAAGGAGATCGAGGCGCAGTACACCTCGGGCCTCGTCACGCAGGGTGAGCGCTACAACAAGGTGGTCGATATTTGGGGGCGCGCCGGTGATCAGGTCGGCAAGGTGATGATGGACCAGCTCGCCACCGAGGTGACGCGGGACCGCCACGGCAACGAGGTCAAGCAAGAGTCGTTCAACTCGATCTTCATGATGGCGGACTCGGGCGCGCGCGGCTCGGTCGCGCAGATCCGGCAGCTCGCCGGCATGCGCGGCCTGATGGCGAAGCCCGACGGCTCGATCATCGAGACACCGATCACCGCGAACTTCCGCGAAGGTCTGAACGTCCTGCAGTACTTCATCTCGACGCACGGCGCGCGCAAGGGCCTGGCGGACACGGCGCTGAAGACGGCCAACTCCGGCTACCTGACCCGCCGTCTGGTCGACGTCACGCAGGACCTCGTCGTCACCGAAGACGACTGCGGAACGACCAACGGCGTCGGCATGAAGGCGCTCGTCGAGGGCGGCGAAGTGATCGAGGCGCTGCGCGACCGAATCCTCGGCCGGGTCGCTGCGGTCGACATCATCAGCCCCGACACGCAGGACGTGCTGTATCCGGCGGGCACGCTGCTCGACGAGGAGGCGGTCGACCGCATCGAGCAACTCGGTATCGACGAGGTGCGGGTGCGCACGCCGCTGACCTGCGATACGCGCTATGGACTGTGCGCGAAGTGCTACGGCCGGGATCTGGGGCGCGGCGCGCTGGTCAACGTCGGCGAGGCGGTCGGCGTGATCGCCGCGCAGTCGATCGGTGAGCCAGGCACGCAGCTCACGATGCGAACGTTCCACATCGGCGGCGCGGCGTCGCGCGCGGCGGTGGCGTCAAGCGTCGAGGCGAAGAGCAACGGTACGGTGCGCTTCACCAGCACGATGCGCTACGTGACGAGTGCCAAGGGCGAACAGGTCGTCATCTCCCGCTCGGGCGAGGTGACGATCGTCGACGACAACGGCCGCGAACGCGAGCGTCACAAGGTGCCTTACGGCGCGACGCTGCTGGTCGGCGACGGCAAGGCGGTCCGCGCCGGCACGCAGCTTGCGAGCTGGGATCCGCTGACGCGCCCGATCATCACCGAATACGCGGGTACGGTGAAGTTCGAGAACGTCGAGGAGGGCGTCACCGTCGCCAAGCAGATCGACGAGGTCACCGGACTGTCGACGCTGGTCGTCATCGACGCCAAGCGCCGAACGACGTCGGCCAAGGGCGTCCGCCCGCAGGTCAAGCTGCTGAACGACAAGGGTGAGGAAGTCAAGATCCCCGGCACGGATCACGCTGTGACGATCAGCTTCCCGGTCGGCGCGCTGATTGTCGTGCGCGACGGGCAGCAGGTCGCGGTGGGCGAGGTGCTCGCGCGGATTCCGACCGAGTCGCAGAAGACGCGTGACATCACTGGCGGTCTGCCGCGGGTGGCCGAGCTGTTCGAGGCGCGTTCGCCGAAGGACGCCGGCATGCTTGCCGAGGTCACCGGCACCGTGACCTTCGGCAAGGAGACCAAGGGCAAGCAGCGGCTGATCATCACCGACCTCGACGGCAAGGAGCACGAGTTCCTGATCCCGAAGGACAAGCACGTGCTCGTCCACGACGGGCAGGTCGTCAACAAGGGCGAGCTCATCGTCGACGGCCCGGCGGATCCGCACGACATCCTGCGGCTGCTGGGTATCGAGGCGCTGTCGCGTTACATCGTCGACGAGGTGCAGGACGTCTACCGGTTGCAGGGCGTAAAGATCAACGACAAGCACATCGAGGTGATCGTCCGTCAGATGCTGCGCCGGGTGCAGGTCACCGAGCCGGGAGACACGCCGTTCATCACCGGCGAACAGGTCGAGCGGTCCGAGCTGCTGGACGAGAACGACAAGGCGATCAATGCCGGCAAGCGGCCGGCGCTGTACGAAAACGTGCTGCTCGGCATCACGAAGGCTTCGCTGTCGACGGACTCGTTCATCTCCGCGGCATCGTTCCAGGAAACGACGCGCGTGCTGACCGAGGCGGCGATCATGGGCAAGCGGGACGAGTTGCGCGGCCTGAAGGAGAACGTGATCGTCGGCCGTCTGATCCCGGCCGGAACGGGGCTGGCGTACCACCGCGCTCGCAAAGAGAAGGAGGAGTTCGAAGCGGCCGAGCGCGAAGCGCTCGCCGCCCTCGAGGCGACCGGGCAGCCGGCCGAGATCTTCGAGAGCGCCGAAGGCGGCGAGGAAGGCCAGCAGGAGTCCTGAGTTCCGAAGCGCTGCCGCGACTTCGCAGAAGCACCAAAGGGCCGGCAACAACCGCCGGCCCTTTGCTTTGGGCTAAGCCGGCCTTTGCGTCCGGCGCCGGTTCGCCTTGACAAGAGGATAGCAGGCAAAGGAAAATCTCCGGCTCTTCGGAGTCCGCTCGGACCCGGTGTTCTTTGAGGTCGTCCGCTCGCCCATCGCTTGCGGGCAAACCGTCCCGAAGGCACCGCTTCCGGTGCAAGTCCCGAAGGCACCCGATAGCATGGTTTCCCGCCCGGTGCGGGCGACTCGGATTTGACAGACCCAGACCAGGCGGACACCGCAATGCCGACCATCAATCAACTGGTTCGCAAGCCGCGCGAATCAACGAGCGTCAAGAGCAAGAGCCCGGCGCTGAGGAACAGCCCGCAGAAGCGCGGAGTGTGTACGCGCGTTTACACGACGACGCCGAAGAAGCCCAATTCGGCCCTGCGCAAAGTCGCCAAGGTGCGGCTGACCAACGGCTTCGAGGTGATCTCGTACATCGGCGGCGAGGGCCACAACCTGCAGGAGCACTCAGTCGTACTGATTCGCGGCGGTCGCGTGAAGGACCTGCCCGGCGTGCGCTACCACATCGTGCGCGGTTCGCTCGATACGCAGGGTGTAAAAGACCGCAAGCAGGCCCGCTCGAAGTACGGCGCCAAGCGTCCGAAAGCGAGTTAGGGATCGTTGCATTTGCGGCGGGTGCGCCGAAGCGGCGCGCCGGCCGAGTAAGTCGCAGCCCGTCACCATGGGGCTGCCATCGTGGCCAAGCGCCACTTTCGACTGAAGACCGAGGAACACTCCAATGCCCCGTCGTCGCGAAGTACCAAAGCGCGAGATCCTTCCGGATCCGAAGTTCAACAGCTCGGACGTCACGAAGTTCGTGAACGTCATCATGCTCGACGGCAAGAAAGCGGTCGCCGAGCGGATCGTCTACGGCGCGCTCGCGCAGATCGAAAGCAAGACCGGCAAGAACGCGCTCGAGGTGTTCACGCAGGCGCTCGCCAACGTCAAGCCGATGGTCGAGGTCAAGAGCCGTCGCGTCGGCGGCGCCAACTACCAGGTCCCGGTCGAGGTGCGGCCGGTGCGGCGGATGGCCTTGGCGATGCGCTGGCTGCGTGAAGCGGCGAAAAAGCGCGGCGAGAAGTCGATGCCGCTGCGCCTGGCGGGCGAGCTGATGGAAGCGGCCGAAGGGCGCGGCGGTGCGATGAAGAAGCGCGAGGAAGTGCACCGCATGGCGGAGGCGAACAAGGCCTTCGCGCACTTCAGGTTTTAACGAAGGTTGGAACGCCGGTCGCCCTGCGTGCGACCGGCCACAAGAGGTCTTCTTATGCCACGCAAGACGCCCATCGAGCGATACCGGAACATCGGTATCTCCGCGCACATCGACGCCGGCAAGACGACGACGACGGAGCGCATCCTCTTCTATACCGGCGTCAACCACAAGCTCGGCGAGGTGCACGACGGCACCGCGACGATGGACTGGATGGAGCAGGAGCAGGAGCGCGGCATCACGATCACGTCGGCCGCGACCACCACGTTCTGGCGTGGCATGGATCTGTCGTTCCCCGAGCACCGCATCAACATCATCGACACGCCGGGCCACGTCGACTTCACGATCGAGGTCGAACGCAGCATGCGCGTGCTCGACGGCGCCTGCATGGTCTACTGCGCGGTCGGCGGTGTTCAGCCGCAGTCGGAGACCGTCTGGCGGCAGGCGAACAAGTACGGCGTGCCGCGGCTGGCCTTCGTCAACAAGATGGACCGCACCGGCGCCAACTTCTTCAAGGTGTACGAGCAGATGCGCGCCCGCCTGAAGGCCAATCCGGTGCCCGTCGTCGTGCCGATCGGCGCCGAGGAGAACTTCAAGGGCGTGGTCGACCTGATCAAGATGAAGGCGATCGTGTGGGACGACGCCTCTCAGGGTATGAAGTTCGAATACCGCGACATCCCCGCCGAACTGCGCGACGTCGCGCAGGAATGGCGCGAGAAGATGATCGAGGCCGCCGCCGAGGCCAACGAGGAGCTGATGAACAAGTACCTCGAGGGCGGTGAACTGTCCGAGGAAGAGATCAAGCGCGGGCTGCGGATGCGCACGATCGCCGGCGAGATCCAGCCGATGCTGTGCGGCAGCGCGTTCAAGAACAAGGGCGTGCAGCGGATGCTCGACGCGGTCGTCGAGTTTCTGCCGTCGCCGGTCGACATCCCGCCCGTCAAAGGCATCGATGGCGGCGACAAGCCGGTGCAGCGCAGGGCCGATGACAACGAGAAGTTCGCCGCGCTCGCATTCAAGATCATGACCGATCCGTACGTCGGTCAGCTGACCTTCCTGCGTGTGTACTCGGGCGTGCTGAACTCGGGCGACACCGTCTATAACCCGGTCAAGGGCAAGAAGGAGCGCATCGGCCGTCTGCTGCAGATGCATGCGAACGAGCGCGAGGAGATCAAGGAAGTCCGCGCCGGCGACATCGCGGCCGCAGTCGGCCTCAAGGAGGTCACCACCGGCGACACGCTGTGCGATCCGAACCAGATCATCACGCTGGAGCGGATGGAGTTCCCGGAGCCGGTGATCTCTCAGGCGGTGGAACCGAAGACCAAGGCCGATCAGGAGAAGATGGGCGTTGCGCTCAATCGGCTGGCGCAGGAGGATCCGTCGTTCCGCGTTCACACCGACGAGGAGTCGGGCCAGACCATCATCTCCGGCATGGGCGAGTTGCACCTGGAGATCCTGGTCGATCGGATGAAGCGCGAGTTTGGCGTCGAAGCGTCGGTCGGCAAACCTCAGGTCGCGTATCGCGAGACGATCCGCAGGACGGTCGAGAACGCCGAGGGCAAGTTCATCAAGCAGTCGGGCGGGCGTGGCCAGTACGGTCACGTTGTGCTGAAGCTCGAGCCGCAGCCGCCCGGCAAGGGTTTCGAGTTCGTCGATGCGATCAAGGGCGGCGTCGTCCCGCGCGAGTACATCCCGGCCGTGCAGAAGGGCGTGGAAGAGACGCTCAAGGCCGGCGTGCTCGCCGGCTACCCGGTCGTCGACGTCAAGGTCACGCTGCACTTCGGTTCGTATCACGAAGTCGACTCGAACGAGAACGCGTTCAAGATGGCCGGGTCGATCGCGTTCAAGGAAGGCATGCGCCAGGCGCAGCCGGTGCTGCTCGAGCCAATCATGGCGGTCGAAGTCGAGACCCCGGAAGAGAAGATGGGCGACGTGATGGGCGATCTGTCGTCGCGGCGCGGCGTGATCCAGGGCATGGAAGATCTGGCGGGCGGCGGCAAGGCGATCAGAGCCGAGGTGCCGCTTGCCGAGATGTTCGGTTACTCGACCACGTTGCGCTCGCTGACGCAGGGCCGAGCCACTTACACCATGGAGTTCAAGCACTATGCCGAGGCGCCGAAAAACGTCGCCGAGGCCGTGATCTCGGCCAAGGCGAAGTAACCGCCGACGCAGGACCAACAACCGTTCTTTAGTTAGAGGAAGAAATGGCCAAAGGCAAATTTGAGCGGACGAAGCCGCACGTGAATGTAGGGACGATAGGGCACGTGGACCATGGCAAGACCACGCTGACGGCGGCGATCACGACGGTGTTGTCGGCCAAGTATGGTGGGGAGGCCAAGAAGTACGACGACATTGACAATGCGCCGGAGGAGAAGGCGCGCGGCATCACGATCAACACGGCGCACGTCGAGTACGAGACGGCCAAGCGGCACTATGCGCACGTGGACTGTCCGGGGCATGCCGACTACGTGAAGAACATGATCACGGGAGCGGCGCAGATGGACGGGGCCATTCTCGTGGTGTCGGCGGCCGACGGTCCGATGCCGCAGACGCGCGAGCACATTTTGCTGGCGCGGCAGGTGGGGGTGCCCTACATCGTTGTCTACATGAACAAGTGCGACATGGTGGACGATCCCGAGCTGCTCGAGCTGGTCGAGATGGAAGTGCGCGAGCTGCTTTCCAAGTACGAGTTTCCGGGCGACAGCATTCCGATCATCAAGGGGTCGGCCAAGCTGGCGCTGGAAGGCGACAAAGGCGAGTTGGGCGAGCAGTCCATTTTGAAGCTGGCCGAAGCGCTGGACACCTACATTCCCACGCCCAAGCGGGCGATCGATCAGCCGTTTTTGATGCCCATTGAAGACGTGTTCAGCATTTCCGGGCGCGGCACGGTGGTGACCGGGCGGGTTGAGCGCGGGGTGATCAAGGTGGGCGACGAGATCGAGATTGTCGGTTTGCGGCCGACGCAGAAGACCGTGTGCACCGGGGTGGAGATGTTTCGCAAGCTGCTCGATGAGGGGCAGGCCGGCGACAACGTTGGGGTGCTGCTGCGCGGCACCAAGCGGGAGGAGGTCGAGCGCGGGCAGGTGTTGGCCAAGCCGGGCACGATCACCCCGCACACCAAGTTCAAGGCCGAGGTGTACGTGCTGAGCAAGGAAGAGGGCGGGCGGCACACGCCGTTTTTCAACGGGTATCGGCCGCAGTTTTACTTCCGCACCACCGACGTGACCGGCTCGATCCAGCTGCCGGCGGGCACCGAGATGGTGATGCCGGGCGACAACATCACGATGGACGTGGCGCTGATCGCGCCGATCGCCATGGAAGAGGGCCTGCGCTTTGCCATCCGCGAGGGCGGCCGCACCGTCGGCGCCGGCGTCGTGGCAAAAATCATCGAGTAGTCCGAAGCGATTCTGCTCAAACCGCGGGCCGCCGCCCGGTTTGCTGGTCGGCGGCCCCTCGCTCTTTGAAGGAACTGACATGCAAAGCCAACGCATCCGTATTCGCCTGAAGGCGTTCGATTACAAGCTGATCGACCAGTCGGCGCTGGAGATCGTCGATACGGCCAAGCGCACCGGCGCGGTCGTCCGCGGTCCGGTTCCGCTGCCGACGCGCATCCAGCGCTTCGACATCCTGCGCTCGCCGCACGTGAACAAGACGTCGCGCGATCAGTTCGAGATTCGCACGCACCAGCGGCTGATGGACATCATCGACCCCACCGACAAGACCGTCGATGCCCTGATGAAGCTCGATCTGCCGGCAGGCGTGGACGTCGAGATCAAGGTTCAGTAGCGCAGTTGCGCCGCCCCGCCTGACTTGGATACAATCGCTGGCTTTCCGCGGCCGGGCAGCAGGTGCGGCGCACGGAAACACGGTCCTGGCCAATCGAAGCCGGGGTTTGGAGAGAACGATGAGTGAAGCGAGTTCACAGGCCCACGCGTCGCGTCTGGGCCTCGTCGGCCGCAAGGTCGGCATGACGCGCATCTTCACGGACGACGGCGAGACCGTTCCCGTGACCGTGCTCGACGTGTCGAACAACCGTGTCACGCAGGTGAAGACGGTCGAAACGGACGGCTACGCGGCTGTTCAGGTCGCCTACGGCAGCAAGAAGCCGTCGCGGGTCGCCAAGCCTCTGGCCGGGCACTATGCCAAGGCCGGTGTCGAAGCAGGCTCGGTGCTCAAGGAGTTCCGCATCGATGCCGCCAAGGCCGGCGAGTTCAAGCCCGGTGCGATTCTGAGCGTCGAACTGTTCCAGGTGGGACAGAAGGTCGACGTTACCGGCGTGACGATCGGCAAAGGCTTCGCGGGCGCGATCAAGCGTCACCACTTTTCGTCGAATCGAGCGAGCCACGGCAACTCTGTGACCACCAACGCGCCGGGCTCGATCGGCATGCGGCAGGATCCCGGCCGCGTCATGCCCGGCAAGCGCATGGCGGGCCATCTGGGCGACAAGCAGCGCACGACGCAGAACCTCGTCGTTGCGCGCGTCGACAAGGACCGCGGGCTGCTGATGGTGCGCGGCGCGGTGCCGGGCGCGAAGGGCGGCAGCGTGATCGTGCGTCCCGCGGTGAAGGCATAAGGAGCGGGCGATGGAACTCAAAGTACTCGACGCCCAGGGCCAGACGACGGGCACGACGCCGGCGCCGGCCACCCTGTTCGGCCGCGACTTCAACGAAGCGCTGGTGCACCAGCTCGTCGTCGCCTACCAGGCGAACGCGCGCCAGGGCACGCGGGCGCAGAAGGACCGCGCGACCGTCAAACACTCGACCAAGAAGCCGTGGCGGCAGAAAGGCACGGGCCGCGCGCGCGCCGGCATGACTTCGTCGCCGCTGTGGCGCGGCGGTGGCCGCGTGTTCCCGAACTCGCCGGACGAGAACTTCACTCAGAAGGTCAACAGGAAGATGTACCGCGCCGGCGTGTGCTCGATTCTGAGCAAGCTGGCGAAGGACGACCGCATTGCGGTCATCGACGGACTGACGGTCGAGTCGCCGAAGACCAAGCTGCTCGCGCAAAAACTCAAGGCCATGGGGCTCGGCACGCCCGAGTCGTCCGTGCTAATCATCACCGACAACGTCGACGAGAACCTGTACCTGGCGTCGCGCAACCTGAAGGACGTGATGGTCGTCGAGCCGCGCTACGCGGACCCGATGTCGCTGATCCACTTCAAGAAGGTCGTCGTCACGAAACCGGCGATCGCCAAGCTCGAAGAGATGTGGGGGCAGTCATGAACCAGGAGCGTCTGTACAGCGTGCTGGTCGCGCCCATCGTTTCCGAGAAGAGCACGATGATCGCCGACAAACACGAGCAGGTCGCCTTCCGCGTCAAGCAGGACGCGACAAAGCAGGAAGTCAAGGCGGCGGTCGAGCTGCTGTTCAAAGTGCAGGTCGAGCGCGTGTCGATCCTGAATCAGAAGGGCAAGCAGAAAAAGTTCGGCCGCTTCGTGGGGCGGCGTGACAACGTGCGCAAGGCGTACGTGTCGCTCAAGCCCGGTCAGGAAATCAACTTCGCGCAAGAGGTGAAGTGATGCCGCTGGTCAAAGTCAAACCCACCTCGGCCGGGCGGCGCGGCCTCGTCAAGGTCGTCAGCCCGGATCTGCACAAGGGCGGGCCGCTGCCGTCTCTGACCGAGAAGAAGATCCGCGGCTCGGGTCGCAACAGCGCCGGGCGCATTACGACGCGCCATCAGGGCGGTGGGCACAAGCGCCACTACCGGCTGGTCGACTTCAAGCGCGACAAGGACGGCATCCCGGCCAAGGTCGAGCGCCTCGAATACGATCCGAACCGTTCGGCGCACATCGCGCTGCTGTGCTACGCCGACGGCGAGCGCCGGTACATCGTCGCACCCAAGGGATTGTCGGTCGGCGCCGAGGTGGTGAGCGGGCAGGAGGCCCCGATCAAGGTCGGAAACACGCTGCCGCTGCGCAACATCCCGGTGGGAACGACGATCCACTGCATCGAGATGCAGCCGGGCAAGGGTGCACAACTCGCGCGCGCGGCCGGCGCATCCGTGCAGTTGCTCGCCCGCGAGGGCAGCTACGCACAGCTCAGGCTGCGCTCCGGAGAGATCCGCCGCGTGCTGATCGAGTGCCGCGCGACGATCGGCGAGGTCGGCAACGAAGAGAACAACCTGCGCCAGTTCGGCAAGGCCGGCGCAATGCGCTGGCGCGGCATCCGTCCGACCGTACGCGGCGTGGCGATGAATCCGATCGACCATCCGCATGGCGGCGGCGAGGGTCGCACCGGCACGAAGCGCGATCCGGTCAGCCCGTGGGGCAAGCTCACCAAAGGCTATCGCACGCGCAAGAACAAGCGCACCGATTCGCTGATCGTGCAGCGCCGTCGCAAGTAAGGGGTCCGCATGTCGCGTTCACTGAAAAAGGGCCCGTTCGTCGACGGGCATCTGCTGAAGAAGGTCGAGGCCGCGCAGGCCACGAAGGACAAGAAGCCGATCAAGACCTGGTCGCGCCGCTCGACGATCGTTCCCGACTTCATCGGGCTGACGATCGCCGTGCACAACGGCAGACAGCACGTCCCCGTCTATATCACCGAGCAGATGGTCGGTCACAAACTCGGCGAGTTCGCGCTGACGCGCACTTTCAAGGGGCATGCCGCGGACAAGAAGACCGCTGTCGCGCCCAGCAGGAAGTAAGAGGACACGATGGAAACCACAGCATCCGTCCGCGGCGTCAGGCTGTCGGCGCAGAAGGGCCGGCTCGTCGCCGACCTCGTCCGCGGCAAGCCGGTCGACAAGGCGCTGAACATCCTCGCTTTCACCCAGAAGAAGGCGGCGGGCATCATCAAGAAGGCGCTCGAGTCGGCGATCGCCAACGCCGAGCACAACGATGGCGCCGACATCGACGAGTTGAAGGTCACGAAGATCTACGTCGAGAAGGCGTCGACGCTGCGCCGCTTCTCGGCGCGCGCCAAGGGGCGCGGCACGCGCATCAACAAGCAGACCTGTCACGTCTTCGTCGCCGTCGGCGACGGCAAGAACCGCTAGGAAGCTGAGGGGTACGCATGGGTCAGAAGATCAATCCCACCGGTTTCCGGCTCGCGGTTTCGCGCAACTGGAACTCGCGCTGGTTCGCGTCGGGTCCGGAGTTCGCGCGCATGCTCGGCGAAGACCTGAGGGTCCGCGAGTACCTGAAGAAGAAGCTCCGCAACGCGTCGGTCGGCCGCATCCTGATCGAGCGCCCGGCGAAGAACGCGCGCATCACGATCTACTCGGCGCGCCCGGGTGTGGTGATCGGCAAGAAGGGCGAGGACATCGAGTCGCTGAAGACCGAGCTGCAGAAGATGCTCGGCGTGCCGGTACACGTCAACATCGACGAGATCCGCAAGCCGGAGATCGATGCGCAGCTCATCGCCGATTCGATCACGCAGCAGCTCGAGAAACGCATCATGTTCCGCCGCGCGATGAAGCGCGCGATGCAGAACGCGATGCGGCTGGGCGCGCAAGGCATCAAGATCATGAGTGCCGGACGGCTGAACGGCATCGAGATCGCACGCACCGAGTGGTACCGCGAAGGCCGCGTGCCGCTGCACACGCTGCGCGCGGACATCGACTACGGGCTCTCTGAAGCCAAGACCACCTACGGCGTCATCGGCGTCAAGGTTTGGGTCTACAAGGGCGACACGCTCGGCCGCAGCGAGGCGCCCGCGGCCGAAGCCGTGCCGGCGCCCGAGCGCGAAGAACGCCGCGTACGCCGACCCGAAGCCCGGCCGGAAGCCAAGCCCGCGGGCCGGCCGGCGGCCAAGCGC
>JBFMFC010000020.1:30272-56521 GCA_040752195.1 Pseudomonadota bacterium | reverse complement strand
GCTCGGCCGCTTGCGGGCTGCCGAGTCCGCTCGATGCGCTGCCGCTCGAACCGCCCGCGTCCCCGCGTGCAGAGCAGACGCGTGCGCCGTACCGACCCACGCTGCCGAACTGAAGCCCGGCGCCGCGCGGGCCTGCCGAGCGCGCCCGCCGTGCGAGCCTAAACTGTGCGGTTCGACGCGCCGCCTGCCGCGGCCGCGCACTTCTTCCGATCGAGCAGCAGCACGATGCCGTCCAGCGACAAGGCGATCCGCATCCGCGGCGCGCGCCAGAACAACCTCAAGAACCTCGACGTCGACCTGCCGACCGGCGAGCTGATCGTCGTCACCGGCGTCTCCGGCTCGGGCAAGAGCTCGCTCGCCTTCGACACGCTGTACGCGGAGGGGCAGCGCCGCTACGTGGAGACGTTCTCGCCGTACGCGCGGCAGTTTCTCGACCGCATGGACCGGCCGCAGGTGGACAGGATCGAAGGCGTGCCACCGGCGATCGCGATCGACCAGACCAACCCGGTGCGCACGTCGCGCTCCACCGTCGGCACGATGACGGAGCTGAACGATCACCTGAAGCTGCTCTTCGCGCGCGCGGGCACGCTCTTCTGCCGCGGCTGCGGCAGAAAGGTCACCCGCGACACGGCGACGAGCATCGTCGACGAAGTCTTCGCGCGCGGCGCGGCGCACGGCGACGCGCGCGTGGTGATCACGTTCCCGGTGCGCGTGCCGAGAAACTTCAAGGAAGACGAAGTCCGCGCGCATCTGCAGGCGCAGGGCTACACGCGCGTGCACGGCGAGCGCAGCGACGCCGAAGGCCGGATCCTCGACGTCGTGCAGGACCGCCTGCGCATCGGCGACGCGCAGCGGCAGCGCGTGGCCGAGGCGGTCGAGGCGGCGCTGCGGTTCGGCGGCGGGCGGGTCGACGTGCACGTTCTCGGAAGTGGCGAGAGCCCCTCGTCCCAGTCCTCTGCCCTCGCCACGGGAGACGGCGCAGCCGGCACGGTCTGGCGCTTCAGCGACGACCTGCACTGCGCCGACTGCGACATCCATTACGCCGAGCCGAACCCGAGCACGTTTTCGTTCAACTCGCCGCTCGGCGCGTGCGACGTGTGCCGCGGCTTCGGGCGCGTGATCGGCGTGGACTACGGGCTCGTCATCCCCGACGAGAACAAGACGCTGCGCGAACGCGCGGTGCGGCCGTGGCAGACGAAGAGCTTTTCCGAATGCCAGCGCGACCTGGAGAAGTTCGCGCCGAGGTTCGGCGTGCCGCTCGACATGCCGTGGAAGCTGATGCAGGACGAGCACCGCCGCTGGGTGCTCGAAGGCCAGGACGGCTGGACCGGCAAGTGGCAGACGCAGTGGTACGGCGTCAAGCGCTTCTTCGACTGGCTGGAGAGCAAGGCCTACAAGATGCACATCCGCGTGCTGCTGTCGAAGTACCGCGCGTACACGCCGTGCACCGCGTGCGGCGGCGCGCGGCTCAAGCCCGATGCGCTGCTGTGGCGGGTCGGGACGCGGGAGGATGCGGACGCGGTGCTCGGTAGCGACGTTATTCCCTCACCCCAACCTCTGTCCCGTGGGGAGAGGGGCTTGCATCCCTCTGCCTCCGGCACCAGCCCGCAGGGCGCACGACAACACGCAGTGGCAGTCCCGCGCGCAGCGCGGGATGAGCCGCAAGCCCACAGAGGGACGGAGGGTGAGGGAAGCAACGCCACACCCGGCCGCTACCGCCGCTTCAAGCCGGTGCACGCGAACTGGACCGACGCGCAACTCGACCGACTGCCCGGCCTGTCGATCCACGATCTGATGCTGCTGCCGATCGAGCGGGTGCGCGCGTTCTTCGAGCGCGTCTCGTTCGCGGGTGTGCTCGACGCGGCGACCGAACTGCTGCTCGAAGAAGTGCGCGCACGGCTCGCGTTCCTGTGCGACGTCGGGCTCGGTTATCTGACGCTCGACCGGCAGAGCCGCACGCTGTCGGGCGGCGAGGTGCAGCGGATCAATCTGACGACCGCGCTCGGCACTTCGCTCGTCAACACGCTGTTCGTGCTCGACGAGCCTTCGATCGGGCTGCACCCGCGCGACATGCACCGCGTGATCGAGGTGATGCAGCGGCTGCGCGACGCCGGCAACACGCTCGTCGTCGTCGAGCACGACCCGCAGGTGATGCTCGCCGCCGACCGCATGCTCGACATGGGGCCGGGCCCGGGCGAACGCGGCGGCCACATCGTCTTCAACGGCACGCCGGACGAGATCAAGTGCGCCCCCACGCTGACCGGCGACTACCTCGCCGGCCGCAGGCAGGTCGAAGTCCCTTCGTTCACACCCGACGGTTACGCGACGCGCAACGTGCGGCCGAACGCGCCGCGGCTCGTGCTCGAAGGCGCGCGCGAGCACAACCTGAAGAACGTGTCGGTCGAGTTCCCGCTGAACCACCTGGTCGTCGTCACCGGCGTGTCGGGCTCGGGCAAATCCACACTCGTGCAGGACGTCCTGTACCCGGCGCTCGCCAAGGCCAAGGGCAAGGCGACCGAGACGCCCGGCGCGCACGACCGGCTGCTGGGCGACGACTGGATCGCCGACGTGGCGATGGTCGATCAGTCGCCGATCGGCAAGACCACGCGCTCCAACCCCGCGAGCTACGTCGGCGCGTGGGACGCGATCCGCAAGCTGTTCGCCAACGCGCGGCTCGCGAAGGAACGCAACTACACCGCCGGCATGTTCAGCTTCAACGCCGGCGACGGCCGCTGCCCGACCTGCGGCGGCAACGGCTTCGAGCACGTCGAGATGCAGTTCCTCTCCGACGTGTATCTGCGCTGCCCGGACTGCGACGGCAAGCGCTTCCGGCCCGAGGTGCTCGAAGTCACGCTCGAGCGCGGCGGCCGCGCGCTGTCGGTGGCCGACGTGCTCGACCTCACGGTCAACGAGGCGCTGCAATTCTTCGCCGGCGAGCGCGAGGTCGTGCGCGGGCTTTCGCCGCTCGCAGACGTGGGGCTCGAGTACGTGAAGCTCGGCCAGCCGGTGCCCACGCTGTCGGGCGGAGAAGCGCAGCGGCTGAAGATCGCGGGCTTTCTCGCCGACGCGGCCCGGCACGGGATCGACGGCGGACGGCTCGCGCGCAAGGGGTCGCTGCTGCTGTTCGACGAACCGACCACCGGGCTGCACTTCGACGACGTGGCCAAGCTCATGCGCGCGCTGCGCAAGCTGCTCGCGGCGGGGCACTCGCTCGTCGTCATCGAGCACAACCTCGACGTGATCCGCTCGGCCGACTGGATCGTCGATCTCGGCCCCGAGGGCGGCGACGCCGGCGGCGAGATCGTCGCGATCGGCACGCCGCGCGAGGTGATGGCGCATCCGACGTCGCACACGGGGCGGGCGCTGCGCGAGTACGAAGCCGCCCTCGCCCCCGAGAGCAAAAAATGGGGTCAGACACCAATTCCGGCGGAAGGTCCGACACTCGCGGCGCAAGAGTCGGCCCCCGCCGCGTACTACGCCCACCGCGACGCCGATGTCGGCAAGCCGCTGCAGGCGGCGATCGGCACGCTGCGCTCGAACAGCATCGCGATCAAGCATGCCCGCGAACACAACCTGAAGGGCATCGACGTCGAGATCCCGCGCGACACGTTCACGGTGATTACGGGCGTCTCGGGCAGCGGTAAATCCACGCTCGCGTTCGACATCCTGTTCAACGAAGGGCAGCGCCGCTATCTCGAGTCGCTCAACGCGTACGCGCGCTCGATCGTGCAGCCGGCGGGCAAGCCCGACGTCGACGCGATCTACGGCATCCCGCCGACGGTGGCGATCGAGCAGCGCACTTCCAGAGGCGGCCGCAAGTCGACGGTCGCGACGATGACCGAGGTGTATCACTTCCTGCGGCTGCTGTACCAGAAGCTCGGCGTGCAGCACTGCCCGGACTGCAAGGTCCCGGTCACGCCGCAGAGCTTCGAGGCGATCGCGGCGAGCGTGCTGCGCGAATTCCGCGGCCGCCACATCGGCGTTCTCGCGCCGCTCGTGGTCAACCGCAAGGGGCTGTACACGGATCTCGCGAAGTGGGCGCGGAACAAGGGCTACACGCACCTGCGCGTCGACGGCGAGTTCGTGCCGACCGCCCGGTGGCCGCGGCTGGATCGGTTCAAGGAACACACGATCGAGCTGCCGGTCGGCGACATCGAGGTCTACGCCAACGACGAGGCGCGGTTGCGCGGACTGATCGCGACCGCGCTCGAGCACGGCCACGGCATCGTCAACGTCGTCTGGCCGCTCGCCAACCTGAAGGACGCGATCGCGCGCGGCCAGTGGTCGACCGACCTCGACCAGCGCGTCTTCTCCACCAAACGCGCGTGCCCGTCGTGCGGCACCTCGTTCCCCGAACCGGACCCGCGTCTGTTCTCGTACAACAGCAAGCACGGCTGGTGCCCCGACTGCTACGGCACGGGGCTCAAGCTGCAGGGCTTCGACGCGGAGCAGACCGGCGAGGAGGTCTGGTGGAACGCGTGGTACGAGGGCGAGACCGTGCCGTGCGAGACGTGCCACGGCCAGCGGTTGAACCGCGTCGCGCTCGCGGTGAAGTGGCAGGGCCGCTCGATCGCCGAGCTCGCCGCCGGTTCGGTCACCGACGCGAAGAAGCTGTTCGCTTCGCTCGCACTCGAGGGCCGCGAAGAGGCGATCGCGCGCGACGTGCTCGCCGAGATCCGCGCGCGGCTCGACTTCCTCGAGGAGGTCGGGCTCGGCTATCTCGCGCTCGACCGCGCCGCGCCGACGCTCTCCGGCGGCGAGGCGCAGCGCATCCGGCTCGCGGCACAGCTCGGATCGAACCTGCAGGGCGTGTGCTACGTGCTCGACGAGCCGACGATCGGCCTGCACCCGCGCGACAACCGCATCCTGCTCGACGCGCTCGCCCGGCTCGAAAGCAAAGGCAATACGCTGGTCGTCGTCGAGCACGACGAGGAAACGATCCGCCGCGCGCAGCACGTCATCGACATCGGCCCGGGCGCCGGCCGTCGCGGCGGCCGCGTCGTCGCGCAGGGCACCGTCGACGAGATCATCGCGAGCGGCGAGTCGATCACCGGCAGGTACCTGAAGCACCCGCTCGTGCATCCGGCGCAGCCGCGGCGCGCAGTCGACGAGGGCACGCCGCGCCTTGCGCTGCGCGGCGCGAAGATGCACAACCTGCGCGGCGCGACCGCCGAGTTTCCGCTCGGGCGGCTGACCGTCGTGACGGGCGTGTCGGGCAGCGGCAAGTCCACGCTCGCGCGCGACGTGCTGCTGGCGAATCTCGCCGCGATCGCGGGCCGCCGGCCGGCCGACCCGAAGTGGCAGGGCTGCGACGCGATCGACGGCTGGCAGCTCGTCGATCGCGTGCTCGAAGTCGACCAGACGCCGATCGGCAAGACGCCGCGCTCGTGCCCCGCGACCTACGTCGGCTTCTGGGACGCGATCCGCAGACTCTTCGCCGACACCGCCGAGGCGCGCATGCGCGGCTATTCGCCGTCGCGCTTCTCGTTCAACACCGCGGGCGGTCGCTGCGAGGCGTGCGAGGGCCAGGGCGTGCGAACGATCGAGATGAACTTCCTGCCCGACGTGAAGGTGCTGTGCGACGTGTGCGGCGGGCGGCGCTTCAACCGCGAGACGCTCGGCGTTCACCTGCGCGGCAAGAGCGCGGGGGACGTGCTCGCGATGGAGATCGACGAGGCGGTCGAGTTCTTCGCGGCGAGCCCCTCGATCGCGCGCCCGCTCGCGCTGCTGCAGGACGTCGGGCTCGGCTATCTGACGCTCGGTCAGCCGTCGCCGACGCTTTCCGGCGGCGAAGCGCAGCGGATCAAGCTCGTCACCGAGCTGGCCAAGGTGCGCATGGACGAAGGACTCACGCGCACCGGCCGCGCGTACAAGGCGCCGAACACGCTGTACGTGCTCGACGAACCGACGGTGGGCCTGTCGATGCACGACGTGGAGAAACTGATCCGCGTGCTGCACCGGCTCGTCGATGCCGGCAACACGGTGGTCGTGATCGAGCACAACCTCGACGTGATCGCCGAAGCGGACTGGGTCGTCGACCTCGGCCCCGAAGGCGGCGACGCCGGTGGCCGCGTGGTCGCGCAGTGCCCGCCGCAACAGCTTGCGCGGCGCGACACGCACACGGGGCGAGCGCTGCGCGACTTCGGTGCCGCGCGTGGCGGCGCGTGAAGCGCAGCGCGCCGCTCAGCGCCTGAACAGGACGACGTCCTGTTTCAACGCCGCGCGCACGCGGCTCGCGAGCGCCTCGGCCGCCGCCCGATCCGCGGCGTCGCCGACGACCACGAAGTACTTGTTGTCGCGTTTGACGACGCGCGTGGCGCGGCTCTCGGCCGACAGGCCGGACTGCGCGAGCCGCGCAGCCACGCGCGCGCGCACGGCTTCGGCCGAGTTCGCGACGTAGAACACGCCGACTTGCGCCGCCCAGCGGCCTGCGGCGAGATCGCCGCTTGCCGGCGGCGCGGCGGGTGCTGCGCGCGGTGCCGGCTCCGCGACGGTGGGCGCGGGCAGAGGCTGCGGCGCCGACGCGGGCGGCGGAAGCGGAGCGCTCTGCAGCGGCGCGCTTTCGGCGATCGGCTGTGTGGCAGGCGGCAAGGGTGCGCGTTGCGGCGCGGGCGCCGGCGCCTCGGCCGCAGGCGCCGGTGCCGGCGTCGCACGCTGCGAGGCCGGGCTGCTCGTCGATTCGGCCGGCGTACTCGCGGTCGGCGCGACGAAGCGCGCCTTGACCCACTCGACCGTTCCGCACGCCGACAGCAGCAGCACGGCGCCCAGCGCAGCGGTGCGTCGCAGGACGTCGCTGCGGCGAGCGGCCGCGCCAATGGTCGGCTGCGCGCGCGTTTTCATGGTCGAGTTCGCGAAGTCGGCGACGGGATCTCGCGTGAGGATGCCGGACCGCGCGGCTCCCCGTCACTCATCCGGGCGCGTTAGCGCGTTTTGATGCGGGTTCGCCGGAGCAAAGGAGTCTGCGCCAGGGCGAGGCGATGCGGCGGCGCTGCTGCATCCGCGGCCCTCGCGCGTCCATCGTGCAGATCGCGGCGCGCTTTGCGCAGTTCGTCGCAGCGGCCTGCCCGCCGGGGCGCGCTTCGGCGATGATCGCGCGTCGCGTCGCCGCGGAGGTCCGAATGCGTGTCGCCCTGCTCTTCGCCGTGCTCGCTGCCGCACTTCAGCCGGCGCAGGCCGCCGATTGCGCGTTCCCGCAGCGCGCGGGCTTCGCGGGCGAACGCAGCGCCGGTTCCGGGCGGATCGCCGAGGAGTCGCGCCCGCTTGCGGGTTTCGGCGCGCTGAAGGTCGCCGGCGGCGTCGACGTGGAGTTGCGCGCGAGCGGGCGCGAAAGCGTGACCGTGCGCGCCGACGCCGACGTCGTGCCGTTGATCGAGACCCGCGTCGACCGCGGCACGCTCGTGATCGGCACCGCGCGCGGCGCGTCGTTCGGAACGCAGCGCAGGCCGCGCGTCGTCGTCGAGTTCGTCCAGCTTGGCGAGCTCAGCGTCGCCGGTGCCGGCGACGTGCGCGCCGACCGCGTGCGCGGCGACACGTTCGCGGTGTCGGTCGCCGGCAGCGGCGACGTGCGGGTCGACGCGCTCGACGTGAACTCGCTCGGCGTGGTGCTGGCCGGCAGCGGCGACTTCACCGCGGCCGGGCGTGCCGACGAGCAGGGTTTCCGCATCCGCGGCTCCGGCGACGTGCGCGCGCGCGATCTCGTCGGCCGCGGCGTCAAGGTGTCGATCGCGGGCAGCGGCGACGCGCTGGTCCACGCGACCGAGGAACTCGAAGTCGCGATCGCCGGATCGGGCGACGTCGTCTATCGCGGCACGCCGAAGATCACGAAATCGATCGCCGGATCGGGCACGGTCCGGCCTGCGAGATAAAACATCCGGGAGGAAGACCATGACGATTCGCCACTCGATCGCCGTCTGCGCGGCGCTGCTGTCGTCGGCGGCACTCGCGCAAGATCCGAAATCCGAAGCGGCGCCGGTCGCCGAACGCGGCTTCGGCAGCGATCGCTTCTCGGCCGGATCCGCCGTGCGGATCGCGCAGCCGGTGACCGGCGATCTGTTCGCCGCCGGCGGCAGCGTCGACATCGAAGCGCCCGTCACCGGCGACGCGCTCGCCGCCGGCGGCCACCTGCGCATCGGCGCGCCGCTCGGCGAATCGCTGTACGCGGCCGGAGGGCAGTTGCGCATCGACGCGCCGATCGCGCGCAGCGCGCGCGTGGCCGGCGGGCGGATCGAACTCGGACCGAGATCGAAGGTCGCGGGCAACCTGACGATCGCCGGCGGAGAGGTCGAACTGCGCGGCACGGTCGGCGGGCACGTGCTGGCGGCGGCCGGGGAGCTGCTGATCGACGGCGAGATCAGCGGCGACGTCACCGCCACCGCGGGCAGGATCGAGCTCGGACCGAACGCGCGCATCGGCGGACGGCTGCGCTATGCGAGCCGCGAAGAGCTTCGGCGCGATGCCGCGGCGCAGGTCGCGGGCGGGGTCGAGCGCATGGCCGTGCGCGGCGAGTCGCAGCGCGCGCACCGGCTCGAGCCGCGCTTCGGTCCGCGCGGCGGGTGGGTGTGGACCCTCGGCCTGATGGTGCTCGCGGCGCTGCTGGTCGGCGCGTTGCCGGAGTTCTACGCGCGCGTGTCGGCCACGGCGCAGGCGCGGCCGGGGGCAAGCCTGCTCGTCGGTTTTGCCGCGCTCGTCTGCGTGCCCATCGCGGCGGTGATCCTTTTCGTGACGATCGTCGGCATCCCGCTCGCGCTGATCGCGGTCGGGCTGTATCTCGCGCTGCTGGTGATCGGCTACGCGAGTGCCGGCGTGGCGCTCGGCGACTGGGTGCTGAAGCGCGCCAAGGCCGCGGCGGCGGCCGAGCTGTGGTGGCGCGTGGCGGCGGCAGTCCTCGCGACGCTGGCGATCGCGTTCGTCGCGCGCGTGCCGTATCTGGGCGGCGCGGCGATGTTCGGCGCGCTCGCAATCGGCATCGGCGCGCTGCTGCTGCAGGCGCGCCGGCCCGCAGCAGCCTGAGGCGCAGCGCTACGGAAAGACCGGCATCGTCGGGTCGACGCCGCGATCGATCGCCTCCGGATGGCGGCGCGCGATCAGCGCCTCGATCTCCTCGACGCGCGCGACCGGGACGTCGACCATCAGCAGGATCTTGCCCGCCTCGATGTCGGCCTCGAACGGCTTGAGCTTGGTGTTCGGCGTGGACAGGCCGATCAGCGTCGCGCACCACGCGCCGAACAGCGTTCCGCCGATCGTCGCGAGCACGAACGTGCCGACGTCGAACTGGATGCCCGCGATCGGCGTCAGTCTCAGATAGATCCCGAGCAACATGCCGCCGAGCGCGCCGAGCCCGGCGCCGAGGAACAGCGCGTGCCGAACGTCGGATTTCTGCAGCACGCTGGCTTCGTGCAGTTCGCCGAGCGACATGCCGCGCCTGCCGACGAAGTGCATGTGGCGGTCCTCGATGTGCGCGAGCAGCAGTTCGTTGGCGAGCCGGATCGCGCTGGCCAGATCGGGTAGTACGACATACAGGCGCCGTCTCATTCCACCCTCCTTGTCGAGCCGTGGAGAAGTCCCCGGTTCATCTGCGGTATAGGCGCGCGCGCCGGCGCAGTCAAACCCGTTCGATCGCTCAGCGTCCGCCGAAAAACTCGCCGCGCGTGAAGAACGTGTAGTCGCCCTCGGCCGCCATCAGCCCCACCAGTACCAGGATCGCGAGCGGCGGCAGCAGGATCGCGTAGATCAGCGCGAGCCGCTCCCACCTCATGTGCATGAACACGGCGACGATCAGCCCCGCCTTGACCACCATGAAGAACAGGATCAGCGACCAGCGCAACAGTCCCTGCAGGTGAAAGTAGTCGACCAGATACGAGAACAGGCTGAAGACGAACAGCAGCCCCCACACCTTGAGGTAGACGCCGATCGGGTGCTGCTGCTGGCCGGCAGCGTGCGCCGCCGTGCGCTCGACCGCGTGCTCCATCACAGCCTCCTCACCACAGGTAGAACAGCGCGAAGATGAAGACCCACACCAGATCGACGAAGTGCCAGTACAGCCCGGCGATCTCGACGATCTGGTAGTTGCCGCGCGCCTCGTAGCGCCCGCGCAGCACGCGGTACGCGACGATCAGCAGGTAGATCACGCCGACCGACACGTGCAGGCCGTGGAAGCCGGTGATCATGAAGAACGCCGAGCCGAACTGCGCCGCGCCCCACGGATTGCCCCACGGCCGCACGCCTTCGGAGATCAGCTTGGTCCACTCGAACGCCTGCATGCCGACGAAGGTCGCGCCCAGCGCGGCGGTGGCCGCCATCAGCGCCGCGGTCTTCACGCGATCGCGCCGGTAGCCGAAGTTCACGGCCATCGCCATCGTGCCGCTCGAGCTGATCAGGATGAAGGTCATGATCGCGATCAGCACCATCGGGATCGACTGGCCGGCGATCGTCAGTGCGAACACCTCGCTCGGATTCGGCCACGGCTCGGTGGTCGAAATGCGCACGGTCATGTAGGCCGTGAGGAAGCAGCTGAAGATGAAGGTGTCGGACAGCAGGAAAATCCACATCATCGCCTTGCCCCACGGGACCTTGAAGGTCTCGCGGTCGGCGGCCCAGTCGGTGACGATCGCCTGCCAGCCGGCGGAAGCGGATGCGGCGTGCGTGTCGGGGACGGAAGTCATCGCGCTCACCTGAATCCGCACAGCGCGGCGAGGAACTCGATCGTCGACGGCGGGCTCGCGAGCAACGCGAACATCGCCAGCCAGACGACGAGCAGGAAGTGCCAGTAGGTGGCGACCATCTCGATCCCCGCGCGCGAACGCGCCGGCGTGCGCACGATGCGCGCGAAGGCCACGCCGAGCGCGACGAGGCCGCCGGCCAGATGCGCGCCGTGCAGCGCGGTGATCAGGTAGAAGAAACTTGCGGCCGGGTTTGACGCGACCGCGTGCCCGCGCGCGACCAGATCGTTCCACACCCAGAGCTGGCCCGCGATGAACGCGACCGCGAGCACGGCGCCCGCCGCCAGCGCCTTGCGCATCACCGCGTCGGCGCCGCGGCGCGCGGCGACTCGTCCCCACTGCAGCGCGATGCTGCTCGCAACGAGCAGCGCCGTGTTGAACCACAGGCGCGACGCGTCGGCCAGCGGACCGCCGGGCGCAGCCGCCAGCGAACGCCAGTCGCCGAACTGGGAGCGCCCGAGATAGGCGATCGTCAGCAGCACGAACAGCATCGCGACGACGACCAGGAAGAACGCGAGGAACACCTGCGCCGGCGAGCGCCCGAGCGCTGCGCCGCCGCCGCGCGGCGCGCGACCGTCGTCGACGAACGCGGCGCCCAGCGAAGTGACCGGAGGATTCATGTCGCCGCCTCCGTCTTCAGGTGCTCGCCGCCGACCGCGACCTTCTCGTGCGGCACGGTCTGCGGGATGAAGTCTTCGGGCGCGCCGGGAACGCTGTAGTCGTAGGCCCAGCGATGCACCTCGGGCAGCGTCCTGCCCCAGTTGCCGTGCACCGGCGGCGTGTCGGGCGTCTGCCATTCGAGCGAAGTCGCGCGCCACGGATTGGCGCCGGCGGGTTTGCCCTTGAACGTGCTCCACACCAGGTTGTAGAGGAACACGACCTGGAACGCGCCGACGATGAGCGCGGCGACCGTGATGAACGCGTTCAGATCGTGTGCCGACTGCGGGATGAAGTCGTAGTTGGATTCGTAGTAGCGCCGCGGCATCCCGAGGAAACCGAGGTAGTGCATCGGGAAGTAGATCGCGTAGGTGCCGAGGAAGGTGACCCAGAAGTGCAGTTTGCCGAGTCGCTCGTCCATCATCCGGCCGGTCACCTTCGGGAACCAGTGATAGATGCCGCCGAACACCGCCAGGATCGGGCTCACGCCCATCACCATGTGGAAGTGCGCGACCACGAAGTAGGTGTCCGACAGCGGGATGTCGACGCTGACGTTGCCGAGGAACAGCCCCGTGAGCCCGCCGATCACGAACGTGCTGATGAAGCCGATCGCGAAAAGCATCGGCGTGGTCAGGTGGATGTCTCCGCGCCACAGCGTCAGCACCCAGTTGTAGACCTTGATCGCGGTCGGGATCGCGATGATCAGCGTGGTGGTGGCGAAGAAGAAGCCGAAGTAAGGATTCATCCCGCTGATGTACATGTGGTGCGCCCACACGACGAAGGACAGCGCGCCGATCGCGACGATCGCCCACACCATCATGCGGTAGCCGAAGATGTTCTTGCGCGCGTGGGTGGCGATCAGGTCCGAGATGATCCCGAACGCCGGCAACGCGACGATGTACACCTCGGGATGGCCGAAGAACCAGAACAGGTGCTGGAACAGCACCGGGCTGCCGCCCGAGTACTCGAGCTGCTTGCCCATCGACACGATCGCCGGCATGAAGAAGCTCGTGCCGAGCAGCTTGTCGAACAGCATCATCACCGCGCTGACGAACAGCGCCGGGAACGCCAGCAGCGCGAGGATCGTCGCGGTGAAGATGCCCCACACCGTCAGCGGCATGCGCAGCAGCGTCATGCCGCGGCAGCGCGCCTGCAGCACGGTGGTCACGTAGTTCAGCCCGCCCATCGTCGCCGCGACGATGAATATGGCGAGCGACACCAGCATCAGCACGATGCCCCAGTCGGTGCCGGGCGTCCCGGGCAGGATCGCCTGCGGCGGATACAGCGTCCAGCCCGCGCCGGTCGGCCCGCCGGGAACGAAGAAACTCGCCGCGAGCACCACCACCGCGAGCAGGTAGGCCCAGTACGACAGCATGTTGACGTACGGGAACACCATGTCGCGCGCGCCGACCATCAGCGGGATCAGGTAGTTGCCGAAGCCGCCGAGGAAGATCGCGGTGAGCAGATAGATCACCATGATCATCCCGTGCATCGTCACGTACTGGTAGTACTCGCCCGCCGAGATGTCGAAACGCCCGGGGAAGCCGATCTGCAGCCGCATCAGATGCGACAGCACCAGCGCGACCAGCCCGATCGCCATCGCGGTCACCGTGTACTGGATCGCGATGACCTTGTGGTCCTGGCTCCAGATGTACTTCGTGACGAAGCTGCGCGGTTCGTGCAGCGATGCGTCGTCGGCGTCAGACATGGGCGGCCCCTTTGCGGCCAGGCATTGGCGTATTGCGATCGAACTGCGTACGGCTCCCTCGTTTTGGCGGCCCTTACGGCTTCGCAGGTGCGGCGGCGATGTCCTTGATGAACGCGATCAGCGCGTCGACTTCCTGCTCGTTCAGATCCTGCGGCGGCATGACCGGCGCGAATCCCTGCACGACCTCGGCATTCGGCTGGGCGATCGAACGGCGCAGGTACGCCTCGTCGGCTTTGACCTGCGCGCCGCCGACGAGTGTCCGCGTCGCGCCGAACAGACCTTTCCAGGTCGGTCCCACACCCGGCGAACCGTCGAGGCTGTGGCAGGCGACGCAGCCGCGCGACTGCGCGATCGCACGGCCGCGCGCCGCGCCGCCGTCGCCCGTTACGGCGCCGGCTTTGGCGAGTTGCGCGTAGGTCGGCTGCGCAGCGAGCCACGCCGCGTAGCGGTCGGGCTCCTCGACGACGATGTGGCCGCGCATGTTGAAGTGCGCGGTCCCGCAGTACTCGGCGCACATGATCTCGAAGCGGCCGGTCTTCGTCGGCGTGAACCAGAACTGCGAGACCAGCCCCGGAACCAGATCCATCTTGACGCGGAACTGCGGCACGTAGAAGTTGTGCAGCACGTCGAGCGAACGCTGCAGCACCTTGACCGGCCGTCCGACGGGAATGCGCACCTCCGGCCCGTCGATGAGCACGTCGTCCTGCCCGTTCGGATCGTTGGGGTTGAGCCCGAAGGGGTTGCCGGCGCTGACAAAGCGCACGTCGGTGACGCCCAGCTGCCCGTCCTTGCCCGGGAAGCGGTAGCGCCAGCGCCATTGCTGGCCGATGACTTCGAACACGAGCGCGTCGTTCGGCGCAGCGATCAGGTCCGCGTAAACCCACAGGCCCGGCGCCAGCATGGCGACGATGCCCGCGGTCGTAATACCGGTCAGCCACCACTCCAGCTTGCGGTTGTGCGGCTCGAACGCCGCGCGGTGGCCGGGGCGGTGGCGGAAACGCACGACCGCGTACGCGATGAACAGGTTGATGGCGACAAACACCACCCCCGTGATCACGAGCGTGATCAGCAGCGTGTCGTCCATCAGTCTCCAGTTCGAGGCCAGCGGCGTCAGCCACCACGGGCTCAGGAGCTGGAACAACACTGCGACTACGGCGATCAGCACCAGCGCAACGGCCAGCGCCATGTGACCTCCCCCACCGGCAAGCGGTGCAGCGGGAACGTCGAGCGTGTCGGCGCGGGCATCTTACTTCCGCGAGGTAGGGAATTCCAAGGTCGCGCGATCTTTCCTCTACTGCCGTCGCGGTTAATCGCGCGCGTTGCCGCATCTGCACAAGTCGACGCGCAGCACGATGCGCCGGAGCGCGCGTGCGCGCGTATGCTGATTGCGCACCGGCGCCCGTGGCTCGGTTCCGGCCGCGCCGGTCTCGGTTCAGAACACAGGAGGTGCTATGGATCACGTCGTCGATCGTCGCGCGGCGGGCGAAGCGCCGCCGAAGATCCGAGTCGTCGCTGCGTCCCGGCCCCTCGTCTGGCTGCAGCGCGGATGGGCGGATCTGATCCGCGCTCGCCATGCGAGCCTGGGATACGGTGCGCTGGTTGCCGCGTTCGGGGTAGGTCTGCTCGCGTCGGCCTGGGGCGCCGCCTATCTGGTCCCCGCGCTGATCGGTGGCTTCCTGCTGGTGGCGCCGTTCGGCGCCATCGTGTTCTATGCGCTGTCGCGCCAGATCGAACGCGGCGAGCCGATCGACGGCGCGGCGGCGCTCTTCGCCTGGCGGCGCAACAGCGGACAGATCGCGCTATGGGGGCTGGCGCTGACGCTGACGTTGATCCTGTGGGAACGGCTCGCGGCGATCGTCTTCGCGCTGTTCTACGGCGGCGAAGTCGCCGACCTTTCGACGCTCGTGCGCGACGTTCTGTTCTCCGGCCGCTACCTGGAGCTGCTGATCGCCTACTTCGGTGTCGGCGGGCTGCTCGCGCTCGCGGTGTTCGCGCTGGGCGTGGTCACGGCGCCGCTATTGCTCGACCGCGATCTCGACGTGGTCACCGCCGCCGTCACGAGCTTGCGTTGCTGTGTGAGCAACCTCGGCGCCGCGCTGCTGTGGGCGTTGCTGATCGCCGCGCTGACGCTGCTGGGCTTCGCGACGCTCATGCTGGGGCTGGTCGTGATCTTCCCGTGGTTGGGGCACGCCACCTGGCACGCGTATCGCGATCTCGTCGAGTAGCCGGGTCGAGCCGATGTCCGTTGCAGCGGTGCGGGGCGCGCGCGCCTGTGCGCGCTGGCTGCTCGCATGCGCCGGCGCCTTGGCCGTCGCGGCCGCGCCGCGCGCAGACGAGCTGCCGATCTTCGACGCGCACGTGCACTACAGCCACGACGCGTGGGAGCAGGTGCCGCCGGCGGTCGCGATCGATCTGCTGCGCCGCGCGGGCGTGCGGCGCGCGCTCGTGTCCAGTTCGAACGACGAAGGCAACCAGAAGCTCGTCGCCGCCGCGCCCGAGTTGATCCTGCCGTCGCTGCGGCCGTATCGCGCGCGCGGCGAGCTGTCGACGTGGGTGCGCGACGAGTCCGTGGTCGGCTACGTCGAGGAGCGGCTGCGCAGGTTCCGCTACGTGGCACTCGGCGAGTTCCACCTGTACGGCGCTGACGCGGATCTGCCGGTACCGCGCCGGCTGGTGCAGCTCGCGCGCGCGCACGATCTCGTGCTGCACGCGCACTCGGACATCGATGCGGTGGAGCGGTTGTTCGCGCAGTGGCCCGAAGCGAAGATCCTGTGGGCGCACGCGGGCTTCGAATCGCCCGAGCGCGTTCGCGCGCTGCTGCGCAAGCACCGCAACCTGTGGTGCGACCTCGCATTCCGCAGCGAGCACGGCGCCGGCGGTCGCGTCGATCCGCAGTGGCGCGCGCTGTTCCTCGAGTTTCCCGACCGTTTCCTGGTCGGCACCGACACCTTCACGCCGGAGCGCTGGCCCTTCATCGTCGAGCACGCGCGCTGGTCGCGCGCCTGGCTCGCGGATCTGCCCGCCGAAGTCGCCGAACGCATCGCCTGGAAGAACAGCGAAGCGTTGTTCGGCGCGGCGCTTCGATGACACCGCGGTCGGCGCTGATCGGCCTGCTCTTCACCGCGCCGGCGCTCGCCTGCGACCCGGGTCTGCCGGGCGGCGATGCGGCGCGCATCGAAGGCCAGCGCTACGTCGTCGCGTGGCGCCCGCGCCCGGCGCCGATCCGGCTGGGCGAGTTCTTCGCGCTCGAAATCGCCGTCTGCGCGCGTGACGGCGCGAACGTGCCGGCCATGCTGCGCGTCGACGCGCGGATGCCCGAGCATCGCCACGGCATGAACTACCGGCCGAGCGCGGCACGCGCCGGCGACGGCCGCTTCGTCGCTTCGGGCCTGTTGTTCCACATGCCCGGCCGCTGGGAGCTGAGCTTCGATCTGCGCGCCGGCGAGTACGGTGAGACGCTGCGCGCGAGCGTGACGATTCGCTGACCGATGCATCGCCGTGCCCGTGTCGCGCTCGCGCTCGTCGCGTCGCTGCTGTCGACGAGCGCTCGCGCCGAGGTGGTCTTCAGCGCCGAGGAAGTTCAGCGCATCCTCGCGCACGGTCCGTGGCCGCCTGCGTTCGCGCGCGATCCGAGCAACCGCGTCTCGGGCGACGCCGCCGCGATCGACCTCGGCCGGCGGCTGTTCGCCGATGCGCCGCTGTCGGCCAACGGCTACGTCGCCTGCGTGTCGTGCCATCAGACGGACCGTGCGTGGACCGACGGCGTGCCGCGGGCGCGCGGCATCGGACCGCTCGAACGCAATGCGCCGAGCGTGGCCAACGCGTGGCTGAATCGCTGGTTCGGCTGGGGCGGCGCCGCCGACAGCCTGTGGATGGCGAGTCTGCGGCCGCTGCTCGATCCGAACGAGATCGGCGCCACACCGCAACGCGTGGTCGAACGCTTCAAGCTCAACAACGACCTCGCGTGCCGCTACCGGCGCGCGTTCGGCCGCGCGCCCGACCACGCCGATGAAACGCTGCTCGTCAACGTCGCGAAGGCGATCGCCGCCTTCCAGGAGACGCTGACGACGGGACGCACGCCGTTCGACGACTTCCGCGACGCGCTCGCGCGCGGCGACCGCCGCGCAATGGCCGCGTATCCGCAGCCCGCGCAGCGCGGGCTCAAGCTCTTCGTCGGGCGCGGCCACTGCTTTTTCTGTCACTCGGGGCCGGCGTTCACGAACGGTGAATTCCACGACGTCGGCGTTGCCTACTTCGTCGCCCCGGGCAGGGCCGACGGCGGCCGTTACACCGGCATCCAGGCGCTCATGGCGAGCCGCTTCAACCTGCTGGGCCCATACAACGACGACGCCGCCCGCTCGACCGCGACCAAGACGCGCCACGTCGAGCCGGCGCCGCGCCACTGGGGCGAGTTCAAGACGCCCGGGCTGCGCAACGTCGCCGTGACCGCGCCCTACATGCACAACGGCTCGCTCGCGACGCTGCGCGACGTCGTGCGGCATTACTCGGAGCTGAACGAGGAGCGGCTGCACGCCGATGGCGAGCGCATCCTGCGCCCCCTGGCGCTCGCGCCGTCCGAGATCGACGACCTGGTCGCCTTCCTCGAGTCGCTGACCGACGCCGAAGGCGCGCGGCGCGAGCTGCCGCCGCCCGCTGCCGCGCCGTGCCGCTGAGATCAGCCGAACACGCGGCCGAGCGCCGCCGCCGACAGCGCGAAGCCGCGTTCGGCGAGCGCGGCGCGCACGGCGTCGCGCTGCCGCGCGATGTGCGCCCACGGCGCGGCCAGCCCGCGCGCGGACTCGCGCACGTCGAGTTCGACCGCCACGCGCGCGTGCAGCGGCCGCAGCTCGGCGTCGAACAGCGCCTCGACGATGTCGAGCGACGCGATCGCGACCGGCAGCAGCCGGCTCGCACCCCACGCGAACATCAGTGCCTCGCCGCGCGCCGGCGGCAGCGCGATCGACTCGAGCGCTGCAAGCTGCGAGAGCACGTCGAACGCGGCGTGCGCGCGGCCTTCGGCGAGCGCATCGCTCGCGTCGAGCACGAGGTCGAAGCCGATCCGATGGCGCGGCGCGCGCAGCGCCGGATCGCCGGCGGGCGTGTCGATGCGCCGGCGCAGCCGTTCGGGGTTGTAGGCAAAGACGAACACGCGCGGCGCGCCGCGCGCCGGCACGCGAATCAGCGCGCCTTTGAGCACAGCCCCCGATCGTTCCATGCGGACGACGATGAACCCGGCGGCTCCGGCGCTCAGGTCTCCGCCGGTTCCTTGACCTCGGGGTCGCGCTCCCAGCCTTCGTGCTCGATCCGGATCGACTCGATCGCGACGGCCGCGCCGTTGGCATCGAGTTCGGGCAGCGCGACGTATTCGGACACCCACGCGCGGTAGACGCGATAGGCCAGCACGACGGCGCCCTGCTCGTTGAGCAGCTCGATCACGAGGTCCTTGCGGAAGTTCTTCAGCGACATTGCGGCATCGCCCGCGCGGCTGAACGCGAGATTGGCCCAACGCTCGAACTCGGGGTCGTGCGTGACGCCGCGCTCGAGCGTGATCGGCTCGTACTCGGTGCGCCCCGGCGCTTTGTGCGAGCTGCTCGGCGCGCCGCCTTCGCGGAACCGGATGACCTCGGTCGTGCGCTTCAACGGACTGACCTTCGAGATCCCCGCGACATGGCGGCCGTCCCACTTCACGCGGAACTTGAAGTTCTTGTACGGATCGAGGCGGTGCGGATTCACGGGAAACTGCGCCATGGCGCCCTCCGGGACGGTGCGCAAGCAGGGACGCAGCATAGAACCGATCTCGAGGTCCGCGGGCGCCGGGGGTTCGAGATGGGTCGTCGTGGCCGAACGCACGGCGCGCGTCGCAAGGACTCACGCAAGCGCGGTTCGTCGCGCGACCGGACGCGTCGTCGGCGCTCGCCCGCTCGGACCTGGACGCTTCGGCGATTCGGACGGTGGCGATTAATCCGTAAGGCTGGCCGGCGCGTGACTGCGCGCGCTCGCGGCGATCCGTACGATGTCCGCTCAATCCGCGAGCCGCACCGATGTTCCGCAGCACCGTCCGCACGCTCATCCTTGTCGCCGCCGTTCCTGCGGCCCTCGCCCTCGGCGGCTGTGCGACGGTCACGGGCTCGCCGACGCAGTCGATCAGCATCCACACCGTCGATGCGAACGACCGTCCGGTCGAGGGGATGCGGTGCCGCGTCGTCAACGGCTCGGCCGAATACTTCGGCACCTCGCCGATGTACGACCTGCAAGTGCGACGCTCGGCGAGCGATCTCGACATCGAATGCCGCCGCGGCGCGCTGGTGGCGCGCGGAACGGCCGTATCGCGCGGATCGGGCGCGACCGCCGCCGTCAAGGCGCTGGTCCCGGGCGGCACCGCGAGCCTCGTGGTCGATCACGTCACCGGCTACGGCTACGCGTACCCCTCGGCGATGCGACTGCGCGTCGGCCAGCACCTCGTTTTCGATGCCGGCGACGACGCCCTCGGCCGCTCCGCACGCGGCATCCAGGTCGACGCAGGGCGCTGACGTGCCGGCGGCCCCGGCGTTCACGCCCGAGCTGAGCGAGCGCTACGCGCGCGTCGCCCTCGCGAACCTCGCCATCGAGTACCCGCATCAGCTCCAGCACCTGCTGGCGAGCGACGCCGACGCGCGCACGCCGCGGGCGCTGCACCCCGTTTTCTGGGGCAGCTACGACTGGCACTCGAGCGTGCACATGCACTGGACGCTGGCACGCTGTCTGCGCCTGGCGCGCGAAATGCCGAGCGCGGCGCGCGCGGTCGCGCACTTCGACGCGCGCCTGCTGCCCGCACACGTCGACGCCGAACTGGCGTATCTGCGCGGCGCCGGCCGCGCGTCGTTCGAGCGCCCGTATGGCTGGGCCTGGCTGCTCAAGCTGCAGGCGGAACTCGAGCTGCTCGCGCGCCAGCGCGAGTCGGCCCGGCGCTGGCGCGACGCGCTCGCGCCGCTCGCCGACGAAATCGCGGTGCGACTGCTCGCGTACCTGCCGCGGCTCGACTATCCGGTGCGCGCCGGCACGCACGGCAACACCGCGTTCGCGTTGATCCTCGCGCTCGACTACGCGCGCATCGCGCAGCACCGCGCGCTCGCGCGCTCGGTCGCCGAGCGCGCGCACACGTGGTTCGGTCGCGATCGACGCTATCCCGCCGACTACGAGCCGGGCGGCGATGACTTCCTGTCGGGCGGGCTCGTCGAGGCCGTCCTGGTGCGGCGCACCTTGGACGACAGTCGCTTTGCCGAGTGGTGGGAGACCTTTGCGCCCGCGCCCGAAGCGCTCGCCTGCTGGCTCACGCCCGTGCGCGTCGTCGATGCGCGCGACCCGAAGATCGTCCATCTGCACGGGCTGAATCTGTCGCGCGCGTGGTGCTGGCGCGCGTTGCTGCACAGCCTGCCTGCGGCACTGCACGAACCGGTCAGTCGCGCGATCGAGGCGCATCTGGCCGCTTCCGACGCGGCCGCCGTCGAAGGCGACTTCGTCGGCACGCACTGGCTGGCGTCGTTCGCGCTGTTGGCGCTGACTGACGCGCCGAACGGCGAACAGAACGGCTGAGCCGCCTACACCGTCCGCATGATCGGCGGCGCCTTCAGGCGGCGCGCGATGCTGCCGATAGCTTGGGGTACGCCCCCGCGCATCCGCATGCCACGCCTCGCCGCTTTTGCCGTTCTCGTGCTCGCCGCGCTGTCGTCCGGCTGCGCGACGTTGAGCGGCAGCGCGACGCAGGCGATCGAGATCCGCGCGGTCGACGAGCGCGATCGTCCGGTGCACGGCATGGAGTGCCGCGTCGCCAACGGCACGGGCGAACAGATCGTGTCGCTGCCGGCCAGGGAGGTGCGGGTGCGCCGTTCCTCGGCAGAACTCGAGATCGAGTGCCGGCTGGGCGCGCAGGTCGCGCGCGGCACCGCGGTGGCGCGCGGCGACGCGAAGATGGAGAACTCCTTCATCCCGGGCGGCTCGATCGCTGCGCTCGTCGATCACTTGAGCGGGTACATGTACTCGTATCCGACGCCGCTCACGCTGCGCGCGGGTGAACACCTGCGTTTCGAGTTCTCCGATGCGCCGCGCGCCGAACTGGTCGCCGCGCTCGCTCCCGCCGGCGCAACGACGCCTGCGCCGGCCGATCCGCTGCCGATCGTCGCCACGCGCGTGATCCCGGCCCACACCCCGCTGCAGGGCGCCGCGCCGTCGCGCACGACGGCGCGCCCGGCGCCGAGCCCGCGTCCGGTCGCGGCGGCGCCCGCTGCGCCGCCGCCGGTCAAGTACGAGTCGCTCGATCCGCGCGACTTGCGCCTGCGCTTCGGCGCGAACTGACATCCCGCTGCGGCACGCCCGGCGTTGCCCGCCCCGCTTGACAGCGGTCAAGCCGCGCGGCTCCGCGCGCTGGTGTCATTCAACGGCGCGCGGGACGCGATCGTGTGGGATGTCATCGTCATCGGTTCGGGAATCGGCGGCCTCGCTGCAGCCGCTGCGCTCGCGCGCGCGCGCCGGCGCGTGCTGGTGCTCGAGCGGCATGACCAACCCGGCGGATTGACGCAGACGTTCGAGCGCGACGGTTATCGCTTCAACGTCGGCGTGCACTACGTCGGGGGTGCCGGCGAGGTCGACGGCCGCCCCGGTCCGGCAAAGAAGATCTTCGATGCGCTGACGCCCGACGGCATCCCGATGGCGCCGGTCGGCGATGTGTACGACCGCGTGCATTTCCCCGGCTTCAGCTTCGAGTTCGCGCGCCCGGCCGAGCGCCTGCGCGCCGATCTGAAGCGGCGGTTTCCGCGCCAGCACGCGGGGATCGACCGTTACTTCGCCGCGCTCGGCAAGGCGAACGCGGCGCTGCAGACGGTCTTCACCGCACACACGCTGCCACAGCCGCTCGGCGGCGCGCTGCTCCGGCTCAAACGCGCCGCGATCCGCCGCTGGGTCGGCCGAACGACCTGGCAGGTGATCCGGGAGTTCGTCAGCGACCCGGGGCTGCAGGCCGTGCTCGCCGCGCAGTGGGGCGCGTACGGCGGCCGTCCGGCGGAAAGCTCGTTCGCGGCGCACGCGCTGGTCATGCATCACTACCTCGACGGCGCGTGGTTCCCGGTCGGCGGCGGCGCGGTGTTCGCACGCGAGTTCGGCCGCACGATCGAGTCCGCGGGCGGCGCGATCCGCACCCACGCCGAGGTCGCGCGCATCCGCGTGCGCGGCGGCCGCGTCGCCGGCGTCGTGCTGACCGATGGAGAGGACATCGAAGCGCAGCGTGTGGTCTCCGATGCCGGCGTACGCAACACGCTTCGGCTGCTGCCGACGCCGGAGGTCGACTACCGCTGGGCCGAAGACGCGCTGGCGATCGAGCCTTCGATCGGCTACGTGGGGCTGTACCTCGGTCTCGAAGGCGACGTCGGCGCGCTCGGCGCGTCGGCGGCCAACGACTGGATCTACGAGAGCTGGGACGTCAACGCGATCTGGCGCGATCCCTTCAGCGAAGCCGATGCGCCTGCGCTGTTCGTTTCGTTTCCCTCGCTGAAGGATCCTTCGCACCGGCCCGGGCCGGCGCTCAAGCACACCTGCGAGATCGTCGCGCTGGTCGACTGGAGCGCGTTCTCGCAATGGGACCGCGAGGGCCTGACCAAGGGCACGCCGCGCGGCGAGGACTATGCCGCGTACAAGGCGCTGGTCGAGCGCAATCTGCTGGCGCAGTTCGGCCGTCACTACCCGCGGCTCGCGCCGCGGGTGCGCTTGCACGAAGCGTCGACGCCGATCTCGGTGGCCTCGATCACCGCGGCGGAGCACGGCGCGATGTACGGACTGCAGACCACGCCCGAGCGCTTTCTGAGCCCGGCACTGCGGCCGCGCACCCCCGTCGGCGGGCTGTTCCTCGCCGGTCAGGACGCGTGTGCACCGGGCGTGACCGGCGCACTGGTGGGCGGCGTCATGGCCGCGATCGCGATGGAGCCGAAGCTGGCGTGGTTGCTGCGATGAGTCGGGGGCGCGGACCGCGGCGCGCGCTCAGGCGCGCCCGCTGAGCCAGCGCGCGAAGTCCGCGCGACCGTTGTCGAGCGCGCGCCGCACCGCGCGTTGCCAGTCATAGTCGACCGCGACGAACTGCGCGCGCCAGCCGTTGCGTCCGCGTTCGACGAGCGCATAACGCGCGTGCGGCGAACCCAGCTCGTGCACGTGCGGAACCGGGTGGCGCGCGCTGAACGCCGGAATGCCGACCGACCCCGGATTGACGATCGTCGGCCCGTCGGGCAGTTCGACGATGCGCGGCACGTGCGAGTGCCCGCACAGCACGAGCCCGCTGCGCAACTGCCCGCAATCGCGGCGGATTTCGTCTTCGGTGCGAAGCGTGGCACGGCCCGTCGAAGGATCCTCGAGCAGGTAGACGAGATCGCTCGCCGGCGTGCCGTGGCAGGCGAAGACGTCGTCGGCCAGGCGAAGCGTGGCGGGCAGCGCGCGCGTCCACTCGAGCTGCTCGCGCGTGATCGACTCGAACGTGAACTGATCGGACGCGTCGCCGCGTTGCTGCTCGCACAGCCAGGTCTGCCGCTCGTGGTTGCCGCGCAGCGTCGGACAGCCCAGCGCCATCAGGCGGTCGGCGGTCTCGCGCGGCCACAGCGGGCCGGCCAGCAGATCGCCGAGGGCGACCACCACGTCGGCGCCGCGCTGGGCGATGTCGTCGAGCACCGCTTCGAGCGCGGGCAGATTGCCGTGGATGTCCGAGATGGCGGCGATGCGCATGATCGAAGCGCGGATGGCGTGGCGTGTGGACTGCGCGCTCAGGACGGGACGCCGTGCGGGGTGGCCGGCCTAGATGCGGCCTTCCTCGACCGCATGACACGCCGCCTGCGATTCGCCGGCGGCGTGGCGCACGAGCTTGAGCGCGGGCGCTTCGGATCTGCAGCGCGCGTCCGCGTGCGGGCAGCGCGGATGGAAGGTGCAGCCGCTCGGCGGGTTCAGCGGGTTGGGCACTTCGCCGGCCACCGGCGTGCGCGCGCGGCCGGTCATCTCCAGATCGGGAATCGCGTCGAGCAGCATCCGCGTGTACGGATGGCGCGGCGCGGCGAACAGGGTGCGCTTGGATGCCAGTTCGACGATCCGGCCCAGGTACATCACGCCGACCCGATCGGAGATGTGATGCACGACCGCGAGGTTGTGCGAGATGAACAGGTACGTCAGCCCGAGCTGGCGCTGCAGGTCCTTCATCAGGTTCAGCACCTGCGCCTGTACCGACACGTCGAGCGCCGAAGTCGGCTCGTCGCAGACGAGGAACTCCGGATGCGTGGCGAGCGCGCGCGCGATCGACAGCCGCTGCCGCTGCCCGCCCGAGAACTGATGCGGGTACTTCTCCTTGTCCGCCGGAGAAAGCCGCACCAGCGTCAGCAGCTCGTCCACGCGCGCGGCGATCGCCTGCCGGTCCTGCATCAGCCCGTGCGCGCGCAGCGGCTCGGCGATGATGTCGGCCACGCGCCAGCGCGGGTTCAGGCTCGCGTACGGGTCCTGGAAGATCATCTGCAGCTTCTGCCGCAGCGCTCGCCCCGCAGGCGTGTTCAGTTCACGCAGGTCGTGGCCGAAGAACTCGACGTGCCCGGCCGTCGGCGCGTACAGCCCCACCAGCAGCCGCGCGACCGTCGACTTGCCGCACCCGGATTCGCCGACCAGCGACAGCGTCTCGCCGCGCCGGATCTCGAAGCTCACGCCGTCGACCGCGCGTAGGATCTGCCGGCCCTTGCGCTCGAGCACGCGGTTGAGCCACGGCGGCGACACGTCGAAGTACTTCGCCAGCCCCTCGGCCTTGACGATCACGTCGCCCGCGGCCGGCTCGCTGCGCGGTTTGAGAACGGCACTCATGCGGCGGCCCTCTGGCTCGTTCGCTCGTGCAGCCAGCACGCCGCCAGCGACGCGCCGGCGGGGATCAGATCGGGACGTTCGCGCGAACAGCGTCCGAACGCCCGGCTGCAGCGCGGGTGAAACGCGCAACCCGGCGGAATCTCGGTCAGCCTCGGCATGCTGCCTTCGATCTGCGCGAGCCGTTCGACCTCGCGGCCGAAGGTCGGGATCGATCCCATCAGCCCGATCGTGTACGGATGCTGCGGTCGGTGGATCACGTCGGCGACGGGACCGATCTCGGCGACCCGACCCGCGTACATCACCGCGACGCGGTCCGCGGTCTCGGCGATGACGCCCATGTCGTGCGTGATCAGCATGACAGCGGTCTTCTTCTCTCGGCACAGCGTCTTCAGCAGCGTGATGATCTGCGCCTGGATCGAAACGTCGAGGGCGGTGGTCGGCTCGTCGGCGATGACCAGCCTGGGCTCGGCGGCCAGCGCGAGCGCGATGACGACGCGCTGGCGCATTCCGCCCGAGAACTGGTGCGGATAGTGGTCGATGCGACGCTCCGGCGCCGGAATGCCGGTGGCGGCAAGCAGTTCGATCGCGCGGCTCCGCGCCTGTGCCGATGACATGTTCAGGTGCGTGGTGATCGTCTCGACGATCTGCTGGCCGACCGTGTACAGCGGGTTCAGCGAGGTCAGCGGGTCCTGGAAGATCGCGCCGATCTCGCGCCCGCGCACCTTGCGCATCTCGTCGTGCGGCAGGTTGTCGATGCGCAGGCCGGCGAGCTTGACCTCGCCGGCGGCGATGCGGCCGGGCGGCTCCAGCAGTCCGATGATCGCCGCACCGGTCAGCGATTTGCCCGCGCCCGATTCGCCGACCACGCCGAGCACCTCGCCCGGCGCAATCGAGAAGGACACGTCGTCGACGGCGACCAGCGTGCCGCGCCGGGTCGGAAACTCGATGCGCAGGTTGCGAACTTCAAGCAGCGGCCCGGCGTGGTGCGTCAACGGCAACTCCTATTTGCTGGCGATGGCTGCGCCGCAGCCGGGGATCGGCTCTTCGTAGTTGACCCGCGGCTCGAAGTCCTGCGACAGCGGATTGTCCTTCTTGGCCTCGAGCCAGTAGCGCGTGCACGGTTTGACGTCGAGCGTCAGCGTGCGCTGCTCGCCGAAGCGGAAGCCCGCGGTCGACGGCCCCTGCACGACGATCCTGTGCAGACCCGGCTCGATGCGGATCGGCGCGGCGCCGCGCTGGACGTAGTCCTGGTCGTCGACGCGGATGATCGTGACGTCGAAGGTGTTCAGCTCGGCCTTCTTCCAACGCTGGCCCTGGAT
>JBFMFC010000020.1:11916-30172 GCA_040752195.1 Pseudomonadota bacterium | reverse complement strand
CGCGCAGCCGTTCCGCGGGGTGACGTCGCGGGGATCACCCTGCGGGGCGGGCCGCCTTGGGCCGCATGGCGTCGTTGCGGCTCGGGTCCTTGCTTGAAGCAATGGTCCCCTCGCCGCGCCTAGCCCCGCGTCCCGATCCAACCCGCCGCAGACCCGATCCATACGCCAACCGGCCCTAGCGCAACTTAGGATTGAGCGCGTCGCGCAGCCAGTCGCCGAGCAGGTTGACCGACAGCACCAGCGCGACCAGCGCCGCGCCCGGGAAGATCGTGATCCACCATTCGCCCGAGAACAGGAACTCGTTGCCGATGCGGATCAGCGTGCCGAGCGACGGTGTCGTCGGCGGCACGCCGACGCCGAGGAACGACAGCGTGGCCTCGGTGATGATCGCGGTGGCGATGTGCACGGTGGCGAGCACGAGCACCGGCCCGAGCACGTTCGGCAGCACGTGCCGCGCCATGATCGCGAGCGGTGCGACGCCGATCACCCGCGCCGCCTGCACGTACTCCTTGTTCTTCTCGACCAGCGTGGAGCCGCGCACCGTGCGCGCGTACTGGACCCACCCCGACAGCGCGATCGCGAGCACGAGCACCAGGAACGCGACTTCGTTGTGCGCCTCGCGCGGCAACGCGGCGCGCGCGACACCGTCGATCAGCAGCGCGACCAGGATCGCCGGAAACGACAGCATCACGTCGCAGATCCGCATGATGAACGCGTCGACCTTGCCGCCGACGTAGCCCGACAGCAGGCCGAGGCCGACGCCGATCAGCAGCGACAGCACGACCGACGCCACGCCGATCACCAGCGAAATGCGCATGCCGAACAGGATGGCCGAGAACACGTCGCGTCCCTGGTCGTCGGTGCCGAGCCAGTACCTTGGGTTGCCGCCCTCCTGCCAGGCCGGCGGCAGCGACGCGTCGAGCAGATTGATCGTCGCCAGATCGAACGGGTTGTGCGGCGCGACCCACTCGGCGAGCACCGCGCAGAACACCAGCGCGAAAGCGACGACCGCCGCGCCGATCGCCACCGGCGACTGCCGGAAGCTGTAGACGACGTCGCTGTCCCACCAGCGGGCGAGTAGCTCGCTCATTCGTTGCTCGGATTGCAGGTTGCGCCGTTCGGGTCGCGCCGCTCGCGCACTGCGCGTTTCATGCGCTGCGCGACCCGAAAGTCACTGGTCGCCCTTGCGCGCTCCGATGGTCGTCCACTTCAGGAACATGAAGTTGTCCGGGAGCTGGACGGTGTTGACATCCTTCTTCATTGCCCACGCCAGCGCCTGCTGGTGCAGCGGAATGTGGCCGATGTCGTCCTGGTGGATCTTCATCGCCTCGCGGATCATCTCGTTGCGCTTTTTCGGATCGGTCTCGATCGCGATCGCACGGGTCAGCTCGTCGACCTTCGGGTTGCTGTAGCTGCCGAGGTTGAACTGCCCCTGGCCGCCCGGTCCCGGCGTGGACATCAGCGCGAACAACGGGTTGTGCGAGTCATACGAACCCGGCGTCCAGCCGAGCAGATAGAACGACGTATTGCGCGAAAGGATCTTCGGGAAATAGGTCGCCTTGCTTTCGGCCATCAGGTTCACCTTGACGCCGATCTTCGCGAGCATCGCGGCCACCGCCTTGCAGATCTCCTCGTCGTTGACGTAGCGGTCGTTCGGGCAGTTCATGCCGACCTCGAAGCCCTGCGGATAACCCGCCTCGGCGAGCAGCTTCTGCGCCGCCGTCGGATCGTACGGAAGCCGCTTGTTCAGATCCGCCGGGAAACCCTTGATCCCGGGCGCGATCATCAGCGCGGTCGGCTGCGATGCGCCGCGCATCACGACCTTCTGGATCGCGTTGATGTCGATCGCCTGATAGAACGCCTGGCGCACGCGCTTGTCCTTGAACGGGTTCTTGCCCTTGACGTTCGAGAACAGCAGCTCGTCGCGCGACTGGTCCATGCCGAGGAAGATCGTCCGCAGTTCCGGCCCCTGCAGCACCTTCAGGTTCGGGTGCGCCGCGATGCGCGCGATGTCCTGCACCGGCACCGGCTCCATCATGTCGATCTCGCCGCTCAGCAACGCCGCCACGCGCGTCGACGCGTTGCCGATCGGCGTGAAGACCGCTTCGTCGATGTTGGTCTCGATCGACTTGTCCCAATAGTTGAAGTTGCGAACCAGCGTCGTTCGCACGCTCGGCTCGCGCGCGCGCAGGCGGAACGGACCCGTCCCGTTGGCCTTGAACGATGCGGTGTTCTCGAGGCCCTTGCGCTTGTCGACCGGCTGCGTGGCGCGGTTGTCCTCGCACCACTTCTTGCTCATGATCATCCACAGCGAGATCACGTCGGGCAGGATCGGAAAGGGCTCGTTGGTGACGATGTCGATCGCGTGGTCGTTGATCTTGCGGATTTCCTTGATCGAGCCGACGTAGGTCTTGACGTCGGAGCCGTCGCCCTTGGCGCGGTTGTACGAGAAGATCACGTCGTCGGCGGTGAACGGCGTGCCGTCGTGGAAGGTGACGCCCTTGCGCAGGTTGAAGCGCCACACGGTCGGCGCGGTCTGCTTCCAGTCGGTCGCGAGCGCCGGCACCAGCTCGAGCTTCTTGCCGCGGCCGACCAGCGGCTCGTAGATGTTGGCCAGGAAGTTCAACTGGAGCGACTCGTTCAGCGAGTGCGGGTCCATCGACAGCGCGTCGCCCTGGTTGGCGAACTTGAACGTCCGGGCCGACGCCGCCGGTGCGGCGACCGCCAGCGCGGTCACGGCCGCACACGCGGCGAGCGCCGCGCGCGCGAGGGAGAAACGGATCTTCATGGCTGACGTCTCCTTGTGGGTCGCACGATCAATGCCTGTACGCCGTCTGCGCCACCGTCGTGCTGATCGTGCATGTGAATCAGTGCGCTGCGGCCGGCGCCAGCCGCCGCTCGGCCAACGCGGCGAGAAAGCCGGCGCCGAGCGGAATGACCGCGTCGTTGAAATCATAACGAGTGTTGTGCAGCCAGCAGGTGCCGCCGGTCGTTCCCGCCGCCGAACCCTGCCCGAGCCGGACGTAGCAGCCCGGCTTCGCGTGCAGCATGAACGCGAAGTCCTCGGCGCCCATCGACGGCGGCAGGTTGCGCGCGACGCGTTCGCGGCCGACCAGTTCCTCGGCCACTTTGAGCGCGAACTCGTACTGCGGGGCGTGGTTGATCGTCGCCGGGTAGATGCGCTCGTACCTCACGCTCGCCTCGCCGCCGAAGGCGCGCGCCGTCGACTGCGCCAGTTCGACCAGGCGTTTTTCGATCAGCTCCTGGATGCTGTGCTGGAACGAGCGCACGGTGCCGACCAGCTTCGCTTCGCGCGGCACCACGCTGAACGCGCCGGGGTGGCCCGCCTGCAGCGAACACAGCGAAACGACCGCCGCGTCGATCGGTGCGACGTTGCGCGAGACGATGCTCTGCGCAGCGGTGATGATGTGCGCGGCGATGATCACCGGATCGACCGTCAGGTGCGGATGCGCGGCGTGGCCGCCGCGACCGCAGATCGTGATTTCGATACGGTCGGCTGCCGCCATCATCGGCCCCGGGTTCAGCCCGATGTGCCCTGCCGGCAGGGCCGGCCAGTTGTGCAGCGCGTAGACCTCGTCGGCGGGAAAGCGCGTGAACAGACCGTCGTCGATCATCGCCTTGGCGCCGGCGTGGCCCTCTTCGCCGGGCTGGAAGATCAGGTACACGGTGCCGTCGAAGGCGCGCGTGGCCGCCAGGTACTGCGCAGCCGCCAGCAGCATCGCCGTATGGCCGTCGTGACCGCAGCCGTGCATCAGCCCGGGCCGGGTCGAACGGTGCGCGAAGTCGTTCTCTTCGGCGATCGGCAGCGCGTCCATGTCGGCGCGCAGCCCGACCGCCCTGCCCGAGCGTTCGACCCGCCCGCGCACGACGCCGACCACGCCGGTCCTGCCGATTCCGGTATGCACCTCGATGCCCCACTGGTGCAGACGCTCGGCGACGAGCGCCGCGGTGCGATGCTCCTCGAAACCCAGCTCCGGGTGCGCGTGCAGGTCGCGCCGGATCGCGGTGAATTCGTCGTGCCGCTCGGCGACGAAGGCGACCGGCGAGCGCAGCGCCGAACCGAGATAGGCGTTCATCGCGTCAATGCGCCAGCGCCGCGCGGTCGATGCGCAGGCGCGGGTCGACCGCGAAGTACAGCAAGTCGACGATCAGATTGATGATCACGAACACGAGCGCGATCAGGCACAGGTACGCGGCCATCACGGGGATGTCGGCGAACTGCACGCTCTGGATGAACAGCAGCCCCATGCCGGGCCACTGGAACACCGTCTCGGTGACGATCGCGAACGCGATGATCCCGCCCAGTTGCAGGCCGGTGATCGTGATCACCGGCACCAGCGTGTTCTTCAGCGCGTGGCCGAAGTGTACGGAGCGGTCCGTGAGTCCGCGCGCACGCGCGAACTTGATGTAGTCGGTGCGCAGCACTTCGAGCATTTCGGAGCGCACCAGCCGCATGATCAGCGTCAGCTGGAACAGCGACAGCGTGATCGCCGGCAGGACGAGGTGCTGCCACCCTTTCGCGGTCAGCAGCCCGGTCGTCCACCAGCCGAGCGCGACCGTGTCGCCGCGCCCGTACGATGGCAGCACGCCGAGCTGGACGGCGAACACGAGGATCAACAGGATGCCGATCAGGAATGTCGGCAGCGAGACGCCGACCAATGAGGCGGCGAGCAGGAACTGCGACAGCCACGAGTTGCGTTTCAGCGCCGTGTAGACGCCCATCGGGATGCCCGCCGCGATCGCGATGATCGCCGCGGCGAAGGACAGCTCGAGCGTGGCCGGCAGCCGCTCCTTGATCAGCGTCGATACCGCGCGCCCCTGCCGCAGGCTGATGCCGAAGTCGCCCTGCGCCGCGTTGGCGACGAAGTGGCCGAACTGCACGAAAAAGGGCTGGTCGAGCCCCAGGTCGGTGCGCAGCCGCGCGCGGTCCTCGGGCGTGGCGTCCTGTCCGAGCATCTGCGTCACCGGATCGCCCACATACTGAAACAGCAGGAAGGCGACGAAGGCGACCGTCAGCATCACGAGGATCGCTTGCAGCAGTCGGCGGACGATGAAGGCGAGCATGGGGTCTGCATGCAAAACGCCCGGCGTTGCCGGGCGGTCGTGAGCAGGAAATATACCTGTAACGGCCGCAGGCGCCGCCGCCCGCTGTCGCGACGCTCGATCGCCCGCGGCAAAACCACACAGCGCAAAGCCGCCTGCTGCGCCGCCAGAAGACGGCCGCGGCGGGCCGTGCTACCGCCGCAGCGCGCGAAGATGCTCGCGTGAGCGCGGGCAAGCAAGCGCGCCGTGTCGCCGATCCCGGGCGAGGTCGGCCGTCGAACGCATCGTATGCTTCAACGGCATTCCGCCTCGTACTGCGGGCCGTCGCTGCGGCACTGCTGAAACCGGAATCGGCCGGAGGCGGTCCAAGCGCGCGCGGGCAGGTGAAAGATGCCGACCGGCCGCGCGACCGAGGTACACGATCGATCCGACTGAAAGTGAAAGGCCTGCACCATGACCCGCCGCCAGATCTTCTCCGCGTTCGCCGCGCTCGGCTTGGGCGGCCGCGACGCGCAAGCCGCCTCCCGACCGACGCGCGCGGATCGCGTCGAGCTGCCCGAGGACGAATGGCGCAAGCGGCTGACGCCCGCGCAGTTCGACGTGCTCCGGCGCGAAGGCACCGAGCGCGCGTTCACCAGTCCGCTGAACGCGGAGAAGCGCAAAGGCACCTACCACTGCGCCGGCTGCGACCTGCCGCTGTTCACGTCGGAGATGAAGTACGACAGCGGCACCGGCTGGCCGAGCTTTTATACGTCGCTGCCGGACGCGGTCGGCTTCAAGACCGACTTCAAGCTGCTGTATCCGCGCACCGAGTATCACTGCGCGCGCTGCGGCGGCCATCAGGGCCACGTCTTCGACGACGGGCCGCCGCCGACCGGCAAACGTTACTGCAACAACGGCGTCGCGCTGAAGTTCGTCCCGGCGGACTGATCCGCGACGTCGCGCGGCGGCAAGGGCGCGCACCAAGCCGACGACGAGACCGGGCCGGCAAACTACGGCGACGGGCCGGCCGGTTTGTCGCCTTGTCGCAGCACGCGCGGAACCGGCGCCGCGGGTGCGCGCCGATGCAAATGGTCGACGAGCAGGCGCGCCGCAGCCGTCAGCGTCTCGCGCGAGCGCATGCACACGACGAACCGTCGCGTGGCCCAGGTGTCGGTCAGCGGGACCAGCCGCAGGTCGCGCGCACGCGCATGGGTCTCGGCCGCCTCGCGCGGCACGACCGCGATGCCGAGCCCGGCGGCGACGGTGCGGCAGGCGGCGTCGAAGGTCGACACCTGAATGCGATGGCGCAGCGTCGCGCCCGCCATCGCCGCCGCGCGCCGCAAAGTGGCCTGCACCATGCTGCCGGGCAGGATCTCGATGTGCTCGTACGGCAGCGTGTCGACGAACTCGAGCCGGCGCCGGCCGGCCAGCGGATGTGTCGGCGCCAGCGCGACGCAAAGGCGATCGGCGCGGTACGCCAGCGTGGCGAGCCCGGCCAGATCCGTCGCGTCCCAGCACACGCCGAAGTCGACCGCGCCTTCGCGCACCGCGCGCACAATCTCCGAACTGACCCGCTCCTCCAGACTCACGCGAACGGTGCGGTGCCTCGCGAGAAAGGTACTCACGTCGTCGGGAAGAAACTCGGAAAGCACCGACAAACTGGCGAAGACACGCACGGCACCGCGCACGCCGCCGGCGAACTCGGCGAGTTCGTCGTGCATGCGTTCCATCGTTCGCAGTACGTCGCGCGCCTGGCGCAGCAGCACCTCGCCGGCCGCCGTCGGCTCGATGCCGCGCCGGCCGCGTTTGAGCAGCGGCACGCCGAGTTGCGCCTCGATCGCCGCGATGCGCTTGCTGATCGCCGAGGCGACGATCGCCTCGCGCTTGGCCGCGCGCGCGATGTTGCGCTCTTCGCAGACCGCGACGAACATCCGCAGCGTGACCGGATCGAACGGGCGCTTCATCGCGCGCGATTGTGCCATTCCGATCCGGAACGGCTGCGGTTCCGAAATTGAGCCACGCGGCCGCTGCGGAACGTCTACATTTGCGCCCCGAGCACTCCGGTGCGCGATCCGAGAAGCCGTTCATGCCTGCCCTTCCGTCCCGAGCCGTGATCCGCGAGGTCGGTCTGCGCGACGGCCTGCAGAGCATCGCGACCATTCTGCCGACGGCGCGCAAGCGCGAATGGATCACCGCCGCGTTTGCGGCCGGCATCCGCGAAGTCGAGGTCGGTTCGTTCGTCCCGGCGCGGCTGCTGCCGCAGCTTGCCGACACGGCCGATGCGCTCGCCTTCGCCAGGACGCTGCCCGGGCTGTCCGCTTCCGTGCTCGTGCCGAACCTGAAGGGCGCCGAGCGCGCGCTCGAAGCGGGCGCCGATCTGCTGCTCGTGCCGCTGTCGGCGAGTTCCGCGCACAGCCTCGCCAATCTGCGCAAGACACCCGATGAAGCGGTGGCCGAGGTCGCTCGCATCCGCGCAGCGCGCGATGCGAGCGGCGCCGGGACGTTGATCGAGGGCGGCGTCGGCACGGCCTTCGGCTGCACGCTGCAGGGTCGTGTCGAGCCCGTCGAGGTGCTGCGGCTGATGCAGGCGCTGCTCGACGCCGGCGCCGATCGCGTCAGTCTCGCGGACACAGTGGGCTACGCCGACCCGAACTCAGTGCGCCGGCTCTTCGAGCAAGCGCTGCGCATCGCCGGCGACCGTTTCTGGTGCGCGCACTTCCACGACACGCGCGGGCTCGCGCTGGCCAACGTGTGCGCCGCGCTCGACGTCGGCGTGGCGCGCTTCGACGCGTCGCTCGCCGGCATCGGCGGCTGCCCGCACGCGCCCGGCGCGAGCGGCAACGTCGCGACCGAAGACCTCGCCTTCATGCTCGGCGCGATGGGCGTCGCCACGGGCGTGAATGTCGCGCGTCTGCTCGCGCTGCGCGGGTGGCTGGCCGAGTGGCTCCGCGGTGAGCCCCTCTTCGGCGCGCTCGCGCGCGCCGGGCTGCCGAAGACTTTTCTCCAAGCGGAAACCACAGACACTTGAGGAGCCGATGAACGCATCGCTCGACCGCAACGACCTGCCGCTCGCCGGTGTGCGCGTGGTCGAATTCACGCACATGGTGATGGGGCCGACGTGCGGCATGATCCTCGCCGACCTCGGCGCGGAAGTGATCAAGGTCGAACCGCCCGGCGGCGACAAGACGCGCAAGCTGCCGGGACTGGGCATCGGCTTTTTCCGCACGTTCAACCGGAACAAGAAGAGCGTCGTGCTCGACATCCACTCGCCCGATGGCCACGCGGCCGCCCTCGGGCTGATCGGCACCTGCGACGTGCTGATCGAGAACTTTCGCCCCGGGCTGATGGCGTCGGCCGGGCTCGACTACGCCACGCTCGCGCCGCGCTTTCCGCGCCTGATCTACGTGTCGCACAAGGGTTTCCTGCCGGGGCCTTACGAAAAGCGACTGGCGCTCGACGAAGTCGTGCAGATGATGGGAGGGCTGGCCTACATGACGGGCCTGCCGGGGCGCCCGTTGCGCGTGGGCGCATCGGTCAACGACATCATGGGCGGCATGTTCGGCGCGATCGGCGCGCTGGCCGCGCTGCGCGAGCGCGACCGCACCGGTCGCGGGCAGGAGGTGCGCAGCGCGCTGTTCGAAAACTGCGTGTTCCTGTGCGCGCAGCACCTGCAGCAGTACCTGATGACGGGCGAGCCGCCACCGCCGATGTCCGCGCGCGTGTCGGCGTGGAGCGTGTACGACGTGTTCACGCTGGCCGAGGGCGAGCAGCTGTTCATCGGCGCGGTCAGCGACAAGCAGTTCGTCGCGCTGTGCGAGGTGCTCGGCTGTCCGCAGCTCGCGCGGGAGCCTCGGTTCGCGACCAACGCCGCGCGCGTGGCTGCGCGCGGCGAGCTGATCCCGCGCCTGGCCGAACGCCTGAAGCAGCATCGCGCCGAGACGCTGGCGGCGAAGCTCGAGGCCGCCGGGATACCGTACGCGCCGATCGCTCGGCCCGAGCAGCTCGTCGACGACCCGCATCTGAAAGCAAGCGGCGGACTGGCTCCGATGACGACCGACGACGGCGGAACCACTGAAGTCGTGCTGCTGCCGCTCGCGATGGGCGGCCGCCGCCCCGGCGTGCGCCGGCCGCTCGCGCGCGCGGGCGAGCACACGGAAGAGGTGCTGGGCGCGCTTGCCCGGCCCGCGGTTTCGTAGCAGCCTACGCGCCTTCCACTGACCGAAGCTGCGTCAGAACGGCGCGCCCGCCTCGCCGAGTCACCGACCCAACCCGGAGGAACCATGCGCATTTCGATCCGACGCCGCGCGGCCGTCGCGCTCGCGGTAGCCGTTTTCCCGCTCCTTGCCGCCGCGCAGACGCCGCTGAAGATGATCCTGCCCGTCGGGCCCGGCTCGGGCGTCGACACGATCATGCGCGCCGTGCAGCCCGCGCTCGCCAAGGCGCTCGGGCAGCCGGTCGTGATCGAGAACCTGGCGGGCGCCGGCGGCATCACCGGCACGACGGCGATCGTCAGGGCCGCGCCCGATGGCAACACGATTGGCGTGGTGTCGAACAACCATGTGATCAATCCGCACGTGTTCAAGAAGATGCCGTTCGACTCGATCGAAGACATCACGCCGATCTCGGTGCTCGGCGCCACGCCGTTCGTGCTGGTCGTGAACCCGACGAAGGTGCCGGCGCGCAGTGTCGGCGAGCTGATCGAGTTCCTGAAGGCGAAACCCGGCGCCTACAACTACGCATCGTCCGGCAACGGCACGATCATTCACCTTGCCGGTGCGATGTTCGTCGAGCAGGCCGGTGTCGACGTCAAGCACATTCCGTACAAGGGCGTCGGCCCGATGGTCACCGATCTGATCAGCGGGCAGGTCGAGTTGGGGGTCGTCGCGCTTCCCGCCGCGCAGGGCCACCTGAAGAGCGGTGCGCTGCGCGCGATCGGTGTCGGCGGCAGGGCCCGCGCCGCGGCTGCGCCGGAGATCCCGACGATCGCCGAACAGGGCCTGCCGAACTACGAAGTCGCCGGCTGGTTCGCGGTGGTCGGCCCCGCGAAGCTGCCGGCCGAGCAGGTCAAGCGCATCCACGCCGCCTTCGTGTCGGCGTTCTCGACACCCGAGGTCAAGGAGGCGATGGACAAGCAGGGCAACTCGATCAACCCGACCACACCCGAAGCCGCCGCGCAATACTTTCGCAGCGAGCTGGCCCGCTACGGCGCACTCGTGCACAAGGCGGGCCTGAAACCGGAGTGACCGATGGCGCTGTATCGATTGGGCGACGACGCCCCGCACATCCCCGCGACCGCGTTCGTCGCGCCCAACGCGACCCTGATCGGCAAGGTCGTGCTCGGCGAGAACGTCGGCGTGTGGTTCAACGCCGTCCTGCGCGGCGACAACGAGCCGATCACGATCGGCGACGGCAGCAATGTGCAGGAGTGCGCGGTGCTGCACAACGACCTCGGCTATCCTCTGACCGTCGGCGCGAGTGTGACGATCGGCCACGCGGCCGTCGTGCACGGCTGCACGATCGGCGACGGGTCGCTGATCGGGATCCAGGCCGTCGTGATGAACGGCGCAGTGATCGGCCGCAACTGCCTGGTCGGTGCGGGCAGCATCGTCACCGAACGCAAGGTCTTCCCCGACCGCTCGCTGATCCTGGGCGCGCCGGCCAAGCTGGTCCGCGAACTGACCGATGAAGACGTCGCGCGGCTGCTCGCGGACAGCGCACCCGACTACTCGCGGCGACGCGCGCGGTACAAGCGCGAGCTTGTTCGGATCGATTGACGAAGCGCGGTGCCGGAACAATCCAACGTGAGGAGCGCAGCGATGGCAGATGTTCCCGACAACCCGATGGGCCTGATGGGCTTCGAATTCGTCGAGTTCGCTTCCCCGCAGCCGAACGTGCTGGAACCGGTGTTCGAGAAGCTCGGTTTCAGCAAAGTGGCGGTGCACCGCTCGAAGGACGTGGTGCTGTACCGCCAGGGCGACATCAACTTCGTGGTCAACAACGAGCCGAAGAGCCTGGCCTGGTACTTCGCACAAGAGCACGGGCCGTCGGCGTGCGCGATCGCGTTTCGCGTGCGCGACTCGCACAAGGCATACGCGCGCGCGCTCGAGCTGGGCGCGCAGCCGGTCGAGGTGCCCACCGGACCGATGGAGCTGCGGCTGCCGGCGATCAAGGGCATCGGCGGCGCGCCGCTGTACCTGATCGACCGCTTCGAAGACGGCAAGTCGATCTACGACATCGACTTCGAGTGGATCGAAGGCGCCGACCGGCACCCGAAAGGCCACGGCCTGCGGCTGATCGACCACATGACGCACAACGTCTACCGCGGCCGCATGAGCTATTGGGCCGGTTTCTACGAGCGCATCTTCAACTTCCGCGAGCTGCGCTACTTCGACATCAAGGGCGAGTACACGGGCCTCACGTCGAAGGCGATGACCGCGCCGGACGGCAGGATCCGCATTCCGCTCAACGAAGAAGCGTCGCAGGGGACCGGGCAGATCGAAGAGTTCCTGATGCAGTTCAACGGCGAAGGCATTCAGCACATCGCCTTGCTGACCGACGACATCGTCGGCACGGTCGACAAGCTGCAGATGGCCGGCGTGCCGTTGATGACCGCGCCTAACAGCTTTTACTACGAGATGCTCGACGAGCGGCTGCCCGGACATGGGCTGGCCGTGAGCGAACTGCAGACGCGCGGCATCCTGGTGGACGGCTCGACCGACGGGGGCAAGAAGCGGCTGCTGCTGCAGATCTTCTCGCAGACGCTGCTGGGGCCGGTGTTCTTCGAGTTCATCGAGCGCCGCGGCGACGAAGGCTTCGGCGAAGGCAACTTCAAGGCGCTGTTCGAGTCGATGGAGCGCGATCAGATCCGCCGCGGCGTGCTGCAGCCCGCCGGCGCTGCCTGAAGTGCGCCGCGAGGGGCAGCATGCAGTACCCGCAGGGCACGAAGCACGGCCTGGCGGCCGGCGAAGCCGGCCGGCCCGCGAGCCCCGACTGGACGATCGACCAAGGCTGGCAGAACTACACGGCCGAGGAGCACGCGACCTGGCGAACGCTGTACGAGCGGCAGACGAAACTCTTGCCGGGCCGCGCGTGCGACGAGTTCGTCGCCGGTATGCGCGCGCTGCCGATCACGGCCGACCGGATCCCCGACTTCCGCCGGCTGTCCGACGTGCTGATGAAAGCCACCGGCTGGCAGGTGGTCGCAGTGCCAGGACTGGTGCCGGACGAGGTGTTCTTCGAGCACCTGGCGAACCGGCGCTTCCCCGCCGGGCAGTTCATCCGCAAGCCCGAGCAGCTCGACTATCTGGAGGAACCCGACGTCTTTCACGACGTGTTCGGCCACGTGCCGATGCTGATGAACCCGGTGATCGCCGACTACATCCAGGCGTACGGTTTCGGTGGCCTGCGCGCACAACGGCTCGGCGTGCTGCCGCAGCTTGCCCGCGTGTACTGGTACACGGTCGAGTTCGGGCTGGTCGAGCAAGATGGCGGCCTGCGCATCTACGGCTCCGGCATCGCGTCCTCCTACGCCGAGAGCGTGTTCGCGATCGACGACGCGTCGCCGAACCGCATCGGCTTTAACCTGGAACGCGTGATGCGCACGCGCTACCGCATCGACGACTTTCAGGAAACCTATTTCGTGATCCGCGACCTCGACGAGCTGCTCGAACTGGCCCGCATCGACTTCGGCCCGATCTACGAGCGCGTCCGAGGGCAACCGGAGCTGGAGCCGGGCGACGTGCTGCCGACCGACCGCGTGCTCACGCGCGGCACCGGCGCCTACCACGCCGCCCGCCGCAATGGGAGTTGACATGGAGTTCGCCAATCGCGCCGTCGTCATCACCGGCGCCGCCGGCAACCTCGGCCGCGCGGTCGCCGCCGCCTTCGCCGCACGCGGCGCCAACCTCGCGCTGATCGACCGCAGCGAGGAACTGCTGCGCACGGCCTACCCCGGCGAGGAGGCGCGGCGCCTGCTCGCGCCGGCAGACCTGCTGGATGTCGCGCAAACGCAGGCCGCGATCGCGCGCGCGGCGCAGCGCTTCGGCCGCATCGACGTGTTGGCCAACCTCGCCGGCGGCTTCCGCATGGGCGAAGCGGTGCACGAGACGACCGATGCGACCTGGAACTTCCTGCTCGACATCAACGTGCGCACGCTGCTCAACGCCGTGCGCGCCGTGGTGCCGCAGATGCTCGCCGCCGGCGGCGGCAGGATCGTCAACGTCGGCGCCGCCTCCGCGCTCAAAGGCGCGGCGCTGATGGGCGCCTACGTCGCCGCCAAGAGCGCGGTGATCCGCCTCACCGAAACGATGGCGCTCGAGCTGCGCGAAAAGAACGTCAACGTCAACTGCGTGCTGCCCACCATCATCGACACGCCGGAAAACCGCGCCGCGATGCCCGACGCCGACCCCAGGCGCTGGGTCGCACCCGAGGCGCTTGCCGAAGTGATCGTGTTCCTAGCCTCCGACGCCGCGCGCGCGATGCACGGCGCGGCGGTGCCGGTGGCGGGGTTGAGCTAGCCCGCGCCGTGGCGTCGCGGCGCGTACCGCCTCGCGGCGAGCCCAAGCGTGTGCGCGACCTCGCGATGCGAGCCGGCTGACAAGTCGTTGCAGCGGTAACGGGCCTCACATCGACCGCGGTGGCAGCCGCCACCATCGTGCGCCCGCAGTTCTCGACCAGGGAGACACGCATGCCTGCTTCGACGTTTCGATGTGCAACGTGCTTCGCCGTGGCCTTCGTCTGCGCTGGGCTCGCGGCCGCTACGGCCGCCGAGACGCCCGCCGCTTCGGAGCGCGATGCGGCCGGCGGTCGGGTCGCCGTGCCGGCCGCCGACCTGCGCGTGCAGCACGACGTTGCCTACGGCGCCGCGCCGGCACAGCGCTTCGATGTCTATGCGCCCGCGCGGGCGCAGGCAGCGCCGGTGATCTTCCTGGTCCACGGCGGCGGATGGAGAATCGGCGACAAGGGCCACGCAAACCTGGTCGCCAACAAGGTTGCGCGCTGGGTCCCAGCGGGCTGGGTGTTGATCTCGACGAACTACCGCATGCTGCCGGAAGCCGACCCGCTGGAGCAGGCGCGCGACGTCGCACGCGCGCTCGCCGCTGCGCAAGGAAGCGCTGCCCGGTGGGGCGCCGACCCGCAACGCTTCGTGCTGATGGGCCATTCGGCCGGCGCGCATCTGGTCGCGCTGGTCAACGGTGCGCCGGGCTTCGCTGCCGAGTTCGGCGCCAGACCCGTGCTGGGCGCCGTGCTTCTGGACAGCGCCGCGCTCGACGTGGTGTCGTTGATGTCGTCGCCCCATGCGAGCCTGTACGACCGCGCGTTCGGCGCGGACCCCGACTTCTGGCGCAGGGTGTCGCCGTATCACGTGCTGGCGCGCGGCGCATCGCCCGTACTCGCGGTGTGCTCGACCGTGCGGCGCGACGACAGCTGCGCGCAGGCGCGCGCCTACGTGGCACGCGCGCAGTCACTGGGGGTGCGTGCAAGCGTGCTGCCGCAGGCGCTGTCGCATGCGCAGATCAATCGGCTACTCGGGCTGGAAAGCGCGTACACACGAGCGGTCGAACGGTTCCTCGCTTCGCTCGATCCGGCGATTGCGGCGCTGCTGGAACGCACACCTTGACCGCGATGTTGCCGCGGTGCGGTAAATTGCGTACGAAATCAGTGAACGCCTCCTGCGGAAACCACCAATGACCGTCTACAACTTCAGCGCCGGCCCCGCGGTGCTGCCCAAGGAAGTCTTGCAACGCGCCGCCGCCGAGATGCTGGACTGGCACGGCAGCGGCATGTCGGTGATGGAGATGAGTCATCGCGGCCCCGAGTTCATCTCGATCGCGGAGAAAGCGGAAGCCGACCTGCGCAAGCTGCTCGCCATCGACGACGGCTACGAGGTGCTGTTCCTGCAGGGCGGCGCGATCGGCGAAAACGCCTTCGTGCCGATGAACCTGCTCGGCGACCGCCGCGTGATCGACTTCGTCAACACCGGCGAGTGGTCGAAGAAGTCGATCAAGGAAGCGAAGAAGTACGCGCAGGTCAACGTCGCCGCCTCCAGCGAGGACAAGAACTTCACCTACGTGCCGGCGCGCCAGACGTGGAAGCTTTCGCCCGACGCCGCCTATGTGCACGTGTGCACGAACGAGACGATCGGCGGCGTCGAATATCACTGGACGCCCGACGTCGGCGACGTGCCGCTGGTGGCGGACATGTCGTCGCACATCCTGTCGCGGCCGATCGACGTCTCCAGGTACGGCGTGATCTACGCCGGGGCGCAGAAGAACGCCGGCTGCGCAGGGCTGACCATCGTGATCGTGCGCAAGGATCTGCTCGATCGGGCGCTGCCGATCACGCCGTCGGCGTTTCACTGGAAGGAGCAGGCGGAGGCCGACTCGATGCTGAACACGCCGCCCACCTACTCGATCTACATCGCAGGGCTGGTGTTCGAGTGGCTGCTCGCGCAGGGCGGCCTGGCGGAGATCGAGCGCCGCAACATCGCGAAAGCGAAGCTGCTGTACGACTATCTGGATTCGACCTCGTTTTACGTCAACCCGGTGCGCAAGGAAGACCGCTCGCGCATGAACGTGCCATTCAGGCTGCGCGACGACAAGCTCGACGGCGAGTTCCTGAAGGGTGCCGAGGCACGCGGACTGCTGCAGCTCAAAGGGCACCGCTCGGTCGGCGGCATGCGCGCGTCGATCTACAACGCAATGCCGATCGAAGGCGTGCGCGCGCTGGTGGACTACATGCGCGAGTTCGAACGCAAGTACGGCTGAACACCCTCTCCACCGGCCCCTCTCCCACAAGGCGAGCGGGGAGTCGAGCATGGTCAAGTATCAGATCCTCGTGCTGAACAATGTCTCGAGCCACGGGCTGGCGCGCTTCCCGCACGACCGCTACGCAGTGTCGAAGCACGCCGAGCATCCGGACGCGATCCTGCTGCGCTCGGCCGATCTGCACGCGCTGCCGATTCCGGCGAGCGTCAAGGCGATCGGCCGTGCCGGGGCCGGCACCAACAACATTCCGGTGGCGGAGATGTCCCGCCGCGGCGTGCCGGTGTTCAACGCCCCCGGAGCGAACGCCAACGCCGTCAAGGAGCTGGTGCTGGCGGCACTGCTGATCGGCGCGCGCAACCTCGTGCCGGCCCTGCGCTATGTCGCCGAGCTGCCGCCGGAGGCGAAGGACTTCGAGGCGCGCGTGGAGGAAGGCAAGAAGCAGTTCGCCGGCATCGAGCTGCCGCATCGCACGCTCGGCGTGATCGGGCTGGGCGCGATCGGCGGTCTGGTGGCGGAAACGGCGATCAAGCTCGGCATGAAGGTGGTGGGCTTCGATCCGGAGATCACGGTCGATGCCGCCTGGCGGCTGCATTCGGGCGTGCGCAAGGCGAACTCGATCGAGGACCTGCTGAAGCACTCGGACTTCGTCACGCTGCACGTGCCGCTCGTTGCCGCGACCCGCCATCTGATCGACGGCAGGCGGCTGGCGGTGATGAAACCCGGCGCGGTACTGCTGAACTTCGCACGCGACGCCGTGGTGGACGAAGAGGCGGTTGCGCAGGCGCTGCGCGACAGGAAGCTCAAGGCCTATCTGTGCGACTTTCCGTCGCCGCTGCTCGCCAGCGTGCCGAACGCGATCGCGTTTCCGCACCTGGGCGCCTCCACCGCCGAGGCGGAGGAGAACTGCGCCGCCATGGTGGTCGATCAGGTGCGCGAGTTCCTGGAGAACGGCAACATCGTCAACGCGGTGAATTTCCCGAACGTGGAGATGGCGCGCGAAGCGCCGTGGCGCGTCGCCGTGGCCAACGCCAACGTGCCGAACATGCTCGGGCAGATTTCCACCGCAATGGCCAGGGCGGGCCTGAACATCCACAACATGATCAACAAGAGCCGCGGCGAGATGGCGTACACGCTGGTCGACGTCGACAGCCCCGTCGAGCAGAGCGTGATCGACGCGATCGCTGCGATCGAAGGCGTGTTGTCCGTGCGCGCGATTCCTGCGCAGCCGGAGTAGCGATGCGCGTATTCCAGATCCAGGACGACTGGGGCTTGGACCATCTGCAACTGGCGACCCGGCCGGATCCGAAGCCGGGACCGGGCCAGGTGCTGCTGAAGATGAAGGCGGCGTCGCTGAATTACCGCGACCTGGTGGTGCCGAATCGCGGTTACGGCTCGTTCACCGGCAACCTGCCGTTGATTCCGATCTCCGATGGCGTGGGCGAAGTGATCGAGGTGGGCGCCGGCGTCACGCGCGTGAGAATCGGCGACCGCGTCTGCCCGTGCTTCAACCAGAACTGGATCGCCGGCGAGCCGGATCTGGAGCGCATGACGCAGACCCTGGGAGGCCCGATCGACGGCACGATGGCCGACTACATGTGCCTGTCCGAGCAGGGCGTGGTCAGGGTGCCGGCGCATCTTTCGGATGAAGAAGCCGCCACCCTGCCGTGCGCGGCGCTCACCGCCTGGAGTGCGCTCGTCACCTACGAGCGCCTCGCGCCCGGTGCGCGCGTGCTGGTGCAGGGCACCGGCGGCGTGGCGCTGTTCGCGCTGCAGTTCGCGAAGCTCGCGGGCGCGCACGTGACCGTGATCTCCTCCAGCGACGAGAAGCTGGCGCGCGCCCGGCAGCTCGGCGCGGACGCCGGCATCAACTACAAGACCACGCCCGAGTGGTACAAGCCCGCGCGCGAACTCACGGGCGGGCGCGGCTTCGATCACATCGTCGAACTGGGCGGCGAAAAGACGCTGCCGCAGTCGCTGCGCGCGATCCGCCCCGGCGGAACGATCTCGACGATCGGCGTGCTGTCGGGTTCGGCGTTGTCCGCGCCGCTCGGTCACGTGGTCACGCGCCAGGTGCGGCTGCAGGGCATCACCGTCGGCCATCGCGATGGTTTCGAGGCGATGATGCGCGCGATTGAGCAGCACCGGCTGCGGCCGGTGATCGACCGCGTGTTCCGCTTCGAAGCGCTGAAAGAAGCGCTCGCGTATCTGGGCAGCGGCGCGCACTTCGGCAAGATCTGCATCCGGCACGGCGCCTGAGACCGTGCGCAGCGCCACAAAGGCGCGCAGGCGTGCGCGGTGTCCGCGCCGAGTCGCCGTCGGACCTGCGGCGAATCCTGCGGCGGGTCGGACCGGCCTCAAGCCGGTCGTGGTTTCGGCCGGGAGGCCGCCGGCGCGGCCTCCCTTAACTCGGCGGAGCCGAAGTTAGCCTGCGACGCAATCGACCG
>JBFMFC010000020.1:0-11816 GCA_040752195.1 Pseudomonadota bacterium | reverse complement strand
GGACCTGCGGCGAATCCTGCGGCGGGTCGGACCGGCCTCAAGCCGGTCGTGGTTTCGGCCGGGAGGCCGCCGGCGCGGCCTCCCTTAACTCGGCGGAGCCGAAGTTAGCCTGCGACGCAATCGACCGCAAGCGCGGGAAGCGCCTGCCTCAATCGATGCGCACCCAGCGCGCTTCACGCCGGTTGTGTCTCCGGCCGGGAGGCCGCTGGCGCAGCCTCCCTTAACTTCGGCTCCGCCGAAGTTAGCCTGCGACGCAATCGACCGCAAGCGCGGGAAGCGCCTGCCTCAATCGATGCGCACCCAGCGCGCTTCCAGTCGATTGTGGCTTCGGCCGCGAGGCGTTCGCCTCGCTTAACTTCGGCGCTTGCGCGCCGAAGTTAGCCTTCGCCGTAACCGGCTTGCTCGGGTTCGCATCAGTCGATGCGAACCCAACGGGCTTCGAGCCGGTTATCCGCGCGGTGGATGACGTTGACGTTCTTGCGCATCGCCCACGGAATGACCTGGTTGTGCAGCGGGATGTGCATGATCTCGCGGTTGTGGATCAGCAGCGCCTTGGCGATCAGCTCGTTGCGCTTCTTCTGGTCGACCTCGCTCTTCATCGCCTCGACCAACTGGTCGTACTCGGCGTTGCTGACGCGCCCGAGATTGAAGTTGCCGTCGCCTTCCTTGCCGACGGTTTTCGCCAGCGACTGCAACGAGTACAGCGCGTCGAACGTCGGCACGCCCCAGCCGAGCAGGTAGGCGCTGGTGTCGTACTTCTGGATCTTGGCGAAATAGGTCGCGCGCGGCATCGCGTTCAGGTTGACCTTCAGGCCGATGCGCGCCCACATCGCCACCAGCGCCTTGCAGATCTCCTCGTCGTTGATGTAGCGGTTGTTCGGGCAGTCGAGCGTGAACGAGAAGCCGTTCGGGTAGCCGGCGGCGGCGAGCAGCTCGCGCGCCTTCTTCTCGTCGTACGGCAGCCGCTTGTGCGCCTCTTCGGTCCAGCCGTTGACGGCGCGCTGGATGATCGCGCCGGTCGGATCCGACGAACCGCGCATCACCGAGCGCTTGATCGCCTCGATGTCGATCGCGTGATACAGCGCCTGCCGCACGCGCAGATCCTTGAACGGGTTCTTGCCCTTGACGTCGGCATACAGCAGTTCGTCGCGGTACTGGTCGAAGCCGAGGAAGATCGTGCGGTTCTCCGCGCCCTCGACGACTTTCGTGCTCGGGTTCGAGCGCAGCCGCGCCAGGTCCTGCGGCGCCGGGTCGAGCACGAAATCCAGTTCGCCGGACAGCAGCGCGGCCGTGCGCGTGGCGTCGGACTTCACCGGCGTATAGACGATCTCGGTGACGTTGCCCTTCTTGTTCGCCTTGCCCCACCAGTTCGGGTTCTCGACGAACACGGTGCGGATGTCGACTTCGCGCGACTTGAGCATGTACGGGCCCGTGCCGTTGGCGTTGCGCACCGCGTAGGTTTCCTCCTTGGCAACGAAGTTCTGCGGCTGCGTGACCTTGTGCTTCTCGGACCACGCCTTGCTCATGATGCGCAGCTCGGGCATCTGCCGCAGCAGCACCGGATTCGGCACCGTCGTGTAGATCAGCACCGTGTGGTCGTCGACCGCATGCGCGCGCTGGATCGCGGTCGTGTACACGCGGAAGTTCGACGTCGGCGCCATCGCGCGCTCGATCGAGTAGACGACGTCGTGCGCGGTGAACGGGGTGCCGTCGTGGAACTTGACGCCCTTGCGCAGGTTGAAGCGCCAGATCAGCGGCGTCTCCTGCTTCCAGGACACCGCGAGCGCGGGCTCCAGTTCGAACTTTTCGTTGTAATTGATCAGCGGCTCGTAGATGTAGCTGTTTGCGGTGTTGTTCAGCCCTTCGTTTTGCGCGTGCGGGTCGAAGGTCAGAATGTCGCCCTGGCTGGCCCAGCGCAGGGTCTTGGCCTCGACTGCGGGAACGGCGGCAACGCCCGCGGCAAACAGCACGACGGTCGCCGCTGCGGCAAAGAGTCGACGCATCCGATGGCTCCTTCCTGGAAGATGGATGACAGGCGGCGGATGCTGCACCATGCCCCGGACAGCGTCAAACCGTGGTTTTCCATGGGGCAGCCCCGCGCCGCCGTCCTAGAATCGCGGCCGCCGCCATCGGACCGAAGCCCATGCGAGTCTCGCAACGCATCGTCGAGCACCTGAGCTGCGCCGTCGAGACGACGAACCTGGCGACCGATCCCTTTGCCCATCTGGTCTTCGACGGTGCGTTTCCGCCGGACGTCTACGCGGAGCTGCTCGCGCAGCTGCCCGCCGACGCCTATTACCGCGAGTTGAAGCACAGCGACGCAACGCTGCCGGACGGGCGCAGCGCGCGCCTGCAGTTTCCGCTCGTGCCCGGCAACATCGCGCGGCTGCCGGCCGCGCAGGCGGAGTTCTGGCGCGAGGTCGTTGCGGGGCTGACCGCCCCGGAGCTGGACGCCGCGTACAAGGCGAAATTCGCGGCAAGCCTCGAAGCCGCGCGCCGACGCCCGATCGACCAGATCAAACTGCGCCACTTCCCGACGCTGTTCCGCGACCTGGGCGGCTATCGGATCTCGATCCACCCGGATTCGCCGCGCAAGGCGATCACGACGCAGTTCTACCTGCCCGCCGACGACAGCCAGGCGCATCTGGGCACACGCTTTCACGCGCGCAACGCCGACGGTTCTTTCCGCGAGGCGCGCGCGATGTGCTTCGCGCCGAACACCGGCTACGCCTTCGCGGTGACGCCCGCAAGCTGGCACAGCGTCGAGCCAATGCGCCCCGACGACAAGCCGCGCAACAGCCTGATGGTGATCGTGTTCTACGACCGCGGGCCGCTCGTCGAGGGTTTCAAGGCCGCGCGCGCGTCGCTGCGCGGGTGGTACGACCGCCTTGCCGGTCCGCGCGCCTCCGCGCCCGAAGCGGGCGAAGGGCGGATCGAGCGGATGTAGCGGCTGCTCGGGCAAGGCGCCGGTGCGCGCGCTGCGGCGTGCGCGCCTGCGATCGACCTGGCGCGGCGACACAGACACGCTGCGGCGCCGGTCGACCGGACGCCGTCAGCGCGGCCTGAGCACAAGCCGTCCGCCGACCTCGCCTTCGCGCGGCCCCGCCCAGTGCAGCGGCAGATGCTCGACCTTCCGCCAGGCCGGAAGCAGCGCGCCGTAGTGCGGCGACAGCGGATGACCGACCTGGCCGGTCGCGAACATCCATGCATCGCCGCCTTCGTTCGACAGGTCGTAGATCGCGCGCAGGCTCGCGGCGTGGCGCGTCTCAAAGGGCCGCTCGCCGCGCAGCACGAGCTGACCGACATTGACCGTGTAGCTGTCCCCGGCGACCGGCGCGGAGAGCTGAAACCAGTTGCGCAAGAAGGCAGCGTGCGACAACGGACGGTGCTCGAGCACCGCGCGATGAAACTCGCCCCAGCGCAATGCGAGCAGGTCGCGCCCGTCACGGGCGAGATCGCCGATCGCGTCTTCGAGCGCCTCGGCCGCGAGCTGGCCGCAGGTTTCGCGCTGCGCGGTTGTCGTGTCGTCGCACCAGTCGCGCGCGCGCGTTCGGCCGGCCAGCACGTTCAGCGTGACCTGCACGAGTTCGCTCGACGCGACGAAGTCGGGGGCCAGCGCACCCAGCTCGTCGTCGAAGATTCGCGACCGCAGCCTGCGCAGCCACGCGTGCAGGAGCACCGGCTCCGGCGCATCGACCGCCATCGACCCGTCCCATGCGCGCAGCCGTTCGAGCGCGACGCGCGCCGCGGCCGACTGCGGCTGCACGTTCGCCAGGGCCGCGAGCAGATCGCGCGCGGCGAGCGAAACGACGTCGCCCTGGACGCGCTTGAAGTCTTCCGGCGCGTGCAACGGCCGCGACTCGATCAGCTCGGCAATCCGCTGCGCGCGATACGGCAGGAACCACTCGGACGTGAGGTGCGCCGGGTAGCCCGGCGGCGTGATCTTGTGGTTGGCAGTGACGATGTAACCGGCAGGCGGATCGATCACGCGCGGCAGCGCCTCGAACGGCAGCCAACCCTCCCAGTCGTAGCGCGCGTCCCAGCCGGGCGACGGCACGAGCCCCATCAGGTCGTTGTCGGCGCGGCGCACGGGGATGCGGCCGGGCGCGATCATGCCGATCCGTCCGCCCACATCGGCGAACACGACGCTCTGCTGAACGAGCTGCCAGTCGCGCAGCGCCTGCTCGAATTCGCTCGCGTCGCGCGCGCGATTCATCCCGCGCAGCGCGCGCATCGTCGCGTCGGCGGGCTCGAGCGCCGCCCAGCGCAGCGCGAGCACATAGCGGGACTCACCGCGCGGCAGCGCTTTGTCGACCGCGGCGAGCGCGCCCGAGATCACCGGCCCGTGCCGCGTGCTGCGAACGACGAGCCGCACATCCTCGGCACCGCGCACGCGGATCACCTCGGTGCGCGTTTCGAAGCGCGCGTAACCATTCGGCGTCTGGTACTCGTCAGCGTTGGCGGGGTTGATGCGCTCCAGATACAGATCCTGAACGTCGGGCCCGGTGTTCGTGAAACCCCAGGCCACGTGCGCATTGCGGCCGAGGATCACGTAAGGCACGCCAGGCAGTGTCGCGCCGAAAACGTCGAGCCCCGGCGCCTGCAGTCGCGCGAAGTACCAGACCGAAGGGGTCGTGAGCCCCAGGTGCGGATCGTTGGCGAGCAGCGGCTTGCCGCTCGCGGTTCGGCTTCCGGCGACGACCCAGTTGTTCGAGCCGATGCCGTCGCCCTCTCCGAAACCCGCGACCGGGTGCGCGGCGGCGAGCTGCGCCGCCTGCTCGACCAAGGCGGTTGCGCCGCCGCGCGCAATTCCCAGCACGCGATACAGCTCGACGTAGTCGGCCACCGGCAGCGGTGCATCGCCCGGATACGGCGGGCGGAATTCGTCGATCTGCGCGCGCGTGAGCTTCGTCGCGAGCCGCAGTCGCGCCAGCTCGTTCAGATAGCTGCGCGAAAGATCCCACGCCATCATCAGCGACCAGGCGATCGAATCCGCCGCCGTCCACGGCTGCGGCGCGGGCGCCCGCAGCAGCAGGAACTCCGGCGGCAGCGGCTGCGTCCGCGTCGCAAGATACGCGTTGACGCCCGCCGCGTACGCGTCGAGCAGCGCGCGCGTTTGAGCATCGAGGTTTGCCGCGATCGACTGTGCGACGCGATGAATGCCCAGCGTACGCAGGAAGCGGTCGGCATCGACCGCGGCGGGACCGAGGATTTCGGCGACGCGCCCCTGCGCAATGCGGCGGTTGAAGTCGATCTGCCATAGCCGGTCCTGCGCGTGCGCGTAGCCGAGCGCAAACAGCGCATCGGCTTCGGTCTCGGCGCGGATGAAAGGCACGGCGTGCGCGTCGCGCACGATCGAAACCGGCCCGGCAAGGCCCGGCACGCTGCGCTCGCCCTCGTGCGCCGGCAGGCTCGCCTGCCCGTACCACACGATGCCGCCCGCCGCCGCCGCGGCCAGCGCGAGCACCGACCACGCAAGATAACGCGGCCAGCGGGTCATCGTGCGCGGCGGCATGTGGTTGCGGCAGGAGCGCGGCGACCCGGTTTCGGATGGACGTGCGCGTGCTCCTGCGCGCCGCGCCGCTCGACGGTGATCAGGTTCAACGGACCGGGGCGTACGCGCCGGCCGATCGGTTCGTCGAGTTCGGTGGCCGGGCTGTCGTCGAATGGGATCGTGAAGCGCTCCATGGTCGGCTCCGCGCGGCAAGCGCGCCTTGGTGGCGATTATGCGGGCGCAGCGCAGATGCCTGCGCAGCCGGGTTTGTTTCCAGCCGTCTGTGTGATACTGTAAATACCTACAGCATCCCTGCACGCCCATGTCTTCGCCCGCTGCCGCCTTGCCGTCGCTCGATGCCGCACTCGGCGCTGCGGTCTGGCGCGCGCATCAGCTCGGGCGGCACACGGCGCGCGGCGTGCCTTCGCAGTTCGCCGCACTCGACGCCGAACTGCCCGGCGGCGGCTGGCCAGTCGGCAGCCTGACGGAACTGCTGATCGAACGGCACGGCATCGGCGAGCTGCGGCTCGTGCTGCCGGCGCTGGCGCGACTCGCGCAGGACGGCTGCGAAGTGCTTTGGGTCGCGCCGCCCTTCATCCCCTACGCGCCGGCCTTGCAGCAGCACGGGCTGACGCTCGCCCGTTTGCTGGTGGTGAACGCTGCGCAGCGCGCCGATCGTCTTTGGGTGATCGAACAGGTGCTCAAGAGCGCAAGCGTCGGCGCGCTCGTCGCATGGCTGCCGGAAGACGACAACACCCTCGTCGCCACCGACCGGCTGCGTCGCCTGCAGCTCGCCGCGCAGGGCACGCGCAGTCTGGCCTTCATCGTGCGTCCGCAGGCGGCGCGCAACGCGGCCTCGCCTGCGCCGCTGCGTCTGCAGCTTGCGCCGGCTGCCGCGGGCGAAGAGCGATTGCGGGTCGACATCCTGAAGCGGCGCGGGCCGCCGCTCGCCGCACCGCTCGCGCTCGCGCTGCCGCCGGTCGTGCCGTTGCGCGCACCGGCGCGGGGGCGCGCAACGGCCCGCGCAGCCAACGACGCGTAAGGCCGTCGATGTGCCGGTGCCTGCGCGATGCTGTGGATCGCCGTCTGCCTGCCCGCATTGCCGTTGGAGGCCTGCGCCGCCGGCGATGCGCCGTTCGCGATCGGCGACGCGCAACGCATCCTGCACGTCAACCGCGCCGCCGCAGCCGCCGGTGTAGAGGTTGGCATGCGGCGCACGACCGCGACGGCACTGTGCCCGCGGCTCGCACTGCACGCGCGCGACCCGGTCAGAGAGCGGGCGGCGCTCGAGGCGGTGGCGCGCTGGGCGTTGCGCTTCACGCCCAACGTGGCGCTCGTTCCGCCGCCGCGCGACCCGCTGGTCGACGAAGCGCCGGCGGGCGTGCTGCTCGAAGTCGCGGCGAGCCTGCGGCTGTTCGGCGGCCGCGCGCGGCTGCTGGCGGCGCTGCGCAAGGGTCTCGTCCGGCAGGGACACGCAGCGCAAATCGCGACAGCGCCGGTGCCGCAAGCGGCCTGGATCCTGGCGCGTGCGGCCGACGGCCTCGATGCGCGCAGCGTCGCCGAGCTGCCGCAAATGTTGTCGCCGCTGCCGGCTTGGCTGTTGGGGCCAGGCAGGGCGCATTGGGAGGCGTTGCGCAGCGTGGGCATTGCCCGTATCGGCGATCTGCTGCCGTTGCCGCGAACGGCGGTGGCACGGCGGTTTTCGGAAGCGCTACTCGACGAACTCGACCACGCGCTCGGAAAGAAGGCCGACCCGCGCGCCTGGTTCGTCGCGCCCGAGCGCTTCGAAGCCAGGCTCGAACTCGCCGCCCGCGTCGATAGCGCGGAAGCCTTGCTGTTCGCGGCGCGCCGGCTGATCGTGCAAATGAGCGGCTGGCTGGCGGGGCGCTGCACGGCCACGCGCGCGCTCGTCTTCAGTCTGATCCACGAGGACCGCGCGCCGACCGTACTGCCGCTGCGGCTGGCGAGCGCGAGCCACGACGATGCGCGCTTCACTGCCGTGCTGCGCGAGGTGCTCGGCAGGCTGCGGCTGGCCGCTCCGGTGTACGCGTTGCAGCTTCGCTGCGACGAAGTGGTCGCCGCCGCGCCGCTCGCGGGCGAGCTGTTTCCCGCGGGCGGAACCGGGCACGAAAGCCTCGCGCAGCTGATCGAGCGCCTGCACGCGCGCCTCGGGCGTGAGCGGGTCGTGCGGCTGCGACCGCACGCCGATCACCGGCCCGAGCTGGCCTTCCGCGCCGACGCGGTCGATATGCCCGCGGCGCGCACGCAGCCGATGCTGCCCGCGCCGGCGCGCCCGCTCTGGCTGCTGCCGACGCCGGTCGCGCTGGCCGAGCGCGATCACGCGCCGTTCTGCGAAACGCCGCTCACGCTGGTGGCCGGACCCGAGCGCATCGAAAGCGGCTGGTGGGACGGGCGTTGGGTCGAGCGCGATTACTTCGTCGCGCGCGATGCGGGCGGCGCGCTGCTGTGGATCTTCCGGCTGCGCACGCCCGATCCGGTGCTGCGGCGGGGCTGGTATCTGCACGGAAGGTTCGCATGAGCCGGATGCCGCCGCTGCCCGACTACGCCGAGCTGCACTGCGTGTCGAACTTCAGCTTCCTGCGCGGCGCTTCGCATCCGGAAGAACTGGTCGAGCGCGCGGACGCGCTCGGCTACGCGGCGCTGGCGATCACCGACGAGTGTTCGCTCGCCGGCGTGGTGCGAGCGCACGTCGAGGCAAAAGCGCGCGGACTGCATCTGATCATCGGCACCGAAGTGCAGCTCACGAGCGCGGACGGCGCGCCGCACGCGAAGCTCGTGCTGCTGGCAACCGACCGCGAGTCGTACGGCAACCTCTCGGAGTTCATCACGCTGGCGCGCATGCGCGCCGACAAGGGCGCGTATCGCGCGCATCCGGCGGACCTCGAAGGGAAAACGCCCGGCCACGCGCATCTGGCGGGGTTGCCCGGCTGCCTGGCGCTGCTCGTACCCGAGCGCGAGGCTTCGTTCGAACGCCTGTTCGCGCAGTCGATGTGGCTGGCGACCTGGTTCGCCGGCCGCGCGTGGATCGCGGCCGCCAATCTGCTGCGCGCCACCGACGGCGTGCGGATCGAACGCATCGAACGCGTCGCGCATCTGACCGGCCTGCCGGTGGTGGCCGCCGGCGACGTGCACATGCACGTGCGCTCGCGCAAGCCGCTGCAGGACGCATTGACGGCCATCCGGCTCGGCCGGCCGGTCGCCGAGTGCGGCTTCGCGCTGGCGTCCAACGCCGAGCAGTACCTGCGCCCGCGCATCCGGCTCGCGCAGCTGTACCCCGCTGAATGGCTCGCCGAAACGGTCGCGATCGCCGGACGCTGCGGGTTTTCGCTCGACGAGCTGCGCTACGAGTATCCGGAGGAAATCGTCCCGCCCGGCGAGACGCCGACGAGCCATCTGCGCGCACTGACCGAGGCCGGCGCGCGACGGCGTTTCCCGAGCGGCGTTCCGGACAAGGTACGCGCGCTGATCGAAAAGGAACTCGCGCTGATCGGCGAGCTGCGCTACGAGGCGTTTTTCCTGACGGTCGAGGACATCGTTCGCTGGGCGCGCTCGCAGGGAATCCTGTGCCAGGGACGCGGTTCGGCCGCCAACTCGGCCGTGTGCTACTGCCTGGGCATCACCGAAGTCGACCCCGAGCGGTGCAATCTGCTGTTCGAGCGCTTCGTCAGCCGCGAACGCAACGAGCCGCCGGATATCGACGTCGACTTCGAGCACCAGCGGCGCGAAGAGGTAATCCAGTACATCTACGGCAAATACGGCCGGCACCGCACCGCGCTCGCCGCGACCGTGATCTGCTACCGCTCACGCAGCGCGCTGCGCGACACCGGCAAGGCGCTGGGCTTCGATCCGCAACGGATCGACCAGGTCGCCAAAAGCCATCACTGGTTCGACGATGGGCGCGACCACGACGAGCGGATGCGCGAGGCGGGGCTCGATCCCGCGAGCCCTGCGGTCGCGCAGTGGCTCGCTCTCGCGGCCACGCTGCGCGGCTTCCCGCGCCATCTTTCGCAGCACGTCGGCGGCTTCGTGATCGCGCGCGATTCGTTGGCGCGGCTGGTGCCGATCGAAAACGCGGCGATGCAGGCGCGCAGCGTGATCCAGTGGGACAAGGACGATCTCGAAGCGCTCGGATTGCTGAAAGTCGACGTGCTCGCGCTCGGCATGCTGTCGGCGCTGCGGCGCGCGCTCGAATTCATCGGCTACAAGCTGGGTCGGCCGTTCGCGCTGAGCGACATCCCCGACGGCGATCGGCCGACCTACGACATGATCTGCGCTGCCGACACGATCGGCACTTTCCAGATCGAGTCGCGCGCGCAGATGTCGATGCTGCCGCGGCTCAAGCCCCGGAATTACTATGACCTCGTGATTCAGGTTGCGATCGTGCGGCCCGGTCCGATCCAGGGCGGCATGATTCATCCCTATCTGCGCCGGCGCAACGGCGAGGAAAGCGTCGGCTACGAGAAGGACGAGATCCGCGCAGTGCTCGAGCGCACGCTGGGCGTGCCGATTTTCCAGGAGCAGGTGATCCAGCTTGCGGTCGTCGCGGCCAAGTTCACGCCGGGCGAAGCTGACGCGTTGCGCCGTTCGATGGCTGCATGGAAGCGCAAGGGCGGGCTCGGTCCGTTCCGCGAGCGGCTGGTCTCGCGCATGGTCGCACGCGGCTATTCGCCCGACTTCGCCGAACGCATCTACGGGCAGATCGAAGGCTTCGGCGAGTACGGCTTCCCCGAGAGCCATGCGGCGAGCTTTGCGCTGCTGGCGTACGCGTCGTGCTGGATCAAGCGCCATCACCCGGACGCATTTCTGGCCGCGCTGCTGAACAGCCAGCCGATGGGCTTCTACGCGCCTGCACAGCTCGTACAGGACGCACGACGGCACGGCGTCGAGGTGCGCCCAGTCGACGTGTCGTCGAGCGCAGTCGAATCGACGCTCGAGCCCTGTCCGATGTCGGCTAGCGGCCATGCGGTGCGGCTTGGACTGAACCGCATCGGCGGGCTCGGACTGGCCGCGGCGGAAAGAATCGTCGCGGCGCGCCGCGAGCGCGCGTTTGCGTGCGTCGAGGATCTGATGCTGCGGGCTGCACTCAACGCAGCCGAGCTCGATGCACTTGCGGCGAGCGGTGCGCTTGCGCCGCTCGCCGGCCACCGGCATCAGGCACATTGGGAGGCATTGGGCACGGAAGCGCGGCGCACCGAAATGCTGAAACCGGTGCGCTTTGCCGAGCAGCCGCTCGCGCTGCCGGCGCCGAGCGAGGGCGAGAACATCCTCGCCGATTACGCGAGCCTGGGACTGACGCTCGGCCGGCATCCGCTGGCGCTGCTGCGCGCGCGGCTCGCGAAAATGGGGATACGCAAGGCGGCGGAGCTGCGCACTTGGCCCCACGGCAGACAAGCGCGCGCCTGCGGCATCGTCACGCACCGGCAGAGGCCGCTCACCGCCAAGGGCACGGTGTTCGTGACGATCGAGGACGAAACAGGTCCGGTCAACGTGATCATATGGAACGACCTGTTCGAGCGCGAACGAAAGGTCATCGTCGAGTCAGCGCTGCTTGCGGTGCACGGGGTCTGGCAGAACGTCGACGGCGTGATGCACCTGCTCGCGCGGCGTGTTGCCAACCAGTCGGAGTTGCTCGGGCGATTGGCGACGGCATCGCGCGACTTCCACTGACGCGGTGCCGGAAAAGCAAAAGCCCCGGCGCGCTGTGCGTGCCGGGGCTTTCGGAATGGCAAGCCTGACGATGTCCTACTTTCACGGGAAATACATCCCACTATCATCGGCGCTGAGGCGTTTCACGGTCCTGTTCGGGATGGGAAGGGGTGGTTCCACCTCGCTATGGTCGTCAGGCAAAAGCGGACGACCTCTCGTGTCGCCGTCGCTCGACGGCTGACGAAAGATCCAATACGGAAGAAGAAGCGTCCGCGTCTGCCGACGCGGCGGTTGTGATCGCAGTGCTCTCAGCCTCTGGAACGAGGCAGCACGGTTATAGGATCAAGCCGCACGAGCAATTAGTACCGGTTAGCTCAAGGCCTCACAGCCCTTCCACACCCGGCCTATCAACGTCCTGGTCTCGAACGACTCTTTAGGGAGGTCAAGCCTCCGGGAAGACTCATCTTCAGGCGAGTTTCCCGCTTAGATGCTTTCAGCGGTTATCTCTTCCGCACATAGCTACCCGGCAATGCCACTGGCGTGACAACCGGTACACCAGAGGTGCGTCCACTCCGGTCCTCTCGTACTAGGAGCAGCCCCCGTCAATCTTCCAGCGCCCACGGCAGATAGGGACCAAACTGTCTCACGACGTTTT
>JBFMFC010000019.1:0-60466 GCA_040752195.1 Pseudomonadota bacterium | reverse complement strand
CGGCCATTGGCGGCGGCGCCGCCGCAGCTGCGTCGGCGACCGCTGCGGCAGCGTCGATCAATCCGGCACCACACAGCCCCGCGCCGGGTTGTCCTGTCGCGCAGTAGGTACCCGCCGGGTGGGGACGGGCCGTTCGCATGAGGATGTTCTTCAAGTCGGCCGGCGATGCCGTGCGAAGAACCGACTTGACGAGCGCCGCCACCGCGGACGCATGCGCCGTCGCCGAACTCGTTCCCGTGAAGCCGCCGATCGCAGCTCCGGTCTTGTCCTGGTTGGGAGGGGCGCCCGCACTCGTCGGACCTGTCGCGCCGAACAGGACCGAGGACCACGTGAAGTAGCCCGTATCCGGCGACACGATCACGCTGGGCAGTTGGGTTGGCGTACCGCCGCCGGGCGCGCTGATCGCGACCTCGGGTCCGATATTCGAGTAATCCGCGTTGTCACCGTTGATCGTGTGGGCAGCGACACCGAGGACCCCCGTGCAGTTTGCCGGTTGAGTAATGCCGCGCACCCCCTCGTTCCCTGCCGCCGCGACGACAAGTGCGCCGCGCCCGACCACATCGTTGACGGCTTGCTGATACGACGTCGAGCATGGCTCTGCGGCGGTGCCGAGGCTCATGTTGATGATCTGCGCCGGCGTGAGATTGACGACGGACCCGCTTGCGCCGGTGACGGGCATACCGGCAGCGAAGCGCATGGCGTCGATCACGTCGCTCGTCGTTCCACCGCACTTGCCCAGCACCCGCAACGGCAGCAGACGGACATTCGGCGCGATGCCCGCCGTCGACGTGCCGGGCGGCGGCGGGCTGCCGACACCGTTGTTCCAGACGCCGACGATCGTTCCAGCCATGTGCGTGCCATGCCACGAGCTGTCCACCGCCGGCGGATCGCAAAATCCGGGGTAGGCGGCGATGTCCTGATCGGTAACCCAGTCGCCGGGATCGCTCGGGTCCGGATCGCGCCCGTCGCCGTCGTTGGCGACGAAGTTCGCTGGAACGCCGGAAAGAGCGCCGACATCGGACGAGACGAAGTCGTAGCCTTGGAGAAGCGTGCCGGCCAGTTCCGGATGGTTGGTAGCGACCCCGGTGTCGATCACGGCGACGACCACCTTTCTTGACCCGCGCACCACGTTCGAGGCACCGGGCAGGTTCCACGCGCCAGGCAGATTCGCTCCGCCGACGGCCGGTACGGCCTTGCTGTCGGCAGTGAAGATCTGCGTCGGCGGGTAGTAATGCCACAACCGCGTCGTGTAGCCGACGTCCTGCGGCAGCACCTGCATCGCGCGCACCGGATAGTCGGGATCGGCGTATTCGACGTTCGGATCGCTGGCCAGTCGAGCTGCCACCGCTTTCGCCTCCGTCAACGTCATCGGCCGCTCCAGCCTCAGCACGGACGCGTTGCCCGACATCGGGCGGAACGCGCTCATTCGCACGCCCGCCGTTGCCGACAGCGCCGCGACGCGTTCGGCGCCGAGCGGCTGCACGAGCTCGGCGGCCTTCGGGTTGCGCAGCTTGACGATCATCTGGCGGATCAGCGGCTCGCGCAGCTCGGATGCGGGCTTCTTCTTCGCGGCAGCGGCGGTGGCGTGGCCGACCGATGCGGGCCAGGCCGCGACGAGCAGGGTGCACAGCGCGACGGCGGCGATGGCGGGTTTCGCGGATGGGCTCACTGGAGTCTCCTCTTGCGACGCAGCGGGTTGCGTTCGTTCACTTGATCTTCACGGGCGCGTCGAGGTCGACGTACTCGAAGTCGCCGGAGGCGCGCAGCCGCTCGATCAGCGCGGGCACCTCCTCGCGCGCGGCCGGGGGCGTGAGATACACGACGTGCGCGCCGCCCGACATCGGCCGCGCGTATCGGGCCATCGCCGGCTGCGGCAGGCTGCGCTGGACGAGCCGCATCAGCGCGTCCGCATCGCTCGCCGGCGTGCGCGGCTTGACGATCAGCGCCGCGACCGGCGGTGCGGCCGGCGCTGCGGTCGACCCGGCGCACGCGTTGAGCAACGGAAGGCCCAGAACAATTCCAGGAGCCATGCGCAACACCTGTCTTCTCTGCAGCGGCATCGTGGTCGCGCGTCGGGCGCGCTCGGTGGGTGGCGGCGAGCTTACGCGATGCCCGATCGCGCGTCGGCTCGGACGAACGATCTAGCCGGGGCGGGCGTTCGGTCACCGTTCCGGCTATCACGCGCGAGCGCGCGCGGCGTTGACCTGAGGCGGGATTGGCAACGATTGGAAACAGAACGGGCCGGCAGTGCCGGCCCGTGACGCTTCACGCGGCTCGCGCCGCGAATCGGAGGCCACTCATTGTGTCTTCGGCCGGGCGGCGGGCGCCGCCCTTAACTTCGCTGCGCGAAGTTAGCCTGCGACGCAACGAATGGGGCTCGGCTTCGATCAGACCGTCACTTCGCCGCCATCAGCGCGACGGTCGTGTCCAGCATCCGGTTGCTAAAGCCCCACTCATTGTCATACCACGACGAAACTTTGACGAGGCGGCCGGAGACTTTGGTCAGGGTGGCATCGAAGATGCTCGAACGCGCGTCGTGGTTGAAGTCGCTGGAGACGAGCGGGTCGGTGTTGTAGCCGAGAATGCCCTTGAGCTCGCCTTCGGAGGCGGCCTTCATGATCGCGTTGACTTCGTCGACGGTGGTGTCGCGCGCCGCGACGAAAGACAGATCGACGATCGACACGTTGATCGTCGGCACGCGGATCGCAAAGCCGTCGAGCTTGCCGTTCAACTCCGGCATCACGAGCCCGACCGCGGCGGCCGCGCCGGTCTTGGTCGGGATCATGTTGTGGCCGGCAGCGCGCGCGCGGCGCAGGTCCTCGTGATACACGTCGGTCAGGACCTGGTCGTTCGTGAAGGAGTGAACGGTGGTCATCAGGCCGGTGACGACGCCGAGCTTCTCGTGCAGCGGCTTGACCATCGGCGCGAGGCAGTTGGTCGTGCACGACGCGTTGGAGATCACGGTGTACGAACTCTTCAGCGTGCCGTGGTTGACGCCGTAGACGATCGTCGCGTCGACATCCTTGCCGCCGGGCGCGGAGATGACGACCTTCTTCGCGCCCCCTTTGAGGTGCGCGCTCGCCTTCTCCTTGGTCGTGAAGAATCCCGTGCACTCGAGCACGACGTCCACGCCGAGCGATGCCCAAGGCAGCTCGGCCGGGTTGCGGTTGGCGAGCACCTTGATGCGGTCGCCGTTGACGACCATCGCGTCGCCGTCGACGGCCACCGTTCCGGGGAACTTGCCGTGCGCGGTGTCGTACTTGGTCAGATGCGCGTTGGTCTTCGGGTCGCCGAGGTCGTTGATCGCGACGATCTGGATGTCGTGTCTCTTGCCGCCCTCGTAGTGCGCGCGCAGGACGTTGCGGCCGATGCGGCCGTAGCCGTTGATGGCAACCTTGATGGTCATCGAGATTTCTCCCTGGAGATGAGTTCGCGGACGACCTGCGCGGCGTTGTCCGCCGTCAGGCCGAAGTGCTGGTAGACCGCGCTCGCAGGCGCCGACTCGCCGAAGCGGTCCACGCCGAGCACGGCGCCCGAGGCGCGCACGTATTTCCACCAGAAGTCGGTGACGCCCGCCTCGATCGCGAGCCGCGGCAAGCCCTCCGGAAGCACGCTCGTCTTGTATTCGACGCTCTGCCGGTCGAACACCGTCGTCGAAGGCATCGACACGACGCGCACCGCGATGCCTTCGGCGGCAAGCCGCTTCTGCGCCTCGACCGCGAGCGGCACCTCGGAGCCGGTCGCGACGATCACCGCGCGCGCCTTCGCGCGGCCGCCGGCCGCCTCGCTGAACACGTAAGCACCCCTGCGGATGTCGTTCACGTCGCGCTCGCCCGCCACGTACGGCACCGTCTGGCGCGACAGCAGCAGCGCGGCGGGACCGTCGCGCCGCTGCGCGGCGGCTTCCCACGCGACCAGCGTCTCGACCGTGTCGCACGGCCGCCAGACGTCGAGATGCGGGATCAGCCGCAGGCTCGCCGCGTGTTCCACCGCCTGGTGCGTCGGCCCGTCCTCGCCGAGCCCGATCGAGTCATGCGTGAAGACGAAGACGACGCGCTGCTTCATCAGTGCGGCCATCCGCACCGCGTTGCGCGCGTAGTCGGAGAAGACGAGGAACGTTCCGACGAAGGGCAGGAAGCCGCCGTGCAGCGCCATGCCGTTGGCGATCGCGCACATGCCGAACTCGCGCACGCCGAAGTGGATGTGGCGGCCGGGCCGGATCTCGCCGTCGACGTGAAGCGCGACCGCCTTGCTCCACTTGGTCAGGTTGCTGCCGGTGAGGTCGGCCGAGCCGCCGATCATCTCGCGCGCGGCTTCGGCGACGACTTCGAGCGCGAGCTGCGAGGCCTTGCGCGTGGCCACGCTCTCGCGCCTGGCGGCGGCCGCCTCGATCGCGGCGGCAACCTTCGCCGCGAAGTCGGCCGGCAGTTCGCCGCGCAGCCGGCGGTCGAGCTCGCGCGCGAGTTCCGGGTGCGCCTGCGCGTACGCCGCAAAGCGGCGGTTCCACTGCGCCTCGCGCTCGGCACCGGCCGCGCGCGCGTCCCATGCGGCGTAGACGTCCTGCGGGATCTCGAACGGCGGGTACGGCCAGCCGATCGTCTCACGCGTGGCGGCGACCTCGGCTTCGCCGAGCGCCTCGCCGTGCGCCTTCTCGGTGCCGGCGCGGTTCGGCGAGCCCTTGCCGATCACGGTGCGCGCGATGATCAGCGTCGGCTGCTCCGACTGCCTGGCCTGCGCCAGCGCCGCGTCGACGGCGTCGACGTCGTGGCCGTCGATCGGTCCGATCACGTTCCAGCGGTACGCGCGAAAGCGCGCGGCGGTGTCGTCGGTGAACCAGTGCTTGACCTCGCCGTCGATCGAGATGCCGTTGTCGTCGTAGACCGCGACGAGCTTGGCGAGCTTCCACGTTCCGGCGAGCGACGCGGCCTCGTGCGAGATGCCCTCCATCAGGCAACCGTCGCCGACGAACACGTAGGTGCGGTGATCGACGATCGCGTGCCCCGGCCGGTTGAACTCCATCGCGAGCAGCTTCTCGGCGAGCGCCATGCCGACCGCGTTGGCCAGGCCCTGCCCGAGCGGCCCGGTCGTCGTCTCGACGCCGGGCGTCACCCCGTACTCGGGATGCCCCGGCGTCTTCGAGTGAAGCTGGCGGAAATTCTTCAGTTCCTCTAGCGGCAGGTCGTAGCCGGTCAGGTGCAGCAGCGCGTACTGCAGCATCGAGCCGTGGCCGTTGGAAAGGACGAAGCGGTCGCGATTGGCCCAGCGCGGATTGGCCGGATTGTGCGAAAGGTGCCGCGTCCACAGCGCAAGAGCGATCTCGGCCATGCCCATCGGCATTCCGGGGTGCCCGGAGTTCGCCTTCTGCACGGCATCCATCGCCAACGCGCGTATCGCGTTGGCCATACGTACTTGCAACGACCGGGGCTGTGCGGAGTCGGGCGGAGACATCGGCAGAACCGGGGAAAGTCCGGACGGAAGCGGCGATGCGCGGCGCCGGCGAACACGCTCGGTGGACTCGGCGGCGACGCGCGCGCGCATCTTATCAGCCGACCCGCGCGCGCTCTGTAGCCGAGATGGCGTATGGCCGATTTGTTCCGGCGCAAATCCGCGCGCATTCGACGTCGTTTTCGAGTGCGCAGGCCTTTCGTTCGACAGCAAATTCCTTTAGCATCCGCGCCTTAAATTTCGGTCCGGAAACAAGGAAGCAACGGGCTGCCAGTACGGCGCGTAGCCAGCGCCAGGCAACGATTCCCCCGCCAGATCCAATCGACGCGGGTCGGCCGTCGCAAGCGGCCACCGCAATGATCCGAGCGCCGCGCACCAGCGCACGGGTCCCGGGCCGATGGGTTGCGGTTCAAACCGTGATTCAGGTCGATTGGGCGGACCTGCTGGGGGACGAAGATGCAAGGCCTTCACCTGACTGGCGATCTGTTCGAATGCGGCTGCAGCGCAGCTTTCCTGACGGATCTCGACAAGCTCTCCACGCTGTGCCGTGATGCGACGCTGCGCGCGGCGCTCACGATCGTCGACGAGAAGTACCACGTGTTTCCCGACTGGCAGGGCCAGCCGGGCGGCATCACCGGCACGGTGCTGCTCGCCGAGTCGCACTTGGCGATCCACACCTGGCCCGAGCGCCGCGGCGTCACGCTCGACGTCTACGTCTGCAACTTCACCGAGGACAACTCGGGCAAGGCGCAGCAGCTCTTCGACGAGCTGGTCGTCGCGTTCCGGCCGACCAACCAGGTCGTCAACCGCATCACGCGCGGCGATCTGGCCGCGGGCGCGCAGGTCGTGACGAGTGCGACGGCCGCGCCCGCCACCGGCGCGGGCAGCAACGAGCTGATCTTCGACTGGCTCAACGCGCACTCGGGCTACGGTTTCACCGCCAAAGAGCGGCTCGAGACGAAGCAGTCGCCGTATCAGCGCGTCGAGGTCTACGACACGCACCAGTTCGGCCGGCTGTTCCGGCTCGACGGGCGGCTGATGACCTCCGAAGGCGAGGAGTTCTTCTATCACGAGTGCATGACGCACCCGGCGCTGCTGACGCACCCGAACCCGCAGTCGGTGCTGGTCATCGGCGGCGGCGACGGCGGCTCGTCCGAAGAGATCTTCAAGCACCCGAGCGTCAAGCGCATCGTGATGGCCGAGCTCGACCCGGTGGTCATCGACATCTCCAAGCGCTACCTGCGCGAGATCCACAAAGGCGTGTTCGACGATCCGCGTCTCGAAGTGAAGATCGGCGACGGCTTCGAGTACGTGAAGAACACCGCTGAGCGATTCGACCTGATCGTGCTCGACCTCACCGATCCGGACACGCCGGCCTTCCACCTGTACTCGGAAGAGTTCTTCCGCATGTGCCAGCGGATCCTGAACCCGGGCGGGCTGCTGACGCTGCATCTCGGCTCGCCGGTGTTCCAGGCCGCGACGGTCAGGAAGAACGCGGCCAACTTGCGCAAGGTCTTCCGCCACGTGCACCCGATGGCGCTGTACATCCCGCTGTACGGCTCGCTGTGGTGCCTCGGCGTGGCGAGCGACAGCGCCAACCCGCGCGCGCTCGCCACCGAGACGATCGCGCAGCGGCTCGCCGAGCGGCGCATCGGCGCGCTGAAGTACTACAACGCGCCGCTGCATTCGGCGCTCTTCACGCTGCCGAACTTCGTCCTCGATCTGACCAGCGGCGAGCAGCCCGCTGCACCGGCACGGATGAAGGCTGTCGCGTAGCGCGCGCTGCGGCGGCAAGGGCCCGGCCGCGCGCCGGGCTCTGTCCTGCTCCGCGCGGCTAGACTGCGCGACGAGTCCAGCGGCGGAGATCCACGATGAACACGGCCACGACGGTCCTGCGCAAGCCGGTTCGAGTTACGTCCGGCGAACTCGCGAGCGACGGCGCGGGCGTGCGCCTGCGCCGGCTGATGGGAACGCCGCATTCGCCGTCGATCGATCCGTTCCTGATGCTGGACTATTTCGACACCGCGGACGCGAACGACTATCTGGCGGGCTTTCCGGACCATCCGCACCGCGGTTTCGAGACGGTCACCTACATGCTCGCCGGCCGCATGCGCCATCGCGACAACCACGGCCATGAAGGCGTGATCGAGCCCGGCGGCGTGCAGTGGATGACTGCCGGCCGCGGCATCGTGCACTCCGAGATGCCGGAGCAGACCGCGGGGCTGATGCGCGGCTTCCAGCTCTGGGTCAACCTGCCGGCGCGGTTGAAGATGAGCCCGCCCGCCTACCAGGAGTACGGGCCCGAGCGGATACCGGTCGAAGCGCGCGAGGGAGCGACCGTCAAGGTCATCGCCGGCCGCACGTCGCGCGGTACGGCCGGGCCGATCGCGACCGAGGCCACCGAGGCGTTCTACTTCGACATCGCGCTCGAGGCGGGCGCCAGCTTCGTCGAGCCGGTCGATCCCGCGCACTCGGCATTCGTCGTCGTCTACGACGGCGCCTTGCGGATCGGCGAGCACGCGCAGACCATCCGGGCGGTCGCGCTCGCCGCACTCGGCGACGGCGACGCGGTCGCGCTGACGGCCGCCGATGCGCCGGCGCGCGCGCTGCTCATTGGCGGCCGCCCGCTGCGCGAGCCCGTCGCATGGTACGGCCCGTTCGTGATGAACACCGAGCGCGAGATCGTGCAGGCGATGCACGACTACCAGGCCGGCCGTTTCTAGCCGGCGCGACCTCGATGGGCGGCGCGCCGCGGTTCTTTGTCGAGGGCGGGCTGCGCGTCGGTGCAACGATCGAACTGCCGGACGCGGTCGCGCATCACGCGCAGCACGCGCTGCGTCTGCGCGACGGCGCGGCGATCGTCCTGTTCGACGGCCGCGGCGGCGAGTACGCGGCGCGGCTCGCCGCCGGCCGGCGCGCGGCCGCCGAGGTGCTGGCGTTCGACCCGGTCGAACGCGAGTCGCCGCTGGCGATCACGCTGCTGCAGTCGCTCGTACCGAACGAGAAGCTCGACTGGATCATCGAGAAGTCGACCGAGCTGGGGGTCGTCCGCATCGTGGTCGTGCCGACCGAGCGCAGCGTCGCGCGGCTCGACGCGCAGCGGCTGGTGCGCAAGCGCGCCCACTGGCGCGAGGTTGCGATCGCAGCGTGCTGCCAGTGCGGCCGCAACCGTGTGCCGGACATCCTCGACGCGCCGACGTTCACGGACGCGCTCGCGCTGGCGCACGATCGCGACGCGCGGTTGCTGTTGGCGCCCGGCGCGCGCGAGGCGCTGGCGCGCTACGCGCGGGCGCGATCGGTGGCCGTCGCGATCGGCCCCGAAGGCGGCTTCGCCGAACACGAGATCGCGCTCGCGCAGCGGAACGGATTCGTCGTCGCGGCCCTCGGGCCGCGCGTTCTGCGCACGGAGACCGCAGGCCCCGCGGCGCTGGCCGCGCTGCAAGCGATCGGCGGCGATCTGGCTTGAGCGGACCGGCGCGGCTCAACCGTACAGCACGCGAAACGCGACCCCGCGATCGGCGAGCGCCTCCGCGGCGTCGCGGAACACGTCCAGCAGCGCGGCGCGGGCGTCATCGTCGAAATCACCGGCGCGCGGCAGGTGCTCGAGCACGACCACGTAGCCGGGCGCGCTGGCCGTGTCGGGCAGGTCGGTCAGGCAGTCGTACAGCGCATCGAGATTGGCGCCGTACCACGCCGGGAATCCAAATCCCCTGCCGATCGCCCGCAGCACGGCCTTCTTGTCGTGGCAGCCGGCCAGATCGATGTCGACGAAACGGTGGCCGGCGGCGGCGGCCCACTCGCTCAGCGTGGCCACGCCGAGCCGTCCGAGCGCGCGCACGCTGTTGCTCGGCAGGTCGTTCAGCGAACTCGGCGGCTTCGAACTCAAGCTCACTCCCGGATGCGGCGGAAAGTCTCGTAGTGATCGTCCGTGTACCAGTATTCGCCGCTCGTCGCCGGATTTCCGGTGGCGCCACGGCCGGCGATGATGCGGCGCGGCCCGCGATCGCGGCTGCCCGGGGTGCGCACGGTGTACTCGGTGTAGTAGCCGCGCGGCTGCGCCGGCAGGCGCTTCTCGCGATTGTGGAACACGGTGCCGTCCTTGCGGTACGGAAACGGCCCGCCGCGCTTGATCAGCGCCAGCGTCTCGCGCGCCTCGCGCGGCAGCTCGGCGACCGCGATCTCGCCGATCGCGCCCGGCGCTTCGCGCGCGGCGGGTCCGAGCGCGATCAGCGCTGCCGCCAGCGCGATCAGCGCGCGCTCAAACCACCACGACCTTGGGCGCATGCGACGGCGCCGGCCCGAGCCGGTCGGTCAGGAAGGCCAACACCTGCTCGCTGCGCGCCAGCGTGTCGCTGCAGCCCAGATCGATCAACACGCGCGTGTACGCGGACTCGAACAGCAGGTAGCTCGCGAGCGCCGCGCCGTTGCCACGGTTCGCCCCCAGTACCTCGAGCAGCGCGCGCACCGGGCGCGGCAGTGCACCGATGTAGTTCGCGGCGATGCCGTCGAGCCGTTCACTCGGCGCGATGACGAGCGATTCGATCGGTCGCAGGTTCAGCGCCCGGCTCTGCGCGGCGGTCAGCGCGGCCGCGATGTGGTTCATCTTGTCGAGCCGCTCGATGTCGGTGGCGAGCGCGTCGAGAAAGATCGACGCCAGTGCGTGGCCGGCGATCTGCGCCAGCGACGGGTAGCGGCGCGCGTCGCTGCCGTCCAGTGCGCCGGGACTGCCGAGCTGGCCGGCACCGATCACCAGCACGCGTTCGGCGCCGAGGTGGATCGCCGGGCTGATCGGCGAGATCTGCCGCATCGAGCCGTCGCCGAAGTACTCGACGCCGCCCGGCGTGCCGAGCGCAACCGGCAGCGACACCGCGGGAAACACGAAGGGGATCGCGCTCGACGCGAGCAGGTGCTCGAGCGTGATCTGCGCGTGCAAACTCACGCGTTGCAGCTTGGCCGGCAGCGCGTAGTCGTTCAGCGACTGGTAGAAGGTCACGTGCCGCCCCGACGTGTAGCTCGACGCGGTGACCGCGAGCGCGCGCAGATGGCCACGCTCGAACGCGCGCGCCAGCCGCGCGAAGTCGATCATCGACGCCAGCAGGTCGCGCAGCGGCGCATTGTCGAGCATCGACTTCGGCCGCATCCGCAGCGACCGCCGCACCATCCAGCCGAGCGACAGCAGCGTCAGCCAGCGCGCGCCGGTGCGAACGACGCCGAGCAGGTCGGAGCGGTACACCTGCTCGGCGTGGAAGTTCTCCCACACGTTGACCAGCTGCGCGACCGCCTCCTGGAAGTTGTCGGCACGACAGGCCAGCGCGGCCGCGTTGATCGCGCCGGCCGAGGTGCCGACGACGATCGGAAACGGGTTGTGTCCCTGCGCGATCGTCGGATCGAGCCCGCGCCGCACGTCGCGCAGGATCTGCGCGATGCCCTTGAGCACGCCGACCTGATAGGCCGCACGCGCGCCGCCGCCCATCAGCATCAGCCCCGCGGGCGAGGTGCGCAGGGTGACCCGGTCGGGCAGGCGTTCGGTCTGCGGCACGCTCATGCGGTGCGGGCGCGCCGGCCTACGCCAGCGGCAGCGCGGTCTGCCGTTGGGAGTTGGCGTCGAGCACCGCGAGTGCAGCCATGTTGACGATGCGCCGCACGCTCGACGACGGCGTCAGGATGTGCGCCGGCTTGGCCGCGCCCAGCAGGATCGGGCCGATCGCGATGTTGTGGCCCGCGATCGTCTTCAGCAGGTTGTAGCCGATGTTGGCCGAGTCGATGTCGGGGCAGACGAGCAGGTTCGCGTCGCCGCGCAGCGTCGAGAACGGCATGATCGACTTGCGAGTCGCGTCGTCGACGGCGCAGTCGGCGTGCATCTCGCCGTCGACCTCGAGGTCGGGGTGCTGCGCGCGCAGCAGCTCGACCGCGCGCCGCATCTTGGTCGCCGAACGCGCGTCGCTGGTGCCGAAGTTGGAGTGCGACAGCAGGGCCACGCGCGGCACGATGCCGAGCCGCTTCAGCTCCTCGGCGGCCATGACCGTGATCTCGGCGATCTGCTCGGCGGTCGGATCGACGTTGACGTGCGTGTCGACCATCGCGAGCTGCCGTCCCGGCACGATCAGGATGTTCATCGCCGCGTAGACCGTCGCACCGGGGCGCTTGCCGATCACCCGGTCGATGTAGTCCAGGTGCAGGCCATGCGTGCCGAAGGTGCCGCAGATCATGCCGTCGGCTTCGCCCTTGTGCATCAGCATCGCGCCGATCAGCGTGAGCCGGCGCCGCATCTCGATCTTCGCGTACTGCTCGGTCACGCCGCGGCGCGCGGCGAGCCGATGGTAGGTCTGCCAGTAGTCGCGGTAGCGCTCGTCGAACTCCGGGTTGACCAGTTCGAAGTCCTGGCCGGCGCGCATGCGCAGGCCGTAACGCTCGAGCCGCTTCTCGATCACGGCGGGCCGGCCGATGACGATCGGCTTGGCGATGCCTTCGTCGACGACGACCTGGACCGCGCGCAGGACGCGCTCCTCCTCGCCCTCGGCAAAGACGATTCGCGCGCGCCCTCCTTCGGCGACCGCCTTCTTCGCCGCCGCGAAGATGGGCTTCATGAAGGTGCCCGAGTGGTAGACGAACTGCTGCAGCTGCTCGCGATACGCGGCCAGATCGGCGATCGGCCGTGTGGCCACGCCGCTTGCCATCGCTGCCTGCGCCACCGCCGGCGCGATGCGCATCATCAGGCGCGGGTCGAAAGGGCGCGGAATGATGTAGTCGCGGCCGAAGCCGGTCGCCGTGCTGCCGTAGGCGCTCGCGACGACGTCGCTTTGCTCCTCCTGCGCGAGCTGCGCGAGCGCGTGCACCGCGGCGATCTCCATGTCCTTCGTGATCGTCGTCGCGCCGACGTCGAGTGCGCCGCGGAAGACGAACGGAAAACACAGCACGTTGTTGACCTGGTTCGGATAGTCCGACCGGCCGGTCGCGATCACGGCGTCGTCGCGCACCGCCATGACCTCCTCGGGCATGATCTCCGGGACCGGGTTGGCGAGCGCGAGGATCAGCGGCCGCGCGGCCATCTGCGCGACCATCTCCTTCTTCAGCACGCCGCCGGCGGACAGCCCCAGAAAGATATCGGCGCCGCCGATGATGTCGGCGAGCCTGCGCGCGTCGGTCTTCTGCGCGTAGCGCGCTTTCTCGGGGTCCATCAGCACGGTGCGCCCTTCGTAGACGACGCCTTCGATGTCGGCGACCCAGATGTTGCCGCGCCGGACGCCCAGTTCGACCAGCAGGTCCAGGCAGGCGAGCGCGGCCGCACCGGCGCCGCTGCAGACGAGCTTGACCTCGCCGATCGACTTGCCCACGACCTTCAGCCCGTTGAGCACCGCCGCGCCGACGATGATCGCGGTGCCGTGCTGGTCGTCGTGGAACACGGGGATCTTCATCCGCTCGCGCAGCTTGCGCTCGACGTAGAAGCACTCGGGCGCCTTGATGTCTTCCAGGTTGATGCCGCCGAAGGTCGGCTCGAGCGCCGCGATGATCTCGACCAGCTTGTCCGGGTCGCGCTCGTTGATCTCGATGTCGAAGACGTCGATGCCGGCGAACTTCTTGAACAACACGCCCTTGCCCTCCATCACCGGCTTGGCGGCGAGCGGGCCGATCGCGCCGAGGCCGAGAACCGCCGTGCCGTTGGTGATGACGCCGACCAGATTGCCGCGCGCGGTGTAGCGGAACACGGTCGCCGGATCGGCGGCGATCGCTTCGCTCGCCGCGGCGACACCGGGCGAGTACGCAAGGGCCAGGTCGCGCTGATTGACGAGCTGCTTGGTCGGCGTGACGGCGATTTTTCCGGGTTGCGGAAGTTCGTGGTACTCGAGCGCGGCGCGGCGCAGTTCGGAACGATCGGTATCGGGCATCGGAGAGAACATCGGATTCGGAGCCGGCGATTATCCTCGCCGACGGATCCCGCGCGCCAACGCGTATCGGTCAAAGCTGTCGCAACGGCAATGCGCCACTGCCGGTGCGCGCCTGTGTCAGGGTACCGAAGCGGCGCTGCGTGCTGAAGCGCCGAGCGTTCGACCGGGACGGGCGGGGCCCGCATGCAAGCCAGACACCGGAGCCGCGCCCGGGTTGCCGCGCGCTCGCCGGGCGCGGGTGCCGAAGGTTCATTGCGGACCCGTCACGGGCGCGGGCTCGGCCACGCGGGCGCCGCGCCGGCGCGGCCCGCGTCTCTTCTCGCGCCGAGTGTCCACTGACCCGTCGTCTGCCGCAGCTATCATCGCTGCCCTTCGCCGGATCCGACCCGATGGCCGAGCCCGCTGCGCGCACCCGATCGATCGCGCCCTTCTACGTCATGGAAGTGGCCAAGGAAGCGGCGCGTCTCGAAGCCGGCGGAATGTCGGTCATCCACATGAGCATCGGCGAGCCGGACTTCACCGCGCCGCCGCCCGTGCAACGCGCGGCGATCGAAGCGATCGGCAAGGGCGCAACGCGTTACACCCCTGCCCTCGGCATCGACGCGCTGCGACGATCGATCGCCCGCTGGTACGCCGCCCACTACGGACTGCAGGTCGACGCGGAGCGCATCGTCGTCACGGCCGGGGCGTCGGGCGCGCTGCTGCTCGCGTTCGCCGCACTGGTCGAACGCGACACGGAAGTGCTGATGCCGGACCCGACCTATCCGTGCAACCGGCACTTCGTTGCCGCGTTCGAGGGCCGCGCGCGTCTGCTGCCTTGCGGGCCGCGGACGCGATTTCAACTCACCGGGGAGCACATCGACGCGAACTGGTCGGGCGCGACGCGCGGCGTGCTGCTCGCGTCGCCGTCGAATCCGACCGGCACGTCGATTCGACCGGATGCGCTGCGGGAAGTGATCGGGCGCGTCCGTTCGCGCGGCGGGTTCGTCGTCGTCGACGAGATCTATCAGGGTCTGAGTTACGACGATCCGCCGACGACCGCCCTGTCGCTCGACGACGAAGCGATCGTGGTCAGCAGTTTTTCGAAGTACTTCAACATGGCGGGCTGGCGACTCGGTTGGCTGGTGGTCCCTCCGGTCCTGTTGCCGACGATCGAAAAGCTGGCACAGAACCTGTTCATCTGCCCTTCCGCGGTCGCACAGCATGCGGCGCTCGCCTGCTTCGAACCCGAGAGCATCGCCGTCTACGAGCAGCGCCGCGCCGAGTTTCGCAGGCGTCGTGACTTCCTCGTCCCCGCGCTCAGGAGGCTGGGCTTCGATATCCCGGTCGTCCCCGACGGCGCGTTCTACATCTACGCCGACGTCAGCCGCTTTTCCGACGACAGCTGGGACTTCGCCTTCGAGGTACTGCACGCGACGGGCGTGTGCATCGTCCCCGGCCGGGACTTCGGCAACGCCGAAACCCGGCGGTACGTGCGGATCTCCTACGCGAATGCCTATGAACGGCTTCGCGAGGCGGTCGACCGTCTCGAGGTCTACCTCGGGGACCGACGTGCGGCGGCGAAGTGACGCCGGCGCCGCTCCTGGCTCAGACGGCCTTGTCGGTCTTGGTCGCCGGCCGGACCGCCGTCGACGGCTCGGCAGGCACAGCGACGTCCTGCTGCGCGACGGCAGGCTTGCCGGCCGCCGACAGCGATCCCCGCAAGCCGGCCACGATCGCCGCATCGACGCGACCCGCGGCCGCCACGGCGATCCGCCCGCGCTCGCTGAGGACGCGCGCCGCGTAGCCCCCGTCGTCCGGGAGATTGCCGGCGCCGACATACAGCTGCAGCCCGCGTTCGACCGAGCCCCCACGCCGGATCAGGTCGCTCAGAATGGCCGAGCCGACCTTGATGTTCGCGATCGGATCCAACGCCGCGTGCTCGCCGCCATGAGGCTCAAACTTTTCCGTGTGAACACGCGTCATCACCTGCATCAGCCCCTGCGCCCCCAAGGGGCTCTGGGCCAGCGGATTGATGCTGGACTCGACCGCCATCACGGCGAGGATCAGCCACGGATCGAGCCCCAATTCCCGTCCCGTTTCGTACGCCGCGGCGACCAGCACCCGAACGGCGTCGTCGGCGACCCGGTAACGGCGCGCCAGATACTGCGTGACGTGGCGTTGCTGCGAGTCGACCTTTTCGTCGACGGCAACGGCGCGAGCAACGGCCGCTTCGGCCTTCGTTTCGACCACCGCCGCAGCCTCGGCGATCGGCTTGACCCAGCCCGCGATCTGCACGTGCTGGATCAGTTGATCTCGTATCGATGCGTCGCCGACGACGACGCCGGCAGCCACCAGCGTGACGCACCCGGCGAGGGTGACGAAGAATCGGGCCGTCGCCATCGCGCCAGAGGCGACATCGCGCACGGCCTCGAGCCACACGGTGGTACGAGCGGGCGGATAATTCGTGGCATTCGACATGCGTGCCTCCTTATGCAGAGCGGGTCCCGGCCAGCAAAGCCGCGACTCGTCACTCACAGGTTGGAACGTCGTCCGGACGGCCCACGTGCGCACCCGGACGTTGCTACCGCCCTCCCCCCGCTTGCGGAGCGAGCGAGAGGGCGCCGACTTCGGGAAGGGCGTTGCCCTTAAAGAGCGTCAAACGTCGGGGCCCGACCCCCTAGGGTCTGTCGCTCCAAGGCCGGCTGAATCGCCGACGCATTCTTGGGATGCCTGACAGCCCGTTGGCAAGCGGGATTCTATGGGTTGAGCCGACCGGGTCAAGCCGCCACAGGGCGGAAGACTCGGCAAGGGATAGGCGGCAGGTTCGGCTGTGGCGCCATGCGGCTGACGACACGAGACAAGCATTCAGATGAAAATCAAACACTTATGTGTTCAACTCAAGCTCACTTGTAAGCTTGCGCTCGCATACACCGGCGTTGGCGCGCCGCAACAAAATAGATGAACTACTCGGACCTTCGGGACTTCATTGATCAGCTCGAACGGGCTGGCGACCTCCGTCGCGTTCGAACAATCGTGTCGGCGCGGCTCGAGATGACCGAGATCTGCGACCGCGTTCTGCGCAGCGGTGGGCCGGCGCTGCTGTTCGAGCAGGTGTCCGGCCATTCGATGCCGGTCCTGGGCAATCTGTTCGGCACGCCGCGGCGTGTCGCGCTCGGGATGGGCGCGGAATCGGTCGCCGCGCTGCGCGACGTCGGAGAGTTGCTCGCTTCGCTGAAGGAGCCCGAGCCGCCGGCGGGCTTCAAGGACGCGCTCGGCAAAGTTGCTCTGCTGAAGGCCGCCCTTTGGGACATGACGCCGACCGCGGTGCGCGGCGCGCCGGTCCATGAGCTGGTCTACGAGGGTGCCGAGGTGGATCTGAGTCGGCTCCCGATCCAGACCTGCTGGCCCGAGGATGCGGGGCCGCTGATCACCTGGGGGCTGGTCGTCACCCGGGGACCGCACAAGAAACGGCAAAACCTGGGCATCTACCGGCAGCAGGTGATCGGCCGCAACAAGCTGATCATGCGATGGCTGGCGCATCGCGGCGGCGCACTCGACTTCCGCGATCACCGGCTGGCGAATCCCGGGCGGCCATTTCCGATCGCGGTCGCGATCGGCGCCGACCCGGCCACAATGCTCGGCGCGGTCACGCCTGTGCCCGACGCACTGTCCGAGTATCAGTTCGCAGGGCTGCTGCGAGGCAGCCGAACCAGGGTGACGCGTTGCATCGGCAGCGACCTGCAAGTACCGGCCACCGCCGAGATCGTTCTTGAGGGATCGATCCATCCGGATCCGGCGAACGCGAACGGCGAGATCAGTGCGGCCAACGCCGGCTACGAGACCGCACTCGAAGGTCCTTTCGGCGACCACACCGGGTACTACAACGAGGTCGAGCGCTTCCCCGTGTTCACGGTCGAGCGGATCACGATGCGACGTCATGCCATCTATCACTCGACCTACACCGGCAAGCCCCCCGATGAGCCCGCGATCCTGGGCGTGGCGCTAAACGAGGTCTTCGTGCCGATTCTGCGGCGGGCCTTCCCCGAGATCGTCGACTTCTATCTGCCTCCGGAAGGATGCAGCTACCGGATGGCGGTCGTGTCGATGCGCAAGCAGTATCCGGGACATGCCAAGCGCGTGATGTTCGGCGTCTGGAGCTTTCTGCGGCAGTTCATGTATACGAAATTCATCGTCGTCGTCGACGACGACGTGAACGCGCGCGACTGGAAGGACGTGATCTGGGCGATCACGACCCGCGTCGACCCGGTCCGCGACACCGTACTGGTCGAGAACACGCCGATCGACTACCTCGACTTCGCGTCGCCGGTGTCGGGGCTCGGCGGCAAGATGGGGATCGATGCGACCAACAAGATGGCCGGCGAGACGGCGCGCGCATGGGGCCGGCCGATCGCGATGGACGCCGCGGTCAAGGCGCGCATCGACTCGATCTGGAAGGACCTGGGTCTTTAGGAGGCAATCGTATGGCCATCGAACGCAAGCCGATCCGGCGCGGCGGCATTAAGTCCGCCGGCTACGACCGCGCCAGCCGGATCCTCGAGATCGAGTTCGACAACGGCTCGATCGTCCAGCACACCGCCGTCGGCGAAGAGATCGCGCGGCGCTTCCTCGCGAGCGCGTCGCCCGCGAGCGTGTACAAGGACACGATCCAGGAGGAGTTCACGGTCCGGCGGATCAAGTAGCTAACGAAAGAACAGCGTCGCCAGGCCGAGGAAGATGAAAAACCCGCCCGAGTCGGTCGAGAAGGTCAGCAGCACCGATCCGCCGATCGCCGGGTCGCGTCCCAACGCGCGCAGCGCCAGCGGAACGGCCAGCCCGACCAGCGCACCCACCAGCATGTTCAGCATCATCGCCAGGAACATCACAATGCCGAGTTGCGCGCCATGCGGCGAGTCACGGTACAGCAGGTAAGCGAAAAGCCCGGCGATGCCGCCCCAGACCACACCGTTGGCGACCGCCACGCCGATCTCCTTGTAGATCAGCCGCCGCGCGTTGGCGCCGGTCACCTGTCCCAGCGCCAGCGAACGCACCAGCAGCGTCAGCGTCTGATTTCCTGAGTTGCCCGCGATGCCCGCAACGATCGGCATCAGCGCGGCCAGCGCGACGACGCGCTCGATCGTGCCTTCGAAGGCACCGATCACGCGGCTCGCAAAGAACGCCGTGCCCATGTTGATCGCGAGCCACATCCAGCGGTTTTTCGCCGACTTCCAGACGGAGGAGAACAGATCCTCTTCCTCGCGCAGACCGGCGTTGGCCAGATCGCGCTCCTCGCTTTCCTCGCGGATCACGTCGACGACCTCGTCGACCGTCAGTCGCCCGATCAGCCGGCCGTTGGCGTCGACCACCGGCGCCGACACCAGGTCGTAGCGCTCGAACGCCTGCGCGGCGTCGCTGATGTCGTCCATCGGCGCGAGCGTCAGAATGTCCGTCTTCATGACATCGGCGACCCGGGTCTCCGGCTCGTTGATCAGCAGCCGGTCCAGCGGCAGCGCTCCTTTGAGCACGCCGTCGCGGTCGACGACGAACACCTGGTCGGTATGGTCCGGCAGCGCGTCGAAGCGCCGCAGGTAGCGCAGCACGACCTCGAGCGTCACGTCGTCGCGGATCGACACCAACTCGAAGTCCATCCGCGCGCCGACCGAGTCCTCCGGATACGACATCGCCGCGCGCAATTGCGCGCGTTCCTCGTTGGTCAGCCCCTGCCGGACCTCCTCGACGACGTCGGCGGGCAGGTCGTCGGCGAGCGCGGCGATCTCGTCGGCTTCGAGCGTTTCGACCGCGTCGACCAGTTCCTCGCGGTCCATCGACGCGATCAGCGTCTCGCGCACGGCGTCGGACACCTCGAGCAGGATCTCGCCGTCGCGCTCGGCCTTGACCGAGTCCCAGACGATCAAGCGGTCGTCGCGCGGCAGCGCCTCGAGGATGTACGCGATGTCGGCCGGATGCAGGCGGTCGAGGATCGCCTTCAGTTCGTTCAGGTGCTGGCGATGAACGAGGCTTTCGACCAGCGTTTTCTTCTGGTCGGCCGGCGCCGCCTCGCGGTGCACGAGCGACTCGACGCGGCGCTGCTTCTCGAGCAGCGCCTGCACGCGCACGAGCGCGCGCTGCGCCTCCTCGGGATCGCGCGCGGGAACGGCGGCTTCCGCCGTCGTCGCTTCAGTCGGTGTGTCGAGCTCGCTCATGGCCGGCGCGATTGTAGGCGCCAGCCATGCGAGTCAGGGGATCGGCACGCTGTACAGATACCGCAGGATGTCATCGGTGCGCCGATCGAGGAATGGCCCGCTGCGAATGCGGCCGTAGCGCTTCGGGTTGGGCAGAAAGGCGGCCAGCCGCGCCGCCTGTTCGGGCCCGAGTTGCGCAGCCGGCGTGCCGAAGTAGTGGCGTGCCGCGGCCTCGGCGCCGAACACGCCGTCGCCCCACTCGACGACATTCAGGTACACCTCGAGGATGCGGCGCTTGTCCCAGGCGAACTCGATCATGTACGTGATCGCGAGTTCCTGGGCTTTGCGCGCGTAGCTCTTTTCGCTCGACAGGAACAGGTTCTTCGCGAGCTGCTGCGAGATCGTCGATCCGCCCTTGGCGCGGCGCCCGCGCCTTCGGTTCTCTTCGTAGGCCTTTTCGATCGCGTCCCAGTCCACGCCTTCGTGCTCGGTGAAGCGCGCGTCCTCCGCCGCGATCACCGCCCGTTTGAGGTGGTTCGAGATGCGCGCGTACGGGACCCACTGATGCCGCAGTTGCGCCTTCGGGTTCTTCTGCTGCAGCCGCGCGAGTTCGCGCTGCATGAACGCCGTTTCGCCCGGGTTCTGCCAGCGCCAGTAGGCGACCCACCCGAAGTACCAGAGCTGCACGGCGGCGAGCACCAGCAGCGCGAGCACAACCAGCCGCCCGATCCAGCGGGCGACGAACCGCGCGACGCTCATCGCGCCGCGGTCGCGGCGTTACGCGCCTCGTCCTCGAGCAGGCGCCGCATCTCCTTGTAGACGGGCGCGGTCGAAGGACGCACGCCGCGCCACACGTAGAACGACTCGGCCGCCTGTTCGATCAGCATGCCGAGCCCGTCGGAGACGACCTTGGCGCCGCCGGCCTTCGCCAATCGCACGAAGGGCGTAGGCTCGGCCGCGTAGACCAGGTCGTAGGCGAGTGTGCAGTCGTCGAAGGTCTCGGGGTCGATCGCGGGCATCGCGTGGTTCAGACTGGTCGGCGTGCCGTTGATCACGAGGTCGAAGTGCTCGGCCGGTACTTCGTCGAAGTGGATCGCCTCGATGCCGAATTCCTCGGCGAGTTCCTGCGCGCGGCCGTGCGTGCGGTTGGCGACCGCGATCCACTTGGGTTTTTCCTCGAGCAGCGCGCCGATCAGCCCGCGTACACCGCCGCCGGCGCCGAGAATCAGGATGCATGAGCCGGCGAGCTTGAACTTCAGCCGCTCGGTCACGTCGCGCACAAAGCCGATGCCGTCGGTGTTGTCGCCGAGGATCGACTCGCCGTCGAACTTGAGCGTGTTGACCGCGCCGGCGAGCCGCGCGCGCGGCGTCAGGTCGTCGGCGAGCTTGGCCGCATCGATCTTGAACGGGATCGTCACGTTCAGGCCGAGATAACCGGCGTCGCGCAGCGCGAGCGCGAATTCCTCGAAGCCGTCGAGTGGCGCCTCGAGCTTCTCGTAGCTGATCGACTGCTTGGTCTGCTTGGCGAACAGCCGGTGGATTTCAGGCGAACGGCTGTGCGCGATCGGGTTGCCGACCACGGCGTACTTGTCGATCTTCGGCTCGCGGCTCATGGTTTGGCTGGCTGGGTCGAAGCGCCGCTTTTCGTTGCAAGCTGATCGTTGGTGAAGATCCAGGTGCGCGTAATTTCCAGGATATCGGTGTCTCGCGCAATCTCCGGCGGAAACGGCGGGTACGGCGCGGCAAGCTTGACGATACGCCGGGCCGCGCGATCGAGCACCGGCGCGCCCGACGACTCCTCGACCGTCGCCTCGGCCACCGTTCCGTCCTTGCGGATCGCCACCGTCATGCGCAGCGTTCCGTAGATCTTGCCGCGCGCCTCCTCGGGGTAGTGCTCGTTGCCGATCTTCTCGACGCGCGCGCGCCAGTCCTCGACGTAGCGCGCGAAGCGGTACTCGGACGTGCTCGGCATGAAGTGATGGCGCCGCGGGCGCTTCTGGTAGTCGGAGATCTGCTTGGCGATTTCGGCCTGCATGCGGGCGAGCTGCCGCTTGACCGGCTCGGTCGAGCCGGCGTCGCCGGCGGCAGGCCTGGACTCCTTGACCGGAGTCGACTGCGCCAGGTCGCCGCGCTCGAGTTGCGCGAGCAGCTTCTTCTGCTCCTCTTCGAGCTGCTGCACCGTGCGGCGCGCGCTCTCCAGGGTGTCGCCGTCGCGCATCTGGAACGTGTTCGGCAGCGGCGACGTGCGCCGCCCGGCGTCGTTGGCGCCGCCGCCGTCGAGACTGGCCTGCGCGAGGGCCTCCGGGTTCGGCGGCCGGACCTCGCTGCGCGCGTTGACGAGGATGATCTCCAGCGGGGGATCGGTCGAGCGCACGCGGAGAAACTCGGGATCGACGAAGCGGATCGCCAGGACGGTCGCATGCAGACCCAGCGAGACGGCGAACGCCGTCATCAGGATCCTGTCACCGACGATGCTGTTGACGGTATGCACGCGGGGGCGATGCGACGAGTGCGAAGTCGGGCCGATTGTAGCCAGCGCCGTGCGTGTCGAGCCGGCGCGGTCAGCCGCCGTGCGGCGCCGGCACCGCGTCCGATGCCGGAGGCGAGTCGGGCGCGTCCTCGAGCGGCAGCTCGTCGAGGGCAAGGTCGTCGTCCGCCGCCTGCGCAGCGAGCACCTGGTGCACGCACGCTTCGAGCACCAGATCGACCGTATCGACGCCGAGCACATCGAGCTCGAGCCGCTGCCCGCGCGGCAGCTCGGGCAGGCCGGGCAGCCGCATCACGAAGGGCAGCCCGTCGAGCCGCAGCACGTCGCCCCTGATCACGGTCGCGCCGATACGCCGGACGTTCTCCTGCTGCAGCCAGCGCAGGCACCAGTAGCGCTCCATCCGGTACTGGAAGTCGGCGTACGCGGCGTACGCGGCGTCGAAGCCGGAGACGATCGCGAACAGCTCGGCGTCGTTCGGCGCGTAAGGCGCCGGTTCGCCGCGCGCCGCGGCGACGAGCTGGCGCTGATTGACGAGATCGACGTAGCGCCGCAGCGGCGAGGTGCTCCACGCGTAGTGGTCGACGCCGATGCCTTCGTGCGGCGCAGGCGTCGTGCTCATTCGCACGCGGCTCGTGCCGCGCTCGAAGCGCTGCGACCGATAGATGCCTGCGCGCTTCAACTCGGCGAGCCAGCCGCCCCAGTGGCTGTTGGCGAGGATCATCAGCTCGGAGACGATCAGATCGAGCGGCGCGCCGCGCTTGCGCGGGCGGATCGTCACGTGTGCGTGCTCGCCCTCGCCGTCGATGACGAACGTGTAGTCGATGCGGCCGAGCGGCTCGGGCTTTCCGCGCACGACCTCGCGCGCAGCCAGCAGCGCGCGCGCCCACCGCCAAAGCAGGCACAGCTCGTCGCCGAACTCGATCGGCAGCGTGCCCGCTGCGACGGCATCTTCGGTGACGACGTCGTCGAGCCGGTCGTGCCGCAAATTGCCCGCGATCCGGATCCGTTCCACCGCGGTGCGGCGCGCGAGGATCGCGTACGAGTCCGGATCGACGTCGAGATACAGCGACACGACCGGCACGACCTTGCCTTCGTTCAGCGAGTACGCATCGATCCACGGGTCGGGCAGCATCGTGATCTTCAACCCGGGCGCGTACACCGTCGACATGCGCGCGCGGGCGACCGCGTCGAGCGGGTGCCCGCGCGCGATCGCCACGCCGGGCGCGGCGATGTGGATGCCGACGCGCACTCGGCCGTCGAGCCGCTGCACCGAAAACGCGTCGTCGATCTCGGTCGTCGCGCTGTCGTCGATCGAGTACGCCACCGCGTCCGCCAGCGGCAGGTCTTCGGGCAGCGACGGCGACGGCAGGTCTTCCGCAAAACCGGTGCCGCGCGGAAACGCCGTCGCGAGAAAGCTGTCGACATGCCAGCGGTACGGCGAGGCGATCGCGCCGCGCGCCAGCAGCAGGCGCAGCGGCGACATCTGCAACTCGCTCGCGGCCTGCTCGACCGCCTTGTACTCGATGCCGTTCTTGTCGGGCCGAACGATCAGCTGCACGCCGAGCTCGGCGATCGCCGCGGGCAGCTCGCCGGCCTTCAGCGCAGCGACGTACTGCAGTTTGAGCTCTTCCTGCCGGCGCTTGCGCTCGATCGCGGCGAGCGCAGCCTTCAGGACGTCGGGCGGCGCAGGTCGATAGCGGCCGCGCCCCCTTCGATGGAAGCACACCGGCGCGCCGTGCAGCCTGAACAGGATGCTCGCGGCCTCGACCGCGTTCGGCGGATGCCCGAAGTACTCGCGCGCCAGGTCCGCGAAACCGAACTCGTCCTGCGGCGCGCACTGCCACAGGAAGTCGATGTCGATCGCCTCGGCCGCGTCCGTCGCCTGCTGCAAGAGCTGCGCCGGCGACGGTTGGTCGAACGCCAGCAGCACGTGCGAGGCCTTGACTTTCGTGCGCTTGCCGCTCGGCAGCTCGACCTGGTACGACGCGTCGGTCGCCGCAAGCACAGTGCCGGCGCGAAACGCCCCGTCTTCCTCGAAAAGCAGGTGTTTGGCCATCGTTACAGCTGCGCGACGAAGGTCTTGATACCGCGCAGCATCAGCTCGACCGCGATCGCTGCGAGCACCAGTCCCATCAGGCGCTCGAACGCGACGGTGACGCGTTCGCCCAGCCAGTGCTGCAAGCGCTCGGCAAACGCGAGGATCACCGCGCTGACCGCCATCGCGACGGCGATCGCCGCGACCCATGTCCAGGTCCGATGCGGATCGCGCGAAACGAGCAGCAGCACCGTCGCCAGCGCCGATGGCCCCGCGAGCGCCGGAACGGCGAGCGGAACGATGAACGGTTCGCCGCCGGGCGGCTGCCCGTACACGCCTTCGGGCGAGGGAAAGACCATTCGAATCGCGACGAGCATCAGCACGACCGCGCCGCCGATCTGCAGGCTGAGCTCGGACAGTCCGAGCAGGTCGAGGAAGGGTTGGCCGACGAAGACGAACGCCGTCAACACGATGAAAGCGATCAGGCACTCGCGCAGGATGACGCGGCGCCGGCGTTCGTGCGGGACGTCGCGCAGCGCGCTGATGAAGATCGGCACGTTGCCGAACGGGTCGCACACCAGCAGCAGCAGCAGGACCGCCGAAACGAAGTTTCCGTCCATCGCCGGCTCAGCCGATCGCCGTTTCGATCGCGCCGCTTGCGCGCAGCAGGTCGGCCGGCGCGATCGGGAAAACGCAGTGTGGCGTGCCGCCCGCCGCCCAGACGACGTCGAAGCGCCGCAACGAGGTATCGAAGAAAGTCGCCATCGGCTGCGCGTGCGCGACCGGCGCGACGCCGCCGATCGCGAAGCCGCTCGCCGCGCGGACGAACTCGGGGGTGGCGCGTTCGATCGGCTCGCCGAGCAGTTCGGCGATCTTCGCCTCGTCGACGCGCCGGTCGCCGGCGGCGATCACCAGCACCGCGCGACCGCTCGTCGCCGCACGGAAGACCAGCGACTTGGCGATCTGTCCGACGACGATGCCGAGCGCGTCGGCCGCCTGCTGCGAGGTGCGCGCGGCCACGGACAGTTCGACCACGCGCGACGCGAGCCCGAGCGCGGCGAGCGCGTCCTGCACGCGCTGCGCCGACGCCGGCAGCGGACCGCGCTTCGCTTGCATCAGACGGTCAGCCCGCCGGTGACCTCGATCACCGCGCCGTTGATGTAACTCGCCTCGTCGGACGCCAGGAACGCGTACAGATTGGCGACCTCCTCGGGCCGGCCGAGCCGCTTCATGGGCACGCGTTCGGTCATCTGCGCCATCACCTTGTCCGGGATCGTATGCAGGATCGGCGTGGCGATGAAGCCCGGGCAGACGGCATTGCAGCGGATCCCCTTCGGCCCCAGTTCGCGCGCCCAGGTCTTGACGAAGCCGATCACGCCGAACTTGCTCGCAGCGTAGTTGGTCTGGCCGTAGTTGCCGTGCAATCCGACCACGCTCGACGCATTGAGGATCACGCCGAAGCCTTGCGTCACCATCGTGTCGACGACCGCCTGAGCGCAGTTGTACGTGCCCTTGAGATTCACCGCGATCACCTTGTCGAACTGCTCGTCGGTCATCTTCTGCAGCCGCGCGTCGAGCGTGATCCCGGCGTTGTTGACCAGCACGTCGACGCGGCCGTGGCGCGCCCTGACCTGCTCGACCATCGCGTCGATCTGCGGCCGCTTCGTCACGTCGACGACGTACCCCTCGACGGGAGCGGCGCGCCCCGCCGCGTTCGCCTTGAGTTCGTCGACCGCGGCGTCGATGGCGGGTTTGCGCACGTCGCAGATCGCGACGGTCGCGCCCTCGTCGAGAAACTTTCGCGCGGTCGCCAGCCCGATACCCTGCGCACCGCCGGTGACGATCGCGACCTTGCCTTTCAGGCGCATGCCCGCACTCCCTCTACGAAACTCCACAGAACGCGAGCACCTCGTCGAGGTAGCTCGCAAAGTCCGACAGCGCGTGATCGGAGCCCTCGATCACGCGCTGGCGGCAGCCGGCATACTTCTCGGCCATCGTGCGCCAGTCGATCAGCTCGTCGCCGGTCGCTGCCACCAGGAAATAGCGCTCGGGGCGCGTGATGCGCGGCGTGTCGATCGCGCGCAGCTCGTCGAGGTACTCCGGCTTCATGTCGATCGTCGCGTCCGAGAAGTACACGGGCTGCGTCCCGAGGTGGCCGCGCAGATCGTCGTACGGCCGGATCGCCGGATTGAGCAGCACCGCGCGACAGCCGAGCTGTTCGGCGAGATACGTCGCGTAGTAGCCGCCGAGCGACGATCCGATCAGTGCCAGCTTCGCCGGATCCTCCAGTTTCGCTGCGGCAAGCGCCACGCCGATCGCCGCGCGCGGCGACGCCGGCAGTTGCGGGCACACGTAATCCGCTGCCTGACCGCGCGCACGCAGCGCTTCCCCGATCAGCGTGGCCTTCTTCGAACCCGGAGACGAGCGAAAGCCGTGCAGATACAGGATCACGCTGCCCGCTCCTGCACACGCGCGGCCGCCAGCGCATCGAGCAGTTTTTCGTGCACGCCGCCGAAGGCGCCGTTGCTCATCACCAGCACGTGGTCGCCGGGCCGCGCTTCGGCGACGACCGCGGCAACCAGCGCGTCGATGCGATCGAAAGTCTGCGCGCGCGCGCCGAGCGCAGCGAGCACCTGAGCCGGATCCCAGCCGAGCGCCCCCTTGCCGTCGCGCGCACCGTAGCAGTACACGCGGTCGGCTTCGCGCAGGCTGCCGGGAAGCAGCGCCTTCATGGCTCCCAGCTTCATCGTGTTGGAGCGCGGCTCGAGCACCGCGAGGATGCGCTGCGCGCCGACCCGGCGCCGCAACCCGGCAAGCGTCAGCTCGATGGCGGTCGGGTGGTGCGCGAAGTCGTCATACACGGTCACGCCGTTGCGCTCGCCGCGCACCTCGAGCCGGCGCTTGACCCCTTTGAACTGCGCGAGCGCCTCGATCGCCACGTGCGGCGCGACGCCCGCATGGCGCGCGGCGGCGATCGCGGCGATCGCATTGGCGCGATTGTGCGCACCCGTCAGCGGCAGCTCCAGCCTGCCATGGCGCTGCTCGCCGAACGCGACGTCGAACGCGTGCCGCTCGCCTTCCTCGATGTCGAGCGCGCGCCAGCCGGCGTCGTCGCCGAAGCGCTCGACCTCCGACCAGCAGCCACGCGCAAGCACGCGGCCGAGCGCGGCGTCGGCGCCGTTGACGATCAGCCGCCCCGACGCCGGGATCGTGCGGACCAGGTGGTGGAACTGCGTCTCGATCGCAGCCAGGTCGGGAAAGATGTCGGCGTGGTCGTACTCGAGGTTGTTCAGTACCGCGGTGCGCGGGAAGTAGTGCACGAACTTGCTGCGCTTGTCGAAGAAGGCGGTGTCGTATTCGTCGGCCTCGATGACGAAGAACGGGCTCGCGCCGGCGCGCGCGGAAACGCCGAAGCCCTGCGGCACGCCGCCGATCAGGAACCCCGGCGCCAGCCCCGCGTGCTCGAGGATCGCGGCGAGCATCGCGCTCGTCGTCGTCTTGCCGTGCGTGCCCGCCACGCCGAGCACCCATCGTCCACGCAGGAACTGCTCGCCGACCCACTGCGGACCGGATACGAACGGCGCGCCCGCATCGAGGATCGCCTCCATCAGCGGATTGCCGCGGGTGACGACGTTGCCGATGACGAAACGATCGGGCCGCAGACGCAGCTGCGCAGCGTCGTAGCCCTCGGTCAGTTCGATGCCGGCGTCGCGCAGCTGATCGCTCATCGGCGGATAGACGTCGGCATCGCACCCCGTCACGCGATGGCCGGCGGCGCGCGCGAGCAGCGCGACCCCGCCCATGAAGGTGCCGCCGATGCCGAGGATGTGAAGATGCACGAGGATCGACTCCGCAAGACAAGCTGCGCATTCTACTGAGCCGCGCAGGGCAAACGCGCTTCGTTAAACTCGGCGGCTCGCGCCCGCGCGCCGATTGCAGGAACCGCTGATGAGCCGCGCATTCACGACGTATCCGAACTCCGGCGACACGGCAATCGAGATCGCCGCCGCCGCCGCGCGCCTGATCGCCGAAGAGGGCTGCGACTACGCGCTCGCCAAGCGCAAGGCCGTGCGTGAGGTCCTCGGCGAAGGCGAAGGCGCGCGCGCGCAACTTCCCGACAATGCGCTGATCGAGGCGGAGCTCAGACGCTATCTGCAAACGTTCGCGGCGGACTCGCAACCGGCGCAACTCGCCGCGCTGCGGCGCCTGGCGCTCGACTGGATGAGCCGACTCGCGCAGTTCAACCCGCACCTGGTCGGCGCGGTCCTGAACGGAACGGCCACGGAGCACTCCGACATCCACTTGCACCTATTCACCGACAGCGCGAAGGACGTCGAGATCGCGCTGTTGAATGCGGGCATCGAGTTCTTGGTGGACGAAGGCGCCGACGAGCCGGGGGCGCCGGAAGAAGTCCTTCACTTCATCGTGCGCACTTCGCGCGGCAGCGGCTTGCCCCCGCGCGTCGGCGTCAGCCTGAGCGTGCACGCGAGCGATGCGATCCGCGTGGCCGCGCGCTTCCGGTCCGCCGACCCGACGTTGCACGCGGTCGAGGCGTCCGGACGGGCGAGCATCGAGATGCTGAGAACGCTGATCGCACAGACCGCGGTGCCTTCCCAAAAGTGACCCGAATCCGGACGCTGCTCGCGGTCATCGCCGTCGCAGCCATCGCGGGTGGCGCCGGCGCCGGCGTCGCATGGCTGCGGATCGCGCCGCAACCCGCGCCGGCTGACGCCACCGCACTGTTTGCGAGCACCTTCGACGACGCGGACGGGCGGCCGCAGGCGATCGCCCAGTGGAAGGGCCGCCCCCTGGTGGTCAATTTCTGGGCGACCTGGTGCCCGCCGTGCGTCGAGGAGATGCCGGACCTGCAGCGCGTCCGCGACGAGTACCGCACGCGCGGCGCCGAGATCGTCGGCGTGGGAATCGACAACGCCGTCAAAATCCGCGAGTTTCGCGACCGCCTCGGCATCACGTTGCCGCTGCTCGTGGCCGGTGTCGGCGGAACCGAACTGGCCCGCGACCTAGGCAACGCGGCCGGTGTGCTCCCCTATACTGTGCTGGTCGCGCCGGACGGTAAGGTCGTTCAGCGCAAGATCGGTCAGGTCAAACCGGCCGAACTGCGTGCCTGGCTCGACGCCACGCTTGCCGCCCACGCGGCCGGACGCTAGCCGGGCGGGCTGGACATCCAAGCGATTTCTAATCACAATCCGCGCCTTCTGTTGATTTTTGGCGCCATCAGCCGCGTTCTTGACTGACGGCCCACCGGTGCGGCACGTGGCGAATCACATCCTGGTCCTCAACGGGCCCAACCTCAACCTGCTCGGCGCGCGCGAGCCGGCCATCTACGGCGCGCGCACCCTGCAGCAAATCGAGCAGGAGCTCGCCGCGATCGCCGCCCGGCGAAAGGCGCAGATCGCATTTTTCCAGAGCAACCACGAAGGCGCGCTCGTCGACCGCATTCACGCGGCGCGCGCCGAGGCGGTCGACTTCATCGTGATCAACGCGGGCGCGCTCACGCATACCAGCATCGCGTTGCGCGACGCGCTGGCCGCCGTGCAGATCCCGTTCATCGAAGTTCATCTGTCCAACGTCCACCGCCGCGAGGACTTTCGCCACCGCTCGTACCTGGCAGATCTCGCCGTGGGATCGATCGTCGGACTGGGCCCGGCCGGCTACCGCTACGCGCTCGAATACGCGCTGGGCGACGACGCTGCCTAGACCACCCGGCGCGTGTCCGGCACGCGCCGGGGGGCGGAGGAGAGACATGGATCTGAGAAAACTGAAGACGCTCATCGATCTCGTGGCCGAGTCCGGCATCGCCGAGATCGAGGTCACCGAAGGCGAAGACAAGGTCCGCATCGTCAAGCACAACCCTGTCGCGGCACCGCCGCCCGCGCCGGCGCCGGCACCCGCCCCGGTGTTTACCGCACCGGCACCGAGCGCCGCCCAAGCGTCTGCGGCGCCGCCCGCGGTGGCGGAAGAGCCAAAGGGGCACGTCGTCAAGTCGCCGATGGTCGGCACCTTCTACCGCTCATCGAGCCCGGGGGCGAAGCCCTTCGTGGAACTCGGTCAAGCGGTCAAACCCGGCGACACGCTGTGCATCATCGAGGCCATGAAGCTGCTCAACGAGATCGAGGCCGAGGTCGCAGGCGTCGTCAAGGAGATCCTCGTCGAAAACGGCCAAGCCGTCGAATACGGGCAACCTTTATTCGTCATCGGATAGCCGGTCGTGCAGCGACGATCCCCCTTCGCCGCCCGGGCCGCTTTGCGGTTCCCTCGCGTACGCCGCGCGCACGTGAAGGTGCGCAGCGCCGGCCGCAGCCACAACCGCGCGCCAGGCGCGCCGGTTGCGGCGCAGGCTCATGTGCGCGCAGCGCACGTGAAGGCGCGCAGCGCCGGCCGAAGCCAAATCGCCGGCGATTGAGCCGCGGGCACCTTATGTTCGGAAAGATCCTGATCGCAAACCGCGGCGAAATTGCCCTGCGCATCCAGCGCGCCTGCCGCGAGATGGGCATCAAGACGGTGGTCGTCCATTCCGAGGCCGACACCGACGCCAAATACGTGAAACTCGCCGACGAGTCCGTGTGCATCGGCCCGCCGCCATCGAAGGACAGCTATCTGAACATCCCGGCGATCATCAGCGCCGCCGAGGTGACGGACGCCGAAGCGATCCACCCCGGCTACGGATTTCTGTCCGAGAACGCCGATTTCGCCGAGCGCGTCGAGAAAAGCGGCTTCGTCTTCATCGGCCCCCGACCCGAATCGATCCGCCTGATGGGCGACAAGGTGTCCGCCAAGCAGGCGATGAACGCGGCCGGCGTGCCCTGCGTTCCCGGCTCGGAAGGCGCTCTGCCGGAGGAGCCGCGCGAAATCGTCAAGATCGCGCGCTCGATCGGCTATCCGGTGATCATCAAGGCTGCCGGCGGCGGCGGCGGACGCGGCATGCGCGTCGTGCACACCGAGGCGGCGCTGCTGAATGCGGTGACGATGACGCGGCAGGAAGCGCAATCGGCCTTCGGCAACCCCGCCGTGTATCTGGAGAAGTTTCTCGAGAATCCGCGCCACATCGAAATCCAGGTGCTTGCAGACCAGCACCGCAATGCGGTGTGGCTCGGCGAGCGCGACTGCTCGATGCAGCGACGCCACCAGAAGATCATTGAAGAAGCGCCGGCGCCGGGCATCGCGCGCAGGCTGATCGAGCGGATCGGCGACCGCTGCGCCGAAGCGTGCCGCAAGATCAACTATCGCGGCGCCGGCACGTTCGAGTTCCTTTACGAGAACGGCGAGTTCTACTTCATCGAGATGAACACGCGCGTGCAGGTCGAGCACCCGGTGACCGAGATGGTGACCGGCGTCGACATCGTGCAGCAGCAGATCCGCGTGGCGGCCGGCGAGAAGCTCGCGCTGCGCCAGCGCGATGTCGTGATGAAGGGGGCGGCAATCGAGTGCCGCATCAACGCCGAGGATCCATACAAGTTCACGCCCTGCCCCGGTCGCATCACCGCGTGGCACGTTCCCGGCGGCCCGGGCGTGCGCGTGGACTCGCACGCATACGCCGGATACTTCGTCCCGCCGCACTACGACTCGATGATCGGCAAGGTCATCTGCTACGGCGACACGCGCGCGCAGGCGCTCGCCCGCATGCGGGTCGCCCTGTCGGAAATGGTGGTCGAAGGCATCCTGACCAACATCCCGCTGCATCGCGAACTTCTGATCGACGAGAAGTTCGTGCAGGGCGGTACTTCGATCCACTACTTGGAGCAGCGGCTCGCCGCCCGACAGGTCAACCCGACCTGATCCGATGCGCGCGGCCGCGCCGCATGCTGCGCGAGCTGTCCCTGATCGTCGCCGAGCCCGACGCCGAGCGCCTGGCCGATGCCCTGCTCGACGCGGGTGCGCTTTCGGTGTCGGTCGAAGACGCCGAAGCCGATACCGCGCGCGAGTCGCCGCTGTACGGCGAGCCCGGCCTGGAACCCGAGCGCCTCGCCTGGCAGCGCAACCGCGTGCGCGTGCTGATCGACGCGGCCTGCGATCCGGCCGTGCTGCTGCGCGAAGCGGCGGCTGCTTGCGCGCTCCCCGAGCCGGGGATCGAGTCGCTGCGCGACGTTGACGAGGCCGACTGGGTTCGGCTCACGCAGGCGCAGTTTCCGCCGGTGCGCATCAGCGAACGGCTGTGGATCGTGCCGAGCTGGCACGCACCGCCCGAACCGCCGGCGATCGCGATCCGGCTCGATCCCGGTGCGGCGTTTGGTACGGGCACCCATCCGACCACGCGGCTGTGCCTGCGCTGGCTCGACGCTGAACTGCGCCCGGGAACGCGTGTGCTCGACTATGGCTGCGGATCCGGCATCCTCGCGATCGCCGCCGCCAAGCTCGGGGCGAGCCGCGTGATCGGCACCGACCTCGATCCGCACGCGCTCGCGACCGCGCGCGCGAATTCGGACAACAACGCAGTCGTCGCCGATTACACTGCGCCCGATCGACTGCCCGCCGGCACCTTCGATCTCGTGCTCGCCAACATCCTGTCGAATCCGCTGATGATCCTCGCACCTGCGCTGCTCGCGCGCGTCGCGCCCGGCGGGTCGCTGGTGCTGTCGGGCATCCTCGAGCGGCAAGCACAGGCGCTGATCGACGCCTACGCGGCCGCCGACGCGCGCGTGCCGCTGCGCGTATGGGGCGTCGACGAAGGCTGGGTCTGTCTCGCGGGCACGCGCACCGCATAAGCCTATGGCGCTCGCGACCCGCTGCCCGAACTGCCAGGCGCTGTTCCGCGTCGTCGCGGACCAGCTCAAGCTGCGCGGAGGGCTGGTCCGCTGCGGTGCTTGCCGTCACGTGTTCGACGCGATCGGCAGCCTGACCTACGTCGACGACGTGGCGCCAGCCAACGGCGCGCCGAAGCCCGTCGCCGCCAAGGCGGCGGCGCCGCTGACGCTGCGCATCTCGCCCGATCACCTGGCGCGTCCGCAGCCTCGCGCGGCCGCTCGCGCCGCGCAGCCGCCCGCGGCGGCGCCGAGCGACTCCGAGCACACCGAGAAGGCGCGCCCTTCGCTCGAGGAGGAGATCGCCGAGTCGTCGGTGCCCACCCTGCTCGCACCGGGTGCCGATGCCCTTGGACGCGCATCGAACGTCCCGGGACCCGCGGGCGCCGAACGATCGGAGGTCCACGACGACGACGAAGACCGGCGGATGCGCGCGCAGCGGCGGCAACGTCGCGCCGAGCGGAAAGCGCGCGAGGCGAGCGTCGTACAGGCGGCCGACACCCGGGTCGAAGAAGTGCAGGTCGACGCCGACGAGGAGCCGCACTTCTTGCGGCGAGAGCAGCGACAGGCCGGCAAGGGGTTTTCGGTCGTCTTCGGTGGCGGGTCGGCGCTGCTCGCCGCGCTGCTGCTCGCGCAGCTTGCCGTCGTCTTCCGCATCGAACTGGCGACGCGCTGGCCCTCGCTGCGGCCGAGCCTCGTCCAATTGTGCGCGGCCTTCGGGTGCACGGTCGGCTGGCCGGCGCGCGCCGATCTGCTGGCCGTGGTCGGCACCGAGCTGCAGGCGGTGCCGGGCACGGACGTGCTCGAGCTGACAGCGGTGGTGCGCAATCGCGCGAACTTCAAGGTCGCGCTGCCGGCGATCGAAGTCACGCTGACCGACACACAGAATCGCGCGCTCGCCCGCAAGGTGTTCGCCCCGGTCGACTATCTCGCCTCTGCCGGCGAGCCCTCAAGCCGCATCGACGAAGGACTCGCGGCAGGCAGCGACTACACGATCCGGGTCGCGTTCGAAGCGCGCGGGATCGCGGCGGTCGGCTTCCTCGTCTACCCCTTCTATCTCTAGGAGCCGCGGCCGGCGCAACGCCGGTCACTTGTCTACGCATGAGCATCCTCGTCTGCGGGTCGATCGCTTACGACTCGATCATGGTCTTCCACGGTCGTTTCAAGGACCACATCCTGCCTGAGCAGGTCCACATCCTGAACGTGTCCTTCCTGGTGCCCGAGATGCGCCGCGAGTTCGGCGGCTGCGCCGGGAACATCGCCTACAACCTGAAGCTGCTCGGCGGCTCGCCGTTGCCGATGGCGACCGTAGGCGACGACGCCCAGCCGTATCTCGACCGGCTCGACGCGCTCGGCATCGATCGTCGCCACGTCCGCCACGTGCCCGGCACGTTCACGGCGCAGGCGTTCATCACCACCGACATGGACGACAACCAGATCACCGCCTTCCATCCGGGTGCAATGTCGCACTCGCATCTGAACGCGGTGCCGGGGGATGGTTCGATCCGGCTCGGCATCGTCGCGCCCGACGGGCGCGACGGCATGCTGCAGCACGCGCAACAGTTCGTCGATCGCGGCATTCCCTTCGTCTTCGATCCCGGCCAGGGACTGCCGATGTTCGGCGCCGACGACCTGGCGTGGTTCATCGAACGTGCGCACTACATCGCGTTGAACGACTACGAGGCAAAGATGCTCGTCGAGAAAACGGGCCTCGACCTCGCGGCGATCGCGCGCAAGGTCGAGGCGCTCGTCGTCACGCACGGCAGCCGCGGCTCGGAGATCCACGTGCGCGGAGAGCGACTGCAGATCCCGGTGGCGCCGGCGCGCGAAGTCGTCGACCCGACCGGTTGCGGTGACGCGTATCGCGCCGGCCTGCTCTACGGAATCGACAACGGCCTGGACTGGGGTACGACCGGAAGGCTCGCCGCGGTCATGGGCGCGCTGAAGGTCGAACGCGGCGGCGCGCAGAACCACACCGGTGATCGCACGGTCGTGGCCGACCGCTTCTTCGAGGCCTTCGGATACCGGCCCTGGTAATCCGAGCGTGACCGATGCAAGGGTAACAATCTGATACCGTGCCCGGGCAAGGCGTCGCTAGACTGCAGCGCGTATTCAGGCGCAGGGTCGGCAGGGCAGCCCAAGCCGGCCAGTACGGGATGGATCGGAGGTTCTGATGGCAAGGGCATGGATGGTTCTGGGTGCCGGCGCGCTGGCGCTGGCAACGCTGGCCGGGTGCGCGACCCAGCAGCGGTCGGCGAGCGTGTACCGCGCGGGCGAAGCGCAACGCGAACAGATCGTCCGCATGGGCACCGTCGAGAGCGTACGAGAAGTCACGATCGATCGTGGCCAGACGGGGGTCGGCACGGCCTCGGGCGCAGTGATCGGCGGCGTGACCGGAAGCGCGGTCGGACAGGGGCGCGGATCGGTCGTCGGCGCCGTGGCCGGCGCGGTTGCCGGCGGCGTGATCGGACAAGCAATCGAGAACCAGGCAAGCAAGGTGCCGGGGCTGGAGATTACCGTGAAGCTGGACAACGGCGAACTGCGAGCGATCGTCCAGGAAGTCGACGGCCAGCAGTTCAAACCGGGCGATCGCGTCCGCCTGTTGACCCAGGGCGGCGTGACGCGCGTCACGCGCTAGAAGGCGATCGGAAGCAGCCGAGCTGCGCAGCTCGGCTGCGCAATCAGAATCCGCTGCGGTTGACGACCAGCAGCAGGATGTTGACGACGACGATCAGCACGATCGGCGACAGGTCGATGCCGCCGATCAGCGGAACGACGCGCTGAAACGGCGCCAGGAACGGCCGAACGAGCATCGCCATCGCGGGTGCCACCGGCGCGTACGGGTTCACCCAGCTCAGGATCACGTGAATGATCGTGAGCCACATCACCAGATACAGCACCCAGCGCGCGAGATAGATGAACGCGGCCACGAAGACGGTGCCCCATGGCCACGCACCGCCGCCCGCACCGATCAGCAGGAATGTCAGGATCAGCAGCAGGACCGCGACCAGATAGGCCGCCACCAACGACGCCGTGTCGAGTCGGCCGACTGCGGGAACCACCCGCCGCAGCGGTCGAACCAGCCAGTCGGTCAGCGCGAAAACGAACAGCGCCAGCGGATTGCGGCCTGGCATGCCGATCCAGTTCATGTAGGCACGCAGCAGCAGCGTGACGCCGAGCAGCGCCGCAACCGTTTCGATCAGCAGGCGGGCGATATCGACGAGCAGCATGACGGGCCGGCTCCGAGAAATTGGACCGCATTCTAGCGAGCGCGCGCTCGGCGTCCGCGCCGCAACAGCAAAGAAAAACGGGGCGCTGGTATCCAGCGCCCCGCACGAGTTCGCAGCTCGGGAAGAGCTACGGACGGCTGCCCGTCGGGAACGGCCAAGCGGCAGCCGGGTTCAGCGCGGTCTTCGCGCCTGGCGCCGCAGCCGTCGATGGCGCAACCGCAGGAGCGGGTGCTGCAGCGGGTGCCGCCGGCTTCGCAGCCTGTTTCCTGGCCGGTTTCTTGGCTGCCTTTTTCGCGGGCTTCTTGGCAGCTTTCCTGGCCGGTTTCTTAGCTACTTTTTTTTTAGCTACTTTTTTTTTAGCGGTTTTTTTCGCCGCCTTCTTGGCAGTCTTCTTCGCAGCCTTCTTGGCGGACTTCTTCGCAGCCTTCTTGGCCGGTTTCTTGGCGGACTTCTTCGCAGCTTTCTTCGTAGCCATGCGTATCTCCTTCAAAGGGTCAATGCAAAGTGGTTGAAGTTGCAACCCGCGCGGGCGGCGCGAGCCGCCCGTTCGAGCTATTCATCGGCGCATGCGGAGGCACTGTCGCCGCGACACCCCCAGAAGTGCGTTTTGAGTGGCGCATATCCGAGTTGTGCGCGGAACGGTCAGAGCGCTGACCGCTGACGCTGATGAATTCGGCACGGCGCGCAGGACCCGAAGCTGCAAAGGCTGCGCGCAAAGAAAACGCCGGCACTGAGCCGGCGTTCGGAAGATCGGCGGGATACTGCCCGAAGGGCACGACGGACGCTTCTGATTCGAAAGCGGGAGCGACCCCGCAGAACCTGAGCGTCCCGTCCGTCTGTCGTCTGTGTACCTTGACGATGAACCGTTGACTGTGACTGTCTGTGTTCAATTCAGTGATCGATCGGCGCTTGTTAGACCAACTGATCGAGCAACCAAATGTCAGGTCGCTTTTTACTCGCAATCGAATTGGATCGCAAGATTTTTTCCCGCGATCGCTCGATGAGTGTTCGATTTCTTCCACGCTTCGACCTTTCAACCGACCCGTCGCGATCGCGTCCTCACTCCCAGCTCAACGCGCCGCCGCTCTGATATTCGATCACGCGCGTCTCGAAGAAATTGCGCTCCTTTTTCAGATCGATCATCTCGCTCATCCACGGAAACGGGTTCTCCTCCGCGCCGAACAGCGGCTCGATCCCGATCTGCTGGCAGCGGCGGTTGGCGATGAAGCGAAGGTAGCTCTTGAACATCGGCGCGTTCAGTCCGAGCACGCCGCGCGGCATCGTGTCTTCGGCGTAGGCGTACTCCAAGTCGACCGCCCTGCGAAACAGCGCGCGGATCTCCTCGCGGAAGGCGGGGGTCCAGAGCTGCGGCTCCTCGAGCTTGATCTGGTTGATCAGGTCGATGCCGAAATTGCAATGCATCGACTCGTCGCGAAGGATGTACTGGTACTGCTCGGCAGCGCCGGTCATCTTGTTCTGCCGGCCCAGCGCCAGGATCTGGGTGAAGCCGACGTAGAAGAACAGCCCCTCCATCATGCAGGCGAAGACGATCAGCGACTTCAGCAGGCTCTGGTCGGCGTCCGGCGTGCCGGTCCGGAATTCGGGGTCGGTCAAGACATCGATGAACGGGATCAGGAACTCGTCCTTGGCCCGGATCGACGGGACCTCGTGGTAGGCGTTGAAGATCTCGCCCTCGTCCAGCGCGAGCGACTCGACGATGTACTGGTAGGCGTGCGTGTGGATCGCCTCCTCGAAGGCCTGCCGCAGCAGGAACTGGCGGCACTCCGGCGCCGTGATGTGGCGGTACGTTCCGAGGACGATGTTGTTGGCCGCGAGCGAGTCCGCAGTGACGAAGAACCCCAGGTTGCGCTTGACGATGCGGCGTTCGTCCTCGGTCAGGCCATTCGGGTCCTTCCACAGCGCGATATCGCGCGACATGTTGACTTCCTGCGGCATCCAGTGGTTGGCGCAGGCGGCCAGGTACTTCTCCCAGGCCCACTTGTACTTGAACGGGACCAGCTGATTGACATCCGTCTTGCCGTTGATGACCCGTTTGTCGGCTGCGTTCACGCGGCGCAGCTCGGACGGCGCCGGCGTCGCCGCGGCGCCGTCCGTCTTGGCTACGGCCGGCCGGACCGCCGTGCCCGACGTGATCTGATCGTTCCAAGCCAGCATGCTTCGCACTCCGGTCAGTTCGTTTCGCGTCGTTTGGTCACTGGCAGGCCTCACACTCGGCGTAGCCCGCGTCGCCCGGCTTGAGCGTGCAGACCTTGCCTTCCGCCGCCAGCGGCGCCGCGCCGATACCGCCACCGGTCGGCACCGCGTTGAGCTGGCCGGTGCGCGTCGTGGACTTTTCCGCGTGCGTGGCGCCGAGCGTGCGCAGGTAATAGGTCGTCTTCAGGCCGCGCTGCCATGCCAGCTTGTAGGTCTCGTCGAGCGTCCTGCCGGACGCCCCGGCCAGGTAGATGTTCAGCGACTGTGCCTGGTCGATCCACTTTTGCCGTCGCGCGGCGCATTCGATCAGCCACTTCGGCTCGATCTCGAACGCGGTCGCGTACAGGCCGCGGATGTCGGCCGGAACGCGATCGATCTTGGCGAGCGAGCCGTCGAAGTACTTCAGGTCCGCCACCATGACTTCGTCCCACAGACCGAGCTTCTTCAGGTCGCGGACCAGGTGCTCGTTGACGACGGTGAACTCGCCCGACAGGTTCGACTTGACAAACAGGTTCTGGAAAGTCGGCTCGATGCAGGCGTCCACGCCGATGATGTTGGAGATGGTCGCGGTCGGCGCGATCGCCACGCAGTTGGAGTTGCGCATGCCGTGCTGCTTGATGCGCGCGCGCAGCGCGTCCCAGTCCATCGTCGACGACAGGTCGACGTCGACGTAGCCGCCGCGCTGCTCGGCGAGCAGCTTCAGCGTGTCCTGCGGCAGGATGCCGCGGTCCCACAGGGACCCCGCGAACGACGAGTAGCGGCCGCGCTCCTCCGCCAGCTCGGTCGACGCCCAGTAGGCGTAGTAGCAGACCGCCTCCATGCTGCGATCGGCGAACTCGACGGCCGCGTCCGACGCGTACGGCGTGCGCATCAGATGCAGGCAGTCCTGGAAGCCCATGACGCCGAGCCCGACCGGCCGGTGCCGCAGGTTCGAATTGCGCGCCTTCGGCACCGCGTAGTAGTTGATGTCGATGACGTTGTCGAGCATCCGCATCGCAGTGCGGATCGTCTTCTTCAGTTTGGCGTGGTCCAACTCGAAGCCGCCGCGCTCGTCCGGCTTCATGTGTGCCGGCAGGTTGACCGAACCGAGGTTGCACACCGCGATCTCCGTCGCCGACGTGTTCAGCGTGATCTCGGTGCACAGGTTCGAGCTGTGGATCACGCCGACGTGCTGCTGCGGCGAGCGCACGTTGCAGGCGTCCTTGAACGTGATCCACGGATGCCCGGTCTCGAACAGCATCGTCAGCATCTTGCGCCAGAGCTGGACCGCCGGGACCTTCTTGAACAGCCTGATCTCGCCGCGCGCGGCCTTGTCCTCGTAGCGCAGGTAGGCCTCCTCGAACGCCCGTCCGAACTTGTCGTGCAGATCGGGCACGTCGCTCGGGGAGAACAGCGTCCACTCGCCGCCCTCCATCACCCGCTTCATGAACAGGTCGGGAATCCAGTTGGCGGTGTTCATGTCGTGGGTGCGGCGCCGGTCGTCGCCCGTGTTCTTGCGCAGCTCGAGGAACTCCTCGATGTCCAGATGCCAGGTCTCCAGATAGCAGCACACCGCGCCCTTGCGCTTGCCGCCCTGGTTGACCGCCACCGCGGTGTCGTTGACCACCTTCAGGAACGGCACCACGCCCTGGCTCTTGCCGTTCGTGCCCTTGATGTGGCTGCCGAGCGCACGCACCGGCGTCCAGTCGTTGCCGAGCCCGCCGGCGTACTTGGCGAGCAACGCGTTTTCCTTGATCGCCTCGTAGATGCCGTCCAGGTCGTCCGACACCGTCGTCAGGTAGCACGAGGAAAGCTGCGAGTGGCGGGTCCCGCTATTGAACAGCGTGGGCGTGGAACTCATGAAATCGAAGCTCGACAGCACCTCGTAAAACTCGATCGCACGCGCCTCGCGGTCGATCTCGTTCAGCGCCAGCCCCATCGCCACGCGCATGAAGAACGCCTGCGGCAGCTCGAAGCGCCGCCCGTCACGGTGCAGGAAGTAGCGGTCGTACAGGGTCTGCAGCCCGAGGTAGTTGAACTGGAGGTCGCGGTCGGCGTTCAGCGCGGCGCCGAGCCGCTTCAGGTCGAACTGCGCAAGCCGTTCGTCGAGCAACTCGGCCTCGATGCCGTACTTGATGAAACGCGGGAAGTACTCCGCGTACCGTTCCCGCATCGCCGCCTGCGTGACCTCCTCTCCCAGCACCTCGCGCCGAACGGTGTGCAGCAGCAGCCGCGCGGTGACGTACGTGTACGCAGGATCGGTCTCGATCAGCGCGCGCGCCGCGAGGATCGCGGACTTGTAGACCTCATCGAGCGGTACGCCGTCGTACAGGTTCTTGACGGTCTCGGCGACGATCGCTTCGGGCACCACGTACTCGGCCAACCCCTCGCACGCCGACTCGATCAGCGCGCGGACCCGCCCGAGATCGAATGGCACGCGCTGGCCGTTTTCGAGCATGGTCAGCGCGGGCGCGGCCGACCGGTGCTCGGACGTCTGCCGGGCACGCTCCTGGGCTCTCTTTTCGCGATACAGCACGTACGCGCGCGCCACGTCGTGCGCGCCGTCGCGCATCAGCGACAACTCGACCTGATCCTGGATGTCTTCTATATGGAACGTTCCGCCGGCCGGCTGCCGCCGCAGCAGCGCGGCGACCACGTTGGCGGTGAGCTTCTCCACCTGTTCGCGGATCGCGGCCGACGCCGCGCCCTGCCCGCCGCGCACCGCGATGAACGCCTTGGTCATCGCCAGCGCGATCTTTGACGGCTCGAACCCGACCACCGCGCCGTTGCGCCGGATCACCTTGTAGTCGGCAAAGGACGTCGCCGCCACGCCGCCGATCCCGCCGGACGCCGCTTTCGCTTCCAGCGCCGCCGCCGCGAAGTCGCCGGGGCCCGACCGCGTGACCGCGCTTACCTGCCGATGCTGCATTCGACCTCCGTACCGCCGGGTTGTCGTTCGTTCTGATTCACCACAAGCGCACCACAAGCCCTAGGTCGCTCCGGCTTGGGCCGCACACTCCGTGCCGCGTGCGACCGCCCTCGCGGCGTGGCATGCGATGCCGCCGCGGCGCGCGCCGCACTCCGCAACGACCACTAGATATTGATGCGAAGCGGGGCTCACATACAACGTCTAGCGCGTCGGATCATAGGGAATGTTTTTCTCGAACTCAACAAGAAAAACGCACTCGACGCACTGTTTCGCGTGCTGCGGTGCAGACGACGCGATGGACCGGCAGACGCGGTTTCTTCAGTTGCGCGCGTGGGTCGGCAGCTCTTCGACATCGAGCGCCGCGAGTCGCGCGTAGCGCGCCCAGTCGAACAGCGGGCCCGGATCGGTCTTGCGGCCGCGCGCGATGTCCACGTGTCCGCGGACCGCGCGTAACGGGTAGGCGCGCCGCAGCGCCCGCGTCAACGCAGCGAGCGTCGCGTACTGCGCCGCTTCATACGGAGCGAAGTCGGTGCCCTCGAGCTCGACGCCGATCGAGAAGTCATTGCAGCGCGGACGGCCTTCGAACTCGGACGCTCCGGCGTGCCAGGCACGGTCCAGGCACGAGACGAACTGCGACAGCGCACCGTCGCGCTCGATCAGAAAGTGCGCCGAGACGCGCACGCCGATCAGCGTCGCGAAGAACGGATGCGCGGCCGCGTCGAGCCGGTTCGTGAACAGCCGAGCGATGTCGCCCGACCCGAAGACGCCTGGGGGCAAGCTGATGTTGTGAACGACCAGCAGCTCGATCGCGTTGCCCGTCGGCCGCGCGTCGAAGTTGGGCGACGGACGTCGCCGCGCGCCGCAAACCCAGCCGTCGGCGGCCACGGTCAGCAGCGGCCCGCCGGTCTCCGGACGCGCGCTCACTTCAGTCCCAGCCGCTGCATCCGGTAACGCAACTGCCGGAAGGTAATGCCGAGCAGTTGCGCCGCCGCCGTCCGGTTGTGGCGCGTCTTCAGCAATGCGGCACGGATCGCCTGGCGTTCGAGCGCGTCCAGATAGGCCGGCAGATGGCTGGGCACGCCGTCGCTCATCTCGTAACCGGGCTCCTCGCTTGCGGCCGCGCTCTCAGTGACCAGCGCGTCAACGGCTGGATCGCCGTCGGGTTCGAGCAGGAGATCGACTTCGGCCTGCGGCAGCATCAGGTCGAGCGGCTGCAACTCGCCGCCGCCGGCCAGCGCAACGGCGCGCTCGAGCACGTTTTCCAGCTCGCGCACGTTTCCCGGGAACGGGTGCCGCTTCAGCGCCTGGATCGCCGCGGTCGACAGTGTCGCGCGCGCCTCCGACCCGCGGGCTGCGAGCCGCGCGAGAATCGCCTCGGCCAGCAGCGGAATGTCGTCGGCACGTTCCCGCAGGCTCGGCACGTGCAGCTCGATGACATTGAGCCGGTAGTACAGGTCCTGGCGAAAACGGCCGGCGGCGACGAGCTTCGACAGGTCCTGATGCGTGGCGCTGAGAATGCGCACGTCGACGGGTTCCTCCGCCGTCGCGCCGACTTTGCGCACGCGCCGCTCCTGGATCGCTCGCAGCAGCTTGACCTGCATCGCGAGCGGCAACTCGGCCACCTCGTCGAGGAACAGCGTGCCGCCGGCCGCGGCGTGGAAGAACCCGTCGCGGTCGCGGTCGGCGCCGGTGAAGGCGCCCTTGCGGTAGCCGAAGAATTCGGCCTCCATCAGCGTTTCCGGAATCGCGCCGCAGTTGACCGCGACAAACGGCAGCGCACGTCGCGCGGAGGCGTCGTGGATCGCGCGCGCGACGAGTTCCTTGCCGCTGCCCGACTCGCCAAGGATCGCCACCGGCGCCATGCTGCGCGCCACACGCGCGATCATTGCGCGAAGCTGACGCATCGCCGGGGTCTCGCCGAGCAGGCGGGAAGCCGCGTCGTCGACGTCGCGCAAGCCCGGGGGCCGCGCCGCGAACTGCGGTTCCTCGCGCAAAGCCGAGCGCACCAGCAGGCGGAGCTGCTCCAAGTCGACGGGCTTGGTGAGGTAGTCGAACGCGCCGGCCTTGAGCGCGGCGACCGCGTTCTCGGCGCTGCCGAAAGCCGTGATCACCGCAATCGGCGGCCCGCTGCCCTGCGCGACCTCGCGTACGAGGTCGAGCCCGGTACCATCGGGCAGCCGCATGTCGGTCAGGCACAAGGCATAGCGGCCGCGTGCCAGACGCTCACGCGCCTGCGCCAGCGAATCGGCCGCGTCCACGTCCAGTCCCAGACGCACCAGCGTCAGCGCGAGCAGCTCGCGCAGATCGGCCTCGTCGTCGACGACCAGCACGGCCGGCACTCGGCGCGCCTCGCCGGCCGGGCGTGCGTCTTCTCGCGCACCGGTCTTCTCGTTCATCGCACCGGCATCGTATCCAAGAACCCGTGTTCGTCGGCGCCGACCGTGCCGGTGCGGGCGAAGCGCACGAGGAAACCCTCGCGCGAGCTGCCGTCCAGTTCGCGGCGCGCGCCGTAGGCGAGGTCCGAGCGGTTCGCGAGGCAGAACTCGCGTGCGATGTACAGTCCCAGCCCGGTGCCGCGCGCGTGCGTCGTGTAGAAAGGCTCGAACAGCGCGTTGCGTGCGTCGGCGGCGATGCCCGGACCGTCGTCGAAGACCCACAGGCGGACGCGGCCGCCGTCGTCGGCTGCCCGCTCCGCGATCAGCTCGACGCTGCGCGGCCGGCCCGACGCGTAACGCAGCGCATTGTCGACGAGGTTGTACAGGATCTGCCGCAGATGCGACTGCTCGAACTTGACGTCGAGGCCCGGCTGCGTCTGCAGCGCGATGACGCCCGGGGCGACCGCGCGATCGCGCACGAACTCGGCGAGCCACTGCTCGGCGAACGACCCGAGATCGATGTCGTCGCCCAACGGCGGTTCGCGACGCGCCACACGGAGCACGTCCTCGACCAGCCGGTTCAGCCGCAGCGTGTTCTCGCGCACGATGCCGGTCAGGCGCTGCTGGAGCGGCGCCTGCGCCTCCTCGGCGAGCAGCTGGCCGGCGTGGCTGATCGCCGCCAGCGGATTGCGGATCTCGTGCGCGATCGAGGCCGTGAGCCGCCCCATCGCTGCGAGCTTGAGCTGCTGCGCGCGCTCCTCGACCGCGCGCACGTCCTCCAGAAAGATCACGAACTCGCCGCTGCCGTCCGACGGCGGGCGCGCGAAACGCGCTCGCAGTCGCAGATCGCCGACCGGCTGCGCGCTGTTTGGGCGCATCACCGGCTGGATCATGCTGTTGGACCAGACGCCGGCCGCGCGTTCGGCTTCCAGCCAGCGCGCGAAAGCCTCGGTCAAAGGCCGCAGCGCCGGGAAGTCGCGCAGCCGCTGACCGGTCAGTTGCACGTTCGGATTCATGCCGAGCAACAGGCGGGCGGCGCGGTTGTTGGCGCGCACGCACGTGTCGGCGTCGACCACGATCACGCCCTGCTCCATCTGCGCGATCACCAGCCGGTTGATTTCGAGCTGGCTTTCGAGGTCACGACCGCGCAGCTGTGCGAGCCGCTCCTGCGCAGCGAGCCGCGCCGACAGCAGCCGCAGCAGCCCCGTGATCGCGAACAGCGCCGCGCCGTACAGGCCCGCCTGGAAGACGAGCGCGTCGGCGCCGGTCCCTTGCAGCTGTCTCAGAAAAGTGTCGGCGAGCAGCACGATCACCGCAACCGAACAGACGAAGAAGGCGGCCACCGTCGGCAGCAGCAGCGACGCGCCGGCCAGCGGCAGCAGATACAGGATCATCACGCCACTGCGCAAGCCGCCGCCCAACACCAGCATCGCCGAGATCACCGCGAGGTCGACCCCCAGCTGGCCGGCGACCTGCAGCATGAAGCGGCGCCGTACGAAGAACGCGGCCATCGCCAGGCCGGCGGCAAGCGCGAAGTACAAGAGGCTGCCGGCCATGACTTTCGGGCCGTCGAGTGCCAGCGCACCCCGCGCCATCAGCGGTGCACCGAACGCCGCGACCGACAGCACGAGCGCGCTCGCCACCAGCACGCGCGCCAGCGCGAAGTACTCGAGCGTGCGCCAGGCGGGCTCGACCGGGGGGTCGGAACCGAACAGACGCACGCGCATCCGCTCCGTGCCGGCGTTCAGCCGCCGCCGGCGCGGCGGCGGTGATCCTCGCTGCAGTACCAGCGCCCCTGAACCGCGAGCGCCTCCGACTGCGGCAGGTTCAGGCCGCACACGTCGCAGCGGACCATCGGTTCGCTGGACTCCTTGGCGGTCGTCTCGGCGCGCCTCTGCTCGACCCGTTGCGCAACGCGCCACCAGCGATACACGACGTACGCCGCGATGCCGAGCAGAACGAAGAACAGGATGCGGCCCATCAGACCCTCTGCAGGATCACTTCGAGCACGAAACGGCTGCCGACGTACGCAAGCAGCAGCATCAGGAAGCCGGCGAGCGTCCACCGCAAGGCCGTGCGACCGCGCCAGCCGAAGACGAAACGGCCCGCGAGCAGCCCGGCAAACACCAGCCACGAAGCGATCGTGAACACGGTCTTGTGGTCGAAGCGCAGCGGTCGGCCGAACAACAGTTCGGTGAAGAACACGCCCGAGACCACGGTCGCCGTCAGCAGCACGAACCCGATGGCGATCAGCCGGAACAACATCCGCTCCATTGCCAGAAGCGGCGGCATTTCTCGCAGGATGCGGCCGAAAGTCCCGCCGCGGTCGCCCACGCTGCCGTGCAGGTGGCGGTCCATCGACGCCATCAGCAGGCCGTGCATCGCGGCGATCGTCAGCAGGCTGTAGGCCGAGATTGCGACGAGCAGATGCACGCGCAGCGCCGGCGTGTCGCTCGCCGCGGCGACTGGCACGCCATGGAACACGGCGGGCAGCACGGCCGACAGGGCAGCCAGCGGCAGCACGAACAGCTGCAACCCGCGCATCGGAACGAAAAAGCCTTCGGCCCAGACGATCAGCACGGCGAGAAGCAGCGTGGCCGACAGCGCCTGCGCGAAGCCGAAGCGGAACATGCTGTCGCCGAAGATCGCTGTGGCCAGCAGCGCGGCATGCAGCAGGGCGATAACCGGCAGCGCGAAAGCCGACCAATCGGCCGGCGCCGGTCCTGTGACTTCGCCCTGCAGCGAGCGCCACGCGCGCAGCGCCAGCAGCAGGTACAGGGCGGCGACGACGAAGTGAGCGACGACGTAGAATGCGCCGGAGGGCATAACGCGCCTATATACCACGCGCAGAGCATCGACCTTTGCGCCAGATCTTCGATGCTGGACCAACTGACCGACAAGCTCGCGCGCATCGCCAAGACGATGCGCGGCCAGGCCCGCCTGACCGAGGCGAACACGCAGGAGATGCTGCGCGAGATTCGCGTGGCACTGCTCGAGGCCGACGTGGCGCTGCCCGTGGTGCGCGAGTTCATCGCGCGTGTGAAGGACAAGGCGCTCGGCGAGGAGGTCGTCGGCAGCCTCACCCCCGGGCAGGCGCTGGTCGGCGTCGTTCACCGCGAGCTGACGCGGTTGATGGGCGGCGATCTCGAACCGCGCGAGCGCGAGCTGAACCTCGCCACGCAGCCGCCCGCGGTGATCCTGCTCGCCGGCCTGCAGGGCGCAGGCAAGACGACGACCGCGGCCAAGCTTGCGAAGTGGTTGCGCGACGAGCACAGGAAAAGGGTCCTGACGGTTTCGACCGACGTGTACCGCCCCGCAGCGATCGAGCAGTTGAAGACCGTCAGCGGCCAGGCAGGCGCCGAGTTCTTCCCGAGCGCGGCGAGCGACGAGCCGATCGCGATCGCGCGGCGCGCCCTCGATCACGCGCGGCGGCACTTCTTCGACGTGCTGATCGTCGACACCGCCGGACGGCTCGCGATCGACGAGGCGATGATGCAGGAAGTGGCCGCGCTCGAAGCGGCGGTCAAGCCGATCGAGACGCTGTTCGTCGTCGACGCGATGCTCGGACAGGACGCGGTCAACACGGCGAAGGCATTCGCCGAGCGGCTGCCTTTGACCGGCGTGATCCTGACCAAGCTTGACGGCGATGCGCGCGGCGGCGCGGCCCTGTCGGTGCGGCACGTGACCGGCAAGCCGATCAAGTTCGTCGGCGTCGCTGAGAAGATCGGCGGGCTTGAGCGCTTTGACCCCGAGCGCATGGCCGGGCGCGTGCTCGGCATGGGCGACATCGTCGCGCTGGTCGAGGACGTCAAGCGCTCGATCGACGTGCAGGCGGCCGAAAAACTCGCCAAACGGATGCAGTCGGGCGAGCGGTTCGACCTGAACGACTTCAAGGAACAGGTCGCGCAAATGCGCAAGATGGGCGGCTTGGGCGGGCTTCTCGACAAGCTGCCGGCGCAATTCCAGCAGGCAGCGGGCAGGATCAACGAACAGGACACCGAGCGACAGATCCGCCGCCTCGAAGGGATCATCAACTCGATGACCCCGGCCGAACGCGCCAAGCCCGAGCTGATCAAGGCGTCACGCAAGCGCCGCATCGCCGCCGGCAGCGGCGTTCCGGTACAGGAGGTCAACCGCCTGCTCAATCAGTTCGAGCAGATGCAGGCGGTGATGAAGCAGATGAAAAAGGGAGGCCTCGCGAAGATGATGCGCGGGCTGGGCGCGATGAAGGGCGGTTTCGGCGGAATACCGGGACTGCCCAAGCGCTGAGCGCCTTCTGCGCCGCGTCAGGCGCGCGGCCGCATCTTCGGAGCGTAATCCCAGTGCCGCTTCCAGGCGGCAAGCACGGCGTTCGGGTATTCGGGACGGCCGAGGCTGCCGTTGTAGCGGCCGAGCGCACGGAAAAGATCCCCGCGCTCCGCGTCGAGGTAGTGGCGCAGGATCACACAGCCGTACCGCAGGTTGGTGCGCATGTCGAAGAGCTTGCGCGCATCGCCGTCGCCGATGATCCTGGTCCAGAACGGCATCACCTGCATGTATCCGCGCGCTCCGGCCGCCGAGATCGCGTACTTGCGGAAGTTGCTTTCGACCTGGATCAGGCCGAGCACCATCTGGCGATCGAGCCCTGCGCGCGCACACTCGTAGTCGAGCGTGCGCAAAAACTCGATCCGGGTCTGATAGTCGGCTTTCTTGGGCTTCAACCGCTCGGACATGGCGCCGAGCCATTCGATGAACGCGACGCGCTCGTCCATGTCGTCGAAACTGCGCACCGGCGGTCGCGGGTCGGCGATCGCCGCGGCGAGCGCGTTGCGCACCGCGTCGGCGAGCGGTTCGTACTGCTGTGCACCAGCGAACGCGAGCCGCGGCGACGCGGCGATGAGAGCCGTGGCGGCGGCGGCACGCCGCCGCCCCGCGTCGACGCTGCGCTCAGACCTCGAGCCGGTTGCGGATGAACGAGAGCGCATCGCCCACCCCGATCATCGTCGGCTGCAGGCTTCGCCGATGGACATACTCGAGCTTGCCCTCCTTCAGGCCGCGCTCGCCGACGGTGATCCGGTGCGGCACGCCGATCAGCTCCCAGTCGGCGAACATCGCGCCGGGGCGCTCGCCTCGATCGTCGAGGATCACGTCCACGCCGGCCGCCTGCAGTTCGGCGTGAACCTGATCCGCCACCTGCCGCACCGCTTCGGACTGCCTATAGTTGACCGGGCAGATCACGACGGTGAACGGCGCGATCGCGTCGGGCCAGATGATGCCGCGCTCGTCATGGTTCTGCTCGATCGCCGCGCCGAGCAGGCGGGTGACACCGATGCCGTAGCAGCCCATCACCATCGGCTGGCTCTGGCCCTTCTCGTCGGTGTACGACAGGCGCATCGTTTGGGCATAAGGCAGGCCGGCGAACACGTGGCCGACCTCGATGCCGCGCTGGATCGCGAGCACGCCGCGGCCGTCGGGCGAAGGATCGCCGGCGACCACGTTGCGGATGTCGGCGACCAGATCGGGCTCCGGCAGGTCACGACCCCAGTTGGTGCCCGTGTAGTGGAATCCCTCCTCGTTTGCGCCGCAGACGAAGTCGCTCATGTTTGCGACCGTGCGATCGGCGACGACTCGGATCGGCTTGCGCGGTGCGATCGGCCCCAGGTAGCCGGGCTTGCAGCCGAAGTGCTCACGGATCTCAGCTTCGGTGGCGAACCTGAATCCGTCGGCCAGTCCGGGCAGCTTGCCGGCCTTGACCTCGTTCAGCTCGTGGTCACCGCGGACGAGCAGCAGCCAGATCTCGGTCGACGCCACGCCGCGCTCGTCGGCTTTGTCGACCGCGAGCACGATCGACTTGACGGTGCGCGCGAGCGGCAGGCCGAGCAGGTCGGCGACGTCTTCGCACTTCTCTTTGCCGGGCGTCGGCGTCTTCGCGAGCGGCTCTTGCGGAGGCGAACGCCGCTCGATCACCGGCAGCGCTTCGGCCATTTCGATGTTGGCCGCGTAGTCCGACTCGGTGCTATAGGCGATCGCATCCTCGCCGGTGTCGGCGATGACCTGGAACTCCTGGCTCGCGCTGCCGCCGATCTTGCCGGTGTCGGCGGCGACTGCCCGGAACTTCAGCCCCATCCGGGTAAAGATGCGGACGTACGCGTCGAACATCGCCTGGTAGCTCTTCATGCAGCCGGCATCGTCGCGATCGAACGAGTACGCGTCCTTCATCGTGAATTCGCGGCTGCGCATCAGACCGAAGCGCGGGCGCCGCTCGTCGCGGAACTTCGTCTGGATGTGATAGAAGTTGACCGGCAACTGCTTGTAGCTGGTCACGAGCGCACGAACGATGTCGGCGACGACTTCCTCGGACGTCGGCTGAAGAACGAAGTCGCGATCGTGCCGGTCCTTCAGACGCAACAGCTCGGGGCCCATCTTGTACCAACGGCCCGATTCCATCCACAGCTCGCCGGGCTGCACCACGGGCATCAGCAACTCGACCGCGCCCGCGCGGTTCATTTCCTCGCGGATGATGTTCTCGATCTTGCGGATCGAGCGCAGCCCCATCGGCAGGTAGTTGTAGATCCCAGCGGCCAGCTTGCGGATCATGCCGGCGCGGGTCATCAGCTTGTGGCTGACGACCTCGGCGTCGGCCGGGGCTTCCTTCAGCGTCGAGATAAAAAAGGCGGATGCGCGCATCGCGTGAATATGCCGCGGTGCCTCGTGCAAACGCGGTCCTATAATGGGCCGCAGATGATAAAGCTTCAGGTAACGGCATGCTGGACAAGGACGGGTACCGCCCGAATGTCGGCATCATCCTGCTCAACCATCGCAACGAGGTCTTCTGGGGCAAACGCGTAAGGCAGCATTCGTGGCAGTTCCCGCAGGGCGGGATCAAGCACGGCGAGTCTCCCGAGCAAGCGATGTTTCGCGAGCTGTACGAGGAGATCGGGTTAAGGCCCGAACAAGTAAAGATCATCGCCCGTACGCGTCAGTGGCTGCGTTACGACGTTCCCGAGCAGTGGATCCGGCGCGATCTGCGGGGTAACTACCGCGGGCAGAAGCAGATCTGGTTCCTGTTGCGGTTGCTCGCGCGCGACTGCGACGTGTGTCTGCGCCGCAGTGAAAAGCCCGAGTTCGATGCTTGGCGTTGGCACGACTACTGGGTACCGCTGGACACGGTGATCGAGTTCAAGCGCGCCGTGTACCAGCAGGCGCTCTCGGAGCTGTCGCGCTTCGTGTTCCGGGGCGAACGACGGGCCACGGCGCGAGTGTCGGCGGCGGAAGACGGCATCGAGTACCGCGACACCGCGGCACCCGCGACGCCGCCGGACGCGTAGAGCTGCGCCGGATTCACGCGGCGATCTCGTGCCGGGGTTCCGGCCCAGCACGCCCGAGGGCCGCTTCACGGCGGTTGTGGCTTCGGCCGCTCGCTGCGCTCGCTTAACCCGCTGCGCGGGTTAGCCTGCGCCGCAACCTCGTTCTGAGCTTTCAGCTCAGAAAAATCAAGAGCCGCTTCACGGCGGTTGTGGCTTCGGCCGCTCGCTGCGCTCGCTTAACCCGCTGCGCGGGTTAGCCTGCGCCGCAACCTCGTTCTGAGCTTTCAGCTCAGAAGAATCAAGAGCCGCTTCACGGCGGTTGTGGCTTCGGCCGCTCGCTGCGCTCGCTTAACCCGCTGCGCGGGTTAGCCTGCGCCGCAACCTCGTTCTGAGCTTTCAGCTCAGAACGAGGTTGTCCCGATGGATCAGCTCGGGTTCCTCGATGAAGCCGAGAATCGACTCGATCTCGCTCGTCGGCTTCCCCGCGATCAGGCGCGTTTCGCTGCTGGCGTAGTTCGCCAGGCCGCGCGCGATCTCGCGACCACTGCGATCGACGCATGCAATGGCATCGCCCCGAGCGAATTCGCCCTGCACCTGGACGACACCGATCGGCAGCAGGCTCTTGCCGCCCTCGCGCAGCGCTCGCGCCGCCCCATCGTCGACGACCACCCGCCCCTTCAACTGCAGGTGATCGGCGAGCCACTGTTTGCGCGCGGTCAGCATCGGCATCGAGGCGGTGAGCTGCGTGCCGATGCGCTCGCCTCGCGCGAGCCGCGCCAGCACGTCGGGCTCGCGTCCCGACGCGATCACCGTATGCGCGCCGCTGCGCGCGGCACGCTTGGCGGCAAGGATCTTGGTGATCATCCCGCCGCGCGCGACCCGGCTGCCCGCGCCGCCGGCGATCGTCTCCAGATAGGGATCGCCCGCCCGCGCCTCGTCGATCAGCGTCGCCGCCGGATCGTGCCGCGGGTCGGCGCTGAAGACGCCCGCCTGGTCGGTCAGGATCACGAGCACGTCGGCCTCGACGAGATTGGTGACCAGTGCCGCGAGCGTGTCGTTGTCGCCGAACTTGATCTCGTCGGTAACGACCGTGTCGTTCTCGTTGATGACCGGGACGACGTCGAGCTCGAGCAGCGTGAAAAGCGTCGAGCGCGCGTTCAAGTACCGTGCGCGGTCGGCGAGATCGGCATGCGTCAGTAGCACCTGCGCCGTGCGCAGACCCAAAGCCCGGAAGCGCGCCTCGTACGCCTGTGCCAAGCCCATCTGTCCGACGGCTGCCGCCGCCTGCAATTCGTGGATCTGCTGAGGGCGCTTCGACCACCCGAGCCGCTGCATGCCCTCGGCGATCGCCCCGCTCGATACGAGCAGAACCTGCTTGCCGAGCGAACGGACCGTCGCGATCTGTTCGGCCCAGCGCGTGATCGCGTCAAGGTCGAGTCCGCGGCCCTCGTTGGTCACAAGGCTGCTTCCGACCTTGACCACCACGCGCCGTGCCGACGCGACCACGGAAGGCGAGTTCATGTCAGGTCCGCCCCGACGGCAAAGCGCGGATCGTTCGTCGCGACGACCGTGGTCGTCTCAGCCCGCAGGAAGCGCTGCACGGCCCACATCAGCTCGCGGCATCCCTCGCCGGTGGCCGCCGAGATTGCGAACACCGGCGCCTTGGTCCTGAGCCGACGACGGATCTGATCGACCCGTTGTGCGCGTTCGTCCGAGGGCAACAGGTCGATCTTGTTCAGCACGAACCAGCGGGGCTTGCGATACAGCGCGAGGTCGTACTTCTTCAATTCGGCCGCGACGGCGCGCGCTTCGTGGACCGGGTCGGCCCCCGGGTTGACCGGCGCAATGTCCAGCACGTGCAGCAGCAGCCGTGTCCGGCTCAGGTGACGCAGAAACCGGTGACCGAGGCCTGCCCCGTCCGCCGCGCCCTCGATGAGACCGGGAACGTCGGCGACCACGAAACTGTTCCCGACCTCCAGCCGGACGACGCCCAGATGCGGGCTCAGCGTCGTAAACGGATAGTCGGCGATCTTTGGCCGCGCGTTTGAAACCGCGGCGATCAAGGTCGACTTGCCGGCATTCGGCATGCCGAGCAGACCCACGTCGGCGAGGACGCGCAATTCCAATCGCAGAAACCGCCGTTCACCGGGCTCGCCTTTCGTGAACTGTCGCGGCGCGCGGTTCGTACTCGACTTGAAGTGCAGGTTGCCGAGCCCGCCTGCTCCGCCCTTTGCGAGCAGCGCACGCTGTCCGTCGGCCGCGAGATCAGCCAGCACGGCGCCGGTTTCCTCGTCCGAGATCACGGTGCCAACCGGCACTCGCAACTCGATGTCGGCGCCTGCGGCACCGTAGCAATCGGAGCCCCGACCTGGCTCGCCGTTCGCGGCCTCGAATCGGCGCGTGTAGCGGTAGTCGATCAGCGTGTTGACGTTGCGATCCGCAATCGCCCAAACGCTGCCGCCGCGGCCACCGTCGCCGCCGTCCGGACCACCCTTCGGAATGAACTTCTCACGGCGAAACGACGCGCTCCCGTCGCCGCCGCGGCCGGCGACAACCTCGATGCGTGCTTCGTCGACGAACTTCATACGATTTGCGTGAAACAAAAAGCCCTGCCGGTTCGCGGCAGGGCCATTGCGGGTGAAACGCTCAGTGTCTGCCGGCGCGCTCAGCCGACCTGCGGTGTCACGCTGACCGTCTGCCGATTGTTCTCGCCGCGAACCGCAAAACTCACCGTTCCATCGACCAGCGCGAACAGCGTGTGATCGCGTCCAATCCCGACGTTGTCGCCGGCGTGGAACTTGGTGCCCCGCTGGCGCACGATGATCGCGCCGGCCGAGATCGCCTCGCCGCCGAATACCTTGACGCCGAGCCGCTTGGCCTGCGAATCGCGCCCGTTGCGCGACGATCCGCCCGCCTTCTTGTGTGCCATGTCCTGACCTCTCTCGCTGCTAGTTCCTGACGGTATCAGCCGCCGATCGAATCGATGCGTACTTCGGTGAAGTTCTGCCGGTGTCCGGCGTGCTTCTGGAAGTGCTTGCGCCGGCGCAACTTGAAAATCTTCACCTTCGGGTGACGGCCGTGCGCCAGCACGGTCGCAGTTACCGCCGCCCCCGCCACGAGTGGCGTGCCGACACGGACCCCGTCTTCGCCGCCGATGGCGAGTACGTGATCGAGCGTGACCTGCTGACCCGGTTGCACGGGCAGGGCCTCGACCTTCAACTTGTCACCGGGAGCAACGCGATACTGCTTGCCACCCGTCTTGATCACTGCGAACATGTCTGCACTCCTGAGCGTCGGGGCACGTTGCCGGCCGCGCCCGGCACGTAGAAAAGCGGCGCATTATCTCAGTACCGGCGACGGCGAGTCAAACTCGCTCGCACGGCATCGGCGGGAGTCGACGCCACGACGTCCCGGCACGGCCACTCCTATAATGCTGGCCGCCGGGGAAGCTCCGGTCCAGCCCCACCGCACGTGCCGCACGCGTCTGCCATGCCATTTTCGCCAACGGGCGCGCCCGAGCTGGCCCGAATCCTCGCCCCGATTGCCGACGACATGCGCCGCGTCGATGGCGTCATCCGCGAGCGCCTGCGTTCGGACATCGCGCTGATCGGAACGATCGGGGAGTACATCATCGGCGGTGGCGGCAAGCGCCTGCGCCCCGCGGTGCTGCTGCTGATTGCTCGCGCGCTGGGCTATCGTGGAACAGCGCACACGCAGCTTGCAGCCGTCATCGAATTCATCCACACGGCCACGTTGCTGCACGACGACGTGGTCGACGAGTCCGACCTGCGCCGGGGACGCGCGACCTCCAACGCGATGTTCGGGAACGCAGCGAGCGTCCTCGTAGGGGACTTCCTGTACTCACGCTCGTTCCAGATGATGGTCGACGCCGGCAGCATGCGCGTGATGCGCATCCTGGCAGACGCAACCAATCGGATCGCCGAGGGCGAGGTGCTGCAGCTGATGAGCGTCCACGATCCTTCGGTCGACGAAGCCCGCTACCTGATGGTCGTCGAACGCAAGACCGCGACGCTGTTCGAGGCGGCCGCACGGATCGGCGCCGTCCTCGCCGGCGCCGACCCGTCGACGGAAGCGGCGTGTGCCCGCTACGGTGCCAGCCTCGGTACGGCGTTCCAGATGATCGACGACGTGCTCGACTACTCGGGCAATGCCGACGATATCGGCAAGCGTCTCGGCGACGATCTGCGCGAAGGCAAGACGACCTTGCCTCTGATTCATGCGTTGCGGTCGTCGACGCCCGCGGATCGCACGCTGGTCGAGCGGGCGATCCGCGAGGGCGGCGGCAACTTTGCGGAGATCGCGCAGATCGTGCGCGCCAGCGGGTCGCTCGACTACGCGCGCGGGCGCGCGGAGAAGGAGTCGGCGATCGCCTTCGAGGCGCTCGAAGCGCTGCCCGACTCGGAGTTCAAGCAGTCTTTGTTAGAATTGAACCGCTTCGCGATGCGGCGAGACCGCTAGCGGCGCAAGCTGACGACGAAGAGTCGAGCGGCATCGGGGTGTAGCTCAGTCTGGTAGAGTACTGCGTTCGGGACGCAGGAGTCGGAGGTTCGAATCCTCTCACCCCGACCAGAGTTCGGTCCCAAGCCATCAGGGCTTTTGCAGTTCTGCGGCCCGTGGCCCTCAAGCCCTAAGCGGCGCGGTCGACGGTTTCGTTCGCGTCGGTCAACCGGCTTCCACGCCGCGCGATGCGCGGCGACTCCCGGCGCAACCTACGTCCACGCACTTTCCAAGCGTCGCGACACTGGCGGCCGCGGGCGCCGGTCGCTTCGCGTTGCCTCGCTGGCATCGGTGCACGCCGGGGGAGACGCCAAGACGACGATTGCCGTCGACTACGGGCATGCGAAGCGTGCCCGCTAGGAGTCGCTGGCGGATGATCCCTCTTTGAGGGACTTAGCTTTACAAATTAGGGGCTTATCGGCAGTATCTTCGGGCTTCGGTGCGCACCTCGGACGTTATAAAGGGCCGCTCGTCCCTTCTTCGGTATCCATGTCAGCCGTCACCCAAGGTCCAGCCGCCGCCGCAGGCGCCTTGACCGGTCTCGCCCGCGCCCTTGTGCAACAGGGCAAGCTGAGGCCGGACCGCGCCGAAACGTTGGCGCGCAAGGCCGTGTCGAGCAACACGCAGTTCATCGACGAGTTGACGGCCGTCGCCGATCAGATCGGCATGTCGTCGTCGCACATCGCGAAGTTCGCGGCAGACACCTTCGGACATCCGCTGCTTGACCTCTCGGCGTTCGACGCCGATCAGCTCCCGAAGGACATTATCGACCGCAAGCTCGTTTCGTCGCTGCGCGTGCTGGCGCTGCGCAAGCGCGGCAATCGCCTGGCGGTGGCGGTTTCGGATCCGACCAACTTCCAGGCGCTCGATCAGGTCAAGTTCCAGACTCAGCTCGCGCTGGACGTCGTGGTGGTCGAGCACGACAAGCTCGTCAGGCTGATCGAGTCCACATCCCAGTCGGTCGCACAGTCGCTCGATGCGATCGTCGGCGACGACGTCGACTTCGAGGAACTGATCCAGGAGTCCCCGGATCCGTCGAAGGACGAGTCGACGGTCGAGGTCGACGACGCGCCCGTCGTCCGGTTCCTGCAGAAACTGCTGCTCGATGCGATCACCGAAGGCGCTTCCGATCTGCACTTCGAGCCTTATGAGAAGTTCTACCGGATTCGTTTCCGTGTTGACGGGGTCCTGCGCGAAGTCGCGCAGCCGCCGCTGGCGATCCGCGAACGGCTGGTCACCCGCATCAAGGTCATTTCCAAGCTCGACATCTCCGAGAAGCGCGTTCCGCAGGACGGACGGATGAAACTCGCACTGTCGGGCCAGCGCGCGATCGACTTCCGCGTCAGCACACTGCCGACGTTGTACGGCGAGAAGGTCGTGATGCGCATTCTCGATCCGTCGCAGGCGAAGATGGGGATCGACGCGCTCGGTTACGAGCCGGAGCAGAAACAGTTGCTGCTGGACGCGATCACGCGTCCTTACGGCATGGTGCTGGTCACCGGCCCGACCGGAAGCGGCAAAACGGTGTCGCTGTACACGTGCCTGAACATCCTGAACCAGCCCGGCGTCAACATCTCGACGGCCGAGGATCCGGCCGAGATCCAGTTGCCGGGTATCAACCAGGTCAACGTCAATGAGAAGGCGGGCCTGACCTTCGCCAGCGCGATGCGCGCATTCCTGCGCCAGGATCCCGACATCATCATGGTCGGCGAGATTCGCGACCTTGAGACCGCCGACATCGCGATCAAGGCAGCGCAGACCGGACACATGGTGATGTCGACGCTGCACACGAACGACGCACCGTCGACGCTGACGCGGCTCGCCAACATGGGCGTGCCGGCGTTCAATATCGTCTCGTCGGTCATCCTGATCACCGCGCAGCGCCTGGCGCGCCGTCTGTGTACATGCAAGCAGCCGGCGGACCTCTCGAAGGATGCGCTGCTCGCGGCCGGGTTCTCGGAAGCGGATCTGGACGGAAGCTGGGTACCGTACAGGCCCGTCGGATGCGACCGCTGTAAGGGCACCGGCTACAAAGGCCGCGTCGGCATTTACGAGGTCATGCCGATCACCGAGGAGATCCAGCGAATCATCCTCAAGGGCGGCAGTTCGCTCGAGATCGCGCAGCAGGCGCAGCGCGAGGGTGTCAAGAATCTAAGGCAGTCGGGCCTGTTGAAGGCGCGGCAAGGCGTAACCTCGGTCGACGAGGTGCTCGGCTGCACCAACGACTGATCCGGACTCACTGAAGCAGGCAGGCGGAGACAAGCATGGCCACGGGTGCAATCGCCAAACCGCGCGAAGTCGTGCGCGAGTCGGTCTTCCACTGGGAGGGGCGCGACAAGACCGGCAGGGTCGTCAAAGGCGAGATGCGCGCCGGCGGCGAATCGGTCGTCGCCGCGTCGCTGCGCCGGCGCGGCATCATGGTGTCGAAGATCAAGAAGCAGAGCTTCGCGCGCGGTCGCAAGATCTCGGAGAAGGACCTCGCCATCTTCACGCGACAGCTTTCGACGATGCTGCGCGCCGGCGTGCCGCTGTTGCAGTGCTTCGACATCGTCGCGCGCGGCCACGCGAATCCGTCGATGTCGCGGCTGCTAAACGACATCAAGATGGACATCGAAACGGGTACCAGCCTGAACCAGGCCTTCCGCAAATACCCGATCTACTTCGACCCGCTGTTCTGCAACCTGGTCGCCGCCGGCGAGCAGGCCGGCATTCTGGAGACGCTGCTCGATCGCCTGGCGACGTACAAAGAGAAGACCCTCGCGCTGAAGGGCAAGATCAAAAAGGCGATGTTCTATCCGCTGATGATCATTCTGGTCGCGATCCTCATCACGTCGATCATCATGATCTTCGTGATCCCGTCGTTCAAGAGCGTGTTCACCAGTTTCGGCGCCGACCTGCCCGCGCCGACACTGATGGTGATCGCGATGTCCGACTTCTTCGTCGAATACTGGTACGTGCTGCTGTTCGGACTGGTCGGCTCGATCTACTTTCTGATCCAGGCGTGGAAGCGGTCGCCGAAAGTACAGATGACGATCGACCGGCTGATCCTGAAGCCGCCGGTCATCGGGGAGTTGATGCAGAAGGCCTCGATCGCGCGCTGGAGCCGGACGCTGTCGACCACTTTCGCGGCCGGCGTGCCGCTCGTCGAGGCGCTCGACTCCGTCGGCCCGGCCGCCGGCAATGCCGTCTACAAGGAAGCGACCAAGCAGATTCAGAGCGAGGTCAATATGGGGACGAGCCTTGCGCAGGCGATGCAGAACTCCGGCGTTTTCCCGAACATGGCCGTGCAGATGACCGGCATCGGCGAAGAGTCGGGCTCGCTCGACTCGATGCTGTCCAAAGTCGCCGACTACTACGAACGCGAGGTCGACGAAACCGTCGACGCGCTCGCCAGCCTGATCGAGCCGATCATCATGGTCGTTCTCGGCGTGATCATCGGTGGCATCGTCATCGCGATCTACCTGCCGATCTTCAAGCTCGGCCAGGTGGTCTAGAGAAAACCGGAACAGGGCGGCATCGCCGGCGCGCTGCCGCTTCCTGCTCGCTTCTTGTCCCCAGACATCCTCTTCCTGATCGTCGCGCCCGTCGTCGGGCTGGCGGTCGGCTCATTCCTGAACGTCGTCATCCATCGCCTGCCGAGAATGATGGAGGCGGAGTGGCGCGCTCAGTGCGCCGAGCTCGAGGGCCGCGAACCGGCCAAGGCCGAGCGCTACAACCTGCTGGTGCCGCGTTCGCACTGCCCTGCGTGCAACAAACCGTTGCGCGTGATCGACAACATTCCGCTGGTGTCGTACCTGATGTTGCAAGGCAGGTGCGCGTTCTGCGGCGCCCGCATCCCGCTGCGCTATCCGATCGTCGAGGGGCTGACCGCCGTTTTGTCCGCGCTGGTGGCGTGGCGCTTCGGTTGGGGCGCGGCCGGTGCGCTCGCACTCGTGCTGGTCTGGACCCTGATCGCGCTGACCTTCATCGACGCGGATACGACGTTCCTGCCGGACGATTTGACGCTGCCGCTACTCTGGCTCGGGCTGATCGCGAACCTGTGGAACACGTTTGCGCCGCTGCCCGAAGCGGTGCTCGGCGCGATCGCGGGTTATCTGATCCTGTGGTCGATCTACTGGCTGTTCAAGCTCACGACCGGCAAGGAGGGGATGGGCTACGGCGACTTCAAGCTGCTCGCCGCACTCGGCGCGTGGTTCGGCTGGAAGATGCTGCTGCCGATCATTCTGCTGTCTTCGATCGTCGGCGCGGTCGTCGGCATCGCGCTGATCGCCCTCGCCCGGCGCGGCCGCGACATTCCGATCCCGTTCGGCCCGTACCTGGCCGCTGCCGGTTTCATCGTGCTGCTGTATGGCAACGCCATCGCCGGCCGCTTCCTCCCGTTCTGAGTTCGCTTGCTTCCGTGTCGGACTGACCGGCGGCATCGGCAGCGGGAAGTCGACGGTGGGAGACCTCTTTGGCGAACTCGGTGCGGCCATCGTCGACACGGATGCGATCGCGCATACGATCACCGCGCCGGGCGGCGCGGCGATCGACGCCCTGCGCGTTCGATTCGGCGACGCGTACATCACGCCCGAAGGTGCGCTCGACCGCGGCAGGATGCGCGAACTCGTTTTCGCCGACGCCGACGCGAAGCGCGCGCTCGAAGCGATCCTGCACCCGCTGATCCGCGCCCGGGCCGAGGACGCCGCACGACGCCTTGCCGGGAACGCGCCGTACGTGATGTTCGTCGTTCCACTGCTTGTCGAGTCCGGCGACTGGAAGACACGCGTCGACCGCGTGCTCGTCGTCGACTGTCCGGTCGACGTGCAGGTCGAGCGCGTCGTCCGGCGCAGCAGGATCGGCGCCGATGCCGTGCGTTCGATCATCGCGCAGCAGGCGAGCCGGGAACAGCGGCTCGCCGCGGCAGACGACGTGATCTACAACGGGGCCGCGGTCGAGCAGCTCGCCGAACGGGTCGTACGACTGCACGCGATGTACTGCCGCCTCGCATCGCTGCACCGCGACCAGGCACGGTCGCGCTGATCTCGTGTGATATGATCGTGTCCCTTGACGTGGTGTACGAGTCGTGGTTCTCGCAAGGCCGAGATCCGTGCTCAGCTCATCACGGCGGAGAGCCTCGCGGGTTGATTGTCGCCGAGTGCTTGCAAGCCTTCAAGCTGCA
>JBFMFC010000018.1:0-62904 GCA_040752195.1 Pseudomonadota bacterium | reverse complement strand
CCCCCGGTTGGTGCCACCCCCCGGCTCCCCCGCCCCCCCCGGGGGCGCGGCGACCATAGCCGGCGCGTCGCTGCGGCCGGCCCGCGGGCCGGCCACAGCGACGACATCCACTTCGACTTGCTGCTCCACTTCCACCTCTAGGGTCAGGGGGTGGGGAAATTTCAGTTCCCACAAGTGGGGAGTTTTGAATTCCTACTGACAAGTTCGCGCACGTCGCGCCCGAACTCCCGCACGCGCTGCTGCGCGGCCGCCGTCGGCCCTTCGCGAAAGCCGTGGTCACGCTCGACTTGGCGCACCCACCGGTGCCGGCGATCTTGTCCGCAATGGACTCGATGGCCGACCACTGCGGACGGCGCCGGTCCTTAGCCGCGAACACGATGCGCACCGCGCGCTCGACAACCTCGGGGGAGAACTGCAGCGACGACCTCGTGATGGCTCCATCTTCTCGAACGAAGGAGCCTCCTTAACGCCTGCAGCGGTTCAGGCCGAAGGCGCCGCCACCTCAGCTCACGAGTTCAGCCATTCGCAGGATATCGCCGGCGACGCAATCACGAAATCGGCCCAAAAAACCGGCCTTTCGTGATTGAGGTTTCTGCTCAGGGCGATGAGCATGGACCCATGGTCACGGCCCACACACCTTCACTCAGCGCCTCGACGGACGCGCCATCGGATGACGCCAGGCTGCTGCGTCGGCTGCGCGCACATCTGCTGGAGTTCGCGCCGCGTCGCCGCCAAGGCATCGCCGATCGGCGCGCCATGTGCGCACCGGAAACGATGCGGATCGCCACAGCCCTACGCAGCGCGGCCATGGACGGCTCGTCCGCGGCGCTGACTCTGGTGCTCGCATCGATCAGCGGCCTCCCGCCGCACGACGTTTGCGATGTTCCGCTCGTTGCGGGCGTCCCGCCCGATCGGCCGTGTGCACTCGATCTGGCCGCGGGCACCCACGGCTACAGCCTCGACCGCGTGCTCGAGCCGGCGGCCGTCGCACCGGCCGATGGATCCGCGCTGGCGGCGACGCGCTGGGCGAGCACGCCGCTGCCGCAGTTTGCGGTCGATCTGCTGCGCGCACGCGCAGCCACCTGCGACGAACCCTCGACGCTCGGCGACCTGCTCGGCAGATTCGACGTCGAAGCGCGCAAGCCTGTCGCGCGCGGCCCGGGTGTGCGGCTGCGAGCAACCTGGATCCGATTCCGCCGCGGGCTGGGCCCGCTGGCACTCGATCTCGGGGTGCATTCGTTCGCGGCCGCGCTCGCGCTCTGTGACTTTGGCCTCGTCACGCGGAGCAGCTACGCCTATGTCGTCGTCCCCGCTGATCATCTCGCGGCGGCTGTGGCGACGCTGTACGACGCGCTCGGCTGGGGGCCGCCGGTCACACAGATCGGGCCGCGTCTGGCGGTCGGCTCGCTGACGACGCCGACCGACGCAACGGTGCGTGCGTTCTTCGCAGTGCTACGCGGGCGGGTCGAACGCACGCTGCCGGGACGCCATGCATCGTTGGCGCGCCTCGCCGCGCACCACAACGCGTACACGGATTACGCGGCCGCGCTGGTCGAGTTTTGCTTGCTGTCGCGGCAGGTGTCACGGTATCCGCTGACCGCCGCCGTCGCGGCGGCGCGATCAGGACCCCTGCCCTACCAGGACAAGGCGACCGGTCCGACGCGGCTCGCGCGATCGGCGCCATGGACCTCGGTCGTCGGCGAGCAGATCGAGTTCTATGTGTGTCATTGCCGCGCACTGCTGGCGCGGCTGCAGCGTGCGGGCTCGCGCGTGCCGGCCGCAATGGTGCGCCACCTCGCCGCGGTCGCGCTCGGCGCGGACGTGCCGCTGTTTGCGCACTTTCGCGCGAACGGCAGGCCCCACCCAATCGGGACAGCGGACGTCCGGCATTGCATGTCGGCCGCGCCGCGCCTCGCCGGCGATGCGGGTCGGCACTATTTCACGACGCGGCTGTACATGCGCGGGATGAGCGATCGCGTGATCGATATCGCCATGAGGCATGCGGAGGCGGGGGTCGAGCATCTGTCGTCGACCTCAATGATCTCCTTCGCAGAAGCCGAAGACCTCATCGATCGCGCTCAGCGCGACGAACTCGCGCGGCTCGGCATCGCGCCGCTCGCCGGACTGTCGCGGCGGTGACCATGCGCACGCGGTTCGAACGCGTGAAGCACCCACATCTCGCCGTTGTGCGCGATCAGGTGGGCCGCGTGCAACTGTTTCCGCTCGCATCGGCGGGCGCGGCCGTCGCCCGCTTCGAGCGCTTCCGCCAGGTTTTGGCGGCACTCGAACTGATGCCCGTCGGTTCGCCAGCCATGCCGCTGGCGTGTCTGCTCGGGTTCGAGATCGTGTGTGAGCTCAATTCGCTGCCCGCGGCGTATGCCGCTGCGCGCACGATGAGACACTGGCGTGGCCGGCCCTTCCTCGACTGGCAGGACGGAGGCCGGCCCTTGTGCCGGAGGTTCGTGTCGCCGCTCACCGCGATCGCCATCGCAGCACAGCCGAATTTACCGACGCTGCCCGCTGCGATGCTGGCACTGCGCGATGCGCTCGCAACGAACGGGCTTTGTGGAGCTCACGTCGACCCTGCGGGCTGCATCTCTGCACTGCAGGCGGACGCGGGCGCATGGGCCGCGCACCATCTGCCGGGATACCTGGCGTCGCATCTGCTGGGCCTTACGCCGCTGGCCTGCGTGCCACGGTCCGCGCTCGCGCGCGAGGAGTCGCTGCTCGCCCTTACGTCGGGCAATGCGGATACACCGGAACCCGAACCCGGCGACCCATCGACGGGCGCCGCGATCGCTCCCCTCGCCGCACGTAAAGCGTCCGACCTACGCCGGGCGCTGCGCGACGTCCTCGCCGTTGAGCAAGGCGTGTCGGAGCACGCACAGCGCCGCCGCGTGCTCACGCGCCTCGAGGGTCTGCGCCGATCGGCGACCATCCGCGATCTGGCGCTGCGGCTCGTGCTCGACTTCGCGTTCGAACTCGTCGCGAAGGGTACGCCCCAGACCGAGCCGCTCGCGCTGGTGACGGCGGCCGACTATCTGGCACATGTGATCGACGGGCTGCTTACGGAATTGCCCGCAGTCCTCGACCACCCAACCGACGGCGACGCATGGACCGACGCGTACCGCAAGATCGCGGACGGCGTGCACCCCGGCGCCCGTCACAAGGCCAGCGCCGCACTGAGCGCGTTCCATGCCTTCGCGGTCCAGGTGATCGATGCGCCCACGCTGCGCGGACCCGCCGTGCACGGGGTGGCGGTAGAGCCGCCGCCACGCGCCAATGTGGTGTGGCCGCACGAGATCGACTGGATCCGTGGGCAGCTCGAGCAGCGCGATGGCGACCGATTGATCCAGCAGGTACGCGCCGTACTCGAACTGCTATCGACGACGGGTGCGCGGATCGGCGATGCGTGGTCGCTGCTGATGCAGGGCGTGCGCGATGCCGAACCGCATCGCTTGGACGTCGCTTTCGATCCGTTGCCGTCGACTGACCGCCACAAAACCCCCGCCGCAGTCCGCGAGTTGTCGGTGCGCGACCGTGTCGCCGTGCAGACCCTGCTCGCGTGGCATCGCCGCCGGGTGCGCGAAGGAGCCCAGCCAAGGGATCTGCTGTTCGGCGATCCGCATGCGCCGCGCCGCATCTGGCGCGAAGGTGAAACCGTGGCGCTGCTGTCGGCGCTGCTGAAGGCCGCTACCGGCGATCGCGACATCAGCATCCATACGCTCCGACACAGCCGGGTGACCTTCGAGTTCATGGAGTTCGGCGACGGCGTCGACGCGGACCGTCGCGCAGAACGGATCTCCGCAGCAATCGGTCATCAATCCAGCGCAACGACTCACTACCACTACGACCACGGGCACGATCTCGCGCTTCGCACGCGGCTCGACAACCTCGAACGCCGCATCGATCTGCCCGAGCGCGCTGCGTCGAGCTGGCTCGGCGTTCGCGCCGGCACGCTGCGCAAGCGCTGGTCGCGTGCTCGGGTCGCCGCGATCGACTGGATCTGGAATGCGCTCGCGGATCGCGGGCAGCGGCTGCCAATGCTAAGTGTCGTCTCCGACTACGCGTTGGGGATACCGGCGCCCGTCGACCTAGGCCTCGCCGAACGCCGCGCGACCGTCGCCGATGTCCTACGGGTCCTGTGCGATACGTTGGCCGGCCACTCGGTCGCATCGATCGCGTTGCGCACCGACCTGCCGGAGCCGATCGTGCGCCGCGTGCTTCGCAGCGCACTGTCGTTGGCCGGCCGCGCGACCGTCGATGCCGAGCTCGACGGCTGCCTCGATCTGCTGCTATCCGCCGCGCTGAAGTCGGCAAGACCGTATGTGGATCTGACGGCGACCAGCCAGCGCAAACTGCGTCCGCTGTTGGCCTATCTCGCGGCACGCACCGCCGCGCAGCAGCCCGGCGAACCCGATCTGCAGGCGGTGTGCGCCGCGTGGCGGGGGTGTCTCGCCGGCCGATACGTCTCGCTCGAGTCGCAGCGGGCAGCGTTCGTGCTGCTGCGGTTCCTGGCTGCGGCGGGCATCGGCGCGCGGTCGATCGTGGTGCGGCTCGCCTCGAGCGCGGGCGAAGACGACACCCATCTGGCGGATCAGCTGCGCGAGCGCTGTTTCGCGGCGCTGGGCGCCATGCCGCGCATCGAGCGCTGCGCGCCGCGGCGCGGGCGCCCGCGCGCCTATCTGCTGCTCGGCGCGGATCGTGATTCACCCGCGGCCGCGCGCGAAGTCGGTGGCGGCGGGTTGCACGCAGTAATGTGGTGTCTGGAGGTCTGGCTGGCGGTGCATGCGAGGAACGTCCCGTGACCGACCGCTCGATCGTGATCTACCACGAGGGGCTCGATGTCCCGCCCAGCGGCTGGCCGGTCGATCGGCTGTCCCGCGAAGCCGCGGCGGTCATGACGCTCGTTCGGGCGGCGGCACCGGCGATATCCGTGCTCCACACACTCGATGCAGTGAACGTCGTCTCGGCAGCAAACGATCGTCTCGCCCTCGGCGTGGCGCTCGTGCCGAAGGCGCAGTTGCCTCTGCCGGAAGGGTCGTCAGGGACTCGCGCGCGCCAGCGCGAGCTGTCCGATCTGGTGCTCGCGGATCTCGCTGCGATCCGCGCTTCCGTCATCGAGCGGCAGCGGCGCATCGATCGGCTGGCGGCGCGACTGCGCCGGGCCGGCGAGGAGATCACCCAACGCGTCCAGGACCGGGAAGCCGAGCTGGTGGACCTGATCCGTCGCGCCGGCGGTCGCGAAGTCGCCATCCGCCTGCCTGACTCGATGGAGTCACTCTACCTGCCGGTGCTCGAGCCGCACCGCGTCGACGACAACACGATCAGGCTGCGCGCGCGGGTCAGCGCTATCGACGACACCGAGGCGCGGTTGAGTGCCGTGCAGTTCTCGGGCGGAAAGCCGCACCGCGCCTTGCCGACTTCGATTGCGCTGCGGCCGACGCAACATGCATTCTGCGAGGCAGACCGCGACCTGCTCGCGTCCGCGTGGCGATCGCGGGCGTCGATGGCGTTCGAGGTGCGGCTGATCCGGTGCACCTACTCCGGGGCGGTCGTCGGCGCGCGTCTGGTGGGCTTCGGCGCGGACTGACGAGCCGTGACCCATTGGATTTCTCGAGTGTGACGCTGAGCAGGCGCTACGACACGCCGACCGATTGTCGGCGCCGACCGAAGTTTGAGCCGCTCCTGAGGACGGTGTCCGGAATTTTGTGTGTGAGGCATCGCACGAGCAACTACGGGAGCATCTATGCCGACGAGGCGAGAAACGACCAAGGCGGCCACGGCCGCTGCGGCGGCGTTGCCGCCGACTTCCGAGGAACTCACTGGACTTGCCCCCGCTTCCACGGACGGTTATCGGCTTGGGTCTCAAGCCGGAGTGGAAGCTCGGGTGAACTCCTCGGCAGGGTATATCCACCAGCGGCGCGCAAAAATTGACCACTCATCAAATTTGCCGGCTAGGCGTCACTCCACCAGCGCCTTGAATACCGCGTCAGCAGCGTCCTTGTAGAACTCGATGCTGATCTTGGTCCACAGCTCGTCCGGAAGGTCGTTGAGCTGGCGACGCGCCGAGACTGGCAGCAATAGCGTCTGCGCCTGTTTGTCGATGGCCAGTTCGGCGATGCGGACGGCATTAAGAATCAGCTCGACCGAGCCGCCAAGGTTCAGCGCGCCGACCACGACGGTGCCTCCGCGTGTGTTGCGGGATAGGAGGGCGCCGCAAAGCGCGACAAGAACCGGCAGCCCGAGTCCCGCGCCTGACTTGTCGGCGTCCATCGCGCGCATCTGGATAGAAAACTCCTCCTCGCGGGGATTGCGATCACCGACGAGTTCTCTGGCCCGGGTATAGAGGTTCTGCTCACCGATGCGCACACTTTCCCGGAACGCCGGCGGCGTCGGCTGGTTGAGGACCCTAACCCCGCTGCCGGGTCCACAAGTCACCTCAATCCGATACAGGCCCGGCCCGGTCTCTGAAGCACCAGGGCTGACGGCCCAGACCTGACCCGGCGGCAGCGGGTCAGTCTCGATTGCCTCGTCGCTGTGCAACTCTGGCGTCGACACGAACTGCTCTACGCCGTCCGGCCCCAGGATGTAGCTGAAATGCGTGTTGCGGAACTCACTCTTGAACACGCGCTTCTGTTGTTCCTTCACCCTTCTGCGCGCTTCCAGCGCCAGACGCGTCATCCATTCGAGGTCCTCATCCGACACCGGCATCTCCGGGTCAGGGAAGAGCAGCTTCGTCAATCCGCTCACCGTCTTGTTTGCCGCCTCGATGTCGCGCCCGCTTAATGCGCCGCCCAGGTGAATGCGCCCTTGCATGACAGACACACGGTTCCCCGAGCGAAGCCGGCTCCAACACTCGCTCAGGAAGTCGCTGACGAGCCCGAAGTGGTTGGTGACGTGCTCCGTCGGGTTCAGCTTTGGAAACTCCCAGCCGGGAACGTAGGCGTGCAGCCGGTCCATGAACGCCGTGTCGGTCCGCATCTCGGGCGGCAACGGCGCGAGCAGGTGGCCGATTTTTTGCTGCTGCTCAACGTCCACGTCCAAATTACCGACCATGACGATGCTGCCATCAGCACGGATGTTCTCCTTGCCGCGGCTGAACTGGCCGGACGCCATATAGCCCTTCATGATGTTGACACCGTCCTTCTGATCGAACGAGATGCCCGATACCTCGTCGAAGCAGACCACGTCGTACTGGCAGACGAGGCCCCGCTGCCCGGTCGCGTTGTTGACGAACATCTTCGCCACCGTCGCCTTGCCGCCGGAAATGAGGTGCGCGTAAGGCGAGATCTGCTGAAAGAGGTGGCTCTTGCCGGTGCCCCTCGGGCCGAGCTCTACCATGTTGTAGTTGCGCTCGACGAAGGGCACCATTCGCAGTAGCGCCACCTTCTTCGCGCGGTCACTGAGCGCGCCGGGTTCGAGGCCAATCGATCGAAGCAGGAAGTCGATCCACTCGTTGAGCGCGAACGCGTGCCGGCCCTTCGCCAGCACGCCGAGGACGTCGGGCTTCGACATCTGAATCGGACGCAACGCATCCACCTTGAACGGACGCCCGCCCTGCTGCTGAGCGATGACACCGTCGTATGACAACGTCACCTCGGCGTAGAAGCCGTCGGTAAGCATGCGTTCGTTTTCGCGGACCAGCGGGTCGTCGATGCGCACGTCCCGCAGCGCCAAGCTCGGCAGCTCGGCGAGGTAGCAGTCGTTCTTGGCGTCCAGCCGCGCACGGACGATATCGATGAGCTTTACCGACCCCGACTCGCGCGCGCGCGCCTTGAACAGCTCTTCCTCGCCCGTCCTCACCGTGCGATCGCGCAACTGCTTCTCGACAATCTGCAGCCCCTCGTTGATCTCCGCCTCAATGACGCTGGCGCAGTAGCGTCCCAGGAGGAACTCGACGACGTAGGTCGGCACCGGGTACTGGCGCGCGTACTTGCGTACGAGGTCCTTGCGAACCAGGTAACCGTCGAAGGCCGACGCCGCGAGCCTGTCCAGCGCGTCCAAGTCCATGCTCATTACCCTTCTCCAATCGTCGTGGGCCGATAGTCGAGCACCCGTCCCGTTTCATCGAGGACGACGGCCATCGCCGCCGTTCCCTCGTAATCGTCGCGCTCGACGGCCAGGCTCGCCTGACGGTTGCTCCCCAGATCCTTGGCCATGGCGATGCGCTGCCCTTCCGGATCGGCCTGCTTCCAATTGCGTCGAAGTTCGACGCGCAGTCCTGCGGCGTTCGTGTTAACGACGATCCGGCAGCGCATGCCCCGCCAACTGATCTCGGTGATCTGCGCCTTCACCGCGACTTCGCCCTGTTCCACCAGCATGTCGGGCACAACGCACTCCTGCGGGCTGACCCCGCCATGGGCATACTCGGTGTTGACGATGAACGAGCCGATGCCCGGCGGCGAGGCGATGCGTGCGTGGACGTTCCAGAACCACCCGAACGTCGGCACGTCCGGGCTCGACTCGCCTTGCACGGAGGCACACCGCGCCCACTTGGTGGCGACCAGGTAAGCCGGCAGCTCCACTTTGGGCATGCCGCCCGGCACGAGCAACCAGCCGTGGTCGGTCACCACACGAACGCGCGTCCACCCCGCGCCGAGCAAAGCCGAGACGCGATCGGCGATCGCCTCGATCTCATCATCGACGTACCGCACGAGCGACGCCCCCAGCGAATGCCCCATCTCGTCCAGACGCCCGATCTCTGTCCAGCCACCCTTTTCGGTGTTGGCAGCGAGCGTCGTCTCGTCAGCGTCCAGTATCTCGACACCCTGCCGAGCCATCTCGTCGCGCAGGCGCGAGGCGCTCACGGGTTGCTTGCTGGCCGCAAGGACGGGCTTGAACTCCTCGGCGGATGCGACACCTTCACACGCCGCATGAGCCGGCGAGGCGATTGGCTTGGCGGTGGCGGTGACCGTAGGGAACGGCGCGAGGCGATGCCCGAGCTTCACTCTCAGCCCACGCTGCTCCAACCGCTCCTGAAGCATCACCGCGACATCGAATCGCAGGCCGTCGGCGAACACCAGGCAGGTCGCCGGCTCGGCCTTCACGCCGGAAACCAGCCCGCGGTATTCGGCTTCGTTCTGGCTGGCCAGTTCCTGGAACCTGCGCGCGGACTTGTCCAACCACGGCGCGTACAGCGCCCGCACCACCTTGGCGACGAGTTCACGGTCTGAAGGCGACTTCCCTTGGTTCATCGCGTCGAGCGCAGCTCGATCACAGCGCCAACCCTCGGCGGCATAGTCCACCGCCATCGCCGCCAGCGAAGGGCCGCCCAGCGCGGAGCGCGCCAAGGTTGCGAGCCTTGCCAGCGGTTCCAGCGCGCGCGCCATCGTGCTGTAGCCAAGATCCGCCCAAACCCAGGATCGCCGATCACGGTGCTCTGCCTCCAGTTCGAGAACACGCGCACAAAGCTTCTCGTGCGGCATGGCTACCGCCGCCTCCAACGCATTCCGCAGCTGAACCTCCTGCTCGTCGTTCACCTGCGGCTGGCGCGCTCGGTCGACGAGCAGATCACGCGGCCTAGCGTGGCGAAGCAGCTCGGTAACGCCGGGGTAACCCCGTGGCGCATCGCGGAACCGACGCCAGACGTCCGCCCACTTGCCATTGCCGTTGAGCAGCAGATCGCCCGCCGCTGCCGGGCCATCCTTGTCGGGGTCGAACCCGAACTCGCGAGTGCAGATGTTCCGGAACGCCTCCCACCGCGCCGTGTCGCAGCGAGCCTGGAACGCTTCAGGCTCCGACATCCAGCCCAGCAGATCGCGGACGGGATCGCCGACCGAAAGTCGGTCGAGGTCGTCGGCATCGAGCCGTCGCCCTCTGAGCGGCGCAATGGGCTCGGTAGCCAGCACTGGCAACGCACGCATCAGCGCCTCGCGCGTTCGCATGTCCAGCGACAGGTCAAGACCCAACCCCGCCTCGGACGTCATGAACGCCTCCAGCGTCCAGTCCCGACCGTTCTTCTGGTGCCACATGGCGCCGCGGTATTGAAGTTCGATCAACGGGTGGAGCAGGTCGGGACAGTCTCCGCCCGCGCGCAGTAGCTGGCGGCTGACTCCGGGCAGGTACAAGATCGGCACCGTTCCCGGCGGCGGGGAAACATCCGGCAACGTGCGATCGACGATGCACTTGAGCCAGATCGCCGGTCCAGTGCGCTGCGCAGGCGCGTACTCGCCCAGGGCGTACAGGTGAGCGCAAGCCTTCTGAAGGGCCGGCAGGAGCGGCCGCCACTGGCCGTCCGCATCGGTCCATAGCAACGCGACGGGATCGGCAACGCCTTCTGGCGAGCGCGTAGCGGCAGTCAAGGACTCGGTCAGTGCTTCAAGCAACGTCGAGGTCTGGCGCACAACGTTCAGTCCTTTCCAAGCCGGCGATAGCGTCGCTCAAAGGCTTCCCGTCCGCCTTCCATCACGCGACAGATTTCTTCCCGCATTGACTTTTCCTGCAGGCACCCGCGCTGGACGACGCGACACTGCCCACGACGAAAATCCAGCGCATGAATCATTTCGGCATCCCCATTGACCACGACGTTCGGGTTATGGGTGATGGCGATGATCTGCCGGCGGTGCTTGCCCGCTCGGATCTGCTTGACGACCAAGTCGTAGATCAAATGATTGTCGAGGTCGTCCTCGGGCTGGTCGAGGATGATGGGTTCGCTGCCATGCGCCAGCAGAAACGCAAGCATTGCCGCGGCACGTTGGCCCGCCGAGGCCTGTCCGATGGGTCTAAAGCCGCTGCCATCGCCCTTGGGGCTGTACTCCACTTTCAGCGAGTCGTCCGGGTACCAAAGAAGAATCCGGTCCAGGAACTCAGGGCGTTGCCTGAACTGGCGTTCGATGTAATTGCCGAAGTGGCCACCGAAGTTGAGCTTGCCCAAGCCTTCGCAGCCTGCTTTGAGGCTGGCCTTGAGTGCCTGCAGTCGCTTCTCGAACTCCAGGCGTGCAGCTTCGTAATCGTCCGGAAGCTTGTCGATCAGCCCCGCCACTGCACCCGACTTCGGTCCTTGGGCATCAATGACCAGGATGTCATCGGCGAACCGGTCGTCCTGCGCTCCGAGCACTTCGCGCAAAGAACGCTCGACAGCACGCGGATCACGCCCATACGGCTCGAGCACGATACGCACGAACGGGTTGTTCGCAAGCGTCTGCTGTAGGAACTCGGATCGCTTGTCGCTCAGCCGGCGGCGTGCCGCGCCCAACTTCGCAAGGGCGTCTTGAGCCTGCGTCTCGACCTGTTGCCGCTGCTTCTCGAGCGAGTCGAGTTTGGCCAGTTCGCCTTCAAGGCGCTGCCGGTCCTGCACCAGCTGGCCGTACTCGCTCGGGTCCGCGACGCCTTGAGCCTTGAGAGCGGCGATCAAGTCGCCGTAGGCCTGCTTGGTCTTCTGCAGCTCTAAGTTCCACGCGGTCGAGGTGAGGGCATCACGTTCACCTTTGACCGCATCAGCCAACGCCTTGCCTGTGGCCCGCACCGAGTCGGCCGCCCGGTGAACCTGCTCTTTCAGTCGACTCAGCAGGTCGCTAGCCGAGCGATCTGTCGCGCTGCCTCCGTCGAAGAGCCCGGCCGGAGCATCGTCCGGTGCTAGTTCGCTTGCGAGGCTGTCGATCCGCTTTGCGAACTCGGCGCCCGCATCGAACTGGCGGGCGATTTCCCTTTCCTGGCGAGTTCGAAGTTGGTATGCCTTGAGCACGTCCGCGTGGTGCTGCAGCTCAAAGCGGTCGAGCTTGCGGCGGACATCCGCGAGCTGCACGTTCAGCGCGTCACGGCCGGCCACCTTGCCCGCGAGGTCCCGAACGTTGGCGCGCAGGGCAAGGAAGCGCCGCTCTTCCTCCTGAATCGCCGCTTTCTCCGCACTTGCGCCCACGGTCTGATCGATCAGATCGAGCAGCGCGTGGCTGCCGTCCGTCGAGAGCGCCGCGATCTGGCCTTGGCTGAATAGGCGCAGCGGAAAGCGCTCAGCCGTGATTGCCTGGCTCGGCGACCGCTTCCAGCCTGCGCCGTCCTCTTCTTCGACGACCGGCCCCTGACCATCCTGCCGCCAGGTCAGGCGGTACCGCTCGCCGTCGCGCATCACGACGACCTGCACCGTGGTCGCGTCATCTGCGCTCAACCCGCCGTAGTCGTCGCGACTCTTTGGCGCGTGATTGAAGCGCTCGAACGTCCTCGCCACCGACTCGATATCGCCGAGGCTCGTGAGTTGGCCTTCGCGCCGATAGGCCAGCCGCAGAAAGTGCACGACCGTTGATTTGCCCGTTCCACGCCCGCCCACGAGCGCGTTGAACCAGGGCGAGAACTCCAGGCGCTCAGGCGCCTCGCGCCCCATGTAGCGCGCGTCAACGATCTCCACTCGCTCGATGAAGTGACTTGGCGTTGCGAAGGGATCGAAGCCCGACGGGGCGCTGTCGCTCCGACGAAGAGAAACGTCGTTGCCGTCGAGCAAAGCGAGCCGGAGCCCTTCGATGGAGGGCGAGCCCATCTTGACCCACGTGAAGTGCGAACCTGGGCAGCGCTGCCCTGCTGCGCCAGCGGCGTGATGCGCGTCCGAGCCCAGCACTTCCGCCCAAGCCAGCTTGCGTTGTCGATACATCTCGGGCTTTGACGTGGTCGGATCGCACACCTCGATTGCGAACAGATCCGGGGTGTCGAGCAGTGGTGCGAGGGTATTGCCGTTCAGCACCCTGAAAGCGCCTGTGGGCCTGTCGACATGGGCGAGGATGGAAATACCCCCCGCCTTCGCGATCTCCTCGACCACGTCCTTCGGCGAAGCGTCGGCTGCCTCATCGCTCGATCCGCGGGTGCCGCGAAACCGGACCGCACCGAGCAACTGGTTGATGTCTGCGCCAGTCCTTGACGGATCGAGGATCGCGAGCACGTGGACGCCACCATTGGCCGTGATCTCGACACCGGGAAACAGGTGGAGCGGCCGAAATTCCGGATGCCTGCCTGCCTGGAGCTTCGCGTATGTATCAGAGAGCCGATCGATCCAATCGCCGCTGTTGTGATCGGTGACCGCAACGCAATCCACCTCGGCGCGCATGAAGGCAAGCAGCCAATCCTCAGCCGAAATCTGGCGCAGCGACGCCTGGTCGGTTCCCTTGCCGTAGTCCGCGGAAGCTGGAGTGTGGGTATGGAAGTCGAACTTCCACCAGCGGGCTCCGGGGTAACGCCATTGCAGCGGACTAGCTGTCATCACTTCTCTCCTTTGCGCCGCTCGCGGGCCGCCTGCTTGAACGTCCGCGTGTAGTGCAGGTCATTCCAGCGGTTGCCGTCGAAGGTCCTGCCGCCGGCGAAGTCGGTGGTGCGGCCGTCCCAGCCCCAGAACCACGGGAAATCCTCGCGCAGACGCTCGGGCTCCTTGCCGCGGTCCTTGTCCCACTTGATCTTGGGCGTCGTTCGCAGGATGCAGGCGCCCCTGGCGCGCGCACCGAGGGGCTTGGCGGTCATGAAGGGGCGGATGTTGATCCGCACACCGTCGTCGATATCGGGCTCCCAGCCGATCGGCTGTTGATGGAGCGGCTTCCAGCGAACGAACAGGTCGTACGGAGGCTCGCCCTCGAGGACCTTCGTCAACTCCGTCTTCAGGTGCTCGGCGGAAGCGACGCGCGCGTCCGCACCCTCGACGCCGGCCTTCTGGTCGGCACGCTGCCGTTCGATCCAGTCGCCGAGATACGAGTACAGCAGCTTCTCCAGGGTGCGACGCCCCTCGCCGTTGGGCGCGGCCAGGCGGTGGTAGTTCACCAGCGCATGGAAGCCGTCGCGGCGGCCATCCCAGATGTGCCAGACGAAAGGCCGCTGATGGAACAGCGCGCAGTGCTGCTCGAAGAAGCCGTCGCGCAGCCAGTCCTCCAGCGTCCTGCCGGCAAAGCCCACCTGCGCGAGCAGGCTGTCCAGTTTGGCGGCGGACCACTCCGCGCCGAAAGCGTCGGCCAGAAGCGAGAGTAGCCGCGCGGCGGCTGGCCGCTCGCCCTTGACCGGATTGAGCGCGACGATGCCGTCGCGGTCCGCGTGCCGCTCCAGCCCGTCGGGGCCGAGCGCCGGGCAGTCGGGGAAGCTCGAGCCGGTCTGGCGCGGCCAGCGGTAGCCGGCAAGCCGCGCCACCGCCACCTGCAGCGGCGCATCCGACCCTTTCGGATGGCCGTTGAAGAGCCATTGCGTCGGATCGTCGGAGTGCGGTTTGGGCAGGCCGTTGGGGTACTTCTCGGCGGCGACCTTTTGCCAGTGGGCGAGGTCGAAGGGCGCCCCGAGGAAGTAACCCACGCGCATCTGAAGGCTCTGTGTTTGGGTTCGTACCAGATCGGTGAATTCAAGTGCGCTACAGAAGGCCCAGATTGCTGGAAGATGCTGTGGCTTCCGAGGAATGATGGGAACACTCAGGTCGCTAAAAATTTCGCCGAGATAGCGGGTCGCCTTCACATTGCGAATTTGAGAGACCAGCACTCCCTCTACGCCCAAGACAGACAAGGGCGGGAAGTTGTGTGCGTTACTGTCGTTGTGAAGAGCCCCTCTCGCCTGCTCCCATCGGACCAGCAAGCTCCGGCCAACGAAGTCTCGCGTCTCGGCGGGCGCCGAAACGAACCAGCTCCACACCTGTTGAAGCCCCTGAACTTCCCAGAACCTCACTGTGAATCGTTGGGTGTCACCGGTTACCAGCCCCTGCCAACTGTCTGCGAAGTCCCCCAGTCGCGAACGCGACCCCGCTTGTTCGAAGTCAATTCCATGACCGGGATTCCCAAGTTGCGCCGCCTGCCCCACCACGCGCACCGCATCGCTGAGCAGCGCCGCGTCCTTCTCCCCCGGCGTCGCCGCCGCGCGCGCATCCCACCCCGCGAAGCGATGCCCCTCGCCCGCCCGCCGGCGCGACAGCGCGAGCAGGGCGACGTTGACGACTTCGCCGCTGATCGTCTCGAATGCGCGCGGCCCCAGTCGCGCCACCACCTCCCACCTCGCCTCTTCGAGCAGGTGCTTGCGCAGCTTCTTGTAGGTGCCGAGGAAGAGCCAGTTCTGCGGGGTGACCAGCGCCGCGCTGCCGCTTTCAGCGCAGAAGGCGAGGCACCGCTCGACGAAGCAGGTGGCGAGATCGGCCTTGGCATCGGGGTGATGCCGCTCGCAGTAGGTCTTCAGCACCTCATCCTGCTTGCCGCGGCCCAGATACGGCACGTTGGTCGCCACCAGCGTGAAGCGGCCGGCCAGGATCTCGGCCGCCTTCGCCAGCCCCTGCGCCGCAACCGCCATCTCCGCGAGTTCCGCCGTTTCGGCCTTGCCCATCACCTGCGCGAGCAGCGGCTCCAGGTCGTCGAAGCCGTGCTCGACCAGATCGCCACCGGCTGCGCGCGGGTCGATCAGGCTGCCAAGCCAGGGCGCGCGCGCAAAGAGGTCGTACAGCCGTTCGAAGCCTCGCTTCATCGCATCCGAGAACCGGTTGTCCTCGGTGCCGAGCCGGTCGGACTTCGACGTCACCGGCAGCGCCTGCGCGGCGCGCTCGGCAAGCTTGAGCCACTCGGTTTTGGACACGCCGAGCGCAAGCCCCGAGCAGGCGAGGTGCAAGGCCGGAAGTTGCCGGTAGCCGATCCGCCGCCAGGCGGCGAGCGCGAGGTTGAACGCTGCGATCTGCGTGCAGCGCGGGTCGATTTCGAGGCCGAAGAGGTTGTCGCGCAGCACGGCCTCGATGGCGGCCTCTGCCGAGAGCCGCTCTTCGGCGGCCCGCAGCGCCGCGAGCATCGGCAGCGCGAACACCAGGAAATGCCCGCTGCCCATGCAGGGGTCGAGCAGCCGGATGTCCCTCGCCGCCTTCGGCCACCCATCGAAGGTCCCTGCGGCCGGACGCCAGGGCTTGCCTTCCTCGCGCACGAAGCGCAGGTAGGACCACTCGACATCGCCGACCGCGCAGGCCGCGCGCAGTTCGTCCTCGCTCGCTGCCGACTCTGCGAGCCGCGGGTTGGCTGCCAGCACCTTGCCCGCCCACCACGCACCCAGCGTGTTGTGCAGCAGGAAAAGGACCATGTAGTCCTCGGTGAAAAGCTGGGTCACCGCCGGCAGTTCGTCGGCGCCGATCTTCTTCTCTGACCGGTTGACCTCTTCCTTGCGGTCTGCCTGCCAGTATTGGTACACCCAGCCGAGACTGTCATCCGCGACGAACACGTCGCCAGGCAGCGCCTTCATCAGGTCTTCGAGCGCCGAGCGCGTCTCTGGCGGCAGCGGTACCTCGAGCACCGGATCGCCGCTGCGGAAAATCTGTGGCAGCATGCGCTGCGCGTAGTCGGCAGCCAGCTCCAGCCAGTCGCGCCCCTCCGCTCGGGCCAGCTCCTCGCACTCCGCCAGCGAGATCGCCACGCCGGACTGCGGCTCGATGAGAAGATCGCACTCCGCCAGATAGCGGGCGAAGAGCATCCGATGCCAATGCTCGTAGGCGCATTCGGTCGCGAGCCGCTCGATGCCCTGCACGCCGCGGCGACTATCGCGCCGGTCGCCGAGCTGCCGGCCATGCGCGCGCAGGCGATTGCGCAGCTCACGCTGCGCAGGTGTCATGCTCGGCCACGGCTCGTGGTGATGCACGGCAAGCTGCTCGATCGCCTTGCGCGCGCCGGCCTCGGCGGTGCGGCGGGCCTGCCGCACCGTGTTTTCGAGCTGACGGCGCAGATCGCGGGAGAGGGTCGGCACGGGCTATTCCTTTGGCATTCGGTGCGCGACGCCGCGTCGTTGACGGCCAAGCCGCGTCATTCGTTACCTTCTGGCCGGGGACGCAGCCCGCCCAGCAGTTGGCGCTTCTCCCTGAATCGCGCGCCGATCAGCTGCAGCACCTTCTGCACGGGCATCTTCGACGTGACGTTGAGGTTGTTCGCATCCGCAAAGCGCCGAAGTTGCTCCGCGTCCATCGACTCCAGTTCGGTTTGCACATCGAGCTCGTTGCCGGCCCGCCAGCGTTCGAACAGGCCGGCGAACCTGACCTGGTGCGCCTTGATCTCGTCATCGGTGAGCGGCGGGAGCTTTTCTTTCCTTGCCCTCTTCGCTTCGCCCTTCGCTCGCTTCGCGGCACGAAGCTCTTCCACCGCCGCGAGCAGCTGATCGAGCTTGGCGTGGATGGCGCGCAGCTCAGTCTCTATGTCCATGGCCATGTCTATTTCTCCCGCAGGAACGCCTTGGTCTCGTTCCACAGACTCTGGAACTGCTCCTTGACTTGGCGATCCATCCCCTCTTGAATCGCACGCTTGATACCGACCCGATCGAAGATCGCGCTGTCGAAGAGCTTGACCCTCAGGCCCAGCTCCTCGCTCACGTGCCGCAAGACGTCTGCGGCGTCGCCCAGGTAGCGTTGGGTTTCGTTACTGAAGCGCTTGATCGAGGATCCGCCCGGCTTCTTTGCCCGGTTCATGAAGACGCCGATTCGCGGCACCGGGAAAGGCTCGATCCGCATCTGCAAGCTGCGCAGAAGCAGATTCAGGCCCTTTGCCGCGAAGAAGTCCGGGTTGATCGGGATGAGCACGAGGTCGCAACAAGACAGAACCGAGTAGCTGAGCAGACTGAAGGAAGGCGGACAGTCGAAGAACACGTAGTCGTACTTCGGAACGTTCGTCGAGTTCTGGATCTTCTCGAGCAGTCGCTGAATGAAGAACTTGACCTTGTCCCGGTCGAACAGCTCCAGTTCCGTCCAGTACAGATCCTCCGCGGACGGAATGAAGTGGAACCGATCCGAGATCTTGTAGATGAAGTCGTGATTGATGCCGAAGTTGAAAGGGGTCGGCTTGGTGAACTCGTCGAGCGCGTTGAAGATCGTCTTCTTTTTGCCGACGGAGCGCTCGTACCAGTCCGAAAAGTTCTTGAACGGGCTGCCGTCCTCGTTCAGGGCAATGGCCTGCGTGAGGGACATCTGGGCGTCGAGGTCGAACATCAGCGTGTTGATGCCGGCCTCCTGCGAGGCAACCTGGCCCAGCGCCCAGGTTGCAGTGGTCTTGCCGACGCCGCCTTTGAAGTTGATCGTCGCGATGGTCTTCACCGGCCCTCCTCGCTTAGCCGACCAGGACCGGCCCCGCCTTCAGGGCAGCGAGTAGTCTTTCCTTCTGCCGGTCCAGCCAAGCGTTGATTTCCTCCTCGTTGTGCAAGGTGCTGCGCTCCACAGTGACCGTCTGCACCTTGGGTTCGAGCAGTTTGGCTGCGCGCTCGATGGCTTGCTGGACGCGACCGGCAATCGCGTCGCGCTCGGCCTGGACGACCCGAAGCGGACGGCCATCCAATTGCTGACTCAGCGCCTCGTCGGTTGCGACGTCCGGCTTGACGGGTGCTTGCAGCCTTAAGTCTGTGAGAATCGCTGCACGCTGTCCGGCATCCAGCTTTTGCCAGACATCGTTCGCCTCCAAGCTGTCCAGCGCTGCCTCGAAGGCAGCGGCGTGCGCCGCGTGGGTGTTCGCGACCGCTTGGCGCAGAATGCTTGCCACGGCGACGCGCAGCGGCGCCACCGGATCGGTCGGCGCGAGCAGAAGCCGATGCTGTCGGATGGCCTCGATGCTTTCGAGGTGCGGCTTCGCCTCCTCCAGATCGCCGGCATGACGCGCCAGCCGCTCGAGTAGCTGCCAGGCCGGCAGTCGCTGCGCGGCGAGGTTGCGCGCGGCGGTCCACTCCGTGATGCGGGCCTCCAGATCGGAAGCGCGGTCTCTGATGGCGACCAGCTGCTCGTTGCCGACGAGGCGGCGCATGTCCTCGATGTCGGTCGTCGCCGGCGCGGGCGGCAGCGGTGCATCGCCGCCTGCTGCCCGCCCGAGTGCGATCAGCGCGCCGAGAAACTCCTGCGCCTTGGCGCCCTCTTCACCGCTCTTGCACTGGACCAGGCGCGTCATCAGCTTACGGATCCGCAGTCGGTCCTGCACCGAGAGTGCGGCGTGCTCGACGCGGAACTCGGCCTTGGAGATCTTGTTCTGGTCGAGCTGTCCCAGGGGGACCGGCGCGCCGTTCAGGGTCGCGGTGATGTGTTGCGCACGGTGCAGCGCAATCAGCGCCGCGTCGATCGCGTCCTGGGGCCAGCCGAAAGGAGATCCGCGCAGGCTCTTTCGCACTTCGGCGCCGACCTTGCCGGCCCCGATGGTGGCGATCACCTGCTGACAGACGGGGTGCTTCTCCGTGGCATCGGTGTGCCCCGTCGGCTGGAAGGGATGGTCCGCACCCTCGCGCGCGCGCTTGATGACGGCCTCCCAGGCGCCCGAGTCGGCTTCCTTGAAGCGGGGAAATAGGCGCGCCAGGGAATCGTTGGCCGCTTCCCTCAGCTTTTCGTCGAGCGTGAGCCGGATGACCTCGTTGCCGCCGCCCTGGAACACCTTTGCGTTGGCGACGATTTCGCGCACCAGGCGGTCGCGCTCGCCGGCCACCTTCGCCCTGCGGCTTTCCATGCTGTAACGGGCTTCCTGCCCTTCCGCCGTGGTCGGGCTGCCCTTGGCATCGAGCGTCTGTTGGGCCGCCTCCGTCTCGATGATCAGGCGTCGCAGATCTTCCGCTGACTGGCGCGGGATGAAGACGTAGAGGATCGGACTGCCCGCGCCAGCCGCGCGCGCCGCGTCGAGCATCTGCTTCTCAGAAGCGGCCCAGCCGTCCTGGATCCAGACGGGGATCGTCGCGCCGTCAGCAGCGGGCGGCGTCGCATCGCGCGAGATCGAGAACTGGCGAGGCTCCTTGGCGGCGCCCTGGACGAGCTTGATGCCGCGGACGATCTTGTCGGTCTCGGAGTACAGGAGTTGATCGCGCTGAAACTGCACGGCTCCGTCGTCGCCGCCGAGCTTGGCCTGGCGGTTGCGGAACTCGCGGTCCCACTCGCTTCCCTCGCGGGTTTGCAGGCGGTACTCGTCGCCGACCTGCATCAGCACGCCCTGCGAAGCGAGCCTGTTCAAGAGGACTTCGACCTCCGAGCGCAGCTTGCCATTGTCCGCGCTCAGATCCTCGACCAGCAGATCCGCAATGTGCTCCTTGTTGGCGCGAACGCCGATGTCGGCCCCGCCTTCACGCTTGAGCTTGCCGATCAGGAAGACAAGGCCGCAGACCCGCTGGGCCAGAGGGCCATGGGACTTGCCCACCTGGATGATGCGCTCGTTGATCTCGCGCAGCAGCACGCCGGTATTGACCATCTCTGGCGCGAGCGCATCGAACAGTTCGTCGCCCGGCACGATGGCGCCGAGCGGCCTGCCGGAGAGCTTGGCCACCGCGTCGTGGATGATCCTCAGCTGCGATCTCAGCTGGCTGTGCGTGCCGGCGGCGTCGATCTGTCGGAAGCAGTTCTCCCAGAAGCGGCGCCGAACCGGAAGCATGGGATAGTCGTCGACGATGACGGCTCGGTCCTCGGCGACCTCACCGATGCGGGTTCCCTGCAACTGGCGCGAGATCTCGCCTGCGTGAGCTTCGGTGAGCTTGCGCACTTCGCCGACTGCGCCCGGCTTCTTCCGCAGCAGCACCTTGCGCGTTACCTGTTCCACCTCGGCATCGGAGAGCGGTACGCGGATAGTGAAGCGGTCCATCATCTTCTGCAGCAGAGGTACTTCGGTGAGCGCGCTCTGTCCGGCGCCGACGACCATCACCTGGCTGTCGAGCTGCTTCGATACGGCTTCGGCCACCTCGGTGACGATCATCGAGCGTTCGTTGGATTCGCCGATGTACTGCTGCACTTCGTCCAGTATCAGGAGTGTGCAGGGCATGCGCCCGTCGCGCCCCTTAAGCAGCAACGCCTCCTTGACGGTGGAGAGGAACTCCTCGGTGGTGATGTCGCGGGCGAGCGGCGGGTAGCTTGCCCGGAGCGTCTGCCGCGCCTCGGCTTCCGAAGATGCGAAGCCCGGATCGCAGGCGAGCAAGGCCTTGGCGATCGGGCCGCTGACGTACAGGTTGTTGAGCTCGCGGTCGAAGGTCCTGCCGGCGTCCTCCACGGCTTTGCGAACCTCATTGAAGTAGCCCTGAGAATGAAGCCAGAGGCAGAAGCGCGCCTGTGGATACTGTTCCGGCAAGCCCGCGGCGCGAAGCACGATCCCAAGAACGGTGAGCCGGACTTGGTCGGTCGTTCCGCTCGGCAGCGACCCGGCGGCGGCGATCAGGCCGCCAGCGCGCCGACCCGCGGTGTCGAGTTCGCGGAGCAGTTCGCGGAGTTCGTCAGGCAGCGCCGGGACGAGCGCACGCGCGGTAGCGCCGTCGGGGAACGCCGTGTCCTGCCATAGATGGCAGAGCATCTTCAACAGATGCGACTTGCCGCTGCCGAAGAAACCGCTCACCCAGACGGCCTTCTGGTTGGTCTTGCCGAGGCCGTCGAGGTACGACCGGATGATCTTCTGAATGCCGTCGGCGTACTGGCCTTCGCAGACGAAGGTGGAGAGCTCTCCGCGCAGTTCCTCGAGAGCCCTATCGTTTCTGACGTCGACGATACGGGCCTGTCCCTGGTTCACCAGCGGGTTCGTGGCCGGGTCGCGCTGCAGGATGTCATTGACCTTCATAGCGATGCCCCCTCTCCGTGCAACGTGATCGGCACGGCCAAGTAGTTCCATCCGTCGCGCGCGTCGAGCAAGCGGTAGTTGCTGCGCTCGAGGTGGCCGGGGAAAAGGACCACGAGGCGCCCCTTGATGTCGCCCTCGACGAGCTTGAGGATGTGCGATACGCGTGCAAAGCCGAACAGGGCGCCGACGCCGAACAATGCGACCACCGAGTTCTCGGTTACTTCGGCGCGGCCGAGGACCTCGCGAATGCATTCCGCGACAAACTCCGGGAACTCCGCTTCCAGCTTCAGGCGCAGATCGTTCGGAGCGGCGAAGTACTCCTCACGGTAGTCGTCCTGCGCCATCCACCTTGCAAAAGCGTCCGAGACGTCCAGCTCGTACCAGTCGTGCCCCGCTTCGCGGGCCGCCGTTTCGAAGGCGAGCTTCCTGGCCCGAAGGGTGCGCTCCAGTTCCTTGTCGTAGACCACCATGACGACACGCTGCGCCCCTGCCACGGTTCGCTGCCATGGCGTCGCGATGTGTCGAGCGAACCGTTCGGCAAGATCTTCGATCCGTGCCATTCGTCACCCCGCCCGTTCGAGACGTTCAAACGAGATATCCACGACCTCGCCCGCCAAGCGCAGGTCGATCAAGCCCATGCGCTTGGCATCCAACGCCAGCTCGCGCGCTCGAGACGGCGTGCAGTCGAGCAACGAGATCCAACCCGAAGAAAACAGCTGCGCCCCGCTGAACCCCGCCTGGCGCGCGAGATACAGGCCGTACGTGACCGTCGAGGGTGTCGCGCTGACGCGGCGGCGACGCTTGAACGTGCGCCCCTCCAGGTGCCCCGACTGCGACCATGAAGCCGCGGCATTGCGGATCACCTTTTCCAGGGTCGCCTCGTTGAGCCTGTCTCCCACCACCTTGCGCAAGGCGGTCCGGACCGCATCGCGCCGGAATTCACCGCCTGGGGGCAGTTCGGTAATCGGCGCCGCGGTCGCCGCCAGTAACGGATCGCGAGCAAGTGCGCATTGAAGCGCGAGAAGTGGCCGACCGGCCTCGTCGCCTTGCCACAAGCGGCGAAGCACCCGAAAGACCGGGACCTCGGGATCGAGCGCATACAGTTCACCAAGGCGTTGATTGGTCAGCCTGCGCGTCGCCGCGGTCGGCTTGCCGAGGCAGTTGCCATCGATGATGGCTGCCGCATAGTCCGCTCTCGAACCGCTCGCTGGAGTCGCGGCTAGCGCAGCACTCAGCTCCGGGAACATCAACGTTCGGCTCGTATGGGTTCCCTTCGCACCGAAGCGAAACCCGGCCCGCGCGGCGTCCTGCACCGACATGGTTCGCTGGTAGAGATTGCTCGAACTGTCTGGAGCCCTCATGGCATCGCCTTGCCAAGCCGGCGAGTTTGCCGGCGAGTTACGGATACTTCAAGTTGCGCCAGCCCGGAGGGATTCAGCCCTTGAAGCCGTTTGTCTGCCGCCACTGCGGCAGAAACGGAAACCTTGTACAAGACAGTACATTTGTATAATATCACTGTCATGAACGATGAGCAAACGTTTACCCTTGACGAGATCGCCGCGCTCGCCGAGCTGCCACGCCGCACGGTCCGTTACTACATCCAGTCCGGGCTGATCGATCGTCCGCAGGGCGTCGGCAAGGGCGCGTACTACACCCAGCGTCACCTCGAACAGCTTCTGCTGGTGCGGAAGTGGCGGCTCGCCGGGCTGTCCTTGGACAGGATCGGCGAACTCCTCCGGCAGCAGGCCACCGGTCCCCTGCCCCCGACACCGCGACGCCCCGGGACGGTGGAACTCTGGAGCCATCTAGTCGTCGCCGACGGCGTCGAGCTCACGCTGGAGCCCGGCCGTGCCGGCCTGACGCCGGAGCAGGTGCGAGCCTTCTTTCGCGCGGTGACGCAGGCCTACGCGCAAGTTCACGAAAGCGAGGAAAACGAATGAACAAGCCGGCATCGGCCCTGATCGGCCTGAAGGGCGAACGGGTCGCCCTGTGCGACGTCGCGGTTACCGCAGCACTGCAAGACCTGCTCGCCGAGGTAACGATCTCGCAGACCTACCGCAACGACGAGCGCACGAACATCGAGGCGGTCTACACGTTTCCGCTGCCGCTTGATGCCGTCCTCCTCGATCTCGAAGTCGACATCGGCGGGCGCGTGCGCAGAGGCGTCGTCGTCGAGAAGAAGGCCGCGGAGGAGAAGTACGAGGACGCGGTCGAAGCCGGGGACGCGGCCGTGGTGCTCGAGGCCATCGAGCCTGGCCTGTACACGATGAATGTCGGCAGTCTGCTCCCACAGGAAACGGCGAAGATCACCTTCCGCTACGCCATCCTCTATCGATGGACCGGCGATCGGCTTCGATTCTTCCTGCCGACCACAATCGCGCCGCGCTTCGGCGAATCGCCCCACCGGGCGCACCAGTCCCCCGAGGGCTCGCTTACCGTCGAGAACCAGTTCTCCCTGCGCGTCGAGGTGTTCGGCACCCTGCGGGACGCGCAGTTCGTTTGTCCTTCCCATGCGGTCGAGCTGGTCAAGTCGCCGGAGAAGGCTGTGCTGTCCCTGCTGCAGCCGAAGGCCGTCATGGACCGCGACTTCATCCTGAACGTGAAGGCGCCGCAAGCGACGCGAAGCTTCGTGCTGTGCGGGCAGGACGGCGAAGGCATGACGGCGATCGCAAGCTTCCAGCCGTTCTTCCCCGGTCTGCGGCAGCCACGTCCGCTTGCGCTCGCCATCGTTATCGACTCCTCCGGATCCATGCGCGGTGACTCGATGGAACAGGCGAAGCAGGCGCTCGACGGCATCCTCGAAAGCCTGCAGCCGGAGGACCGGGTCACCCTCATCGCGTTCGGCAATTCGACCAAGGCGTTGTCGAATCGCCTTCTGCCCTGTAACACGGCCAACCTTGACATGGCCCGCGAGTTCGCGAAATCGCTGGATGCCGACATGGGCGGTACCGAGATCGGCAATGCGCTGCGGGAGGCCTACGCCGCGGTCGGACACACTGAGATGGCCGATCTCTTTGTCGTGACCGACGGCGAAGTCTCCGATTGGGAGACCGTTGTCGATGCAGCGAGGAAGTCCGGGCACCGGATCTTCACAGTCGGCGTCGGTAGTGCCGTCTCGGAAGCGTTCATGCGCGGGCTCGCGGCCGCCACGGGCGGCGAGTACGAGCTCGTCTCACCGCGCGAAGGCATGGCGGATCGGGTGGTTCGCCACTTCGAGCGCATGCGGGCGCCGAGGGCCAGGCGCGTGGAGGTCCGTTGGCCTGACGGCGCCACGAACATCACACCGTCGCGGATCGGAGCAGTCTTCGAGGGCGACACGCTGATCGCCTGCGCCTCATTCGATCGCCCGCACGCCAGCGGCAGCGCGATTCTCAAGGTCGAGACGGACGATGGGGAGATCTTCCGACAGGAGCTGGCACTTCCGGCGACGACACCCGCCGACTCCCCGGACGGCTTGTCCACGGTCGCTCGTGCCGCCGCCGCCGCACGGCTCAAGGAGGCGGATGATGTCGCGGGCTTGCACACGGCGCTTCGCTATCGGCTCGTCAGTCCGTGGACCAACTGGCTGCTCGTCGCGCCCCGTGCCGAAAACCAGAAAGCGACAGACATCCCGGCGCTGCGCAAGGTCCCCCAGACCTTGGCCGCCGGCTGGGGCGGCGTCGGCAGCGTGGCCATGTCGCTCGCCGCGGCTGCGCCGGGAGCCGGGGAAATCATGTTGTCCATCCGCTGCGAACGCATGGCCATGGAAGACGTCGATCTTCGAGACATCGCGCTCCCGCGGAGCGTACTGCTCCTTGATCTGCCCGACCCATATCGCCGGCTGATCGAGTTCATCGATACCGATCCCTCGCGGCTGGGCGTCAGCGGCGCCCTTGATCTTCTGACGCAGTCCGGTACTGCCACCGAGTTCGACGATGTCTTTCGACACGCGTCCGCTCTCGGCATCAACGCCAACATCGTCGCCGCGATCATCCTTGTCCGCTTGCTCACCGGCCCGCTGCACGCGTTCGTTTCGGGCGATGCGCACAGGGCTTTGGCCTCGCTGCAGCAGCGTACCCAAGACGCGACCGAAGCGCTCAGGGAGATGGCCCGTCATGGTGTCGCCCTTGCTCGGCTAACTCACGAGCCGATCACGCGCGAAGTACTCCGACTGCCGTGCGGCGGCGACACGCCGCAACGGCTCGCGCAGATCCGAGAATTCCTAGATCATGTTGAGGATGCGTTGCGACGATCGGGCGAGCGCTGGCATCAGCGGCAAGCCCGTCGTGCCCAGCGCGAAGGAGGAGCAATCGCGTAGCAGTCGGCCGGCTGGGCTCATCCACGCCGGCGCGGTGACACCTCTCACGCAAGACTCGCGCGGCGGCGGATAAGCCACGTGTGCCGAGGGAACACAGCTTGTTGTCGGCAGTGCTGGCCTTGAAGTTGCCCCGGTTTCACGGACACCTTGCCGTGCAACTGCAGCGCCGTGCGGCCAGGCCACGCCATCCGTACGCAGCGGCGACGCGCCCCGAAACAACAAGGGCTTCCACACGGAAGCCCTTGTCGTGTCTGGTTGCGGGGAGAGGATTCGAACCTTCGGCCGAATACGCCGAACTGCTGATGAATCCGGGCTAGAACCCTTCCTAAACCCGCCGCCGCGCATGCGTTTCGGTCAGCACGTCGTCAAGCGCAGCCAGCGCGGCGCGGCTGCCGTCGTGTAGCGCGGCACGAGCAACGCCAGCAGCCGATCAGGGCGGCGGCCATTGCCGGACTGGATCCGCAACGCCACGCAGCGGCCGAGCGGCGCCTCGAACGCGCGCTTCGCGAAGCGCGGTGTCGATGCCGAACCCGACGTTTTGATGACCGCCTTCGGGGCGGAAGGGGAGCAAGCTTGATCATCTCCGGGCCGATCCAGCCCGGCGGAAGCACGATACGACTTGACGAACACGACGAAACTCCTGTGGACGTGTCTCTTCTGTCGGAGACCACTCAATGCGTTCAGGACTCGTCGCTAGTTCATGTCTGCTGCCGCTCGCCCTTTTTGTTTCGGTCGCCCGGCCGTGAATGGCGGCGCCACGACACGACATTTCCTTACCCTGCTTTCGCCGCGCCGGTGGAGTCGCAAGTCATGGGGACATCTCTGTTCGAACATCCCACGGGTTCCAGTCGTCGACCGGCCGCCTCCAAGCACGGCCCTCACGCAGTGGGCGATGGCGGAGCGCATGCTCGACGCCCGCCTGTAGCGCCACATCCGACGGCAGCGCTCGGATCGACGTGCAAGCCAGCGCCACGGGACCGTTGACGCGCGATCCGCATCGCGGTGCGCCTGACGGATGTCACGCCGCGACCCGCTGCACACGGGCCAGCGACGAACCGCTTGATCGGACGTTGCGACCTGTTTCGACAAACGAGCGCACGACGAGCACCGGGCCGTTGCGCAAGGAGCGTGGCTGTGCGCGCACGAGGTCGCGGCGGCCGCGCGGGTCCGACCGCCGCGGCTCGCGGCGGACTTCGCCGGCACCACCGACAAGATCGTTGCCGTCGTCATCGGCGCGGGTCGTGACTTGGTCGATGGGTGGCGTCGGCGGGTTCTGCATCGAGCGAAGCGGGAGCGGCCAGCGTCGATCGGAGCAGCCGCTCCATGGCCGAGCCGTCCTGCCGGGTCAGGTTCGGCACGTAGCGCGAATACACCCGAAACAGCATCTGCGTGCTGGTGTGGCCGAGCTGGCGCGCGATCCATTCGGGGCTTTCGCCGGCGGCCAGCCACAGCGTGGCCGCGGTGTGCCGCATCTGATAGGGGCGCCGCGGCGGCAGCCCGAGGTGGCGCAGCAGGGGCCGCCAGATCCGCTCCGTGAAGTTCTTGTTGTCGATCGGATGGCCCGCGCGGTTGCAGAAGACATACGGGGACAGCTGGCGGCTGCGCTGCTCCTGCCGGCGCAGGGCCTCGTACACCGGCGTCGACATCTGGATGTCGCGCTGCGAGCCTTCGGTCTTGGTGTAGTCGTCTTGGCCCAGCACGAGGGTCTCGCGCACGAGAATCAGGCGCCGGTCGAAATCGACGTACTTCCACTTCAGGCCGTCGACCTCGCCGGAGCGCATGCCGGTGAAAAAGCGCACCAGCAGGTAGTCGCGGTAGTCGGGCCGCACCGCGGCAAGGATGCGGTTGACCTCCTCCAGCGTGAAGGGAAAGACGTCCGTGCGGCGCAGCTTCAGCGGCTTGAGGTTGGCCGTCGGCGGGGGGAATTCGTAGCGCTCGGCCGCCTCGTTCAGGATCTGCTTGAGCGGACCGATGATCCCGTTGATGCGCTTGTTGGACAACGCCGGCCGCTTGCCGCGGCCGGGCAGCGTTGCGAGCTGGGCGCGAAACGCCAGGATGTCGGCGCGCCGGATCGCGCACACGCGCACATCGCCGAAGCGCGGCAGCAGGTGCCGTTCGATCGTGGAACGCAGGGTGCGCAGATGCGAGCGACGCCACTCGACGGCGTGCTCGCGGATCCACTGCTCGACGAAATCGCGGAAGGTCGGGGTGGATGCTTCGCTCGGCGCCGGTGGCTGGCTTCGGATTGCCGTCGGGGTCGAGTCTGTGGCCTTCGGTGCCGCTGCCGCCGCCCTGCGGTTAAGCTCCTTCTGGAAGAACTCGGCGTACTCGAAGGTCCCGGCTGCAATCGCCTGCTCGAGTCGCGTCAGCACGCGAGCAAGACGCTTGCGATTGGCATCGGTATCCGCGAGCGCGGTGTACTCGCGGCAGCGCCTGCCCTGATACCGGAAGTCAAGGAACAGCGTTCCACGGGGCTCGATGCGGCGAACGCTACCCATGGATCGGGTCCCCGCCCGCCAGCGGAACGGCCACCGGGGACAGACCCGACGCGCTGCCGATGTCGCGCTCGATGGCATCCCAGAGGTACAGGATCTTGCGCCCGCCAAACGGACGGATGTAGTGCACGCCTTCGATCAGCTTGCTGTCCTTCAGGCGTTCGCGGATCGTCCGTGCGTCGTACTTGATCCGCTTGGCCAGTTCTTCGGTCGTGAGGAATTCGGATGCCATGTTTCTCCTGTCGCGGGCGTCAGCAACATTGCTAGACAGTCTTATTGTATGTCTGTCTGTCTCCCTGTCAAGCTGTCTAGCGACTTCGCCGCGACACGCCTAAACTTCGGCGCCGAAAGGACGAACCATGGCGCGCAATCAGCTGAACGTGCGGGTTACGCCGCAGATCGAGACCGTCATCGACGCGAAACGGATCGAGCTGGCGAAGACCCTCGGAACGATCCCGACGCGTTCCGATGTCGTCAGACTCGCTCTCGAGGCCTACCTTGGCATTCGGTTCGACGAACCCCGCTCGGCGGAGAAGGTCGGGGCCGTGAAAAAGCCGGCAAAGACGCGCAGACAGCGTTGAGTTGGCCGAACATCGCTGGCCCGGCGGCGTAGCCCGAAGGTCGGACGCGACGGTGCGTCGACAGCGCCTTGGGCCATGCGCGGGCCACGGATGGGCCACGGATGGGCCATCAAGCAAAAGAGCCGCTTCGATGAGCGGCTCTTCGTTGGCTAAGTGCCTGATTTGTCTGGTTGCGGGGGAAGGATTTGAACCTTCGACCTTCGGGTTATGAGCCCGACGAGCTGCCAGACTGCTCCACCCCGCGGCAACGTGGTCGTCGGCCGGGCTCGGTGCCCGGCGACGAGCGCGGAGTATACGCGCATTTGCGTCCGCGCGTGACGGATCAGTAGGTCTCGATGTGCAGCCGCCCTTGCTGCTGCAGCGTCGAGTGCAGCGCGGACCAGTCGAGGCCGCGCGTGGCGGCGGCTTCGCGCAGCGCGTCGAGCACGCCCTGCTCCATCCCGCGCAGCCCGCACACGTAAACGTAGGTGTTCGCGTCGGCGAGCAGCGCGCCGACGTCGGCGGCGCGGTCGCGCAGCGCGTCCTGCACGTAGCGGCGCGGCGCCCCCGGCGTGCGCGAGAACGCGAAGTTGATGTCGATGAAGTCCTTCGGCAGGTTCATCAGCGGGCCGAAGTACGGCAGCTCCGCCTGCGAGCGCGCGCCGAAGAACAACATCAGCTTGCCGCTCTCGCCCTTGCCGCGCCGGCGCCGCCGCCGTTCGGTCATCGCGCGCATCGGCGCCGAGCCGGTGCCGGTACAGACCATCAACAGATGGCTCGGCGAGTGGTTCGGCATCAGGAAGGTGTTGCCGAAGGGGCCGATCACCTGCACCGTGTCGCCGCGTCGAAGGTCGCACAGGTAGTTCGAGCACACGCCGCGCACGGCGCGGCCCTGATGATCGGTGGTGACGCGCTTGACGGTCAGCGCGACGTTGTTGTACCCGGGGCGTTCGCCGTCGCGCGGCGAGGCGATCGAATACTGGCGCGCGTGGTGCGGGCGGCCGTCGCCGTCGACCCCGGGCGGGAGGATGCCGATCGACTGGCCTTCGAGCACCGGGAAAGGTGTCGCGCCGAAGTCGAGCACGATGTGGCGCGTGTCGCTTTCGGCGGCGGCGTCGGTGACACGGTAGTTGCCCATCACGGTGGCGATGGCCGGATTGCGCTGCGTGTACAAGTTGACGTACGGATGCGATGCGGACCACGGCGGCACCGTCGAACCGGGCACGGCCGCGGCGGGCACGGGCGGCGCGTCTTCGGCCGCGAATTCAGTCGCCGCAGCCGCGACCTCCTCGCCGAGCGACTGCTCCGCGGGCAGCGCGTCCCAGCCGAACTGGTCCTCGATCGAATACGCCTGCGCGCGCAGCACCGTGCGCCAGTTGTCGATCGCGCCGGTCGGGCACGGTGCGATGCAGGCGAGGCAGGCCTTGCACTTGTCGGCCCGCACGACGTAGTTGCGCGCATCGTGCGTGATCGCGTCGACCGGACAGGTCTCCTCGCACGTGTTGCAGCGAATGCAGATCTCGGGGTCGATCAGGTGCTGGCGCAGCAGCTCGGGCGCGTTCATCGGCAGGCGGGGCGACCGTTCAGTTGAAGCGCACGTACTGGAAGTCGATCGGCTGGCGATTGATGCCGACCGCCGGCGGCGCGATCCAGTTGGCGAACCTGCCCGGCTCGACGACGCGGCCCATCAGCGACGCGACGAACGCGCGGTCCTCGTCGCTCGGCAGCCACTCGTTGCGGCGCTGCTGCCACTCGGCTTCGCTGACGACGCGGCCGTCGGGGCTCGCTCGCACGCCCGCCAGCGTGCCGATACGGCGGTTGAATGCCTTGTGCGGCGCGACCAGCCGGTGCGGCAGCCCGGCCTTTTCGATGACGCGGTTCCAGCGGCCGATCCCGGCGATCGAGTCGCGGATGAAATCGTCGCGCAGCACCTCGTTCAGCGCGTTGAGCATCGGCACCTCGCGCTCGACCAGCCGCCCGTCCTGCACTCCGAGCACCGGGTAGGTCCGGCCATGCAGCTTGTGGTCGTCGTCGCGCTTGGTTTCCTCGAAGCGGCCTTTGAGTCCGGCGCTGTAGAAGGTCGCGGCGTTGCTCGACTCGTCCGCGCCGAACAGGTCGATCGTCACGCTGAAGTGGAAGTTCAGGTACCGCTGGATCGTCGGCAGGTCGATCACGCCGGCGGCGCGCAGCCGGTCGGGCTCGTCGGTCTTCAGCTCGTTCATCGCCTGGCAGGTGCGCTGGATCACGCGCGATACGCCCGACTCGCCGACGAACATGTGGTGCGCTTCCTCGGTCAGCATGAACTTGGTCGTGCGCGCGAGTGGATCGAAGCCGCTCTCGGCGAGCGCGCACAGCTGGAACTTGCCGTCGCGGTCGGTGAAGTAGGTGAACATGAAGAACGACAGCCAGTCGGGGGTGCGCTCGTTGAACGCGCCGAGGATGCGCGGGTTGTCGGCGTCGCCGCTGCGCCGCTCGAGCAGCGCCTCGGCTTCCTCGCGGCCGTCGCGGCCGAAGTACTTGTGCAGCAGGTAGACCATCGCCCACAAGTGACGGCCTTCCTCGACGTTGACCTGGAACAGGTTGCGCAGGTCGTACAACGACGGTGCGGTCAGCCCCAGATGGCGCTGCTGCTCGACCGACGCGGGCTCGGTGTCGCCCTGCGTGACGATGATCCGCCGCAGGTTGGCGCGATGCTCGCCCGGCACTTCCTGCCAGGCCGGTTCGCCCTTGTGCTCGCCGAAGTTGACCTGCCGCCCCGGCTCGGGCGCGTTGAGGAAGATGCCCCAGCGGTACTCGGGCATCTTCACGTAGTCGAAGTGCGCCCAGCCGCCCGGGTCGACGCTCACCGCGGTGCGCAGGTAAACGTCGAAGTTCTGCGCGCCCTCCGGCCCCATGTCTTTCCACCACGCCAGGTAGTTGGGCTGCCAGTGCTCGAGCGCGCGCTGCAGCGCGCGGTCCTCGGACAGGTTGACGTTGTTCGGGATCTTTTCGCTGTAGTCGATGGCGGACATGTGGTTTCCCCGTTGATCGTCGCCCGGTGACCGTTGACCGCCATCGTCGCGCGGATCCGCGCCCGGCGGCGAACGGACCACGGTTTCAGACGCGCTTCCAGTCGAAGGCGGCTTTTTCGCCCTTGCCGTAGACCCTCAGCGCGCCTTTGTCGCCGACGGCGTTCGGGCGGTTGAAGATCCAGTTCTGCCATGCCGTGAGCCGGCCGAAGATGCGCGTGGCCATCGTCTCGCGGCCATTGAAGCGCAGGTTCGCTTCCATGCCGGTCAGCGCGTCCGGCGAAAGGCTCGCGCGCTCTTCGATCGCGATCCGCACTTCGTCGGGCCAGTCGATCTCGTCGGGCGCGGAGGTCACGAGTCCCAGCGCAAGCGCCGCTTCGGCGTCGAGCCGCTGGCCGCGGCGGGCACGCGCGGCGTCGAGCGCCGGCGCGTCCTCATAAAAGCGGCGCGCCAGCCGCGTCTGGCCGGTCGCCAGCGGATAGAAACCGAAGTTGGTCTCGCTCAGGGCGATTGCCGGCGCCCGCGCCGTATCGTCCGGCGCCGCCAGCATGTAGCTGCGATCGGCGGCGAGCGCCAGTTCGAACAGCGTGCCGGCAAAGCACGAACCCGGCTCGATCAACGCGAACAGCGAGCGCGACGACACGTCGAGCCGCGACAAGGTCCGCCGCAGCAGGCCGATCGTCTCGCGCACGAACCAGTGATCGCGGTGCGCGGCCAGCAGCGCGTCGGCGGCGAGCACCGCCTGCGCGTCGCCGGCGGTCTTCAGCAGCCACAGGCCGATCTCGGGCTCGTTGGTGCGCATCGACAGGATCGCGTCGTCGAGCTCGCGCCCCATCGCGAGCGGCCACCAGGCCGCGCCGGCGGCGACGATCGCGTCCATCGTCTGCGGCTGCGCACCGCTCGGTGCGCGCACCGTGAAGGTCGCCGTGCGACGCGCGCGGTCGATCTCGACCGTCACGTGGCGGTAGCGCAGCGCGTCGGCCTCGATCTCGCATTCGATCGGCGCGAGCGCCACGCCTTGCGCGCCGGTCGGGCGGTCGCTCCGCGCGGCGAGTTCCAGTGCGCGCTCGCGCACCTTCTGCGCGAACACCGCGGGCTTGGCGAGCCGGTCGACCAGCCGCCACTGCACCGCGCGCTCGCCGCGCACGCCCTCGGTCGTGGTGCAGAACACGTCCGCGAGGTCGTGCCGGACGCGCCGCTTGTCGGTGAGCCGAGTCAGCCCGCCGGTTCCCGGCAGCACGCCGAGCAGCGGTACTTCGGGCAGGCTCACGGTCGACGAGCGGTCGTCGATCAGGATGATCTCGTCGCAGGCGAGCGCCAGCTCGTAGCCGCCGCCGGCGCACGCGCCGTTGACCGCGGCGATGAACTTCAGCCCCGAGTGCGCGCTCGAGTCCTCGATGCCGTTGCGCGTCTCGTTGGTGAACTTGCAGAAGTTGACCTTCCACGCGTGCGACGACTGCCCGAGCATGAAGATGTTCGCGCCCGAGCAGAAGATCCGCTCCTTCAGGCTCGTGATGATGACGGCGCGCACCTCGGGATGCTCGAAACGGATCCGGTTCAGCGCGTCGGCCAGCTCGATGTCGACGCCGAGGTCGTAGCTGTTCAGTTTCAGCTTGTAGCCGGGCACGAGCCCCGCGTCCTCGGCGACGTCCATCGCCAGCGTGGCGATCGGGCCGTCGAAGGCGAGACGCCAATGCCGGTACCGCGACGGGTCGGTCCGGTAATCGACGCGTGCGAAGGAGGCGACATCGGGCGCGTTCATGCGGGTTCCACGGTGCGGACGGACGGAAATATAGTACCCTAATACCGATTTCGGTCGACGGTCGACGCAGGCCGCGGCCGGACCCGGCGTCGCGGGCGTGCGGAGGGCCCGTGCCGCGGGTCCGAGGACGAGCGTTCGTGCGGGCGCGACAGCCGCCGGCGCCGTGGTTCCGACGTTCCCCCGCGTGGTTCCGGAGGTCCACGATGACCGACACCGCTGCAGCCCGGCCGCTGCCGCCTCCCGAGCGATTCAACTTCGCCCGCCACCTGATCGAACTGAACGCCGCGCACGCGGGCCGGGTCGCGTACGTCGACGACGCGGGTCAGCTTTCCTACGGCGAGCTGGCCGCCCGCGCGCGACGTTGCGCCGCGGCGCTGCTCGCGCTCGGTGTGCGCCGCGAGGAGCGCGTGCTGCTGCTGATGCACGACACCACCGACTGGCCGGTCGCTTTCCTCGGTGCGCTGTACGCGGGTGTGGTCCCGGTCGCCGTCAACACGCTGCTGACCGCCGACGACTACGCCTTCATGCTCGCGCACAGCCGCGCACAGGCCGCCCTCGTATCGGCGCCGCTGGTGCCGGTGCTGCAGACGGCGATGGCGCGGGGCAGGAACGAAGTGCGGTCGGTGATCGTCTCGCGCGGCAAGGATCTGCCCGCCGGCGCGCTCGACTTCGAACAGTGGCTCGGCGCGCATGCGCCGCTGGCCGACGCCGCCGACACCGGCGCCGACGAGATCGCGTTCTGGCTGTATTCGTCCGGCTCCACCGGCAGGCCCAAGGGCACCGTGCACACGCACGCAAACCCGTACTGGACGGCGGAGCTGTACGGCAAGCCGGTGCTCGGGCTGACCAAAAACGACCTGTGCTTCTCGGCGGCGAAGCTGTTTTTCGCGTACGGACTCGGCAACGCGCTGACGTTTCCGCTCGCCGTGGGCGCGAGCGTGCTGCTGATGGCAGAGCGGCCGACCCCCGACGCGATCTTCAAGCGCTGGACCGAGCGCAAACCGACGGTGTTCTTCGGTGCGCCGACCGGCTACGCCGGCATGCTCGCCTCCCCCAACCTGCCCGCGAAGGACAGGGTCGCGCTGCGGCTGTGCTCCTCGGCCGGCGAAGCGCTGCCGCGCGACATCGGCGAGCGCTTCACCGCGCATTTCGGCTGCGAGATCATCGACGGCATCGGTTCGACCGAGATGCTGCACATCTTCATTTCGAACCGCCCCGGCGACGTGCGTTACGGCACCTCGGGCAAGCCGGTCCCCGGCTACGACGTCGAGATCCGTGACGAAGCGGGCCGCGTGATCGAGGGCAACGGCCAGATCGGCGACCTGTACGTGCGCGGGCCGTCGTCGGCGCTGCTGTACTGGGGCGACCGCGCGCGCAGCGCGGCGACCTTCCAGGGCGCGTGGACGCGCACCGGCGACAAGTACGAACGCGACGCCGACGGCTACTACGTGTACTCCGGCAGAAGCGACGACATGCTCAAGGTGAGCGGCCAGTACGTCTCGCCGTTCGAGGTCGAGGCGACCCTCGTGCAGCACCCGGCCGTGCTCGAGGCAGCGCTGATCGGCATTGCCGACGAACATGGCTTGACCCGACCCAAGGCGTTCGTCGTGCTCAAGGACCGCACGCAGGCGAGCGACGCGCTGGCCGAGGAACTCAAACAGTTCGTCAAGGCGCGGCTTGCGCCGCACAAGTACCCGCGGCTGATCGAGTTCATCGACGAGCTGCCGAAGACCGCCACCGGCAAGATCCAGCGTTTCCGCCTGCGGGAAAGCGAGAAGGGCCGCGCGCCGCGCTGACGCGAGCGGCGCCCGTTACGATTCGGCCTGCCGAACGAATCGCCGCACCATGCCCGACAACGCCGCCACGCAGGTTCACTTCGCCACGGTCGCCCAGCGCGGGCGCTGCGTGCGGCTCGAGTACCGCTGGGTCGGCGTCGACGATCGCGCCGCGCCGCTGCTCGTGTTCCTGCACGAGGGGCTCGGCTCGACGTCGATGTGGAAGGACTATCCGGCGCGCCTGTGCGAGGCCGGCGGCTTCCGCGGGCTCGTGTATTCGCGCGCAGGTTACGGGCGCTCAACGCCGCGCGCGCCGGACGAACGGTGGGCCACCGACTACATGCACGTGCAGGCGCGCGAAGTGCTGCCCGCGTTCCTCGATGCGGCCGGCGTCGACGTCGAGGCCGACCCGCCGTGGCTCCTCGGCCATAGCGACGGCGCATCGATCGCGCTGATCTACGCGGCGACGTATCCGGACCGGCTCGCCGGGCTCGTCGTGCTGGCGCCGCACATCTTCGTCGAGGACCTTTCGGTCCGCAGCATCGAGCAGGCGAAGTACGCGTACCAGGCGACCGATCTGCGCCACCGGCTCGCGCGCCATCACGCCGACGTCGATTCCGCATTCTGGGGCTGGAACGACGCCTGGCTCGACCCGGCCTTCCGCCACTGGACGATCGAAGCGCTGCTGCCCGCGATCCGGGTGCCGTTGCTGGCCGTGCAAGGGCACAATGACGAGTACGGAACGATGGCGCAGGTCGACCGCCTCGCCGCGCAAGTGCCGCAGGCCGAAGTGCTGAAGCTCGACGACTGCGCGCATTCGCCGCACCGCGACCGGCCCGAGGCCGTGACGCGGGCGACGGTCGAGTTCGTCGGGCGCCACCGGACGGTTCATCACCGAAGCATGCATCCCAACGACAGGAGGAGACACGATGACGCGACTTAGGATCCTGGCCGGCGTGCTGGCCGCCACGCTGTTCGCCGCCGCGGGCGCCGCGCACGCGCAGGGCAAGCTGAAGGTCGGCATGATGCTGCCGTTCACCGGCACGTTCGCCGCGCTCGGCACCGCGATCGACAACGGCTTCAAGCTGTACGTGCAGGAGCAGGGCGGCAGGCTCGGCGGCCGCGAGATCGAATACTTCGTCGTCGACGACGAGTCCGACCCCGCCAAGGCCACCGACAACGTCAACAAGCTGCTGAACCGCGACAAGGTCGATGTGATCGTCGGCACCGTGCACTCGGGTGTGGCGATGGCGATGGCCAAGGCGGTACGCGGCAGCAACGCGATCGTGATCGTTCCGAACGCCGGTGCCGGCGCGGTGACCGGCGCGATGTGCGCGCCGAACATCTTCCGCACGTCGTTCTCGAACTGGCAGACCGGTTTCGCCACCGGGGTGGCCGCGGCGCAGCGCAAGCACAAGACGGCGGTGACGATCACGTGGAAGTACGCCGCGGGCGACGAGATGGTCGAAGGCTTCAAGGAGGCCTTCGAGAAGGGCGGCGGCAAGGTGCTGAAGGACCTGACCGTGCCGTTTCCCAACGTCGAGTTCCAGGCGCTGCTGACCGAGATCGCCGCACTGAAGCCCGACATGGTGTTCGCGTTCTACGCGGGCGGCGGCGCGGTGAAGTTCGTCAAGGACTACGCGGCCGCGGGCCTGAACAAGACGATCCCGCTGTACGGCACGGGCTTCCTCACCGACGGCACGCTCGAGGCGCAGGGCGAAGCGGCGCAAGGGATTCTCACCGCGCTGCACTACGCCGACGACCTGAACACGCCGCGCGACAACGCGTTCCGCCAGAGCTATGCCAAGGCCTACAAGGTCCAGCCGGACGTGTACGCGGTGCAGGGCTACGACGCCGCGCAACTGCTCGCGATCGGTCTGGCCGCGGTCAAGGGCGACGTGAGCAAGCGCAACGAGATGATCGCGGCGATGGAAAAAGCGCGCATCGACAGCCCGCGCGGTGCCTTCACGCTGTCCAAGGCGCACAACCCCGTGCAGGACTTCTATCTGCGCAAGGTCGAGGGCACGCAGAACAAGGTCGTCGGCGTGGCGGTGAAAGCGCTGGCCGATCCGGCGCGCGGCTGCAAGATGTAGGGCGGCGTCCCGCGTACAGACGCAACGAGCCCCTCACCCGAGCCGCCGTCCGCGACGACGGCGGCCGCGCGTCGCTGTCGTCGACAGAGCGAGCGAGGGTGAGGGGCGCCCTTCGCCCGCACGGCATCCGGCTCGATGGACTTTGCCACCTTCCTGATCCAGTGCCTGAACGCGGTCCAGTACGGGCTGCTGCTGTTTCTCGTCGCCAGCGGCCTGACGCTGATCTTCGGCATCATGGGCGTGATCAACCTCGCCCACGGCAGCTTCTACATGATCGGCGCGTACATGGCGTACGGGCTGGCGCCGTGGGTGCAGGGCTGGCTCGGCGGCGGCTTCTTCGCCACGCTCGCGGTCGGCGTCGTGCTGTCGGTGCTGCTCGGCTACCTGCTCGAGTGGCTGTTCTTCAGCTTCCTGTACGAGCGCGAACACCTGCAGCAGGTGCTGATGACCTACGGGCTGATCCTGGTGTTCGAGGAACTGCGCAGCCTGCTGGTCGGCGACGACGTGCACGGCGTGCAGGCGCCCGCGCTGCTTGCCGGCAGCATTCCGCTGTCCGAGGTGCTGAGCTATCCGGTCTACCGGCTGTTCATCTCGGCCGTTTGCCTGGCGCTCGCGGCGGCGATGTGGTTCGTGATCGCGCGCACGCGGCTGGGCATGCGTGTGCGCGCCGGCGCAAGCAACCGCGAGATGGTGCGCGCGCTCGGCATCGACATCCGGCTGCTGTACCGGCTCGTGTTCGCGGTCGGCGTCGCGCTGGCGGCGCTCGCCGGGATGATCGCCGCGCCGGTGAGCTCCGTCTATCCGGGCATGGGCAACCAGGTGCTGATCATCTGCTTCGTCGTCGTCGTGATCGGCGGCATCGGTTCGATCCGCGGCGCGCTCGTCGCCGCGCTGCTGGTCGGCGTGGTCGACACCTTCGGCAAGGTTCTGTTTCCCGCGGTCGCCGGGATGCTCGTGTACCTGCTCATGGCTGCCGTGCTGCTGTGGAAACCCGAAGGCCTGTTCAAGGTCGGCTGACGCCCTCCGCTGCCGGCGCATGAACCCGTCTGTCTCGTCAACCACGCCCGCCCCGCGGGCCGCCGCGCAGCCGCGCTCCTGGCGCGACAGCGACGCCCTCGTGCGCGCCGCGCCGCTTGCCGTCGCCACGATCGTGCTGGCGGTGTTTCCGTGGATCGGCGGCAAGTTCTACGTCGATCTGGCGGCGAAGATCATGATCCTGGCGATCTTCGCGCTGAGCCTGGAGCTGCTGGTCGGCCAGACCGGGCTGGTGAGCTTCGGCCACGCGGCCTTCTTCGGCATCGCGGCGTACGCGGCGGCGCTGCTCACGCCCAAGAGCGAAGCGGCATCGCTGTGGCTGGCGGCGCCCGCCGCGATCGGCGCGGCCGCGCTGTACGCGCTCGCGGTCGGCGCGCTGTCGCTGCGCACGCGCGGCGTGTACTTCATCATGATCACGCTCGCCTTCGCGCAGATGGCGTACTTCGTTTTTCACGACACGCCGTTCGGCGGCGGCAGCGACGGCATCTACCTGTACTTCCGCCCCGACGCGTCGATCTTCGGCTGGCGGCCTTTCGACCTGGACGCGGGCCACACCTTCTACTACGCGGTGCTCGTCTGTCTGATCGGCACCTTCGGCTTCCTCGCGGTGATGCTGCGCAGCCGCTTCGGCCGCGCGCTGGCCGGCATCCGCGTCAGCGAGCAGCGCATGCGCGCGGCGGGGTTCGACACGTACGCGTACAAGCTTGTCGCGTTCGTCCTCGCCGCCGCGCTCGCGGGGCTGGCCGGTTTCCTGCACGCGCTGAAGGACGGCTACGTCAACCCGGAACTGCTGTCGTGGCACCAGTCGGGCGCGGTGCTGCTGATGGTGATCCTCGGCGGGATCGGCCACCTGCGCGGCGCGGTGCTCGGCGCGTTCGCCTTCACGCTGCTGCAGGAACTGTTCCAGTCGTCCGCGCTGTTCGGTCCGCTCGCCAAGCACTGGCAGTTGACGCTCGGGCTGACGATCATCGCGGCGGTGGCGCTGATGCCGCGCGGGCTGATCGGGCTCATCGACCAGCGGGCGGCCCGATGATCACCGGACCCGCCACACTGCTCGCCGCGCACGGCGTTTCGCGCCGCTTCGGCGGGCTCACCGCCGTCGACGACGTTTCGCTGACGCTCGAGCGCGGCCAGCTGCACGCGGTCATCGGCACCAACGGCGCCGGCAAGTCGACGCTGATCAACGTGCTGGCCGGCGAGATCCCCGTCAGCGGCGGCCGCGTCGAGCTGCTCGGCCAGGACGTCACGCGCTGGAGCCAGCCGAAGCGTGCGCGCGCGGGCCTCGGGCGCAGCTACCAGCGCAGCACGCTGTTCATGAGCTTCACCGTGCTGGAGAACTGCCGCCTCGCAGCGCAGGCGAAGCTGCAGCGCGCGTGGGACTGGATCACGCCGGCCGAGCGCTGCCGCTTCAGCATGCACGCTGCGCAAGCCGCGATCGAACGCGTCGGCCTGACCGGTGTGGCCGACCGCATCGTCGGCACGCTGTCGCACGGCGAGCGGCGCCAGCTCGAGATCGCCGTGTGCCTCGCCACGTCGCCGCAAGTGCTGCTGCTCGACGAGCCGCTCGCCGGCATGGGACCCGACGAGAGCGAACGGATGCTCGCGCTGCTCGAGCAGTTGAAGCCCGGCCACGCGATCCTGCTGGTCGAGCACGACATGGACGCCGTGTTCCGCGTGGCCGACCGTATCACCGTGATGGTCAACGGCCGCGTCCTCGCGAGCGACGCCCCGGTCGCCGTGCGCGCCAACCCCGACGTGCAGCGCGCCTACCTCGGCGACGGTCTGGCGGCCACGCACGCGGCGCAGGAGCCGACGCCATGACCGCCGCGGACCCGCTGATCGAGGCGCGCGGCCTGCACGCGCACTACGGCGCGAGCCACGTGCTGCACGACGTGTCGCTCGCGATCGGGCGCGGCGAAGCGGTCGGCCTGCTCGGCCGCAACGGCATGGGCAAGACGACGCTGATCCGCTGCATTCTGGGACTCGTACGCGCCAGCGCCGGCAGCGTCCGCGTGGCCGGACGCGACGTCACCGGGCTGCCGACCGAACGCATCGTGCAACTGGGCATCGGCTACGTGCCCGAGGGACGCGCGATCTTTCCGAACCTGTCGGTGCGCGAGAACCTCATGGTGGCCGCGCGTGCCGGCACCGACGGCCGCGTCGACTGGACGCTCGAGCGCGTGCTCGACACCTTTCCGCGGCTGGCGGACCGCATCGACCACGGCGGCAACCAGCTTTCCGGCGGCGAACAGCAGATGCTCGCGATCGGCCGCGCGCTGATGACCAATCCGGACGTGCTGATCCTCGACGAAGCGACCGAGGGGCTCGCTCCGCTCATCGTCGCCGAGATCTGGCGCATCATCGGGCTGGTTCGCGCCGGCGGCATCGCGTCGCTCGTCGTCGACCGCAACTACCGCGCCGTGCTGGCGCACGCGGACCGCGGCGTCGTGCTGCAGAAGGGCCGCGTCGTCCTCGAAGGCCGCTCGACCGAGCTGCTCGACGACGAAGCCCGGCTGCAGCGGCATCTCGGCGTCTGACGGGAGATCCGATGCACACCGCGCACCTGCAATGGCTCGCCGAGCATCAGACGCTCGCCGCGGTACTGCAGACGGTCAAGCAACTCGCGCTGCAGATCGCGGCCGAACCGCGTGCGGAGGACCTGCGCGCCACCCGCGCGATGCTCGTGTATCTGGCCGACTATCCGCAGCGCGTGCATCACCGGCGCGAGGAGACGGAACTGTTCGCGCGGCTGCGCGGCCGCGACGCCGCGCTCGATGCGACGCTCGACCGTCTGGGGCGCGAGCACCAGCAAAGTCTCGAGGCCGTGCTGCGTCTGGCGCATCAGTTGAACCGCGCCGAGTTCGGCGGCCCCGCCGAAGGCGAACGCTACCGCGCGGATGCGGAGCGCTTCGTCGCCGACTGGTACGCGCACATCGAACGCGAGGAGCGCGAGGTGTTTCCGGCGGCGGAGCGCCTGCTCTCAGACGCCGAGTGGGCGTCGATCGCACTCGAGCTGGCGCGCGAACGCGATCCGCTGCACGGGCTGCCGCCCGACGCGCCGTTCGACGAGCTGCTCAAACAGATCGTGCGCATCGCGCCCGTATAGACGGGCGCGCGTTCAACGGGCGGCGAGGCGATCCGGCCGCGTATAGACGTTGAACTCGGCGCCGCGCGCGAATCCGATCAGCGTCTGGCCGCAGGATTGCGCCGTGCGAACCGCGAGCGCGGTCGGCGCGGAGACGGCCGCCAGCAGCGCGATCCCCGCGCTGGCGCTCTTCTGCACCATCTCCACGCTCGCGCGGCTCGTCACCAGCGCAAATCCCGCGCCCGGATCGATGCGAACGCGCGCGAGCGCGCCGATCAGCTTGTCGAGCGCGTTGTGCCGGCCGACGTCCTCGCGTGCGAGCACGATCGCGCCTTCGCAGTCGCACCAGACGGCGACGTGCGCGGCGCCGGTGGCGCGCTGCAGCGGCTGCACGGCGGCGAGCCCCTCGTGCGCGCGCGCCAGCGCGGCCGCCGGCACGCGTAGCGCGACCGTGGACAGATCGGGCAGCGGCCGCAGCACCTGGGCGAGGCTTTCGGCGCCGCAGATGCCGCAGCCGGTTCGCCCCGCCAGCGTGCGCCGCCGGGCTCTCAGGCTCGCGAACGCCTCGGCGGCGATCTCGATCGCGAGCGTGATGCCGTCGGCGGACTCGTGTACGTCGACGCCGCGCAACTGCGCCGGATCCGCGATGCCTTCGCTGAACGAAAAGCCGAGCGCAAAGTCCTCGAGATCGGCCGGTGTGGCGAGCATCACCGCGTGCGCGATGCCGTTGTATTCGAACGCGATCGGCACTTCCTGCGCCAGCTCGGCCGGCAGTGCGACGCCGACGTTCGCGACCCACCGCTCGTGCGCGTGCCGTTCGATCGCGTCGCGCGCGACTCGATCGGCCGAATTCGTCACCGGTTCGAGCGCGCCCATCGCATCGCGCCTGTCAGGCCGCCAGCTCGCGCAGCAGCCGCTGCGCCTGCACGATCGCGACCTGCCGCCGGTAGTGCGAAGACGTGACCGTCGTCCGCATGGGACTCACGTGCTTGCCGATGCGTTTGGCGAGCTGCGCGAGCAGCGCAGCGTCGACCGGCGCGCCGCACAGCGCATCGGTATCGGCGAGTGCGAGCGGCCGCGAGTTGGTGCCCGTCAGCGCCACACGCAGCGTCGCGAGCCTGCCATGGTCGAACGTCGCGCGCATCGCAACCCCCGCCAGCGGAAAGTCCAGCGCGCCGCGCACGCGCGCCTTGCGATAGCCGGAGCGCGCACCGGCCGGCTGCGGCGGAACGTACACGGCGACGACGAGCTCGTCGGCCGCCAGCGCAAGGGGTCTCGCCCCGTCGTCGGCATACAGCGCCGCCAGCGGCAGACGTCGCGCGCCCTGCGGGCCAACGGCTTCGACCTCGGCCTCGTAGGCGATCAGCGCCGGCGCCACGTCGCCGCTGAACGCCGCGTGGCAGCGGCGGCCTTGCGGCGCGACGTGGCAGGTCGACCCGCCCAGCTTCAGGCAGTCATCGTTCGACCGCCGCCACCATTCGCTCTGGTTGTAAAACACGCAGCGCGTGTCGAGGCACAGGTTGCCGCCGAGCGTGGCGACGGTGCGATGCCCGGGACCGGCGACGGTCGCGGCCGCCTGTGCCAGCGCAGGCAGATCGCGCGCGATCGAGCCGTCGGCCGCCAGCGCGGCGAGCGTCGTTGCCGCGCCGATCCGCCAGCCGTCGCCGTCGCGGGCGATCGAATCGAAGCCCGCGATCGAAGTCACGTCGACCAGCGCGGGCGGCGCGCCGATGCCGCGCCGCAGGTTCGGCACGAGGTCGGTGCCGCCGGCGACGATGCGCGCGCCGGGCAGCCGCGCCAGCAGCGCCGCCGCGTGCGACGCAGACACGGCGCGGTGCAGCGTGAATGGCGCGAGCGTGGGCATCTCAGACCTCCGCTTTCTGCGCACGCTCGGCGATCGCCTGCTGGACGCGCCGCTTGCGTGCCCGCTCCTGCAGCGCGGCGAGCAGACGGTCCGGTGTGACCGGCAGCTCGTGGATGCGCAATCCGGTCGCGTCGGCGATCGCGTTGGTCAGCGCGGGCAAGAAGCCCGACAGCGAGCCTTCGCCCGCCTCCTTCGCGCCGAACGGGCCGTTCGGGTCGGGCGCTTCGACGATGAGCACGTCCACCGGCGGCGATTCGACGATCGTCGGCACGCGGTAGTCGAGGAAGTTCGCGCGCAGCGGCAGACCGTCGTGGTACTGCGTCTGCTCGCACAACGCCTGCCCCATGCCCATCCACACGGAGCCCTGCACCTGGCCTTCGACCGCGAGCGGATTGATCGCACGCCCGCAGTCGTGCGCGACCCACACGCGTACGACTCTCACGACGCCGGTGTCCTCGTCGACGTCGACTTCGACGACCTGCGCCGCGTACGAATAGCCCGCCCCCGTGCCGACCGCCGCGCCCTTGAACTTGCCGCCCTGCACTTCGACCGGCGTGGACCAGGTGCCCTTGACCGTCAGCGTGCCGGTGTCTTCGAGCGCGGCGGCGACGACCTCCTTGTAGCCGAGCGTGCGGTCGGTGCCGGCGACTCGGTACACCTCGCCGAGGCATTCGACTTCATCCGCGGCGACGCCGAGCCTGCGCGCCGCCGCTTTCACCAGCACGTCGCGCAGCTCGCGCGCGGCGCGGATCGCCGCGTTGCCGACCATGAACGACACGCGCGACGAGTACGAACCGTTGTCCTTCGGCGTCACCGCGCTGTCGTTGGCGACGACGCGCAGCCGCGCGAGCGCGAGACCCAGCACCTCGGCGACCGCCTGCGCGAGCAGCGTCGAAGAGCCCTGCCCGATGTCGGCCGCGCCGGTGAGCACCGTGATGCTGCCGTCGAAGTCGAGCTTCAGGTTGACGACCGCGTGCGGCTCTCCGGTCCAGTGCACGGGCTTGGCGGATCCGCTGACGTAGTGCGAGCAGGCCATGCCGAGCCCGCGGCCTTTGGGCAGCCTGCCGCGCCGCTCGCGCCAGCCCGATGCCGCTTCGACCCTGTCGAGGCACTCGGCGAGCCCGCACGAGTTGACCTGCAGCTCGTTGATCGTCCGATGCGGCACCGTCAGCAGGTTCGCGCGGCGCAGCGCGAACGGATCGAGTCCGAGCTCGGCGCCCATGCTGTCGAGCAGCGCCTCGAACGCGTGGCGCACGTCGACCGAGCCGTGGCCGCGCATCGCGCCGTTCGGCGGCGTGTTGGTGTAGACGCGCAGCCCGTGATAGCGGCTCGCCGGCACGCGGTAGATCGCGTGCAGCAGCGCCCCGGCGTACAGGATCGTCACGAGCCCGTAGCCGGCGTAAGCGCCGCCGCGCTGGATCACCTCGCAGTCGACCGCGGTGATCGCGCCGTCGCGGGCGAGCCCGATTCGCAACCGGACGTCGGTCTCGGGCCGGCCGCGATGGGTGATGAAGGTTTCCTCGCGCGACAGCTCGAGCTTCACCGTTCCGGCAGCGGCGCGCGCGAGCAGCGCGGCAATGATCTCGAAGTTCAGCGTCTCCGTGCGATGGCCGAAGCCGCCGCCGACGAAGGGTTTGACCACGCGGATCTGCGACTCGTCCAGCCTCAGGCAGCGCGCCAGCGCCAGATGCACGTAGTACGGCACCTGCGTGACCGAATGCAGCGTCAGCCGCTCGCGCTCGGCATCCCACTCGGCGAGTGCCGCATCCGGTTCCATCATCGCGTGCGTGACCTCGGCGTAATGAAAGCTCGCCTCGCGCACCAGCGCCGCCGCGGCGAAGCCCGCTTCGACGTCGCCGAAGGTCTGGTCGACCTCGCGCTCGACGTTGCGCGGCTTGTTCTCGTGCAGCCGGATCGCGTCCGGGGCGAGCGCCGCCTTTGCGTCGAACACGGCGGGCAGCGGTTCGAGGTCGAGCGCGATGAGCCTCAGCGCCGCCTGCGCGGTCGCCTCGTCGACGGCGGCGACCGCGGCCACCGGCTCGCCGCGATAACGCACGCGCTCGCGCGCCAGGGGAAACTCGTTCTGCGCGATCGGGATCACGCCATACGGCACGTCGCAGTCGTCGCCGGTGACGACCGCACGCACGCCGGGGAGCGCGCGCGCCGCGTGCGTGTCGATGCCGCGGATCCGCGCGTGCGCGAGCGGGCTGCGCAGGATCGCGCCGACCAGCACGCCGTCGCGCCCGATCCGCGCCGGCAGATCGGCCGTGTACAGCGCGCGGCCGCTCACCTTCTCGACGCCGTCGATCAGCGGCTGCCGCACGCCGACCGCGGCCGGCGCGGCGCGCAGCAGCGTCTCGTCCCTCGGCGCGTTCATGGGTTCGCGCTCGCGGCCGCCTGCACCGACTCGATGATCTTGACGTAGCCGGTGCAACGGCACAGGTTGCCGGACAACGCCTCGCGGATCTGCGCTTCGTCGGGCGCCGGATTGCGCCGGAGCAGCGCTTCGGCCGCCATGATCATCCCCGGCGTGCAGAAGCCGCATTGCACGCCGAGCTTCTCGTGGAACGCCTGCTGCAGGCGATTCATGCGGCCGTTGGCGGCGAGCGACTCAATCGTTTCGACGTGCCGGCCCTCGCAGCGCGCGGCGAGCGTGATGCACGCGAGCGTGGGCTCGCCGTCGACCAGCACGGTGCAGGCGCCGCATTCGCCGCCGTCGCAGCCGCGCTTGGTGCCGGTCAGCCCGAAGTCGTCGCGCAGCACGTCGATCAGCAGCGCGTAATCGGCAACCGCGTGCTCGCGCGCGCGCCCGTTGACGGTGAAACGCAGGATGCGCTTGGTCATGCGCAATCCCTGGGCCGCAGATCCCGCACGCGCACCGCCTTGCCGTCCGAGCGCGGGATCTCGCCCGGCCCCTTGACGACGACCTGCATGCTGATGCCGACCATCGCCTTGACCAGTTGCGCGACCTCGCGCGCCAGATCGGGAAAGGCGCCCTGCGCGACGCCGGGCAGCGCCTCGACTTCGAGCGTCACCTCGTCGAGCGGCCCGCATTTGCGCAGCACGAGCTGGTAGTGCGGCGCGAGCCGCGGCTTGCCGACCAGCACCGCTTCGATCTGCGACGGATAGACGTTGACGCCGCGCACGATCAGCATGTCGTCGCTGCGGCCGGCGATGCGCAGGATGCGCAGGTGCGTACGGCCGCAGTCGCACGGCGCGCTCGTCACCCGCGTGATGTCGCGCGTGCGATAGCGCAGCATCGGCAGCGCCTCCTTCGTCAGGGTCGTGATCACCAGTTCGCCCGCCTGCCCTTCGGGCACCGGCTGCTGCGTCTCGGGGTCGATCACCTCGAACAGGAAGTGGTCCTCCCAGCCGTGCAGCCCCGCCTGTTCGTCGCATTCGCACGCCACCCCCGGGCCCATGATCTCGGACAGGCCGTACAGGTCGTGCGCCCGCACGCCGAAGCGAGACTCGATCGCGCGCCGCGTCGATTCGCTCCACGGCTCGCCGCCGAACACGCCCGTGCGCAGCGCGCTCGCGCGCAGATCCACACCGAGCCGTTCGGCGGTCTCCGCGATCACCAGCGCGTACGACGGCGTGGCCACCAGTACGTTCGCGCCGAAATCCAGCAGCAGCGCGATCTGCCGCTCGGTCGCGCCGCCCGAGACCGGCACGACCACCGCGCCGAGCCGCTCCGCGCCCGCGTGCACGCCGAGCCCGCCGGTGAATAGCCCGTAGCCGTGCGCGTTGTGCACGATGTCGCCGGGCCGCGCGCCGGCGCAGGCGAGCGAACGCGCCATCAGTTGCGCCCACGTGTCCAGATCGCCCGCGGTGTATCCGACCACCGTCGGCCTGCCGGTGGTTCCCGACGACGCATGCAGGCGCGCCAACTCCGCCACCGGCCGCGCGAAGAGGCCGAACGGATAGTGGTCGCGCAGATCGGACTTGACCGTGAACGGCAGCCGGCGCACGTCGTCGAGCGAGCGCACGTCGTCCGGTTCGACGCCGGCGTCCGTCAGCCGTTGCCGGTGCAGCGGAACGCGCTCGCACGCATGGCGCAGCGTCCGGCGCAGCCGCTGGAGCTGCAGCGCCGCCAGACGCTCGCGCGGCATCGTCTCGATCGCACGGTCGAAGTACACGGCGGCGCCCGCGGCCGGGGCGCGCAAGGCATCGACCCGCGCCGCCGCGCCCATCACGGCGCTTCCCGCGGCGCCTGGCCGCGCACCGGCAGCCGCGGCAGCGCGAAGCCCTGGTTGAAGCCGGCGCGCGTGATCAGCGTGAACTTCACCAAAGCGCCGGCGAGCGCGGCCGCCAGACCGGCCAGTGCCGCCAGCGCGCCGTCCGCCGCCCACCCCGCGGCGAGTACCGCCGCGAGCAGCGCCAGAGGGACGACGGTTCCGCCGAGCAGCAGCAGGCGGCCGGCGCGGTCGAGCGCGGCGAGCGCGCGCGGCGCCGCGTGACCGTCGAGCCGCGCGCGATATGCGTGCCACACGACGATGCGCAGGAGCAGCAACCCGCCGAAGACGAGCGCGAGCGGCGTCGTGCCCAGCCGGTGCCACGGTTGCGCGAGCCAGAACAGGCCGGCCCCTTCGGCCAGGCTCGTCGCCAGCAGCAGCGCGACGACGCGCGGCTCGCGCCACGCCGGGATGCCGCGGGCGGCCTGCACCATCCGGCTCTGGCAGTAGATGAACGCCAACGCGAACGGCGCCGGCAGCCACGCGCTGCCGCTCACGCCTGCGTACGCCAACAGCGCCGCAGCCGCGCCGACCGGGAACAGCGCGGTCGCGGCGATCGCCTCGCGCGTCATCCACGAGGTGCGCGGATTGAAGAAAACGTGCAGCGCGCGCAGCGGCCGTCCCAGTTCGGCCCACACGCACGCGAGCCCGAGCCCGATCAGCGCGAGCCCCGCCAGCAGCAACGCCGCGGCGGCCGCCCCGTCCGCACCCGCCAGCGCGCTGAACATGATCAGCCCGCTGCCCGCGCCGCCGCCGATGAAGTTGCCGGCCGCGCGCCAGTCCCAAGCGGTCTGCTGCCAGGGTTTCGGGCCGTAGCTCATGGCGCGTGCCGATCCCACAGGTAGTACATGCCGGGACCCGTGCCCAGTTCCTCGTGCATGCGGAACGATTCGTTCTCGGCGAGCAGCTTCGACACGTTGCTCGCAGGATCGTCGAGGTCGCCGAAGCTCATCGCCCGGGCGATGCAGGCGTTGACGCAGGCGGGTGTCGCCGCGGGGTCGACGCCCGGGGTCAGTCCCTGCGCGAGTCCCGCGTCGATCGTGTCCACGCAGAACGTGCACTTGGTCGCGACGGCGAGGCGTTCCTCGTCGAGCGTGCGCACTTCGCTTTCGATCGGTTCGCCGTAGGCGAAGGTCGCGCGCAGCGTGCGGTAGCGCGCCTGATACGGACACGACACCGCGCAGTACGCGCAGCCGATGCACAGGTCGTAGTCCATCGTCACGATGCCGTCGGCGCGCTTCTTCGTCGCCGTGGTCGGACAGACCCGCGCGCACGGCGGATCGTCGCAATGCTGACAGCCGACCGGGACGAACGCGCGCCGCACGTTCGGATACTCGCCGACCTCGATATCGAGTACGCGCCGCCACTGCACGCCCGGCGGTGTCGCGTTGGTCACCTTGCACGCGGCCGTGCACGTCTGGCAGCCCACGCAGCGGCGCAGGTCGACGACCATCGCCCAGCGGGTCATGCGACGGCCCCCTTGTCCGCGCGCGGCGGCCGCGTCACGCGGCGGCCTTCTGCGCCTTGGCCGCGAGGCGCTGCGCGGTCCTGGCCACATCGACGACGAAGCGCGCGTGCTTCGCGCGGCAGATCGTCTCGACCGGATCGCGCCCTTCGACCTCGAACCTCACCGCGCGGCCGTCGACGGCGGCGACGCGCACGCGCAGTTCGACCGCCATGCCGAGCGGCGTCGGCGCGAGATGATCGATCTCGACGCGCGTGCCGACCGAGTCCTCGCCGGCGTCGAGGTGCGCGAGCAGCAGCTCGCGGCACGCCATCTCGATGTCGCGGACGAGCATCGGCGTCGCATACACGCGCGCCGCCTCGCCCATGAAGTCGATCGTCCGCTCGCGGTCGACCGTCACGTGCCGGGTTGCCTCGATGCCGGCGACCAGCGATGCCTTCATGGTCCGTCTCCCCCTTCGTCGTCGCGGTCGGTGCCGCTCGCCGCGATCCGCTCGCCGTCGCCGGCCGCGGTTTCGCTGCGGACACTGAGTCACGCTATTCTTGCAACTCGGTACCGATATCGTTTAATTCAGGTCAACCCGATGGCTCGTCGCAACGCCGCGCCGGCCGGCGCCCCCCGCAGGAAGAAGCCGAGCGCGGCGCAAACCGCGCTTGCCGCGGCGCCGCAGCGCCGCGAGCTGACGATCCGGCCCGTGCGGCGCGACGACCTGGAGGCGGTGATCGCGATCGATGCGCAGGTCACCGGCATCGAGAAGCGCGACTACTGGCGGTCGATCTACCGCCGCTACGGCGAGTCGTCCGCCCCCGGCGCGCAGTTTCTCGTCGCCGAGTCGGCCGGCGAAGTCGTCGGCTTCGCGATCGGCGAGGTGCGCGACTGGGAGTTCGGCGCGCCGCCGTGCGGCTGGGTGTTCGCGATCGACGTGCGGCCCGACGCGCGGCTCGCCGGCATCGGCTCGCGGCTGCTCGAGACGATCTGCGCCGGCTTTCGCCGCGCGGGCGTTCGCAAGGTGCGCACGATGCTCGCGGCCGACAACACGCTGATCCTGTCGTTCTTCCGCAGCCAGGGGATGATGGCCGGCCGCTTCATTCCGCTGGAAATGGACCTCGAGGGCTGAACGCCGATGAAGCTGCAGCAGAACAGCATGCTCGCGCTGTACAGCCTGTTCGAGTTCGCGGCCGACCCGCTGCGGCACATTTCCGCCGCCGAGATCGCCGAGAAGTATCAGGTTTCGCCGCACCACCTCGCCAAAGTGCTCGCGGAGCTGGCGCGCGCCGGCATCGTGCAGTCGGTGCGCGGCGTGGGCGGCGGCTACCGCTTCGCGGGCAACGCGCGGCGGCTGACGCTGTTCGACGTGATCTCGCGCTTCGAGGACATTTCCAGCGGAGCCGACGAACGCCGCGACCGCACGCCCGCGGATCGCGCGCTGGCGATCGTGCTGTCGGAAATCGACGAGATCACCCGCGCCACGCTGCAGTCGATCACGCTCGCCACGCTGCTTCGGTTGGCCGAGCGCAAGATCGACGCGAAGGAGCCGGCCGCCCCGGCCGCGCCCGCGAAGAACGCGCGCCGCGCGGCGTAGCCCTGTCGACACGGCCGGCACCACGACTATCTCCGCGCCGCCGCGCGGCTTGCCTCGGCCTGCCGCAGCAGCCGCTCCCAGCCTTCGTCGATCTCCGCCTGCAGCGCGTCGATCTCGCCCGGCGTCATGTGCCGGTAGCGGCCCTGCAGCGCGAGGTAGTCGCTGACGGGCCGGGTCTTCGCGGTGTGGTTCACCGTCCACGTGCGGCCGTTCTCGACCTCGTACAGCGGGAACGCGCCGCATTCGACCGCGTAGCGCGCCGCGGTCAGCCCGGCGTCGTCGGGCAGCCCCCAGCCGTCCAGACACGGGATCAGCAACGTGAGGATGCGCGTGCCGCGCAACGACTTGGCCTTTTCGACCTTGCGGATCAAGTCCGGCAGATGGCCGGCGCTCGCGGTGGCGACGTAAGGGACGCCGTGCGCGGCCATGATCTCGACCAGGTTCTTCTTGCGCGAGGTCTTGCCGGCCGGTGTGGAGCCCGTGCGCGCGAAGTGCGGTGTGGACGAGGACTTCTGCGCGCCGGTGTTCATGTAGCCCTCGTTGTCGAAGCACACGTAGATGAAGTCCTCGTTGCGCTCGGCGGCCGACGACAGGCACTGCAAACCGATGTCATACGTGCCGCCGTCGCCGGCGAGCACGACGACCTGCGTGTCGCGCTTGCCCTGCGCGTCGAGCGCGCGCCGCAGCCCCGAAGCCGCTGCCGCGCTCGCCTCGAGCGTCGGCTGATAGACGGGGATCTTCATCGAGCTGTACGGCTGCGGGCCGGCGATGATCGCCATGCACGACGGCGGGATCACCGCGATCGTGTTCGGGCCCAGCGTGGCGAGCACGTGCCGCGCCGACAGCGCGTCGATGCAGCCCGGGCAGGCGGCGTGGCCGGGGCACAGCATCGGGTTTTCGTGCAGTTCGAGCCCGCGCATCGGCCTCACCTCGCCCACACCGATTGCGCCGCCGGTTCGGCGACCCGCGCGCGACGGACGAACTCGACGATCCGCTCGACCGGTACGTTCACACCGCCCACGCCCGCGAGATAGCCGTGCACGCGCGGCGCGTTCGCGGGTCCGTACAGCGCCGCGCGCAGTTCCTGGTGCAGCACGCCGCCCGCACCGGGCGAATGGTTGCGGTCGAGCACGACCACGTCGCGCACGCCGGCCAGTGCCGTGCGCAGCGCCTGCACCGGCAGCGGGCGGAACAGCCTGACCTTCAGCAGCCCGACCGCTTCGCCCGCATCGCGCAGCGCGTCGACCGCTTCGCGCACGGTGCCGCACAGGCTGCCCATCGTCACGACGACGGCCGAAGCGCCCTCGCAGCGGTAGCGCTCGAGCGCGCCGTAGGCGCGGCCGGTGCGCTCGCCCCAGTCGCGGCCGACTTCGTCGGCGAGCGCCGGCACCCGCGCCATCGCGTCTTCGAGCGCCTGGCGATGCCGGTAGAACATGTCCTGCGTGACGACGTTGCCCCATGACTCGGCGCGTTCGGTGTCGAGCCGGTGCGCCGGCGCGTAGGGCGGCAGGAACGCGTCGACCAAGGTCTGCGACGGAATCTGCACCGGTTCGAGCGCGTGCGACACGTAGAACGCGTCATGGTTGACCATCACCGGCAGCAGCGCGCTCTCGGCGATGCGGAAGGCCTGGATCGTCGTGTCGAGCGACTCCTGCGCGCTCTCGCTGTAGAACTGGATCCAGCCGGTGTCGCGCTGGGAAAGGCTGTCGGTCTGATCCGGCCAGAACGCCCACGGCGAAGCGACCGTTCGGTTGACGTTGGCCATGACGATCGGCGCGCGCGCGCCGGCTGCGTAGTGCAGCAGCTCGTGCATCAGCAGCAGACCCTGCGAGGCGGTGGCGGTGAACACGCGCACGCCGGCGAGCGACGCCGGGATGCACGCCGCCATCACCGAGTGCTCGGACTCGGGCGTGATGATCTCGGCGTCGAACTCGCCCGCGGCCGCAAACTCCGTGAGCTTTTCCAGCACCGGCGTCTGCGGCGTGATCGGGTACACGGGCACGACCTTCGGCCGCGCCAGCCGCGCCGCCCACGCGACCGCATGGTTGCCGGTCAGCAGCACGGGGCGCGCCTGCGCAGCGGCGCGTTCGAGCGCGGCGAGTTCGTCGCGCGCGTTCATCGCGCCTCCTCGACCATCTTCATCGACCCGGTCGGGCACTCGCGAACGCACAGTCCGCAGCCCTTGCAGTAGTCGGTGAGCACCGTGTAGCCGGCGCCGTCGCGCTTGACGGCGAGATCGGGGCAGTAGTCGACGCAGTTGTCGCAGAAGATGCAGGTGCCGCAGGAAAAGCAGCGCTGCGTTTCCGCGAGCGCCTGTTCGATCTCGAGACCGAGCTGGACCTCGGCGGCGCACGCGAGCCGCTGCGCGGCGTCGAGCCGCGCCTCCGCCGCGCGCGGCTGCTTCGGGTAGTCGTAGGTGTTGATCGCGGCGAGCGGCACCGGCGGCTCGGCGGTCCGCGCCGCCGCCGGCGACCCTCGCAACGCGCGGTCGATCTCGAGCGCGGCGCGCTTGCCCATGCCGACCGCCTCGGTGACGAAGCGCGCCATGCTCGCGAGGTCGCCGCCGGCGTACACGCGCTGCGCGCTCGTGGCCTGCCGAGCGTCGACCTTCAGCAGCGCGCCTTGCGCCTCGAGCGAGCGCAGCGGCGCGAGGTCCGGGTCCTGTCCGATCGAGGTGACGATCGCGTCGGCGCCGAGCGTGAAGTCCGTTCCGGCGATCGCCTCGACCGTGAACTGGCCGCGCTGCACGCCGGGCGCGAAGCGCACGCGGATGCAGTCGAGCTTCAGCCCTCCTGCGCTCTCGCGCACGCCGCGCAGCATCGCACCGTCGACGAGCGCGACGCCCTCCTCGATCGCCTCGACGACTTCGTCGCGTTGCGCCGGCATCTGCGCGCGCGACTCCAGCGCGAGGATCGTCACGTCGTGCCCGGCGCGGCGTGCGCTGCGGGCGGCATCGATCGCCGCGCTGCCGCCGCCGATCACGACGACGCGTCTGCCGAGCGCTGGCGGCGCGCCGCCGTTGCTGAGTGCCAGGTACTCGGCGCCGTCGATCACCCAGGGCTGTGCGTAGTCGAGCTGCGGCAGCCGCTTCGTTCGCTGTGCGCCCGTGGCCAGATACACCGCGTCGAACTCGCGCCGCAGCCGAGCGAGATCGTCGGGTGTCGCCAGCGGCTCCCCGCAACGCGCGTCGACGCCGAGCGCGACGATCCGTGCGATCTCCGCATCCAGCACAGAACGCGCCAGCCGATACGAAGGAATGCCGCAGCGCATCAGCCCGCCGAGTTCGGGTCGCGCTTCGAACAGCGTCACGCGCCAGCCGCGCCGCCGCAGCTGGAACGCGGCCGACAGCCCCGACGGCCCGCCGCCGACGACGGCGACGCGTTCGGCGCGCTCGACGGGGGGCGGCTCGAACGCCCACTCCTGTTCGATCGCCATGTCGCCGACGAAGCGCTCCAGCTTGCAGATCGCCAGCGGCTCGTCGAAGCCGCCGCGGTTGCACGCGGCCTCGCACGGGTGATGGCAGACGCGGCCGGCGATCGCCGGAAACGGGTTGTGCCGCGTCAGGACCTCCCAGGCGCCGCGGAAGTCGCGTGCACGCGTGCGGCCGATCCATTCGGCGATGTCGCCGTCGACCGGGCACGCCGCATGGCACGGCGACGGCGCGCGGATGTGCTGCGGCAGCGCCGCGCGCCACGTGCCCGTCTTGAAGACCTCCGTCGTGCCGGTGGTCCAGATCGGCGGGACAGGATCGTTCATGCCGCGAGCTTCTGCAGTTGCGCGTCGACCCGGCGATAACCGTCCTCGCACGCGGCGATGTTCTCGTCGTGCAGCTTGGGCGCTTCGTCCGTCAGCACCTGCGTCAGCACGTCGAGCGCCGGCGCCTCGATCGCGCGCGCGAACGCGCCGAGCAGCGCGGAGTTGACGATGCGGCCGAGCCCATGCCGGCGCGAGATCGCCAGCCCGTCGACGGGGATCACGCGAAGTCCGGGCAGCGCGGCCGCGTAGTGCTCGGCCGGGCGCGACGAGTTGACGACGATCAGCGTGTCCGGCCGCGCGGCCGCGGCCAGCGGCCCCGCGAGCAGGCTCGCGTCGAAGCACAGGATCGCATCCGCCTGCTCGATGTCGCAGCGCAGTCGGATCGGCCGGTCGTCCACACGGATGTACGAGCTGACCGGCGTGCCGCGGCGCGCGCCGCCGTAGGTCGAGAACGCCTGCACGTGGCGCCCCTCGGCGAAGAACGCCGCGGCGAGCAGGTTGCCCGCCGTCTGCGCGCCCTGCCCGCCGCGCCCCTGGATGATGATCTGCAGCAAGCGCGTCTCCTCGAACGCTTTGCCTGCGCTCAATCTAGGCCGGTTGTGGTCATTCGTCGAATTGATTGTCAGAATCCGGCGTATTCACCGTTCGGATAGGCCGTCATGCTGTTCGCTTTTCTTCTCCCTTTCGTCAAGGGGGACCGAGGGGGATTTGCAGTCGGCCGCGTTCGCGTCGGCGCCGCCGACATCGCCCCTGCCCCGCCTCTGCGAAATCCCCCCTGTCCCCCTTTACGAAAGTGGGGTGAGTGCGTGCCCGGCGTATGAACTTCCGCCAGCTCGACCTGAACCTGCTGCGCGTGCTCGCGGCGGTCTACCGCACCGGCTCGGTGACGGCGGCGGGGCAGCAGCTCGCGCTGTCGCAGCCGGCCACCAGCAACGCGCTCGCACGGCTGCGCGAGTTCTTCGGCGACGAGCTGTTCGTGCGCTCGCCGCGCGGGCTGCATCCGACGCACGTCGCGCAGCGCGTCGCGCCGGCGGTGATCGCGCATCTGCAGGCGCTCGAATCGGCGGTGCTGTCGGCCGAGGCGTTCGACCCCGCGACGAGCCGCGTGCATTGGCGGCTGTCGCTGTCCGATCTCGGCGAGATCCTGTTCCTGCCGCCGCTCGCGCACGTCCTGCGGCGCGAGGCGCCGAACTGCGCGCTGTCGAACGTCGCGGTCGCCGCCGATCAGGTGAGCGCCGCGCTCGAAGCGCGCGACATCGATCTGGCGATCGGCATCCTGAAACCGGGGCACCGCGGCATCGCGAGCGAGCCGCTGTTCCAGGAAGGTTTCGTCGGCATCACCTCGGTCGACTGGACGCCGCCCGCGGGCAGAAGCGGCAGGACGCTGAGTGCCCAGCAGCTCGCGCGCGCCGCGATCGCCGTGGCGACGCCGACGGCGACCGTGCACGGCAGCGTCGAGGCGCGCCTGAAGCAACTGAAGCTCGCCGATCGTGCGGTGCTGCACGCGCGGCACTTCGGCGCGCTGCCGGAACTCGTCGCGCGCACCGACCTGCTCGCCATCGTGCCGCGGATGTTCGCCGAGTCGCTCGCGCCGCGTTACGCGGTGAAGATCTGGGAGCTGCCCGACGTCGCGCCCCAGTACGAGGTGCGCATGCTGTGGCACCCGTCGGCCGACGGCGATCCGGCGCATGCCTGGCTGCGCGCGCTGGTGAAGAAGCTCTTCGCGCGGCGCGGCCGCGGCTGACCGCGCGCCGGGGCAGGCCGCAGAGTCTGCGCCCGCGCGTTCCTGGGATACCCGGCGCGCGGCACCGAATTACGCTGCACAACGTCGGCAGGATCGCAACCCGGACCGCGGAGGAAACGATGGGCGATACCGTGCGCAAGGTGTACCACTACACGATCCTTGTGCCCAACCGACCCGGCCAGGCGTTCAAGGTGCTCGCCACCCTGGTCAGCGCGGGCATCAATCTGCTCGCGTGCACCGGCACGCCGCGCGGTCGCCGCGCGCAGATCGACGTCGTGCCCGACGACACGCGCAAGTTCAACGCTGCGGTCAAGAAGGCAGGGCTGAAGTTCGCGCCGAAGAAATCCGGCTTCCTGATCCAGGGCGAAGACCGCCCCGGCGCACTCGCCGACAACCTCAAGCTGCTGGCCGACAAGGGCATCAACGTGGCGGCGGTCGACGGACTGTCCGCCGGCCAGGGCCGCTGGGGCGCGATCCTGTGGGTCGACCCGAAGGACGTGAATCGCGCGGGAAGGGTGTTGCGGGCGAAGGCGAAGTAGGCGCACGCGGTGTGCCGCGGCTCCTTTACGGCAGCCGACCGCTCGTGGCTTCCGACAACCCGCTGCCGGTCAAACCGTTGCAGCATCCATCCGGGTCGCGGGGCGATGAATCCGCTGCAGCAAGGCATGGCGTGCGCGTCCAGTCGCGTAGCTGTCGGGCAACACCGCCAATCGACCTCCTCCGCGCCGCCGGTTCCAGTTCTCCCAATCGGTTACGCCAACGGGTGCCGCGCTTGCCCCGCGTACCGACGATCCGAGCGACGGCGAACGCCCCCCGCAGGCACCGGCACGCTTCCCGAAAGAGGTTGCGCGCCAAGCGGTTCGAGGTCGGCACCACGCTCGTCGGCGCCACCGCAACGCATCGACACACGGCTCGCGATGCCGGGCACCAATCGCTCGGGGTCGGCAAGGCGTCGCACCGGCGGCATCGAACGGATGCCCTTCGCGCGAGCGCCGCCGCGCGGCACCAAAGGCGGGCAAGCCGCCGCAGACGAACGCCTCCCGCCGCAGCGGCTGCGCGCCGCGCTCCTCGGCCCCGCCCGGCGCATGAGCAGCGTGCGTCGCAACGATCCGGCGCACGACCTCATTGTCATTGCAGTTTGACTTTCTGCTCGACGTCGCCCACTTTCAGCATCGTCCACTCGACCATCGAGCCGTCGTACAGTCTCGCCTGCTTGTTGCCAAGCAATTCGCTGGAGACGAACCAGCCGATCGACGCCCAGTGGCCGGTATTGCAGAAGTTGATCTGCGCGCCGCTGGTCGGCACGCCAGCGATGCGATACAGCTGCTCCAGCTGCGAGCGCTTGCGGAATTCCCCGCCACCGTTGACCGTCAGCCAGGCGTTCGGCAGGTTCTTGGCGCCAGCGATGGTTCCGGACTCGAGAGCGCGCGCATGGCGGTTGATGCCGACGAAGTGATCCTCGGGGCGGTTATCCACCAGTGTGACGCCCGCAGCACGCGCCTTCTTGACATCACTGAGCGTGGCGACCATCTCGGGCCGGAAACTGACCTTGAATGTCTTTGCTTCCGCCTTTACTGCGCCGGCCTGTACGGGGTTGGCCTTCGATTTGTCTTGTTCCTTGGTCCAGGCCGCCATGCCACCGTCGAGGATCGAGACCTTGTCGTGCCCGAGCACTTTGAAGGTCCAGTACACGCGCGTGGCCGCTCCGACATCGCTGGCGTTCATACCCTGCGGCACCAGGATCACGTGCGTGTCGTTGTCGATACCGAGGTTGCCGATGTGCAGTACCAGCTTGTCGAACTTCTGCGGCAGCATATCCGGGACTTTGTCGCCGGCGCGCTCCTCGCGCCAGCCGTCTTTCGCGTAGTTGCTGTTGACCGCGCCGGGAATATGCGCACGCAGATAATCCGCCAGCGGTTGGAAGTCCACGATCGCGATCCCGGGTTTGCCGAGGTTCGCGCGCAGCCACTCGGTAGTCACCAGCGGCTCGACCGCTGCAACGCTGCGCGCCAGCGCAAGCAGCAGCGCGCCGAACACTATATATCGCCCGATCGTATTTGCGCGCCAGTACAAGTTCATTTCACACCTCCTTGGTCAAAGGGTCATCACCACGCCGGCGTTAGCGATCGCATCGACGACGCGATCCCAGAACTCCTCATCGTGCTCGGGCTTGCACAGGTCGAACGCGAGCACACTGTCGGTCGAGGCGAGCACGTGAAGCGCGGCTTGCACGGTCTCCGCATCCGGATAAGTGCCAGTCTTCAGCACCACGACCCTCATCGCCTTCTCCGAACTCATACGCTGACCACGCCTTGGCTGTGCGCGATCGCGCGTGCCAGCGCCGCCGCGTCCCACAGCGGCAGTTGGGTCCCGAGCACCGGCACGGTCGTCGCCACCGCTACCCCGCACGTCTCCACCATTTCGTAATGGGCAACGTTCTGCGGCGTTTCCTCCACCGGCCTGTCCATGAACACCAGCGTCACGGTGTTGTCGGCCAGCGTCAGCCCTGCGGCGACCCGCATCGCTTCGGTGTGGTCGCGCCGCGCCAAGACCAAGAGTCTTTTGCCGGTCATAGGCTGACGATCCGACCGGACTGCTTGCAGAGCACGCTGTTCTGTGTCTGGCTGCCGAATTGCAGCGGCGGCGGCAGTTCGCTGCCGACGAAATGCAGCCAAGACTCCTTGCAGACCGTTGCGCGCGTGGCAGCCGCGAGCGTCGCAAGTAGACCTTCGTCATGCAGCGCCGTCACGGCTTCATGCGTGAAGAAGGCTGCGAAAGCAAGACCGCGCCGTGCGCAGGCGCGTGCCAGTGGCGCAAGCAAGCGCGGACCTTGCGCGCTGCAGACGACAAAATGGATGTCCATCAGCGACCTGCAGCACGCCGCCACTGCGCGCGCGCCGCACCCCGCATGAAAGTCGCCGCCATGAGCGCCACGGCGAGCAGGGCGCACGAGAATCCGGCCCGGAGCATGCCGCCGCCAACGGATGCCGGTGCTGCCGCGCGCTCCGGCGGTGGGTAGCCGACCGCACTTGCCGGCGGGCTGCGGTCGGCGGCCGATCCTGCCCGGCGCTCAGCGTACGGTCGCAGCGGGAAATCCAACTCAGCGGCCCGCGGCGTAAAGTGCCCCAGTCCCTGCAGCCGACCGTGCGTATGAGCGATCGGCCCTCGCGCAGCATACGCGCGCAGCGGCAGCGGCCGCGGCCGCGACAGGGCGCCCGCGCGCGCCGCACATGGCCCCGCCGGCAGACTCACCACGCCCGGCGGATGCCCCGTGCGCGCCGCGGCCCGCGCGCGTTCGCCCGAGTATTCCTCCTCGCCGCAGCGATCGAGCAGCGGTGGCATGTGGCCGCCGCACGGCACCGCGCGCAGTGCCAGTCGCTCGTCGCGCATCAGAGCAACGAACACGGCCGTCCGCGTGAAACGGTGCGCGACGCTTGGGGTCGAAAGCCGGCCCCGGACCACGGTCGCTTGGCCGGCGCTCGCGCCCGGTGGACATGCCGTTGTCCGGTGATGAACAGCACTTCGGCGACAACGTCCCGCGCCAGCGGGTCTGCGTCGCTCACCGCCAAGCGCCCCTTGTCGACGAGACCCGTAGCACCTAGCAGCCATCGCGGATCGGGCGCGTTCCGCCACCGAACATGGGTTCCGACCAATGCCTCTCACGGCACACGGCGCGCGGTGGCGCGCGTGCGCGTTTGGCATTGCGCCGTCGGTCTTGTATCGAGTACCAGCCGGCGGGCCGCTGGCGGTTGCTGCATGTTGGCGAACGCGCCCCGTTGGATGGGTGCCGCTGCCACCGGACCAAGAAGCGGAATGTCGAGCGCCGCCATCGTTCAGCAACCGCCGAAGCGGCGCGCAGCAGGTGCGCCTGACGCCCGCCGCGCGGGCGCAGCGGGCGGATTGTCGATGTAATGCGCAACCAACTCGATCACCGACACCTTACCGAAACCTGCCCCCAGATCGACATCGGGCAACTGCTCCGGCGGCGCGGGCCGTTTGGCGGCCGCCACCGCCTCCGGCGGCAGCGCGGCCAGACGAAACCCGACCACGCACACGGCGGCGGTCGCGAGCAGCGTCACGGCGCAGAAAATCAGGCTCTCGCGGTTCATCACATCGAATCGCTGAAGAAGGCGAGTGCCATCAGCGCGAACGCCAGCACGAACAGGATCACGTAACTGATCATCTGCACGTCGTTCGTCACGACCGCCCCCCCTTGTAATGGCGCACGAGCTCCTGCAGCGGAATCGGCTCGCCGGTGAGCGGATGCGCAACCGGCGGCGCCAGCAGCGGCACTCCCTCGCGCGACAGGCGCACGCCCGCCGGCGGCCAGACGTACACATAGGCAAGACCGAGCACCACCACCGCGGTGGACAGCGCGATCGCCGCGCGCATCAGCAGCCGGCCCGGCATAGTCATCCAATGCGGCGGATCAGCACGTGCCAAAACGCGCCGTCCTTCACCGTCTCCAAATACGCGGCTCCCAGTTCGTCGGCCAAGGGCGGCAGCGCCTCCATCGAAGTGGGGTTATCCACCAGCACGTCGATAACCGCACCGGGCGCGACCTCACCGAGCGCGCGCTTGGTCATCAGTTGCGGCCGCGGACACGAGTCCCCGCGGCAATCCACCTGCCGCGCCACTTGCAGCACGCGCCCATCGCGCAACTGCACTTGCACCGCGCCGTCCGTGGCGGTCGTGCGCACTTTCGTTCCAAACAGACTCATATTCGCTCCCTGGTCACTCGGCGCCGGCCGCCACAGGCACGTCGGTGCGCTCGGTTGCCGTTGCTGCCGCGCCGCGTCGCTGGACGCGCTCGCGGCGCAGGATCGCCCGATACAGCGCCAGCAAAACGAAGAACTGAGCAACGCCGAACACGATCGCCGGCACGCCATAGCGGTCCTGCAGCGTGCGCGCGTTGGCAAAGCCCAGTTGCAGTGTGTCGGCGTTCGGCGCGCCGGTCATCGCCTGCGGCGCCGGCGGCCACCAGTTGTAAGACCACAGCAGCGAGAACAGGAACATGCCGACGAAGGTAAAGATCAGCGCCCACAACGCACCAACGTTGCCCTCACCGGTCTTCACCCAAGTGGACACGGTGCAGGCACCGGCCAGCACCATGCCGATACCAAATAGAAACAGACCGGCGAAGGTGTTCAACCCGACGTCGAATTGCATTGGGTGACCGGCGCCGAGTGTCATAAAGGCGGTAAAACCGAGCGTCAGGATCATCATCGCCGCCAGCATCGCTTTCGTGTTACGGTACGTCTTGAACATGATGGCGTCGCGTAGCGCCGCGGTGTTGCAGAAACGCGAGCGCTGCATCAGCAAGCCGACGACCGCGCCGAACACGAACGCGACCAGGCATTCCGCCACCGGCGACATGGCTCAAACCTCCAGCAGTTTCTTGTAAATCAAGGAGCCCACCCAGGCGCCAGCAACGATCCCGGAAATCGCCAGATAGCCGCCCAGGTTCATCTCCGGCAAAAGACCGAAGAAGGTCGACACATTGCAGACGTAGGCGAGGCGGATGCCGATGCCCATCAACAAGCCGCCGATCGTAATCAGCATCCACTCGGAGGCGCGCCGCGGTAAGCGCAGATGGAACTCACCAGACAGCAGTGCGCCGACGAAGGCGCCGAAGAGCATGCCGAGGCTGATGTAGATTTTCCAGTAGTCGACGTGCGGCGGAAAGACGATGTTCCAGAACGGGATGCGCTGCAGGTCTTCACCGAGCAGCGCCTGCGCCGCCAGCCCGGTGATCATCGTTTCGCCACCACCGACGGTCCAGGCGCCGATCAGTAAGAAAAGGAAGATGTCCAAAATCGCGATCGCCGCCAGCGCGATGACCGGATCCAGCGTTTTGCGAAACAGCTCCATGCATACCCCGTCAACGTCAGCGTGTGGGGAAGGACCGTCACAAAAAGTGTAGGGTTGCGCTGTGCGCCGCGGGTAGTAAACATTGCCAACACGCGGTCCGGGAGACGCCAATGGATCTTTATCTGAAAGTCAACGACGTGCTCGACCACATGTTCACGGCCTGCACCACGTCGCAGATCAACGAATTCATCCCGGAGAAACGCGGCTTCCGTATCCATGGCCACAGCACGTCGATCTCTCTGGAGCGCGCGTTCTGGAACGTCCTGGAGGACATGGCAGCCAGCATGCGCCTGCCGCTGGCGCGGCTGATCGAGCGCGTCTACGAGGGCTGTCTCGTCGCCAACGACAAGAACATCGCCTCGTGCCTGCGCGTAATCTGCCTCAAGTACCTTAACGTCTACGCCAACGGCGAGTTGCCAAAGGCGCTCGCGCCCGCGCCGTTGGATTGACACGACAATGCAGTCGTCACACGCGGATCGGAGGACAACGCGATCGACCCGGCCGGTCGCAGGTCGCCCCGTCCGATGAAGCGCCATGATGGTTCCGCCTGCCTGCGAATCGAGGACGGCAAGACAAGTGCTTTGTCGCCGCGGCGACCTCACGGTCTGCGTACCCGATAGATCGCGCGCGATCAAGTCTGCCGCCACGGCAGCCCGTGCTTGCGCCAGCCGCCCAAGGTGCCGCGGTGGTGCTCGTGGTCGAGTTCGCCTTCGAAGCCTTCGAGCACGTTGGCCACATTGGTGAAGCCGTGCGCTTCGAGCGCGGCGCCGGCGTCGAGCGTGCGCTTGCCGCTGCGGCAGATCAGGATGATCGGGCGGTCTTTGCGAACGG